>NZ_JAGHQW010000038.1 GCF_017744115.1 Salinisphaera sp. G21_0 | reverse complement strand
GTCCGGAAGAATATGAAGCCAAAGGAGCTAAAAGCCTTTGATAAAGCGATGCTGCGAAAACGAGCAGTGATTGAAAGTGTGAATGATCAATTGAAAAATATTTCTCAGATAGAGCACACTCGGCACCATTCAACTTTGCGGTAAATCTGATAGCAGGGCTGATTGCTTATACCCGTCAACCCAAGAAGCCCCATATTGATATAACAGTGCTGACTGAAGGGGTTCCTATGGCTTTATGAGCGTCGAACTCACGTTCCATTACCTTTTGCTCCCAGGGGCCAAGTTCGTCGGCACGAACGAGAGCGGCTTCAAACTGCGGATCAATCAGGGAGTGTTGGGAGCGGGCCTGGGCGTATGCACTCCAGCTGTAGGGCCAGGCTGGTCTCGCCAAAACAGCCTCTCTCCAGGCGGTTAAGTCCACCGGTTCAACGGTCTGGGTTGGCGTTAAACCGTGGCGGAAACCCAGCTCAAGCACCCTGGCCTTTAATACCCGCAATTCCGAGGCAAAGGGCGCGTTATTCAGGGCCTTGTCGATACCGTTAACGGTAACGTCAAAATCCCTTTGATTAATCTTATAATTGCTATCCGCTTTGGTCTCTGCCTGCCAGAACTCCAGAAAATCCTGGGTCTGGTAACGCCAGATTTCAGAGCGAATCAGATTGAACGCGGTATTTAATGCCACCGCCAATAACGCAATAGCGGGCAATACCAGCAGCCACCGTTTAAGCATTTGCCATCCTTTTTAAAAGATTATTTGAACCACAAAGCTCACAAAGAGCACAAAGGAAAAGAAAAGCTCTTCTTTGTGCTCTTCGTGTTCTTCGTGGTCCAAAACAAAGTCACTCAGCCCCACCAAACAGCGAGAAAGTCAGTAAATCCGGATTGGTCAATGTCAGCTGATGCCGAACGGACTCGCCATACCATTCATCCAGCACTTCAGCCGCTGCCTTCATAGCAGGCGGTCGTCGTTTGGCATGGTGAGCATCCGAAGCCACAAACTGCACCAACTCATGGTCCAGCAACCAGCGGGCTGTGGCTTGTGCATTGTCTCCAAAAAAACCGGGTATACAACCGGCAGTCACCTGAAACAATGCGCCCCGTTCCACCAATGGAAAGATGCGTTCCGGGTAGGCCATCAGCTCCTTGTTCCGTTCCGGATGGGCAATCACCACCCGCACCTGCTGGCGATCCAGCCACTCCAGCATCTGTTCAATACCCAATGGAATATTGCTGTGGGGCATTTCCAGCAGCAGGCAGTCGTAACCGTCCCATTTACCGATCATCGGGATGCGCTTTTGGCGCAGCTGAAACATCATCTCATCACTAAAACGCACCTCCGCCCCCATGGCCAACTGAACACCAATACCGGCTTGTTGCACATGACCAACCAGCACATCAAAGGCAGGTGCAATGGTGGTGATATCGTTATCGTAACGACCGGGATGCATATGGGGCGTGCAGACCATCCGCTGGATATCATTGGCTTCGGCTATGCGCAGCAGTTCCAGGGATTGCTCCATGGTCTCCGGACCATCATCAATGGCGGGGATAATATGGTTGTGAATATCTATCATGTTTGCGCTCCCCGCCTCCCGCTGCCCGCTTCCCGTAAAATACAACCCTGCATAAATGATTTCTCACTATCTTCTATATTCTGACGTAACGTTTTCTTGACTCCACTCACGAGCACTTCTATCTTTACTTTTTAATAAAAAGTAAAGAAGGAGGCGCTATGCCGGTAATCAGCAGCAAAAGGCAAATCACCCTGCCCGCAGAGCAGTGCCGACAGGCAGGGCTGGCACCCGGCGATGAGTACGAAAGCTACGTGGATAACCAAGGGCATATTACTATCGTAAAAAAAACAATGGGAGCGGCGAAAGGTTTGCTCAAAGGTATCAAGACTGACAAACGGGTCAATGAAGAGACCTCCCTGCAAACCGGCATCAACCCATGATTGCCATCGATACCAACGTCCTTCTCCGCTATCTGCTGGATGATGACGAGCTGCAATCACCGAAGGCTGCCCGGCTGATTACCGGGCAGCACAAAGTTCTGATAACCGATGTGGTCCTGGTAGAAACTCTCTGGACCTTACGGGGTAAAAAGTACAATCTTGATAATCCTGAACTGATTGGGGTCATTCAGCAACTGTTTGCAGAACCCAACCTCTGTTTTGAAGATGGCCAGACTGTCTGGCGGGCGCTGAATGACTTTCGGCTGGCCAAACCCGTCAAGGCTGGCAGCAAGCGAAAAACTGCCGACTTTCCCGATGCGCTGATCGTTAACAAAGCAAATTACTGCTCAAAGCCATCCGAACCACTGGATGGGGTTTATACCTTTGATCTGGCTGCACAGCAAATACCGGGAGCTCTGAAGCCTTAACAAGCTCTGTATTGTTTATCTTTTTCGGGGAGCGGGTGGCGGGAAGCGCCCGGCAGGGTCGGCAAATACCTGGCCAACCACCCCAAAGCCATCATGCAAACAAAATAAGCCGCATTCGAAGGTATCTGCAGATTAAAATCCACCGACGAATGAATCATAATCGCCAGTATCCCCATAAACGCCGCAAAGCCCATCCCCACCATCAGCATATTCCGTCGCAGGCGCATGGCCTGAATCGCCTGCCAGGCAGTAAACAGCACCATCAGCCCCAGAATGGCATAAGTCGGCACACCAAACTCCAGGGGGAATTGCAGAAAGTCATTATGGGCCAAATCGAAAAAGCCCCGCCAGGTACCATCATGATATTGCGGCAGGGTGGTATAGAAGCTGCCAGCACCGGAACCGGCAAGGGCAAAATCAGGAATGGCACCGATGGTTTGCGGGTTCACATCACTACGGGCTTCTGTTTGTACGTTGGTTCTTTCCAGCCGTTCTACTACCTCTTCCAGCCCGAACCACTGGCTGACAATAATGGTATCGATCACAAACAGGCTGACAAACAGAATCACCACACCACGGGTTAATTTTTTACGACAGATAACGTACAAAACCCCGGTAATCATCAGGCTGGAGAAAAACGCCGTATTGCCCATACGGGAGCGCCCCAACACCAGGCCGACCACCATAATGGCAATGGCGGTACGTAAAATGACTTTGTTGCTTAGCAGGGTTTTCAGGGTTTGTTGCCAGAACTCATGCCAGTCATGAAAGCGCCGTTCGTTCAGCTGACCCAGCAACAGGCCCATACCCACCGCCAGGGTCATCTCCAGGCAGCCTGAAAAACTATTACGGTTAACAAACGTACCCGAAGCTACACCCTGGCCGGTCTCTTTCGGCCCAAACAACAAAACCTCTGCACCAGACAAAGTACTCAACGAACCAAACAACGCCTGAAACGCCCCGGCAATCACAAACACCCAGGCAATCACCCGCAACCGCTTCGGATCACTCACCAGCAACAACACCATGGCAAACAGCAGCGCATAGGCCAGCGATAACAGGGCATGCACCTGGGAAGCAAAAGGATCAAGGGAAAGATAAAGAGCATCCGGCACCGGCAGGTTTAATGCGCTGGCCGCTTCAACCTGAACCGACCAGGCCACCGGTGATAACTGCTGCACAAGCTCTGCAGGCAGTGGCAACGACTGCACCCAAACCCAGAAAGCAACCAGCAACAACCCAATAAAAACCGGCGCACCTTTACGAAAGGCAGGGGTAACCGACAGATGCCCAAAACCATACCCCGCCAACCAGAAGGCCGACAGCATAAAAACACCCGCCTGCAAAATCCCCATGGCCCATTCGGGCTTGCTGCCATAGGGCAAGGGCAGTCAGGTAATCACCAGCAACAGAAAATAAAACAGAAAACGGCTAAAACGGTTATCCAGCGTGGACAAGGCGGTAATCCTTAAACAGATTCAGGCATCAGGGGAATAGGCAAGCAGGGATTATACAGAAGACCGAAAGGAGGGAAAAAGATCCTTTTGAACCACAAAGCACACGAAGAGCACAAAGGAAAAGAAAAGCTCTTCTTTGTGCTCTTCGTGTGCTTTGTGGTTCCAATGCTTTTCCTTTGTGCTCTTCGTGTGCTCTGTGGTTCCACTTCTTTTCCCTTGTGCCCTTCGTGAGCTCTGTGGTTCCACTTCTTTTCTTCAAACCACCGGGGCCGGATTCAAAACTATAAAAACAGGAAAAGTGTTCTATTTTTAGTTATTAACAATAAATAGAGATATGCGGATGAAAACCAAGTCTAACCAGTTATCAGAACACATCATTGGCTGCGCCATAGAAGTTCATCGAGTTTTGGGGCCGGGCCTGCTGGAGTCAATTTATGAAGAAGCACTGTTTTTCGAGCTTAAACAGGCCAACCTGCAGGTTGAAAGGCAGGTGCCTGTTCCAGTGTATTACAAAAACAAAAAACTCAATACCGACCTGAAGCTTGATCTTCTCGTTGAAGGGTTAGTCATTGTCGAATTAAAAGCTGTGGAAAAACTCAACCGTATTCATGATGCTCAGTTATTGACCTACTTGAAAATGAACAATCTCTGGCTGGGCTTGCTGATCAACTTTAATGAGTACGTCCTCAAACATGGCATCAAGCGGCTGGTCAACTGATTTTTTTTGTGAACCACAAAGCTCACAAAGGAAAGAAAAAGAAAAAGAAAAAATCTTATCTTATCTTATCTTTTCCTTTGTGCTCTTCGTGTGCTCTGTGGTTCCAAGGCTTTTAAACCACCGCCCCTCCATTCGCCAGTTTAACCCTGTAAATTCGCTTAACCACAGCCGCCACCACAAAGTAACCCGTAATCCCCGCCAGGTTCGATAAAATATCCAGCAAATCCTGGTTACTGCCCTTACGAAACCCAAGAGTATCCTGCAACACTTCCAGCAACACCCCAAAGGCCAACAACCCCAGTGGCTTATACCAGGTAAAGCGGGCAGTAGGAAAGGCCAGGTAGTCAAGCATCAACGCCAACACAAAAAACACAATAACGTGCTTTACTTTGTCGTTAACAAAACCGGTGGGGTCAATACTGCCGGGAATCACCGCCATCACAGTGCAGGTAAGGATGGCAGCCACAAACACCAGCCGCTGCCAGGGCAATTTACCCCATTTTTTGTCTTGCATTATTGGTCATCATCCATGAGGGATCATCAAACCTGAACAGGCGCTACCCATCCATTGAACCATATCCTTGTGGATTTTCCGATTGCCACTTCCACGCATGGGCCATGATATCATCCAGCGAATACTCCGCTTTCCACCCCAACTCACGTTCGGCTTTTTCAGGGTGGGCATAGCAGGCAGCAATATCCCCCGGACGACGGTCAGCGATAACATAAGGCACCTGTCTGCCAGAGGCCTTTTCAAAGGCGTGGATCATCTCCAGCACCGAGTACCCCTTGCCGACGCCCAGGTTCCACACATGGCAGTCCCGGTTATCATCCGTCAATCTTTCCAGCGCCTTCACATGGCCACGGGCCAGATCCACCACATGGATATAGTCACGCACACCGGTGCCATCGGCCGTCGAATAATCATTGCCAAATACGTTCAGCTGCTGCAACTTGCCAATAGCCACCTGGGAAATATAAGGCAACAGATTATTGGGAATATCGTTAGGGTCTTCACCGATCAGGCCAGAAGGGTGCGCCCCTACCGGATTAAAATAGCGCAGCAGGGCGATATTCCATTGCGGGTCGGACTTATAAAGTTCCCGCAAAATCTCCTCAATCACCAGTTTCGAATGGCCATAAGGATTCGTGGCCGACAGGGGAAAACTCTCTTCAATAGGCAGCGTATGCGGGTCACCGTACACGGTAGCGGATGAGCTGAAAATCAGCCGTTTGATATGATGGGCTGCCATGGCCTGGCAGAGCGTGATCGTGCCGCTGATATTATTGTCATAATACTTCAGAGGCATGGTGCAGGACTCCCCCACCGCCTTCAAACCGGCAAAATGTATGACCGCATCGAATTGATGAGCCGACATTAACCGGTTTACAGTCTGCTCATCCCGGATATCACCCTCAACAAAAGGCAATGCCTTGCCGGTAATTTGCTCCACACGCCGGATAGCAGTGGGCGAACTGTTACTGAGATTGTCCAATACGATGGGGTCATGACCGGCATTCAGTAACTCAACACAGGTATGGGAGCCGATATAACCAGCGGCCGGTAACGAGAATTTTCATTGGTGGGGCCTTTATTTTGAACCACAAAGCACACGAAGAGCACAAAGAAAAGAAAAAAGAAAAAAGAAAAAATCTTATCTTTTCCTTTGTGCTCTTTGTGTGCTTTGTGGTTCCAACTTCTTTAGCTCAGGTAAAGCAGATACCCAATGTAAGCACGGGGAATGATCGACACACAGCGATCAACAATAAAGCGCGTCATAACAATAATTGGTAGCGTCAATAAACCCGGCAATACTGCCACATCAAAACGCCTGCCCTTGAACTTATAAGCCAGCACACAGGCCCTCTGAGCTTGGGCCATCAGGGCATCGGTAATCTGAATCTCGCCGCCTTTACCCGGCCGGGTATCCCGGATCAGGTCAAAAATATCCGGCGTCAGAATATAGCGGCCAATAATAGCCAGCTTGCTGGGGGCATCTTCTTTTGCAGGCATCTCCATCATGGTTTCCACCCGGATCAGATCATCAGAAATAGCCTGCCCGGCAATCACCCCATATTTCAGCAGTGACTCCTTATCACTACCGGCAATCTGATGCTCCAGTTCATAGTTGGCATCAAAATGATCTTCCAGGCTGCGCTTGCCACGGCCGGTAACAATACAGATATCATTCATACCCGCCTGCAGCGCCTCTTCAACGCCATACTCAATCAGCGGTTTACTGACAATGGGCATCATCTCTTTAGGCATGGATTTGGTGGCAGGGAGGAAGCGGGTGCCGTAGCCGGCAGCGGGGAAAAGGCATTTCTTTATCATAGGATGGTATGTGGGACTCAGTATTTGTGTGGTAAAAGTGTTTTTAAAAAGGCAGCAAAATTGGCACCATCATTGGCGGGATTAAAGAATACGTACTATATTACGTACGTAAAAAATAGTAAAAGAATCAGGAGACAATCCATGAGCAGATACAGCGCCAGCGAAGCCCGTGCAAACCTGTACCGGCTGATTGATGAAACCGCTCAAAGCCACAAGCCAGTGCTTATTACTGGCAAACGCAACAATGCCGTACTGGTATCTGAAGAAGACTGGAGTGCTATTCAGGAAACACTTCACCTGCTCAATATACCGGGAATGCGGAAATCCATCCGCGACGGATTGGCCAGCGATATTTCAGATTGCAGCGAGGAGCCCGGCTGGTGAGTTGGAAACTGGTATACACCCGGCAGGCGCAAAAAGATGCAAAGAAAATCGCAGCCGCAGACCTGAAATCCAAAGCAGAAGCCCTGCTGAATATACTGGCGATTAATCCGTATCAAACACCACCACCTTACGAAAAGCTGATCGGTGACCTGAGTGGCGCATTATCACGGAGAATTAATATTCAGCACCGGCTGGTTTACCAGGTACTGAAAAAAGAGAAAACCGTTAAAATCATCAGGATGTGGACCCATTACGAATAGTTGGCATAAATAGCCACTCAATGCCCACAAACTATAGGGTACCGGGTAATCATCTTACTCACCGAGGAATAATTCAGGCCAAAATGATCAGCGATGGCTGTTCAGACTAAACTAACATTTCACTCAGCCGGTGCAAGTGAAAATAATACGAACAGCAACTAGGAGGCTGACCGAGAACAGACTGCCCTACTGCGGTGGCAGCAAATTGGTCTAAAAAGTCGGAAATTTTTAGCAAATAGAACCACTATTCACTAAAACTTTCCGACTTTTTATCCTCAATTTTCTGCCATCCTCGCTACGGGCGCTATTCTCGGTCAGCCTCCTGGCAACCTGAAAGGCACTACCCAATGAAAAACAATGAAACAGCGATACAAGAAATGCTGCAGCAGGAGATAGGGAAAATACCCAGCGAACACCTGCCAGCACTATTAAGAATCGTTCACAGCTTCAGGGAGAGTGTTTCTTTTGGTACGGCGGAAGAGTCTTTTGAAAAAGGCTGGGAAGAAACCACCAAAGGGGATTACCAGCCTGTTGAAGAACTGTGGAACGGGCTTGACCATTGAACAAGCTCTATTTCACTCCGGAATTCAAAAGAGCCCTGGGCAAATTATTAAAAATGGACAAATACCTTTCTGGTTCATAGTGGCTCAAACCTGCAGATCTAAAGCAAGGAGACAAGGCCAACTCATGAACACCGCCCAATACACACTTTATTCCTGGCGCGCAATCATCTTGCTCACCGTGGAATAATGCAGGCCAAAATAATCAGCGATGGCTTTCTGGGTGTAACCGCCGGAACCAAAAGCCGCACAAACAGCAGCCTCGATTGAATCACAACTCGCCTGGTAAAACTCAAGGGGCCGTGCAGGTTTGCGTTTCTGCTTATGAGGCACTTCCGAAAGCGCCTTACCTTTCACTGGCTTTTCAATATATTGCTGCTGATCCGAAACAAACCGGTCATCACCCAGGTAGATCTGCTGTTTGAGATGAACCCAGATATTGATACCCACCCCTGCCAGAACAAAAGCAGCAAAACGTTCACAGGCTCGTTCCCGATCTTCCGAAAACTGCAACAGCATGGCATCGGTGGCAGGGAAAAATCATGAAACCCCGCACCCTGCGAGGACTTCAGACAGATATCGAGTGCTCATGGCGGCCTTTTTCTGCTTCCGCTTCAGACCAGCTTTAAAGGTTTTGGTATTGTTCAACATATTAACTGCCATATGTCGAAAACCAGTGAGCATTTCAGCGGTATTGCCCCTTCTGATTCGACAATCATCTTCTCTCATTGCAACATCCATTTTCCAATGGAGTTTATTCTCGATTGCCCAATGCTCTCTTGCAGCATGTGCAAACTTTTCTGCAGTTAATTGCGCAGAGGAAATGTAATAACGCACACTGATGTCGTCAGCATTAAATACACCATCTTCCATTCTTGCAGACAAATAATTCCAAGAGTTTTCATTCCTTTCCAATCAAAAGAAAGATTAACAAACTCATCAAAGATATCACTAACTATGTGAAGACGTGTTTCCATTCTACCATGGCTTTTTTCTTCAGTTCTGAAAGTGTCACCCTTCCATTGATTCATTCTTTCAACAGAAAAATGATTCTCAAATGCTTCATGAAGCTTGCCCTGATTACCTTTTACCGCTAGCAAATAATCAGCACCTTTATCGACAATTTTCTTGGCAATATCCCTCTGACACCCCATGGCGTCTATGGTTACAAGGCATCCTCGAATTTCAAGGAGTTCAAGTAATTCAGGTATGGCGGTAATCTCGTTACTTTTATCATTAATCTTAATTTGGCCAAGGACCAATTCGTTTGCAGTAGCAAACGCACTCACCATGTGAATTGCACCTTTATCCTTGCCTTTGTCGTATGATCCTCTTGCTGTTTTTCCATCAATTGCAATGATCTCACCATTAGTTGCCCGGTGGCAGGCTTGCATCCACTCAATAAAGCATTTCTGGAATTGCTTTGGGTTAATAGCAGCAACTATCCTGGAAATTGTATGATGGGAAGGAATGCCGTATTCAAATTCACCATATTTTTTTAACCAGTCCAGTCGCTCATTGCCGAAGTCTTCAATTTCTTCCCAGCCTTCGCAACCTGCAATGACTGCACAAATGACTAAGAGCAGAATATCAGCAAGTTTATGATCTATTTTCCATTGCTGACGTGCGTCATAAATAACAGATAGCCTATTCATTAAATCAAATGCATTCATTTTCAGAACATCCAAATCTTTTTTATATAAGACACTGGATGTGTATTTTGCTCTATAAGGGGATGTCCTTATAGCCATTGAGCCCAATGGCTTCGCGGGCTTTCATGATTTTTCCCTAGATGATACCCTGAGTCGGGTTTCAGGCATCACCGGCCTCAAGCTGGTGCTGGTCATCATTTACCTGCCGGTTGCTGTGACCATCGTCCGCCGTGCCCGGCAATGGCGCCGGGATAATCTCCTGTGAGCTGACGTTAACGAACAATAATTTCACACCAGGGAGGACGGTGTTTCCGTGAATATTCACCGTCCTCCAGGGGGAAAGGCTCTTTAACGTATCTCCGGCACCAACCGTCCCGCCTCAGGATGCAGATACTTCTTCTCCAACACCTCCACCCCGATCATGATATGAATCACCAGCCCGACCAACAGAACCCTCTGGGGCTCAGGGCAGTTTGCCAGCCCACCGTACTCTGCCAGCACCTTCTTCAATTTTGCCCAGGTGTCTTCCGACATAAACGAGACCCGCTCAAACAGCGACTCCCGGTCCGGATGCATTTCCAGCAGGCTCATCCCACGGTCGGTATGCTCTGCGACAAAGGCCTCCAGCCGTTCACCTTCCGCATAGCGGCCTGTCAGGTTTCTCAGCTCTTCGAGTTTGTCACTGTATTGCACAAACCACTCAATATACTGCCGTTCATTGGTGATGGATGGAGCTTCAGGGATGGTATAGGTTGTGGTCATAAATTTGCCTGCTATACCTTTATCTTTTACAAACGATTCGTGGTCCTGATCTTTCAGGCCACCGTCGCTTCCTCGTCACGGGCCATATCCTTAAAGCCATGCTTGCTGTGCAGTTTATAAAAAGCAGCATAGCGTTTGGACTGAATGGAACCGGCAGGGCTCTTTTTCAGCAAACGCCAATATTCCAGCAGCACCTGTTCCCGGGAATGATTGGGAAACAGCATGGAAGCACCGGAGGTGATGTGCAGGTCGTCCCCATAGGTCAGAATCCGGGTGAACATGATAAAACTGGTGGCACCCGGGGAGGCGCTTAAATTTCGGTCAGTGATGGCAAGCTCACCACCATTTAACAGATCCTTAAGCTGAACGGTTGCGCTGTCCGTATCCCTGCTGAGAATCTGAAAAAGTGAGGTTTGAGAAGTCAGCAGAGCATCAATAATTCGTGCTTCGGTGGCGCTGATGGTTTCATGGTGCCTGCGCTTATAACGCTTGACCAGGTTCTCACCACGGCTGTCCACATAATCGTTGATGCAAAAGTCGGTGTATTGGTCAAACTGCTCATAAGAATCAAACCGCATTTTGCCTTTCTTGATCGTTTCGAGCCGACGGGCGACTATTTTATATTCGTCCTGGGTCAGCTCCTTAAAGAGTGCAGAGTTCAGGTCTTTGCCAACAGCTCGAAGCTGGTCGTAATCAGGATGGATATGGCGCATAAAATCCGGCTAATTCAGATAGATTGCTGATTGAACGGTGCCTGTTAGTTCGTCACCGGGCGTACAGCTTATCGTAGCAGTAGTTGGTCGCTTCGATAAAACCTTCAATACTGCCGCAGTCAAAGCGTCTGCCCTTGAATTTATAAGCGAGTACACAACCACGCTGAGCCTGGGTCATCAGCGCATCGGTAATCTGGATTTCGCCGCCTTTGCCGGGTTGGGTGTCGCGGATCAGGTCGAAAATATCCGGGGTCAGAATATAGCGGCCAATAATGGCCAGGTTGCTGGGGGCATCTTCCCGGGCGGGTTTTTCTACCATGTTTTCCACACGGATCAGGTCCTCGGAAATGGTTTGCCCGGCAATTACGCCGTACTTATGCACTTGATCTTCCGGCACTTCCATCACCGCCACAATAGAGCAACGAAACTGCTTGTAGAGCAGTGCCATTTGCGCCAGCACGCCAGGGCCATCAGGGTTAATGCACAGGTCATCCGCCAGCACCACACCAAAGGGTTGTTCGCCGATCAGCGGTTCACCGGAAAGAATGGCATGGCCCAGGCCTTTCATCTCCCGCTGGCGGGTGTAGGAGAAAGTACACTCATCAATCAGCTGACGTATATTGGTGAGCAGGGATTCTTTATCGGAACCGGCAATCTGGTGTTCCAGCTCGTAGTTGGCATCAAAGTGATCTTCCAGGGCTCGCTTGCCCCGGCCGGTCACCATGCAGATATCAGCCAAGCCAGCTTGCAGGGCTTCTTCTACCCCGTATTCAATGAGGGGTTTGGAAACCACCGGCATCATCTCTTTGGGCATGCTTTTGGTGGCTGGGAGAAAACGGGTGCCGTAGCCGGCTGCGGGGAATAGGCATTTCTTAAGCATGAGGTGTACTTGAGTTGTGGATAGAATTTTTTTGAACCACAAAGACACAAAGGCACAAAGGAAGACTTTTTCTTTTGTTTGCAGCGCGAAGCGCTGTCAAATCCAAAAAAAACTTTGTGTCTTTGTGCCTTTGTGGTTCCAATGCTTTAAGGCAGCGGGTATTGCCGTTCTATTTGCTTAGCCCGATGTGGATAAAGCTTCACCAACCGCTGCTGGCTATCATCGAGAATATTCTGAACCGGTTCGCTTAACCATCCGCGATAATACCTGCCGAGGATGGTGGCGTTTTCCATCACCTGCTGTTCCCAGGGGCCAAGCTGATCAGCCCGTACCAGTGCTTGTTCCAGCTGTTGATCGATTAATGAACGCTGGGAGCGAGCCTGTGCATAACTGCTCCAGCTATAAGGCCAGCCGGGTCTTTGCAGGATGGCCTGTTGCCAGGCATCCAGCTCCATCGGTTCACCTGAATCGTTAACAGCCCAACCGTTTTGTACTCCCCGGTTTAGTACCTGGGCTCGCATCATCTGCAGTTCGGGAGAGCCGGGCATATTGTCCAGGGCATTATCAGCACCGGCCAAAGTGAGTAGCCACTCTTCTTTATCCACAGTAAAGCCAGCCTCTGTTTTTGCTTCTGCTACCCAGTGGTCCAGAAAGTCCTCTGTCTGGGAACGCCAGACCTCCGACTGCACCAGATTCCATGCCGTATTAAAGGCCACTGCCAGCAGGGCAATACCTGGCAGAACCATCAACCATCTCTTGAACACCGTGCGTGATTCCCTTTAAAAGCTTTCACCACAAAGGCACAAAGACACAAAGGAAAAGCCTTTATTGGTAAGAGCTTTGCTCTTACCAGTCTTTTGCTCTTCTTTGTGCCTTTGTGTCTTTGTGGTTCAAAAAAATCAACCACCAAAAAGCGAAAAGGTCAGCAAATCCGGATTAGTCAACGTCAACTGATCCCGAACCCCTTTCCCATCCCACTTACCGATCATCGGGATACGCTTCTGCCGCAGCTGAAACATCAGCTCATCACTAAAACGCACCTCCGCTCCCATGGCCAGCTGAACACCAATACCTGCCTGTTGCACATGGCCAACCAGCACATCAAAGGCGGGCGCAATGGTGTTGATATCGTTATCGTAACGACCGGGATGCATATGGGGCGTACAGACCATCCGCTGAATATCATTGGCTTCGGCTATGCGCAGCAGCTCCAGGGATTGCTCCAGGGTATCGGGGCCATCATCAATGGCGGGAATAATATGGTTATGAATATCTATCATGTTTAAAAGCTTTTCACCACAAAGGCACAAAGACACGAAGAAGAGCAAAAGGTTGGTAAGAGCAAAGCTCTTACAAAAAATGCTTTTCCTTTGTGTCTTTGTGCCTTTGTGGTTCAAAAAAAATCTTTACTGACGCACCTTACCCGCAGGTGTTGGCATATAACGAGCCACCAGAGCCAGCGCCATCAACACCACAAAATAAGCCGCATTGGAAGGAATCTGCAGATTAAAATCCACCGATGAGTGAATCATAATGGCCAGCATGCCCATAAAGGCGGTAAAGCCCATGCCAATCATCAACCGGTTGCGCCGTTGCCTCATGGCCGCAATAGCATGCCAGCCAGCCGCCAGCACCAACAGTGCCAGAATAGCATAGGCGGGTATACCAAACTCCAGGGGAAATTGCAGAAAATCAATATGGGCCAGGTCGTAAAAGCCCCGCCAGCTACCATCATGATAAGCGGGTAACGTCGTATAGAACGAGCCGCCACCGGAGCCGGTCAAACCATAATCACCAATGGCATCCAGCGTTACTTCCGCGACATTGGGCCGGGTTTCCCGTTCCATGGAGGTTTGTTCAAGGCGTTCCACTACCTTCTCCAGGCCAAACCACTGGCTGACAATGGCCGTATCAATCACCAGCAAACTGACAAACAGCACCACCATTCCCCGGCTCAGCTGCTTACGACAGATAACGTACAAAAAGCCGGTAATCATCAGGCTGGAGAAAAACGCCGTATTGCCCATACGGGAGCGGGAGAGCACCAGAGCGATCACCATAATGGCCAGCCCGGTGCGGAGGATTACCTTATTGCTCATCAGGGTTTTCAGGGTGCGGTGCAGCCACTCCTGCCAGTTTTGGGAAGGCCGTTCATTCAGCTGGGCAATCAGCAGGCCCATGCCCGCTGCCAGGGTCATCTCCATACAACCGGCAAAACTGTTGCGGTTGACAAAGGTGCCCGTAGCCACGCCAAAATAAGAGGTCTTATCCCGGAACAACAAGGTTTCCAACCCGGAGAGCGTACTTAACGAACCAAACACCGCCTGAAAAATACCGGAAATCACCAGCACCCAGGCAAAGGCTTTCAACTTCTCAGGTCGGTCGATCAGCAGCAGGCATAAGCAAAACAGCAGATAATAGGCCAGCGCCAGCAACGCAGTCACCTGTGTAGCGAAAGGGTCAAGAGAGAGGGGGAGTAAATCCGGCATGGGCAATCCCAGTGCCAGATAAGCCTGGTAGTGAATATCCCAGGCGTGGGGGGAGAGTGCCTTTACCCACTCAGCAGGTAATGGCAGCTGTTGTATAAACAGCCAGCAGGTAACCAGAATAAACCCAAGGTGAAACCAGCGGGCCTTCTGAAAGGCAAGGGACACCGGCAACCGGTTCAGGGCAAAACCCAGCAACCAGAACAACGCCAGCCCGTAGACCAGCATCATCAAAATCCCCATAGCCCACTCGGGCTTGCTGCCTTCAGGCAAAGGCAACCAGAACATCACCGCTAACAGCGGCCAGAACAGAGCTTTTTTCATTTTTTTTGAACCACAAAGGCACAAAGACACAAAGGTTTTCTATATTTGGTCTTTCGAACTAATAAATATGAGAATTAATATGAAGGAAGAGTCTGATCAACTGTCTTCAGTGATCATTGGTGCCGCCATTGAAGTTCACCGACATTTGGGCCCCGGGTTATTGGAAAACACTTATGAGCGGGCACTTATATTTGAGCTTGAACAAAAAGGTTTGGAGCTAAAAAGTCAGGAGCCAGTTCCCGTTATTTATAAAGGGCGCAGTCTGGGAGCTGATTATAAGCTTGATCTGTTGGTGAATGACCTTGTTATCGTGGAACTGAAAGCTGTAGAAAAAGTACTACCGATCCATAAGGCACAGTTACTCACCTATCTCAAACTGAAAAAACGTTGGCTTGGATTGCTCATTAACTTCAATGAACCTGTTCTAAAACAGGGGGTGGTGCGGGTTGTGAATTAAAAGCCTTTTCACCACAAAGGCACAAAGACACAAAGGTTTTTTGGGTTTGCCAGCGCTACGCGCTGCAAACAAAAGAAAGTCTTCCTTTGTGTCTTTGTGCCTTTGTGGTTCAAAAAAGTCTTTTAATAAGCATTAGGGTTCATAAACCCTTTGAAAACGGTACCAATGATAATCTTGATATCCAGCCACAACGACCAGTTATTAATGTATTCCAGATCACACTCCACCCGCCGTTGCATCTTATCCAGCGTATCAGTCTCACCCCTGAAGCCCCGCACCTGGGCCAGTCCGGTAATGCCCGGCTTCACCTTATGGCGTTGCATATAAGATTCCACCAGGTCTTTGTAATACTCGTTATGAGCCAATGCATGGGGCCGAGGACCAACGATAGACATCCGCCCCTGCAGTACATTAATAAACTGCGGCAACTCATCGAGGCTGGTACGGCGAATAAAGGCTCCGACTCTGGTAACCCGTGGATCACCTTTAGTGGCCTGAGTCACTTTACCTTCGCCTTCCTGATGCACCTTCATACTGCGGAACTTATAAACCTTCACCTGCTGACCAGAAGCCCCATGCCGAAACTGCTTGAAAAACACCGGCCCCGGTGACGAGAGTTTCACAGCAATGGCCACCCCCACCATCACCGGAGAAATCAGCAGCAGAATCAGGCTGCCAATCACAATATCCGACACCCGTTTGATAATGGCGTTAATGCTGTCCATAGGCGAACAGCTGATATCCAGGGAATAAAAATCGCCAATTTTGGTAATGGTATGGTTCAGCAGCGGCAGATCCTGTAGCCCCGGCATATAGCGAATATTGGCGGTACTGTGGCGCAGGGCAAACATCACTGGCTGCAGAATGGAGTTCTTGTTAAAGGGTATGCAGAGCCAGCACTCATCAAAGGCTTCATTTCTGGCCAGATACTGTTTCAGCTCCGCCAGCGCCTGCTCATCATTATCGTGCTCGATAATATGCTGCAGCCGGTAGCCATAACCATTATCTTTTGAGAAGTACTCACGCATGGCCTCAAAGTTACGACCATCACCAATCACCAGTATATGGCGGGTATTGCGCCCACGGCTACGAAACCGCATCAGCATTCGATAAAGAGTGAACCGGATCACCAATACCATGGGGATGGTCAGTCCTATCCAGGTAAACAGCCAGATACGGGAATACCGCTCGGTGGTTTTGGTCATCACCATAAAAGCGATCAGCGCTGTAAACGACAATGCCCAGGCAATGGCGACCTTGGTCAATCGCTCGCTGATCCGTCGCCCACGCCAGGGGGCATACACTTCACACAAAAACGAAAACACCACCACTAGCAGCGCCTGCATAGTCATCACATTCAGATAGTGGGTAGCATGGTCACCAAAACGCACCCATTCCGATAGCTCCGCACAGCCAAAGGCAATGGCCACATCCATAATGACCAGTAAAAAAAGAGGCAGCCGCGACCGGCCCGATAACAACGAGGTAGGCATCTACATTCAAATCCAGCTTTTTTTTCACCACAAAGGCACAAAGACACAAAGGAAGACTTTTTCTTATGTTTGCTGTGCGTAGCGCAGGCAAACCCAAAAAACCTTTGTGCCTTTGTGTCTTTGTGGTTCAAACGCTTTTAACCATCCGCCACTGCGACACCATAAAAGGCAAAGCAGCCAGCAACAACCCGGCACAGGTTACGAGAAAATCCAGCGGGTTAAAATTCCGCAGTGGCAGCACCGCCTGCAAACTTTCATCCAGGGCACAGCCAATCACCAACAGCAGTAACAACCAGCCCCGGTGCCAGAACCCTGGGCTGGCCAAGTGAGCCAGTCCTGAAAGAATAAAGGCCATGACAAAATGCATCTGCAAATTGCCGCCCAGAAAACGCTCAATACTGCCCCAGGCCCAGTGACCATAACCGAGGCTTTTACTGGCCGAAAGAATCACCAGAAAGGCCAACCAGCCAACCGCTAAAATCCGTACCAATTTTTAATTTCTCTTTTTGAACCACAAAGACACGAAGACACAAAGAAAGACTTTTTTTTACTGCGCATAGCGCAGAAACCAAAAAACTTTGTGCCTTTGTGTCTTTGTGGTTCCAATAAATCACTGCCGAATCAAACTCAACAATTCAGAAGTTTTCTCATCCATCAGCGCCACATCGCCCCGACTCTCCACATTCAACCGAATCACCGGCTCTGTATTAGAAAGTCGCAGGTTAAACCGCCACTCCCCCATATCCAGTGAGATCCCATCGGTATGATCCACAGCCACCGCATCCTTTTCATAAATCGCCAGAATCCGGTCGATTGCCGCCTGTGGATTATCCAGTGTGCTGTTAATCTCACCAGAGGATGGGAACAAAGCAATGCGTTCGGCCACCAGTTCAGAAAGCTTTTTACCTTTATGGGACATTAACTCAGTTACCAGCAGCCACGGAATCATCCCGGAATCGCAGTAAGCAAAGTCACGGAAATAATGGTGGGCACTCATCTCACCGCCATAGACGGCATCCTCTTCCCGCATCCGCTCCTTGATAAAGGCATGACCGGTTTTACACAGCACCGGCACACCTCCTGCAGTCGAAACCTGGTCAATAGTATTCCAGGTCAACCGAGGGTCATGAATAATCTTTGCACCAGGATAATGAGCCAGAAACGCCTCACCCAACAGCCCGACAATATAATACCCCTCAATAAACTGCCCTTTCTCATCAAACAAAAAGCAGCGGTCAAAATCCCCATCCCAGGCAATGCCCATATCTGCATTATGTTCCAGCACCGCATCCACAGTTGCCTGCCGACAGTCGTGTAACAACGGGTTAGGAATCCCATGGGGAAAGTTCCCATCCGGCTCATGGTGAATCTTCACAAACTCCACCGGCACACCGGTCTCTTTAAACCGTGCTTCAATAGCATCAATCACATGCCCGGCAGCCCCATTACCGGCATTCACCACCAGTTTCAGCGGCTTCAACTCATCCGGTTTGATATACCCAAGAATATGATCCACATAAGCCGCAAGGTTGCTGATCTGCCGATAAGAACCAAAAGAAACCTTTGTGTCTTTGTGCCTTTGTGGTTCAACAAAAACCTCTTCAGCCAACCGCTGAATCTCCCGCAACCCGGTATCGCCAGAAATCGGCTTGCTCGACTCCCGAACCAGCTTCATCCCGTTATAGTCTTTCGGATTATGGCTGGCGGTCACCATAATGCCCCCATCCGCCTTCAGATGCGAAGTGGCAAAATAAACCTCTTCAGTGCCACACAGGCCAATATCAATCACATCCACACCACCGGCCCGCAACCCATCGCTCAGGGCTTCTTTGAGTTCAGGGGTAGACAGGCGAATATCCCCACCAATAACTATGGTTTTGGGCTGCAGGTATTCAGCCGTTGCCCGGCCAATCCGCCAGGCAATATCTTCATTCAATTCATCAGGCATGCGGCCACGGATATCGTAGGCCTTAAAACAAGAGAGTGCGGTCATTTTAAACCCCGAAAATAAAACCCCGGCAACCAGCTGACTTATTGACTAAGTTGACATCACAATAAATGCAGCCTGCCAAAAGTAACATATAAGTTACCATAAATATGAAGATGACCGTGCTTGAATACCTGCAACAAGACGGTAAAAGCCCTTACCAGCAGTGGTGATAAATCAACACAACGCAGAGATATCGCCCGGGCAAAAGAGCATTGGCCCGATTATCGGGCCAGAAAAACAAACCGGGTTTAATGCAGGTATAAGCCAAAAACCAGGAAGAACATCGTTATGCCATTGACACGGGATTTCAAACAGACCATACAGGCCAGGGCAGAACGTGACCCGGATTTTGCCTGTGCCCTGCTGGACGAAGCCGCAACCCTGTTCCTTAACGGTGAGCCCGATGCAGCCCGAATGATATTAAGGGATCTTGTAAATGCCACTGTCGGTTTCGAACAGCTGGCGAATACTACCCAAAAATCCAGCAAAAGCCTGCATCGAATGTTATCGGGCAAGGGAAACCCCAGCATGGATAATCTGGCAGGCATATTTTCAGCACTGCGTGAAAACCTGAAGGTTTCACTACAGGTTCAGATTGTGCCTGAGCCAGAAGCTCCGGGCAGGGAAATCAGACAATGAGTGGAACGCTGCCCGCCCCCCCCGCTACCCGCTCCCCGTAAAAGATAAGAGCTGTGCTTTTTCGGGCAGCGGGAAGTGGGAAGCGGCCTTTTACAGCCTGAGTAAAATGAGGCCCAGGACAAACCCTAAGCAGCAGGCTTAACCAGCTTACCGGACTCTTCCAGACTTTTATAAAGGCTACCTGCACTGAACTCCAGGCCATTAGGCCAGCAAAGCGCCCCTAGCTCGATAAAAAAACGTTGGAAAAAAGCGGCATCATCCAAAGCCCGGGTAAGGCTGGTTTTATGTGACAGTATTTCACTAAAATCCATAACACCAAAGCTGCCATCAGAAAAATGAAGCTTTATTTCCACCCCTGCCTGATAAACAGCCTGAACGATTTTAATCATTGTCAGCTCCTGCTATACGCTCAAGTGGTTGAAGGTCCATAGCCCTTTGCCAGTTGTCTGCCAGCTCAGCTTGATGCGACAAACACCAGTCGCCCACAAGCTTTGCTGCTTTTTTGGGTAAACCACCTTCCAGAATATGGCCTGTGGATATTTCTACCAGCGCCTCATGCCCCTGATACTCGGCATGAATATGCGGTGGGGCATGATCAGCGTGGTACATCCTGATATAAATCCCAAAAAAGCTTGATATGACTGGCATCACGGAATTCTTGTTGAGTGAATTATTATAAGGTCAATACCGCAGGTACAGTTTATACCATTAGTTATGGGTGAATAGTTAATGTTAAGGAACGCTGCCCGCCGCCCGCTTCCCGCTCCCCGTAAAAGATAAGAGCTGTGCTTTTTCGGGCAGCGGGAGCCGGGCAGCGGGCGGCGTCAATCACGCCCTACCGTAGGTATCCTCAAACCGGACAATATCATCCTCACCCAGATACCCGCCGCTCTGTACTTCAATCAGTTCAAGGTCGAACTTGCCCGGGTTTTCCAGCCGATGCACCACGCCAATGGGGATATAGGTGGACTGGTTTTCGGTCAGCAGAATTTCCTGATCACCATTGGTGACCAAAGCGGTACCTTTGACCACAATCCAGTGTTCGGCACGGTGATGGTGCATCTGCAAAGAGAGCTGTGCCCCCGGCTTAACGGTAATGCGCTTAACCTGGAACCGGTCGCCCATATCAATGGAGTCATAAGCCCCCCAGGGGCGGTAAACTTTCCGATGAAGTTTTGCCTCAATCTGGTTTTTTGCCTTCAGTCGGTCAACGATCTTTTTAACATCCTGCACCCGATCCTTATGGGCCACCAGAATGGCATCATCGCTTTCGGTGATGATCAGATCCTCGACACCCACGGTAGCAATCAACTTTTTTTCACTGCGCACATAGGTGTTGCGGGTCTCCTGCAACAGAACGTCACTCTGAAAAGCGTTACCGGACTCATCTTTTTCACAGATATCTGCCAACGTTGTCCAGGAGCCTACATCGGTCCAACCCGCATCAAGAGGAACGACAACGGAGTCAGTGGTTTTTTCCATCACGGCATAATCGATAGATTCATCCGGGCAAGTATGAAATGCGGCTTCATCCAATCGAACAAAATCCAGATCAGTGCTCTCAACTGCCATCGCCTTTTCACAGGCTTGCAGAATATCGGGGCGGAACTTGTTCAGCTCTTCCAGGTAGCGGGAGGCCTTAAACAGGAACATGCCGGAGTTCCAATAATAGTCACCTGAGGCCAGATAACCCTGAGCGGTTTCCAGATCGGGCTTTTCAACAAATTGCTCAACAGGCATACAAGACGATTGTTGGCCACGGAGACACGGAGTTATCTTTTAAAAGCTTTTCTTTTCTCCGTGTCTCCGTGTCTCCGTGGCTAGAAGAGGCTTTTATATAGCCGTAGCCCGTTTCCGGATGCGTAGGCACAATCCCAAACGTCACCAGCTTGCCATCTCTCGCCGCCGGTAATGCAGCTGCAACCGCTTGATGAAATGCCTGGACATTCTGAATCACATGGTCCGCAGCCAATACCAGAAGTAAGGTGTCTTTTTGTTCAGAGATGGAATGAGCTTTCAAGGCTGCCAGAGCCACCGCCGGTGCCGTGTTTTTTCCGACAGGTTCAAGAATAATGGCTGCAGCCTGCCGACCCATCTGGCGGATTTGCTCTGCCACAAGAAACCGGTGCTCTTCATTTGCAATCACCAGAGGGGCAGAAACCGAATCCAGGCCATCTAATCGGGAGACGGTGTTCTGCAACATGGTTTGCTCATTAACCAGCGGCAGAAACTGCTTTGGGTATAAAGAGCGTGACTGAGGCCAGAGACGACTGCCAGAGCCGCCGGACATAATGACAGGTATTAAATTCATGGCGTTTTCTTTTTCACCACAAAGGCACAAAGACACAAAGGAAGACGAAAGCTTTTTTAATAACGGATCATAGGATTTTTTTAAGTGAGAGTAAAAGATGCTGAAAGCTTGAGGCTGGAAGCAGAGCGAGCAGGCTTCCAGCTAAAAAACTTGCCGTTAGCACGGTCTCCGCCTATCTTTGGTATTACAATCAGGTAAAAGTAATACTCGGGCAAAATAACATGCACAAATTAACAGCAAAGCGGCAAGTGACCATTCCACAGAGTATCTGCAATAAGCTTGGGCTGGAGCCCGGCGACTTCATACAGGTATACGAACGGGATGGTGTTGCTCATCTGGTAAAAATTTCATCGGACGACCTGGCGGGTTTTATCTCCCCAGCCAACCAGGAAGGGTACCCTATCACAACGCAGGCGATTAAATCAGCGATAAAGCGCAAAGCCGCCAATAAATTCCGGGGTAAAGCATGATTGCTGTTGATACCAATGTATTACTGCGCTACCTGCTAGAGCCCACCGATGCCCGGAACCCGGCATGGCAGGCAACCGCTGCCGTTGAAACCATTCACTCTGCAGACTCCGTTTTCCTGTCAGACATCGTTCTGGCCGAAACGGAGTGGGTACTGGAAACAGCCTTCGAGTTGAACAAAACAGAAATACACCATGCACTCAAACAACTCGCCTGTAACACCCGCTTTCATTTTGAAGACTGGAATGCCTTGCTATGTGCACTCATGGACTACAACGAATATCCCAATGTGGATTTTTCTGACTGCCTGATTGCCCGCCGTGCCAATAGTAAAGGAGCCAAAACGCTCTACAGCTTTGAGAGCAGAAAGAAGCTGGGAGCTCTGCCGGTTGTGACGACGCTGGAGAAGCCATAGCTTTAAGGCTTTACAGCTTTACAGCTTTACAGCTTTACAGCTTTACAGCCCTAAAAAAGCTTCAATGCTTATAAAGACAAAAAGCCCGATCCAGCCAAAGTACAAAAAAAGTGGCTTCTCGGCGGAATCCAACCATGGGAGCCAAACCGCAGAACCGAAACGAGATGATTTCTACATCGTCAGTGGCAACCGTTGGAACCGGCGATTTCAACGAATGCCGTTTGATTTTTTCAAAACCCGGTTTATGACGATCCTGGTTCTTGATCTGTGACCAGGTCAGCTGGCTACGTTTATGAATTGCATCCGCGAAACTGGCTTTTTCTTCCTGTGTACACAGGCTCAGGCAGAAATCTGACTGAAGGTGTTCCAGAGAAAACCGAGGGCGAAACTGGTCGTAATTTATGCCTCGTTCACCCGGTGATTTGATAGAATTTCCAGCGTGGGGAGCTGGTTTTTTAATTCTCTTTGCAGCCATGCACAAACTCTGTATGCAAAGTTAAATTCAAGATTTAGTCTGAAAGCTTACTGAAGCTGCGTTTTGAAATAATCCGCCATGCTTTGCTGGCTGATCAATTCACCGTTTTTGGCAGCATCTTTCCAGGGCGGCTCATCATGAGTCATATTCCGTAACTTCCAGGCAGAGAACTGCCCATAAACATCGTACACTTCATCAAGCAAGCCCTGTTCATCTGCACTCAGGCTCTCAGGGTTAAACTCATCCGGTGTCTCGATCGCGCCACTGCCAAAGCTTTTGAAGCGATGGTAAAGTTCCGGAACCACCGGCCCATGTTGCCAAGCCTCAATCGTATTGGTAAACAAAGCATGGTCAAAAATGGCCAGCGAAAACCCCTGAGCATAATAAACCAGTTTCTGCAGTTTAAGATTGGAAATCAGGTCACCCGCATCATCGCTGTTCGCTTTATTCAAAAAATAAGCGGCGACTTGGAACACATCGGCCATAACTATCCCCGTGTAAGAAAGCTCAACCATTATAGCCATCGGCTGGCGAAGCTGTAAGTTTTAAGCTGCAAGCCACAAGCAAAAAAGCTTTTAATTTACAGCTTACAGCTCTTTACTTTACAACCCAAAAAAACTCACCCCTCAACCAACCCTATGTTCTCCAAAATATCAGCTGATAAAAGGTAAATACCGAGATAGTCATACTTGTGTATATGGGGAGAACGGTTAGGTTGCCAGTACCGGCCATGGGCAAGCCAGTTCCGGTAATCCAGAGCCTTTTGGAAGTGATCCAGACGAGTTTTATGTTCTGGGTTCGAGACTCTCCAACCCACCAGAATGTCATCCGACAAAGACACTCTATTAGTCTTCTGCTGGTGAATTTCCCGGAATTTTCTGGACAGTGAATCTTTGTGCTTATTTTGGCATCGAACCAGGTAATCAATTCTGAACCTGGCTTCCAGAGTGGCTAACAGCTCCAGAGAGCACATACGGTCCAGCATGGCCTTTTTCTCTTTTAATTCGTCCTCAAGCATCGCTAAAGAATAACCAATAAAACGATCTTCAGGTCATAAGTAGCTAGCCATATGGAATCGAATATTTCTGGCTACTTATGGGCAGTGCAAACAGTACCATCAGTTTGGTGGCTTTCAGGGCAATGTGTTCCAGTTGTTCGCTTTTGCCTTGTTTATAGAGGGCGGCGAATTTTGGCGCGACCACCAGGTTGACCGCCATTAGTACAAAGCTGGTGAGCATGGCGGTTCGCTGGGCTACGGCCAGAATGGCCAGTTCTTCTGGTGGAACATAGGCACCGGAGACCAACTGACCTGCCCACTGAACGCCTAAGCCCATCAGTGCTACCCACCAGAGGGGGAGGCAGCTTTGCCAGAGTGTGGCTGTCGGGAACTGTTTCACACCACGCCACTTTATGTCCGGTTTGCGTAGCCACCAGATCAGGGAGATAAGCATGGTCAGCAGACAGGCCAGGGAATAGAAGGCGGCTGTTGTTTGAGCGGTGGTGGCCAAACCTAACAGCAGGGCTGCTGATAATAATAGTTGCGCCAGTATGTTAAGGGTACTGACGGATTTTATTACATCACCTACAGCCTGAAGCGCATGGGCATTCAGGGTCAGTAATGCAAACAAAACCACTGAAGGTGACATAGCTTGCAGGGCTGTGGTTGCACCTGGTTTATCCAGAATGTGTTCTGCGAGCCAGGGGCTGGTGAAGTAAAGTAACACTCCAAGGCTGGTAGAAAAGAGGAAGGCCCAGAGAGTACCGGTTTTATGGGCCGCACTGGCTTCGTTCCAGTATTTTTCGGCTTTGCTGCTGCCGATGAAGCGAAGGAGGCTGTTGGGCAAACCGAGTTGTCCGGTGGCTGCCAGAACCTGTATCACGGTAAATGCCAGGAAGTAGTAGCCTGCCTGTTGGGGGGCAGAGTTCTGGCGATGATCAGGTTTAGGAGGAAGCCTGAAGCTGCGCCGAAAGCGCGGACGGTGAATGCCAAGGCGGATTGGAATAGGAGGCTTTTGCGGTTGTTGGTTAGTTTAGTTTGGATGGTTGTTAACACGATTACTCTGAAAACTTATTGACTTTATGCACGATGAAAGACCTGACCCTGGTTTTTGACCCTGGTTTTGCTGGTTTTGTGACCCTGGTTTTCTTATATGGATACTTTCCGCCTCAAGTTGTTTGAGGTGGGTTAGGTGTTTTTTTTCAGTCATAGGATTTATTTAAGAGAGAGTAAAAGATGCTGGAAGCTTGAGGCTGGAAGCAGAACGAGTAGGCTTCCAGCTTCAACTTTCCAACAACATCATATTTGCCAAAATATTATCGGTTAGAAGATAGATTGTAAGGTAGTCTGCACTATTTATATGGGGTGTTCGCTTTGGCAGCCAATATCGGCCGTGGGCAAGCCAATTCCGGTAATCGATAGCTTTCTGGAAATCATCTAACCGGGTCTTATGCTCCGGGAATAATGATCTCCATGCCGTTAAAATATCATCTGTTAAAGAAGCTCTATTGGCTTTCTGCTGATGAATTTCCCGAAACTTCCGGGAAAGAACGTCTTTATGCTTGTTCTGGCAACGAATCAGATAATCGATTCTGAACCGGGCTTCCAAAGCCGCTAACAACTCAAGGGAGCAAGTACGATCAAGGATGGCTTTTTTTTCTTTTAGTTCTTTCTCCAGTTCACTTTTTGAGTAACCAATAAAACGATCTTCCGGGCATAAGGTCAGGTAAAATGCTTCAAGCCCTGATTCACAATCTTCATAATATTTGCCAATCTCATCAATGGTGGAATGAGAAAAAGAGAAAGACACCTTGCCTTTAGCCTTGTTATAAGGAGACTCAGGCATTCACTACTTCCATCAAGGCATCAAAAAAATTGTCTTCATCAAACTCAGCAAACGAAATTCTATTTGAAACCTTAAGTACAATCTTCCAGCCCCATTCTTTTTCGGCTTTTTTGGTCTCCTCACTTAATGCACCAGAGTATGAAGTCATAACACCAGGGCCATGGCTGTTTTTATCGGCGAGGACAAACTGAATACGCCCACGGGCACCTTCCATATCAATCCGACCTTTGGTACCAATGAGCAAAGTGCCAACAGGTGTAATTTTAAGGTTCTGCTGAGCAAACTGAACCAGCATTTGTTGAGTCTGATAGGAACCGATATTGTCTTCAGTCAGTTCAATTACTTTATATTGATAATCAAGAGAGTTGTTATCTTTGTAGGGTTTGAACCATTGCTCAAGGGTGTCATAAAACTGGGCGATGAAGCCTAACCACTCATCGCGCTGCTTATCCCAATCTATACGCTCGTTACCCTGATCATCTGGGCCATTATGACTTTTCAATAGTTCTTCAAATGCTTTCCTGCCCATCTCTTACTCCATCATTCATAACCATTTACAGACGATTATAGCTCTGGAAGAGCTAAAAGCTGTAAGTTTTGAGCTGTAAGGCTGTAAGGCTTTAAAGTTTAAAAGGCATCAAACATACAGCTTACAGCTCTTAACTTTAGAACTTTAGAGCTATAGAGCTATAGAGCTTTACAGCCAAAATCAAGAAGGTTTCCGCCAAACCGCTAGCGTATTAAAGCCTAATCGACGCTTAACCATCCCAACCGCAAGAAGGTTCTGGCTGGCCAAGGCAATGGCTGTCGCCACCGCCGCACCAGTCACCCCATATAAAGGTGTTAAGACGAGAGCAAGGATGATGGCCATAGGGCCACTGATAAAGACAACATTGCGCAAGTCGCGCTCATGGCCACTCATGGATAGCAAGTAACCTACAGAGCCAGTCATCACATTCACAAACTGCCCTAGTGCCAGTATGCGCAGCAGGTTGGCACCGCTTTTATACTGCTCGCCAAACAGCCACATTAGCCATTCTGGGAAAATCAGCATAAAGCCCACAATGGGCAGGGCGAACAGCACCATCAGTTTGGTGGCTTTCAGGGCGATGCGTTGCAGTTGTTCGCTTTTGCCCTGTTTATAGAGGCCGGCGAATTTTGGGGCGACCACCAGGTTAACCGCCATTAGTACAAAGCTGGTAAGCATGGCGGTACGCTGGGCTACGGCCAGAATGGCCAGTTCTTCCGGTGGAACATAGGCACCGGAGACCAACTGGCCTGCTCACTGTACGCCTAAGCCCATCAGTGCCACCCACCAGAGAGGCAGGCAGCTTTGCCAGAGTGTGGCTGCCGGGAATTGCTTAACAGCACACCACTTTATGCCGGGTTTGCGTAGCCACCAGATTAGGGAGATAAGCATGGTCAACAGACAGGCCAGGGAGTAGAAGGCGGCTGTTGTCTGGGCTGTGGTGGCCAGGCCCATTAGCAGGGCTGCGGCCAGTAACAGTTGCACCAGGATATTCAGGGTGCTGACCGATTTTATAACATCGCCTAGGGCTTGCAGGGCGTGGGCGTTCAGGGTAAGCAGGGCGAACAAAACCACTGAAGGTGACATGGCCTGCAAAGCAGGGGTTGCATCTGGTTTTTCCAGAATATGTTCTGCCAGCCAGGGGCTGGTGACGTAAAGTAATACTCCTAAGCTGGTGGCGAGCAGGTATGCCCAGAGGGTGCCGGTTTTATGGGCGGCGCTGGCTTCGTTCCAGTTTTTTTCGGCTTTGCTGCTGCCGATGAAGCGGAGCAGGCTGGTCTGCAAGCCTAAAAGACCCGTTATGGCCAATACCTGGATAACCGTGAATGCCAGGAAGTAGTAGCCTGCCTGTTGGGGTGGCAGGGTTCGGGCGATGATTAGGTTTAGAAGGAAGCCTGAAGCTGCGCCGAAAGCGCGGATGGTGAAGGCCAGCGCGGATTGGAATAGGAGGCCTTTGCGGTTATTGGTTAGTTTAGTTTGGATGGTTGTTAACACGGTTAATTTGAAAACTCTGGAAACTTATTGACTTTATGCACGATGAAAGACCTGACCCCGGTTTTTGTGACCCCGGTTTTTGACCCCGGTTTTCCCGGTCTCTTTAAACCGTGCTTCAATAGCATCAATGACATGCCCGGCCGCCCCATTACCGGCATTCACCACCAGTTTCAGCCGCTTCAACTCATCCGGTTTGATATACCCAAGAATATGATCCACATAAGCCGACAGATTAGAAACTTCCCGATAAGCCCCCCATAAAGCCTTATCTTTTCCTCCGTGCCTCCGTGCCTCCGTGCCTCCGTGGCAAAAAAATCACCAGCCAAAGACATCTCCCTCAATCCGGTATCGCCAGAAATCGGTTTACTCTCCTCCCGAACCAGCTTCATCCCGTTATAGTCTTTCGGATTATGGCTGGCGGTCACCATAATGCCCCCATCCGCCTTCAGGTGCGAAGTGGCAAAATAAACCTCTTCAGTGCCACACAGGCCAATATCAATCACATCCACACCACCGGCCCGCAACCCATCACTCAGAGCGGTTTTCAGTTCCGGAGTAGAAAGACGAATATCACCCCCCACCACCATCGTCTTGGGCTTAAGGTATTCAGCCGTCGCCCGGCCAATCCGCCAGGCAATATCTTCATTCAATTCATCAGGCATACGGCCACGGATATCGTAGGCTTTGAAGCAAGAGAGCGTAGACATTAATCAGAACCTTTCGATAGCATATGTGCTATCATTTAATCCATGAAAACCATTGTATTTGATACCAGCTGCTTTATTTCGGCGCTTCTCGGTAGCGGAGGAGCAAGCCGTGAAATTCTCAGGCTATGCCTGAACCGGCAATTAAACCCGCTAATGGGCAATGCACTTTATACCGAGTATGAGTCACTGTTAAACAGACCTTCGCTCTGGCATAAGAGTCGAACCACGGCAGAAGAACGGGAACAGGTGCTTAATGCATTGCTAAGTATGACCCGTTGGGTAGAGATCTATTATCTGTGGCGACCCAATCTGCCAGACGAAGCCGATAATCACCTTATTGAGCTGGCCATGGCTGGCGGTGCCAGCCATATCATCACTAAAAATATAAAAGATGTCGGGAGGGGTGAACTACGGTTTGACCACCTGACCATCTGTAAACCAGAAGACTTTATCAGGGAGATCAGACAATGAGCGTACTCACCATTCGACTGACCGAAGAAAAACACGAGCGCCTGAAGCAACTGGCCAAATCCAGGAATATCAGCCTCAACAAGCTGATGGATGAATTATCAACCATTGCCCTGGCAGAGTTTGATACCTATAACCGTTACCTGGCCAGAGCAGAATCAGGCAATCCAAAGGAAGCCCTGAAAATACTGGACCGGCTGGATGACCGATTATGAGTGAATCGGAATAGGTTTAAGGAACGCTGCCCGCCCCCCGCTACCCGCTTCCCGTAAAAGAAAAGTTCCGTGCTTTTTCGGGCAGCGGGAGGCGGGCAGCGGGCGGCGTCAATCAAGTTCTTCCGTAAGTATCCTCAAACCGCACAATATCATCCTCACCCAGATACCCGCCGCTCTGTACTTCAATCAGTTCAAAGTCGAACTTGCCCGGGTTTTCCAGCCGATGCACCACGCCAATGGGGATATAGGTGGACTGGTTTTCGGTCAGCAGAATTTCCTGATCGCCATTGGTGACCACGGCAGTACCTTTAACGGCAATCCAGTGTTCGGCACGGTGATGGTGCATCTGCAAAGAGAGCTGTGCCCCCGGCTTAACGGTAATGCGCTTAACCTGGAAGCGGTCGCCCATATCGATGGAATCATAAGCCCCCCAGGGGCGGTAAACTTTCCGATGCAGTTTTGCCTCAGTGCGGTTTTCTGCCTTCAGTCGGTCAACAATCTTTTTAACATCCTGCACCCGATCCTTATGGGCCACCAGAATGGCATCATCGCTTTCGGTGATTATCAGATCCTCAACACCCACGGTAGCAATCAACTTTTTTTCACTGCGCACATAGGTGTTGTGGGTATCCTGCAACAGAACGTCACCCTGAAAAGCGTTACCGGACTCATCTTTTTCACAGATATCTGCCAAAGATGTCTAGGAGCCTACATCGGTCCAACCCGCATCAAGAGGAACGACAACGGAGTCGGTGGTTTTTTCCATCACGGCATAATCGATAGATTCATCCGGGCAAGTATGAAATGCGGCTTCATCCAATCGAACAAAATCCAGATCAGTGCTCTCAACTGCCATCGCCTTTTCACAGGCTTGCAGAATATCGGGGCGGAACTTGTTCAGCTCTTCCAGGTAGCGGGAGGCCTTAAATAGGAACATACCGGAGTTCCAGTAATAGTCTCCGGAAGCGAGATAACCCTGGGCCGTTTCAAGGCCAGGCTTTTCAACAAAATTTTCTACCAGAGCAACCTGTTTACTATTGCCTATTAACTCTTTACTGGCCTTGATATATCCATAACCTGTTTCCGGATGAGTAGGCACAATCCCGAAAGTGACCAGCTTGCCATCACGAGCTGCAGGCAATGCGGCCTCAACTGCCTGATGGAAAGCCTTAACATCTTTAATTACATGATCCGCAGCCAGCACCAATAACAGTGGCTCTTTTTCTTCAGAAACGGCTTTAGCTTTTAAAGCTGCCAGTGCTACCGCAGGCGCAGTGTTCCGACCTGCTGGCTCCAGAATTATGGCCGAAGCCTGCTTTCCCATCTGCCGAAACTGTTCAGCCACCAGGAAACGGTGCTCTTCATTGGCAATCACCAGCGGGGCAGAAACAGAATCCAGGCCATCCAATCGTGATACGGTGTTCTGCAACATGGTCTGATCATTCACCAGCGGCAGAAACTGCTTCGGATATAAAGCACGAGATTGGGGCCAGAGACGGCTACCGGAGCCACCAGACATAATTACAGGGATCAAAGTCATAAGTTTTTGCGCTATCGAAGGGATTCGTAGATCGTGCTTTAAGTAGCTTTACTTGTTAGCCAAAATTTTTAGAGTTTCGTGTTCACCATACACAATAAAAAAACTGTTTAGTAAACTCTCTTTGGTGTTGTACCGCAGGGGCTCAAACTCAGGAGACACCACACTGCCCCCGGCACGTTCCACCACACACTGCGCTGCTGCTGTATCCCACTCACTGGTCAGGGCAAAGCGGGGATAAACATCGGCAGCACCTTCGGCAACCAGGCATAGTTTGAGAGAGCTACCCATAGAAACCAACTCGCATTCACCCAGCTTTTCAATAAATGCTTTGGTCTCATCGCTCATATGAGAACGACTGGCCACCACATTCCAGGGGCGATCATCGCCATGAGTCGCAACGGATAGCTGCGCTGGTTCAGACCCCTGATCCTGCCGGTAAGCTCCATTCTCATCAGCAAAATAGAATCGTCTCAACACGGGCGCATAGACCACACCCTTAACCGCTTTGTGATCTTCAATCAGGGCAATATTGACCGTAAATTCGCCGTTACGCTTAATAAACTCCTTAGTGCCATCCAGCGGATCAACCAGCCAGTATTTCGACCACTGCTGCCGCTCATCCCAGGGAATGGTTGAAGACTCTTCCGACAGTACCGGCACATCCGGCGTCAAAGCCTTAAGCCCTGCAACAATCACCTCATGAGCGGCCAAGTCTGCCTCTGTCAGTGGACTCTGGTCATTCTTCTCATAGGTGGCAAAATCACGTTCGTAAATATTGAGAATCGCATCGCCAGCCTGATGGGCGATGTTCAGAATATCCTGAATCATTTTTTCTCCTTAAAAAAGCTGTAAGTTGACAGCTGTAAGCTTTAAGTTAAAAGCGCTTGGAACTTACGGCTTAAAGCTTATGGCTTACAGCTTTTTTCAATAATCCCTCTCTCCCCCAGGTACTCAACAACCTTCCGGGCACATTCACTCAGTGACAGTTCAGAAGTGTTAATAACCAGCTCCGGGTTTTCCGGCTTTTCATAGTCGGAGTCGATACCAGTGAAGTTTTTGATTTCACCTTTACGGGCTTTTTTATACAGTCCTTTCGGGTCTCGCTGTTCACAGACTTCCAGCGGGGTATCAATAAAGATTTCAATAAACTCGCCATCGGGCAGCATTTCCCGAACCATTCTTCGCTCTGAAGTAAAGGGGGAAATAAAGGCACTCAATACAATCAGGCCCGAATCAACAAACAGGTTTGAAACTTCACCAATACGACGAATGTTTTCTACCCGGTCTTCATCACTAAAGCCAAGATCCTGGTTTAAACGATGCCGAACATTATCTCCATCCAGAACATAGGTATGGTGACCAGTTTCAAACAAAAGCTCATCTACAGCATTAGCGACAGTGGATTTTCCGGAGCCACTCAGCCCGGTAAACCATAACAGGCATGGCTTCTGATTTTTCTGGGAGGAACGCATTTCCCGCGTCACTTTATGGTGATGCCAAACGATATTCATTAACAAAGCTCTTGGATAGCCGTAAGTGGTAAGCTTTAAGTCGTAAGCTTTAAGCTGTAAGTTAAGAGCTTTTACTTACAGCTTACGGCTTAAAGCTTACGGCTTTCTTTTCTTAAAAAGGGAAAAACAAAGGAATAAGTGCCAAAACACAAACGCTATAAACAACAGAAAGCGGCAACCCCACCCGTACAAAATCCTGCACTCGGTAATTGCCGGCACTGTAAACCATCAGGTTGGTCTGGTAGCCGAACGGGGAAATAAAGCTGGCACTGGCTCCAAAAATCAGGGCGATAATAAATGGCAGTGGCTCTGCTTCCCAGCGGTTGGCCATCTCCATAGCAATAGGGAAAACCAGTGCAGCCGCAGCATTGTTGTTAATTACTTCGGTAAATAACAGGGCCAGCAGATACACGCCAATCAAAGCACCATATACACCCCACTGGCCAAAGACCGAGTTGATCGCACCAGCGATAGACCCAGCCACACCCGTGGTAATAATGACTTGGGCAATACCAAGGGTGGCGGCCACAATGGCCAGCATTTCAAACGGGAACCGGCGGCGAATCTCTTCCAGGGTCAGTACTTTGGTAACAATCAAGCCTCCCAGTAGAAACACCAGCCCTTCCATCAGCGGCAGCACACCACTGACAGATAACCCAAGAGTCAACAGAAAACCTGCCAGTACCAGCACGCTTTGGATGGGCGAAAGGGCGTGCTCGACCTCAATACCATTAATCAGGTAAAAGTTACGCTCCAGGTTGGTATGCTGGCTAAAGTCCTCACCCACCGCCAGCACCAAACTGTCGCCTGTGCGCAGGGTGATATTACCCAATGAACCTTCAAGTCGTTCATTGCCACGACGAATAGCCACCACTGCCGCATCAAACTGAGTACGAAAATTAATTTCCCGGACAGTTTTACCCACCAGTACCGACTGATGGCTGATATAAGCCTCCGCCAGATTGTTCAGCAGTGGGTCACTGTCTGATTCATGGGAGCCATGGAACAGTTTTAAACCAGGGAACTTCTGTAACAGCGGTACGGCACTGACATCACCGGAGAACACCAGCACATCACCATCCCTGAGCCGCTCACAAGGTGCCACCGGGCTGATCAGTTCGCCATTGCGAACGACTTCTACCAGAAACAAACGCCCCAAGTGCCGCAGGCCATTTTCCATAATGCTTTTGCCAATCAGGGGAGAGTCATCGGCAACCCGAGCCTCAACAAAATAGTTCTGCAGATCCCGGTCTGCCATTTTGCGCTCCGGCAGAAACCGATAACCCAGCAACGCAGTCATCAAACAGCCCACACTGACCATCACCAGTCCAAGGGGTGTAATGGTAAAAAAGCCCAGCGCCCCAAAACCCTCCTGAATAGCCAGGGAGTTCACAATCATATTGGTGCTGGACCCAATCAGGGTTAACCCACCACCAAAAATCGAAGCGTAGGAGAGAGGAAGCAACACCCTTGAGGCCACAAACTGTCGGTTACGGCTGATGGTACTGATTAACGAAGCGACCACAGCCGTATTATTCACCACCGCCGAGGCAGAACAGACCACCCCAAACAACTGACAAACCCCTCGGCCATAACTACCTCGCAACAACCGATCTCCAAGCCCTGAAACAAAAGGCGTTTTCTGCAAAGCCAGAGAAATCAGAATCAACAGCACCAGCGTAACCAGCGAGGGATTAATCACATTGGCCAGAGCACTTTCCAACTCAATCAACCCCAGGGCAACAAACACCCCAAGCGCCCCCATAAACGCCAGCACCGGCCGCACCCGACCGGACACCAACGCCCCGATCAATAGGCCGAGCGTAGTAAAAACAATGATTTTCATTTTTTGCGAAGAAAAAAAAGCTGTAAGTTATTAGCTGTAAGCTTTAAGTTGAAAAGCTCTTTACTTACAGCTTAAAGCTTACAACTTACAGCTTCTTCACCTCCCAATGCGGAAAGTATTCCCGAACCAGCGCATTCATCTTCAGCTCGAACTCTCGCATCCGCTCCGGCGTCATCTCGCTTTCAGCTTCCAGCTTCAAGCCTCCAGCTTCGGCTTTGCCGATTACCATCCCGGCACCCACGGTAATATTGGTCATCCGATCAATAACGATAAAACTACCGCAGGCAGGGTTCTTTTCGTAAGGCTCAAAGACAATAGGCTGACTGGTGCAGAGCTGGCAGGTACCAATCTCATTCAGGGCCAGCTGATGGGCTTCTTCCTGTTCGAGAGTGTTAACGTTGGTGCGATGGTAGATGGTTTCTACACGTCCATAGACGTTTTTAGCGGCAAACTTTAAGGCGTATTCACGACCGGGCACCATGGCCTGTTCACTCATCCATACCATGTTGACATCCAGCACATCGCTCACTTCCGGAAGCTGATCGCTGCGCACCAGCATATCGCCCCGGGAGATATCGATCTCATCATCCAGCGTCAGGGTTATGGCCTGGTCAACAAAGGCATCGGGTTGTTCGCCATCAGGGGTATAAACCGCTTTTACCGTGGTCTGTTTACCCGCAGGCAGAACGGTTACGGCATCACCCTTATGAATTTCACCGGAGGCGATGGTTCCACAGAACCCACGGAAATCCAGATTAGGACGATTGACATACTGAACAGGAAAACGGAAAGCGCCGTAATCCTTGTCATCCGTTACCGTTACGGTTTCGAGAAGCTTCATCAGAGTAGCGCCGGGGTACCAGGACATCTGCTCACTGGTCTCTACCACGTTATCGCCACGCAGGGCAGAGATAGGCACAAAGCGGATATCGCCAATATTCAGCTGGTCAGCAAACGCCTTATAGTCTGCTTTAATTTCCCGGAATTTATCCTGAGAATACTCCACCAGATCCATCTTGTTCACCGCCACAATCACATGGCGAATACCCAGCAGATTGACAATAAAACTATGCCGTTTCGTCTGGGTCTGCACCCCATGGCGGGCATCAATCAGAATAATAGCCAGGTCACAGTTAGAAGCCCCGGTAGCCATATTACGGGTGTACTGCTCATGCCCGGGGCAGTCGGCAATAATAAATTTGCGCTTATCGGTGGAAAAATAGCGGTAAGCAACATCAATGGTAATGCCCTGTTCCCGCTCGGACTGAAGGCCATCAACCAGCAACGCCAGGTCAAACTCTTCATCGGTAGTATTAAACTTTTTAGAATCCTGCTTAATCGCCCCTAACTGATCTTCAAAGATCATCTTGGAATCATGCAGCAAACGCCCGATCAGGGTTGACTTCCCATCATCCACATTACCGCAGGTAAGAAAGCGCAGCATATCTTTCGATTCATGCTGCTTCAGATAGGCGAGGATGTCTTTTTCAATTAATTCGGATTGGTTCATTTTTTCAGCGAAGCTGGAAAAAAGCTGTAAGTTTGGAGCTGTAAGTTTGAAGCTGTAAGTTTGAAGCTGTAAGCTGTAAGTTTTTTTCCGCTTTTAACTTACAGCTTATGGCTTACCACTTAAAACTTCCCTCGCTTAAAACTTCCCTCGCTTAAAACTTTCCCCGCTTATAGATTTGGATAAACTGAACAGCATGGAGGATATTTCGCGGGTATCTTGCAGCCAGCTTTTACCGGTCTGGCTTTCGATATAACCAATCTCCATGCCAATGTATATTTGGGTTCGCAGCTCTGCGCAGGAACCGTTGGCAATAGAAAGGAAGTGAACTTTTTCTTTACTGCTGTTGCGTGCCATTCCTTCTGCGATATTACTGGGTACAGATAGACCAGACCGTGTTATCTGGTCTCGGAACCCATAATCCCGAAGGCGTTTCAACTCTTTATACAACTGGGCTGAGAGCCGTGCAGACCGTTTCCAAACCTCTAACTTCTCAAAATTCATAAGTTGCTCTTTTTTTATCACCAAAAGAGCACAAAGATAGCAGAGGTTTTTAAAGCTATAAGGTTTATAGCTGTAAGTTTGAAGCTGTAAGCTTTAAGTTGAAAAGCTTTTTCTTACAGCTTAAAGCTATTAACTTACAGCTTCTTTAAAAATAGCCTTCGATTTTTTTCTTCTCCATCGACCCCGCCGAGTCATGGTCAATAACCCGCCCCTGGCGTTCAGAGGTCTTGGTCAACAACATTTCCTGGATAATCTCTGGCAGCGTTGTAGCTTTCGATTCCACAGCGCCGGTCAGCGGGTAGCAGCCCAAGGTACGGAAGCGCACCCACTTCATCTCCGGAGTTTCACCTTCATGTAATGGCATACGTTCGTCGTCTACCATGATCAGCGTTCCGTCACGGTTAACCACCGGACGTTCTGCTGCGTAATACAGCGGCACAATTTCGATATTTTCCAGGAAGATATACTGCCAGATATCCAGCTCGGTCCAGTTGGAGAGTGGGAATACCCGAATGCTTTCGCCTTTTTCCACTTTGCCGTTGTAAGTATTCCACAGCTCAGGCCGCTGGTTTTTTGGATCCCAACGGTGGTTTTTATCACGGAAAGAGTAAACCCGCTCTTTAGCACGGCTCTTCTCTTCATCCCGGCGTGCACCACCAAAGGCAGCATCGAATTTGTATTTATTCAATGCTTGCTTCAGAGCTTCAGTTTTCATTACGTCTGTGTATTTGGCACTGCCATGATCAAACGGATTAATATTGGCTGCCTTACCTTCTGGGTTGGTATGGACAATCAACTCCATTCCGTACTTCTTCGCCATCTGGTTACGGAACTCAATCATTGCCCGAAACTTCCAGGTGGTGTCCACATGCATTAACGGGAACGGTGGCGTACCGGGGGCAAACGCCTTAGCTGCCAGATGCAGCATTACCGCTGAATCTTTACCAATGGAATAAAGCATCACCGGGTTTTCAAACTCGGCAACTACTTCTCGGATAATATGGATACTTTCCGCCTCAAGTTGTTTGAGGTGGGTTAGGTGTTTTTTTTCGATCATGGGTTATCAGGTTCTGGGGTGACAGGAATTCGGTAATTAATCATTAGGTAACCCCCCGGCTATTCCGGGGTGCCTCGCATAGGCTTGGCTGAGGCTACGCAAGGCTCTTTCAAGTGATTTTCTTGATCGCCTATTGTGATGTTTCAGTCAGGCTGTTGATAATTGATATGCGCTCAATGTGGGGCGCACAGGAAGGCGTAATCGGCGCCTCCTAATAAGCTTCCGGCATGCCGGAAGTCATTTAATCTGGCAAATTAACCATGCTATAGTTGCGGATGATTGTTAAATGTATTGCTTCATGTATTTGACAATAAGTTTAGTGTATTCTGATTTGTCATAATGATGGTCGTTTGGATCAGGATGCATTAAGTGTTCACTGACTACACCATTTTTCCCTAGAGATTCTTTATCTAGTGATATAAAAGCGACATTTTGGGACTGGCAAAGCTCTTCAATTCTTTTATTAAACTCTAATGTTAAGTTGGTTCTTTGAATCTGTGTTGCTTTTATGCTCTTCCTTTGATTCGCAATCTCTCCCCAGTCTTGATTGTCCTTTATTGTTGGTAATGGAGTACTAATACAAATCAGCTTAGATCGTGTAACTATTTTATTGATCAGTGTTGCATAGTTTTCAACAGCTTTATCCAGCATTTTATCGGCAGGTAGACTGTATTTCTCGGCTCGATACCAAATAACAAAACCCGTATCAACTTCACCAATCAGGAGAATGGTATACACTGCTTTAGAAGATGTAAGCCATCTTTGAAATATAGGTAATGCTTGAGTTTTGGAGTTAGGGTTATTCAATCCTGAAACAGTAGCACCTCCAATAGACACAACAGTAAAGAAGTATTCAGGGAAGCAGCTTTGAAGCTTAGTGACATTAAATATCTCCGCATGAGAATCACCAATAACTAGAATTTCTTTTCGGGAAAACCGTTTTAGAGATGCAATGATTTTCTTTATAAAATAACTAGAGTTAGCTTTTATATTGGTCAGCATTATAAAAAAATCGTTTCTATAACACGCCTTCTAATTCACTTGAACTTAACGAAGGCTGATAATGGACTGAAGCCTAAGCGCCTATGAAGTAGGCGAGCAGCGAATAAATTCTGAATAGCGAATGGAATTGCAGTTGAAAGAGCTGCTCCATATAAACCGAGCAATGGTATGAAAATGATAGCCAAAACAATAGCCATAGGGCCTGTAATCAGTAAAGCATTTCGCAAATCTTTTTCATGACCACACATGGCAAGTAGCATGCCAACAGACCCTGTGAGTACATTGATAATTTGACCAGCAGCCAATATTCGCAAAACATGGCCCCCTTCCTCATAACCTTTTCCAAAAAAAGATAAAATCCAGCTGGGAAATACCATTAATAAAAAGAGCAGAGGAATTGATGCAACCAACAGTAGTCGTGTAGAGGTGAAAGTAATCTGCTTTAGTTCGTCAATTTTGCCTAGTTTGTAAAGCCCAGCAAATTTAGGCGCAACAACTAAATTAATCGCCATAAGAATGAAGCTTGTCAACATAGCTGTACGCTGTGTGACTGCCAAAATCGCTAACTCTTCCGGTGGTAGATATGCAGCTGAAATCAGCTGGCCACCCCACTGTACAGATAAACCCATTAGCGTAACCCACCAAAGGGGGAGGCAGCTTTGCCAAAGAGTGGTTGCTGGAAATTGCCCAACACCGCGCCAGTGGATTCTTGGTTTGCGTAGCCACCAGAACAGGGAAATAAACATAGTGAGCAGGCAGGCCAGGGAGTAGAAGGCGGCTGTTGTCTGGGCTGTGGTGGCCAGGTCCATTAGCAGGGCTGCGGCCAGTAAGAGTTGCACCAGGATATTCAGGGTGCTGACCGATTTTATAACATCGCCTACGGCTTGCAGGGCGTGGGCGTTAAGGGTAAGCAGGGCGAACAAAACCACTGAAGGTGACATGGCCTGCAAAGCAGGGGTTGCATCTGGTTTTTCCAGAATATGTTCTGCCAGCCAGGGGCTGGTGACGTAAAGTAATACTCCTAAGCTGGTGGCGAGCAGGAATGCCCAGAGGGTGCCGGTTTTATGGGCGGCGCTGGCTTCGTTCCAGTTTTTTTCGGCTTTGCTGCTGCCAATGAAGCGGAGCAGGCTGGTCTGCAAGCCTAAAAGACCCGTTATGGCCAATACCTGGATAACCGTGAATGCCAGGAAGTAGTAGCCTGCCTGTTGGGGTGGCAGGGTTCGGGCAATAATCAGGTTTAGAAGAAAGCCGCTACCGGCGCCGAAGGCTCGAACGGAGAAAGCAAGGGCTGACTGAAACAACAACCCACCTTTCCTCCGCTCAAATGCATCGTGGAGTTTTGACATTACCGGGTTCACATAGCCCCCGGAAAATTTTTATGGTTCAAAGGCATCAAAATTACACAGCCCATTCCAGCAAGCCGACTACCTTTTCGTCTTTATTGAGAGCAACTAACCACTTAATGTGTTTATCCTTCATCAGGCTTTCTGCCTCAACCAGCATGGCATCGGCATTGATACAAACAGGGTGTTCGCTCATCAGGTCTTTGGCAAATACGTCCTCTAATGATTTATGGTCGAGGAGATAGCGTCTTAAATCCCCATCGGTAATCACACCCCGGAGTAAATCACCTTCAGTCACCAGTGCCAAACCGGTTCGGCTTTCTGTCATTGCTACAATCACCGAACTCATGGAAGAATCAGGCTGAACAAAGGGCAGGTTATCGGAAACCATCATATCCTTGACCCGGGTCAGCAAACGCCTGCCCAGGCTGCCTCCGGGGTGATAGTTAGCAAATTCTTCCGGCTGAAAATCCCGCAATTTCATCAGTGCCACTGCCAGTGCATCACCAATAACAAGAGCCGCAGTGGTGGATGTGGTTGGTGCCAGATTATGGGGGCAGATCTCGCTGGCCACAGAAGCATCCAACACCACGTCGGCATTTCTGGCAAGGGTTGAATCCAGCCCACCGGTAATAGCGATAATCTTATTACCAAACCGCTTCAGAGGTGGAATCAGTTTCAATACTTCATCGGTTTCACCACTGTAGGAAATCAGCACCAGCAGGTCGGCATACTGGTCATAACGCACCATCCCCAAGTCACCGTGGTAGGCTTCTGCCGGATGCATAAAAAAGCTGCGGGTGCCAGTGGAAGCCAGGGTAGCCGCAATTTTTTTTCCAATCAGGCCGGATTTACCCATACCGGAAATAATCACACGACCCTTGCAGGCAAACATAAGTTCAGCGGCATTAGCGTAGTCGTCATTCACACGGTCGCTGAGACTCACCAGAGCATTAGCCTGTTCCGCAATGGCAGCCTTAATGGTGCTTTTCAATATTATGAGTTCCATAAATTACCTCTTCCCTAACTGTTTCAGTATTCAGGTTGGGTGGCCTGGCTAAGTTGTGCTCTTACCCGTTCCAGATCAGCGTCGGTATCCACACCATGGCCCGGTGTTTCACTAACCATGGCAACGTGAATAGGGATACCCAGCCAGAGTGCCCGGAGTTGTTCGAGGGCTTCAAACTGTTCCATTGCAGGTGGTTGGGTGGTTACCAGTTTTTGGAGGGTTTCTACACGGTAAGCGTAAAGCCCCAGGTGACGCAGAGCGTTAGAATTTTCAACGGTGAGTTGATTGATGGTGTTACCGGAGTAATTATCCCTTCCCCATGGAATGGGAGCCCGGCTAAAGTACATGGCAAGCTGTTCCGCATTCACCACCACTTTCACCACATTGGGGTCAAAAATATCTTCTGCTGTCGTGATGGGGGTAGCTAGCGTGGCAATGCCCGCTGAAGCCCTTGCCAGATTATCCGCAACGGCCCGAATATAGGCTGGTTGCATTAAGGGTTCATCCCCTTGCAAATTAACGACAATGGTCTGTTCCGGCCAGTTCAGTAATTGTGCAACTTCAGCCAGTCTAACCGTACCGCTGGCATGATCAATGGCAGTCATCACCGTAACCGCACCAAAACGACGGCCAGCGTCAAGAATATCCTGATGATCCGTAGCAATAACAATTTCTGTTTCCGGATTAAAACCGGCTTCAACAGCACGCTCAAAGACATGCTGCACCATTGGCTTACCGGCAATATCCAACAAAGGCTTGCCCGGCAGGCGTGAAGAGCCGTACCGGGCAGGTATCACAATTTTACAGGTCATGGGAGTAATAATCTTTACAGCTTAAGGCTTACAGCTTTACAGCTTTACAGCTTTTCAGTGAGTATCCAGAGGCGGGAAGCTTTTCACCAGATCATCAATAGCCTGCATCTGTCGCAAAAATGGTCCCAGCTTAACCAGTGGCAGGGCACTTGGGCCATCGCATTTTGCCTGGTCAGGGTCAGGGTGGGCTTCCAGGAACAGTCCGGCAATGCCCACTGCCATACCCGCTCTGGCCAGTTCGCTGACCTGTGAACGACGACCACCAGAAGCGGCCCCCATTGGGTCACGACACTGCAGGGCATGGGTTACGTCAAAAATGACTGGACAACCACCGCTGATCTGTTTCATAACATTAAAGCCCAGCATATCCACTACCAGGTTGTCATAGCCCATGCAGGTTCCACGGTCACAGAGGATTAGCTGGTCGTTACCGGCTTCACGGAATTTATCGACGATATTGCCCATTTGGTGCGGGCTTAGGAACTGAGGCTTTTTGATATTGATGGGCTTGCCGGTTTCTGCCAGCGCCACTACAAGGTCGGTCTGTCTTGCCAGGAAGGCGGGTAGTTGCAATACGTCTACCACTTCTGCCACCGGTTTAGCTTGGGCTGTTTCATGTACGTCTGTGATTACCGGTACTTCCAGCTGTTGTTTTACCGCTTCGAAGATTCGCAAGCCTTCTTCCAGGCCGGGGCCACGGTAAGAGTGAATTGAGGACCGATTGGCTTTGTCGAAGCTGGCTTTGAAGACGAAGGGGATGTTGAGTTTGTCGGTGACGGTTTTGTAGTGTTCGCAGGCTCTTAATGTGAAGTCCAGGTCTTCGAGGACGTTGATGCCGCCGAAGAGGGTGAAGGGGGAGGTGTTGGATAGGGTGCCGCTGGGCAAAGTGACAGTATGATTCATGATTCAGACTTTCAAAAAAATGGAATGGTGGAATATTTGAAAAAATAGTGTGGTGGTTACCACTCACTGGGCATTTGCTCTTTCCAGTCTTCCAAGGCCGACTTCAGGGTATAACGGTAGGGGTAACCCTGCTTCTCAAGGTATTCTGGCAAAATATGGTTTGATTTAACCAGTTTGCGGATACGTACAGGGCTGATTGGCTGGTTTATTTTCAGCAGACGTGCAAGTGCATCAACCACAAATGATGCTGGATAAAGCAGTGCGTAAGGTACCGAAGGTACAAAGCGTTTTATACCTGCCACTTCACAGATGGTGTTTACATACTCCTCCACTGAAGGGCCGGGATTCATGCTCATATTGAACAGGCGCACATTATTTTTGTCCTCTGTTGAGTCATGAACCCAGAGCATTGCCCTGCATAGCTCTTTAACGTAGGTACCTGCTTTACGAGTGTTTTTATTCGCCATGTAGAAGAAGTAACGACCTAATACGGCTTTAATTAGCCGTGATACGTTACCCCCTTCACCGGCACCAAAGACAACACCGGGTCTGACGATAGTTAAACGCTTATTGGCCTTGTCTTCATGCTGCCAGGTGATGTGGATTTTCTCGGCGGCAAGTTTAGAGCCCCCATAAGCGGAGATCGGTACAGGTATAGAGTTTTCCGTTTTCGGGGTTTCTGATGGGCCGTATGGGGCAATGCTGCTGGTGAAGATGATATCTTTGCAGCTGACGTTGTTTGCCCATTCGCAGACATTTTCTGCGCCCAGCAGGTTGGTTTCGTAATACTCTTCGGGTTCGTGGCCAGGTTCTCGGTGGATGGCGGCAAAATTGGCAATCAGGTTTAGGTTGGATTCTTTGTTATCAATTTGTTCAGTGATGGGTTTTCTGACATCACAATACTGGTAAATGATTTTCCCGTTATCAAGAAAAGGTTTTAACAATGGCAGAAAACGTTTTTCACAGACGGGGGCGATATCGAACAGGTAAACTTTTGAGTAGTTTTTAGACTGGAGCAATTCCAGTGCGAAATAGGTGCCGATGAAGCCGGTTCCGCCGAAGATGGCTGCTACATTCATTGGTGAAATATATGCCTCAATTATTTACTTTAATAAAATTAACATTGTTGATATGGTGCTGATGTAAAGCATCTTTGATAACGGGCAATTTTGCACTCTTATCTAGAATGAAGTTAACCTCATCTGCTATTTTCATTAGAGGCAAATCATCAAGCGAATCTGTATATAAAAAGTCAATATTTTTTATATTCTCTTGATACAAACTGGCAACCTTGTTTTCTTTATAGTTGTCAAGGTAGACATGATTATCAATTGAACTCCCTATTATTTTATCGACTTGAGTACTTAAGCGTGATTTTATAATAGGGAGTAAATACTTTGTAGGTGCTGCTGATGTCACTAAAACATAGTTGCTATTTTTTTTGTGTTCGAGCAACTCATTGACTATCTCTTCATTCCATTGTTTATCATTTAGATAGTCTGAAAAATCAAAATCCCAACTCGATGGGTATTTTAATGCGCACAATTGTTCTTTGAAACTCGTGTGGGTAATAGTCTTTAACAGCTTTCTTTCAGAAAATAAAAAAAACAACTTAAAGACTAGTGTGAGCTTAAATTCCCTGATCGATTTCGTAAGTAGCCACTTACACCACAAGGGGAAAGAATTGACAGAAATTAAAGTTTCATCAAAATCAAATACGGCAATTTTTCTATTTTGCATCACTTGACCAAGGGAATCGGATTAATACATCTTTTATGTAATAAAAGTCTGGTTCAAAAACAGGTTTGTTTTGTGTAATAACAAATGCAGCAGTAAACAGATTTTTTGTCTTAACGTTTTCAGTTATGTAATTAAAGACAGATTTAAATGAATAACCACTGTCAATAGCATCATCAATAACAATTATGGCGTCGAATTGTTCTCTGGGCATCTTACCATTGAAGACTATCTCGCGAGCTATATCAGACACCCTACGTTTCGATAAAATATTATGTTCTATAACTCTCAGGTAATTCAAAATAAAAGTAGGCAATATTTTTAAAATGGAATGAAATAACTTTGACGTAATAGGGTTGTTTTTTTTAAGCTTGGTAGTTGGTCTTCTACAAATAATTTCCTGTGATATTGTGTTGACACCTTTGCTATTTAAGAAATGACTTAGGCCTTCCATTAAGGGAAGACCACCACTGGCTATGCCTATAACAAGTACTTTTGCAGAGATGTTTTTGCAAACACTTTGGTAAATAGTGTTATAAAATTCAGAAAAATGTTCATTTGTCGCATTAACTACTTTCATTTATAAATCTTACTTTTTAATAAGGTGAGGAGGTTCCTTGGGAGATAGCAAATGGCAATATTTCTGGCCAAGCCAACTATTGAGTGCAAATTAGGTTCAAAGTTATCCCAAAGTAACTTTACTTTACTTTTAGCCTGTTCCCGCCTTCTGGTTGTAGAAATACTGGTGGAGGATACTTCGTACTTAAGAAGCACTTCTGGCAATATTCCAACTTTATACTTTTTAGAAACTTCGAGAAATAGAGCCCAGTCTTCAAGTGCTGGATAGTTATCAGGATAACCACCAAGTTCCAATATTTTATCAAGGTCAAATAATACGGATGGGTGAATGAATGGGTTATATTGTTTTAAAGCTTTACAAAGGTCTTTGTGGTTGGTTGGTGGGGTGAAGTTGTAGAGGTGGTTTCCTTGTTCATCTATGAACTCTACATATGTTCCGCAGAGAACTAGATTATTATCATTCATATAACCTAGCTGTTTCTTGATTTTTTGTTTTAAAAAAATATCACCGGCATCAAGTCTAAATAAATGTTTATATCCCTTTCCACTAAGAAATTTCAATCCATAATTTAAGGCTTTAGTGATACCAATATTAACATCAAACCTCTGCACATGAAGTTTCTGGTTATGAGATATGCAATTCTCCAACTCTTTGGCTTTTAATGCTACTTTTGAACCATCATCAATAATGCAAATATCAACATCACCACCTTTAAGTGATTCTAAACTTTTTATTAACGCATCATGAGAGTTGTGACAGGGTAGTAATACAACAGGCTTATTCATATGTTTTACTTAAATTTAAATCTGTGGCTAATCACAAAGTACCAAAAAAGTTGAGATATTACAGGAAGGTAGAAAAAGTGATTTACAAAAACAGAAAGAGCTAGGCACTGTAAAATAACAGCGGCTAAAAACAAAAATGACTTTTTTGTGTAGTGCCATACGAATGAAGAAACTGCCCCAATAAATAAAGAAAAAATAACAATCCCTTTAAAACCTACGTCATTGAAGGGGTTGATAAATGCTGATGACACAGTAAATGATCTTGCATATAACCATTCTCGCTCAAATGCTACTTGCACACCATAAATAGCTCTTCTTAAAAAGCTTGGTAAAAGCTGGGATATAGTTGTATTAAAAAAACTATAGTCAGAAGGTTCAAAATAGATTGTAGCGTTAATAAGGTTGTTTATAGGTGTAACCAAATACATATAGACCCATAGAAAACCTGATGGCAACCAGTCTGGATAATGGAAGCTTAGTGAAGATATTGCAATAATAACTTCTCTACCATTTCGGAAGTCGCCAACCCAACCAAAAATAAGTATGGAAAGTATGGTGAGGAAAAAAATTTTCAACAAACTCTTTAGTACAATTTTTTTGGGTTGATACAAGCAGTAAACAAACAAAATCTCAAGTAAATATACGACGACAAGCTGTCTTGCTATAACAAATATTCCCCAGAATATTATAAAGAAGACGAAGAAAAGATACTCTTTTTTCTGAGTCGTTAAATAGGAGATATAGGCATTCAGCGAAATTGTTAATAGTAAGGCATTCATCAAGCCATGAAGACCAGGGATGCCGAAGTCGAAGTATGTTTTTGATATACCCGTTAGATACCAAAGCATAGGTACGCCACCGGATAATATTATTTCACAAACTGTAACTACAACCCAAAAATAAAACCAATTCTTAAGTTTACTTATATCAGATTCTATGACCTGATAATTTCGCAGGCTACTTCCTTTTAAAAAAATAAAAGATAATATATAACCAAGTAAAAAAAAAGCCGCAATTGAGCCTAAAACTTTAAAAACTTCAATAGAGGTGAATATTAGTTGGTTAGAAAGTCTAAAGGAGTATAGTATAAAAACTAGCAACCAAACTGACAAGAAAACAACAGGTGGTGACAACCAACTTCTTTTTGTTTTTTGGCTTAAGCTATCTATCTCATTCATTATTTAAAACATCACCTATCAGGAATTGTTTTTTTGAGAAATAATCTACATCGATGAAAATATCTAAAATCAAATTGGCCATTTCTGCTTCGCTAATGTTTTTATAGATACTTTCCCCTAGGAAATACACCTCTTTTTCTAGTAGTAGAGCCTCAAGTCCTACTGTTGAATTAATAGTGATAATTTTTTTTGCTGACTTTATTAAATCAATTGTGTTTGAATTAGAAATAATAAAATTATGCCTACTTTTTTTATCCAGCAATATCTTCAGAAGAGCAAGGTCTGTTTCAGCGGGGTGAGGTTTGATAACCAGAGTGAGTTTGTGAGTTTTTGCGATAACTAAAGCTTCATCCAATGCTGAAAAAAGGTCTCCATGATAATTAATCAAAACTTGGCTGTCTGATGAAACCTGTAGAGGAAAAAAAATATAACCTTCTGGTATTCCTTCATTTGGTATCATTTGCTTTTTGTAGTTTATCTTTTTTATAAGCTTTTTAAAAAAAGAGTTTTTCTCTACTTCTAAGCAACCTAACAGCAAAACGCCAATATAATCCAATAAATAATATAAATTGATTTTTTTTAGTAGTGTTACTTGGCCTACTATTTTTTTATCAGCAGTGTCTTGAAAATTCCTTTTCCAATCTATCCAGTCCTGTTTATTTGATCGTCCCTCACAATTAATCAATCTTGATAGGAAGGAAGATTGGGCATTAACACCTTTATCATCAACCTGAATTTTTCCGGGTAAATTCGTTATTTCAAAAAACTTAATTTTAACTCCTTCTGAAATTACTGCATCAGCAAATGCTCTTTGGAATATTCTTTGGCCATTCCAGACAAAAGCAAAATCATATCTTGTATTTTCCGTTAAGGTTTTTGTGATATTAAAAATAGATGAGTAGATTTCATTCAAACTTTTGCTCGCTAATCCACCATCTAGGTCATCAACAGTGTTTTGAACTCGCTTTAAAGTATTTGCTTTGTTTGTTCTTACAAGAACGCAGTTCTGATTTTTGATTTTTGTGAGGATGTATACAGATAGAAGGTGGGTAACGTATGTTATATTGTTGCCTTTGTCTTTTATCCGATTAAAAAAACGATATCGCTCCAGTGCGTCAATGTAAATTAATATGTTCACTTATAATGCTTCCTTAAATCTTTTTCTCATATCCTAATAACTCAAAATCATTCTTGTAAATAGTGTTTACTATTTCTTTCATGTTTTTGGTATAGAGCACACTTTTTTTCTGTTTTGTTCTGTTTTCAAAGCAAAGGCTGCGCTTTATGTTTAATTTTTCACAAACCTCAATGAAGTCAATTTCAATATTTTCAAGTTTTCCAATGAAATCTACGTCGATTAAACCATCATGATTGATTAAAAAATCACATTGAGGAATGAAATGAATCCAATTTTTAATAGAGTCTTCCTGCAATCCATTAGTAATGAAGTCTTCAAAAGACTTATATTTAGAGATGAATTTTCTTGAAAACTCCTTATCTCTATCGCTTTTACCTCCCTCTTTTAGATAAAAAAACGCAGACTCCAGTCTTGAATATGGGTTTCTTACAAAAGTAAACTTGTAATATTTGTTGAATTTTTTTTCATTCTCCCATTCAAAATCTTTTATTGGATAATGACCTGGTTTGTCAGTACCAAATAGAGCCATTCCAACACTGGACCCTGCTGCTTTTGGTATATGTATGTATATACATTCGAGCTTATCATAGTAATCATGATACACACTCTTACCTCTAACCTTTTGTATATACTCCCTGAATTGTTCGGGTACGAGGTACCTTATTTTCTTTCTATTTAAGCTCATACTTTTTTTCACAAGGAAAACCGCACAAGGAAAACCGGAAACCGGGGTCATATATGGTCCGCCCCGCATTGCAAGGAAAAGTTGTCACAACGGCTTTTAAAGAGTAATGCTTCCATATATCCGGCCTTCGGGTGAGGACTCAATGCCTCTGGCCCTGATGGAATCCGCTCACTCCCGCCTCATCAGGTCTTCGGCCTCTACGGGCCCTGACCCCGAGCAGGTTCAAGGGAGTGCAGGTCTTACCTTTTATGCCATCATTTGAACTTTATCCACGCAACTCGTTGCAGGCTTCTTACACTGATTAACCGCTTTTGCTTTTCTTGTTTAACGTCAATTGTTTAATAGTTTAGCACCCAGAAACTGGGGTCAAGAAACTGGGGTCAGGTCTTTCATTGTGCATCATTGATTAATTGGTCTACTTTTCCAGTTCCATTAAAAAAACCGGGGTCAGGCTATGTTTCCCTTAAGGGTTGATAAAACCGGGGTCAAGTCTTGATGGCGACAGGCGAAGCCTGAGAATGTGGGAGGTTTTATAAACTGAAATCATTCGTTGAAATCCAGTGGGTTCGACTCCTACCCGGTAAAGATTAACCATCAGCCGGAAGCGAGTTTTGCATAGCCATGGGTAACCATGGTTGGAAAACCGGGGTCAGGTCTTTCATTGTGCATAATTGATTTATTGGTCTACTTTCCCAGTTCCATTAATAAAAATGAAGTGTATGGAAATGAGCAGACCACTACGAATTGAGTACGCTGGTGCTTTGATGCATGTAACTTCTCGCGGCAATGAGCGCAAAGCCATCTACCGTGAGGATTCCGATTTTCAATTGTTTCTCGATACCCTGGCAGAAGTGTGTGAACGGTTTAACTGGGTAGTTCATTCGTTCTGCCTGATGACCAATCATTACCACCTGGTGGTGGAAACACCGGATGCTAATTTATCCGCAGGTATGCGACAGCTCAATGGCGTTTACACGGTTCGGTTCAATCGTAAGTACGGTCGAGTAGGTCATCTTTTCCAGGGGCGCTATAAATCCATTCTTGTGGACAAAGATGCTTACCTTATGGAGCTGAGCCGCTACGTCGTGTTAAACCCGGTCAGAGCCAAAATGGTCAAGTCGCCGGATGAGTGGCCGTGGAGCAGTTACTGCTATACCACTGGCCTGTTTGATTCTCCACCCTGGCTGGCCACTGATGCCACGCTGGGCTATTTTGGCAGTGATCGTGATGAAGCCATTGTCAGCTTTGCCCGGTTTGTTGCCGAGGGCGTTGGCGTAAATATCTGGGAGCACCTTAAACAGCAGATCTATCTGGGCGACGATAATTTCATCAACGAACAGTTGGCCTATAAGCCCAAAGGGAAAACAGCTCTTTCTGAAGTGCCCCATAAGCAGCGCCGAAAAACCGCTCCACCACTCAGCCACTTTCTGGAAGCAGCCAGTTATCGTGATGAGGCTATTATTTCTGCCTATCACTCCGGCGGTTATAGTCTTACCGAGATTGCTGATTATGTTGGCCTGCACTATACAACAGTCAGCCGGATATTGCGCAAATCCGACAGTGGTTCTGTATAGATAATGGCTGTAACAGTGTCTTGGCTCGGGTTTATAACCTCGCAGGTCGGGTAGCCGGGTGACATTACTGTCACAAAAACCGAGGTCATATATGGTCCGCCCCGCTTTGCAAGGATAAGTTTTCCATCATGACTAAAGAGTAATGCTTCCATATATCCGGCCTTTGGGGGGAGGTCTCAATGCCTCTGGCCCTGATGGAATCCGCTCACTCCCACCTCATCAGGTCTTCGGCCTCTACGGGCCCTGACCCCGGTCAGGTTCAAGGGAGTGCAGGTCTTACCTTTTATGCCATCATTTGAACTTTATCCGCGCAACTCGTTGCAGGCTTCTTACACTGATTAACCGCTTTTGCTTTTCTTGTCTAACGACAAATGTCTAATAGTTTAATGGCCATGTTCATGCAGCTGCCTTGTACGGCTCTTTCTTGGTTAACACAGCCCAGGCAATGCGAGCGTTTTTATTGGCAACAGCCACTGCTGATATATTCTTGCCCCTGCGCTGATCAAGCTCTTTAATCCAGTTATTACAGCGATGGTCGTGTTTGTCGGCTACCCTGACAACGGTTCTGCCACCGTGTATCAACAGGGTTCGCAGGTAAGTATCGCCCCGTTTACTGATCCCCAGCAACGTGGGCACGCCACCGGTCGATTGTTGCTTTGGCACCAAGCCCAGCCAGGCAGCCATTTCCCTGCCATTTTTAAATGCTGATATATCACCAATCGCAGCAAACAGTGCCGTAGCACTGAGCAACCCAATGCCGGGTATGGTTAGCAATAGTTTGCAAGCTACATTATTGGCTGCAATGGTTTCGAGCTTTTGTTCAAGCTTTTCTACTCGCTCGTCCAGGTGTTTCATCTCTTCGTACAGTTCACTGAGCAGTTCACGGAACAACACTGTTAAACCGTTTTCAGCATCTTCCAGAACCAGGGGGATCTGTTTACGGATGAAGGCTATGCCCTTGGGAATAATGACCCCGTATTCCATTAACAAACCTCTGATCTGGTTACCCAATGCAGTCCTTCTGGCCACGGCCTGGCTGCGTATTCTGTGCAGGCTCTGAATATCCTGCTGCTCAATTGTTTTGGTTGGTACAAAGCGCATGCTGGGCCGTTGCATTGCTTCACAGATAGCCTCAGCATCAGCAGCATCATTCTTGTTCGACTTTACGTATGGTTTTACGAACTGGGGAGCCATAATACGAACGTCATAACCCAGTTCAGTAAATTTACGACACCAGTAGTGTGAACCTCCACAAGCTTCCATGCCAATAGCGCATTGAGGCAGATTGGCAATAAAGGGCAAGAGTGCTTTGCGATTAAGTTTCTTTTTGATAACCACATGACCTTTGGCATCAACACCATGTAGCTGGAAACTCTTTTTGCTCAGATCAATTCCGAGAAAAGCAACCTGGCCTTTTTGATTAGCTCCTGATTTGTTAACCTTGCCCATGGATGGTTCGCTCCGTTTCTTATTTTGAATGATGTCCTACCAAACTCATTCTATTTTGGCTCATTTGAAGCCGTTTTGGGAGCGGGGCGGACCATTCCATTAGGTCTTTCATTGTGCACATTTACGTCGTGTATTATCAAAAATGAGCTATTGCACAACAGATACTCAGGCTCATCTATTCAATTGATTCAATTAATTTCTGAACACTGCTTGCTAATGCAGGCAAATCATTCTCAATGGTTTGCCAGACAATGGGAAGGTCAACTTTAAAGTAGCCATGAGCAAGGGCATTTCTCATTTCATAGGCATAAATAAAAGGTACATCTTTGTGATCTTTCACAAACTGAGGAAAGTGTTTATCAACGTTGTTGCTGGCTTCACCAATAATTTCAAGGTTTCGGATGACTGCATCCTGAACGAGCGTGTTTTCGTAAAATTCTTGTTCACTCTTCAAATCAGCGATGTACGCTTGTATTCGCCCCACTGCCTCAACTATGTGAGAAAGATACTCCACTAGCCTCAGTGCATTTTTCCCTTTCATATGGGCTTTGCCTGCAAAAGGACTTCATCTCTGATCGTGTCTGAAAGTGAGCCAGGAGTCAGGATGTCGACTTCTACACCAGTTAACTGCTTGAGTTTGTGACGAATCGCTCCAATATCAAACAGGGTCATGTCCTGACCCGGGTCAATCAGTATGTCAAGGTCACTGGTTTCGGTGTCGGTTCCATTCAATACAGAGCCAAATACCCGGGCATTAGCTGCTTTATGTTCTTTTATAACGGCTTTGATCTTTGCCCGGTATTTTTTTAATGCTGCCGATGGTCTCATGGGGTGCCTCAGCCAGTAGTCGTTTCTACATTTACTTTAACATATCTATTTTTGTGAAGAACAGGGTCAAAAACCGGAAACCGGGGGCAGGTCTTTCATTGTGCATCATTGATTAATTGGTCTACTTTTCCAGTTCTATCAATAAAAATGAAGTCTATGGAAATGAGCAGGCCTCTACGAATTGAGTACGCTGGTGCTTTGATGCATGTAACTTCTCGTGGCAATGAACGCAAACCTATCTACCGTGAGGATTCCGATTTTCAATTGTTTCTCGATACTCTGGCAAGTGTGTGGTTTAACTGGGTAGTTCATTCGTTCTGCCTGATGACCAATCATTACCATTTGGTGGTAGAAACGCCGGATGCTAATTTATCCGCAGGTATGCGACAGCTCAATGGCGTTTACACGGTTCGGTTCAATCGTAAGTACGGACGGGTAGGTGATCTTTTCCAGGGGCGCTAAGTAGTTAACCATATGAAATCGTATTTTCTGACTAAGTGGACAGTCACTCTGCGGCGTTACAACTCCGGTCACATAGCTAAGGCTATGCTCCCTTCGGTGTGCCTTGCATAGTGACTGCCCACTTAGCCAGAAATATACGATTCCATTTGGCCAACTACTTATAAATCCATTCTTGTGGATAAAGATGCTTACCTTATGGAGCTGAGCCGGTACGTCGTGTTAAACCCGGTCAGAGCCAAAATGGTCAAGTCGCCGGATGAGTGGCCGTGGAGTAGTTACTGCTATACCACTGGGCTGTTTGATTCTCCATCCTGGCTGGCCACTGATGCCACGCTGCTCTATTTTGGCAGTGATCGTGATGAAGCCATTGTCAGCTTTGCCCGGTTTGTTGCCGAGGGCGTTGGCGTAAATATCTGGGAGCACCTTAAACAGCAGTTCTATCTGGGCGACGATAATTTCATCAACAAACAGTTGGCCTATAAACCCAAAGGGAAAGCAGTTCTTTCTGAAGTGCCCCATAAGCAGCGGCGGAAAACTGCTCCACCTCTTAGCCACTTTCTGGAAGCAGCCAGTTATCGTGATGAGGCTATTATTTCTGCTTATCACTCCGGCGGTGATAGCCTTACCGAGATTGCTGATTATGTGGGCCTGCACTATACAACCGTCAGCCGGATAGTGCGGAAATTCGCCAGTAGTTCTGCATAGATGATGGTCGTAGAAAGTGTGCTGGCCCGGGTTTATAACCTCGCAGAGACGCTACCGCCCATCGAATTAGGGGTATTTATCGAAACAACCAGGGTTAAATTGTGTGATCGGGGGTATTTTTTTGCGGCAAGTCGCGCGTTCAATGCTGTAAGCCGCACTATCTGGCTAATAAGGAAAACACCCAGTGGCTAAGCCATTGGATTGTTCAGGCAGATAGGAAACGTTACGATCTGGCCATTTTCAGGCCTGTAATGACAGTGGCAAATTTTACGTTGATCCATAAGTAAATCAATAGACGACAATAGTATATTCTATTCGTGGATGTACTCCCTGGTTGTGTATTTGCCACAATGGTGTCTCAAGCTGCTGCCCCTAAGGTACCTATGATTTGAAGGGTTCTGAAAATTATCCGGAGTCGTTTTTGTGCTTGAAATGGACTGAATTATGGGATTTTTTTGTATTAGATGATGTTTGTCTATTGAATAAGTCAGTTGTGACGGTGGGTTATTAAAGACCGCTACCCGCCTCCCGCTGCCCGCTTCCCGAAAAAGATAAGCGTGGTGCTTTTTCGGGCAGCGGGCAGCGTTTTTTCCTCCGACAAAACTCATAAAATTCATGTAAACTCTGCCACTTTTTTAAATCTCCCCTGGCAGTGGTAATGGGTGGTATAGATTTTCTCTGGCAGCAGGTTACCGACCAGATGGCGGTTGAAATGCAGCTTGTGGATAGCCGCGAAAGTGACGATGCCATCAGCTGTTATTGCTGTGGCAGGCCATCGGGTGAATGGGTGGTGCCTTATTATCAGCCGCGTATCGATACCTATCTGAGAACGGATGTTCCCATCTGCGCTCCCTGTAATGCCCTGTTTCATGGTTCCTACCAGTATATGGGTATTGAGAAGGTCACGGCTGAAAAGCCACTGGTCCCCGGTAAGCTGGGTATGCTGGTTGGTTGTGGTTTGATGGTGACGCAACAGTAGAACCTTTTGTTAACCAATCCCGGGTGGGATAAGCGACTCAGGGTAGCGACCCGGCCGCTGTTTGAGTTGCACCAGGTGAGTGGTAAAGGTGCCATGGAGTATGCCTGCCACTTGATTGCTGAACTCAGTGAGGAGGCGTTTCCACTGTTGTACATTTCGGATATTGGCCGGAAGAAAGCAGAGTTGGTGGCGAACCTGAAACTGACCCTGAGCAAGGCGCAGATTCAGGTCTGTTCCGGTGAGTTGGTGTTTCGGATTAATACGGAGCTGTTACAGGCCATACGTGAAATGCAGCAGGCCGATAAAAGTGGCTGGAAAAAGCTGCAGGGTTTTATCGTCAACAGTTGCCATGGTCGTTTCCCAAAAAAATTCCCAAAAAAAAGCGGCCAAAAAAATAGCCTCTTAATAGCACTTTGGTTCATGATTATTGCTCGACAATAGTCGCATAAAAAAAAGGCCTGAGATGGTCTTTTTTTGTACCTTCGTTTTCTTCATCTCGTTCCTTTGACTTCCTGTGTTTTACGGATGTAAACCTTCTTGGCTAGGGTTTTGTGTCCGGATACCAGTCCTTCATGATCCGATACTACTTTTGCTTTCAGGTCATGGAAGTGCCACTTTTCTGCAATCAGCTTTTCTTTGATGGCGCTATTAATCAACGTGAGTTCGACGCAAAAAAGACAAGGAGCCCCTGATCAATAGCTATCTTTCGGATACCAGACCATAGACAGCTAACCGGAGGCTCCATGTCTATGACGAGTGTATTCTGTGATATTGATGATTTCTGCCTGATTTTCGAACCAGAGTGGCATAAGCAGCTTATCTGTAATGCCAATAAGCCCCCTTCTATATCGAAGCTCTCACTCAGTGAAATAATGACCATCATCGTTTATTTCCACCAGAGCGCTTTCCAAGATTTTAAGCACTATTACCTCAACCTCATTGTGAAGCATAAATCTGACTGCTTCCCCAATCTTGTTTCTTACAATCGATTCGTAGAGCTTATGAAGCAGGCATTGATACCATTGACTGTTTATCAAGACTCAGTGCATGGGGCAGCCAACCGGGTTGTCATTTATTGATTCCACGCCAATAGTCGTTTGTGATAATCACCGGATTAAAAGCCACAAGGTGTTCTCGGAAGAGGCGAAGCGAGGAAAAACATCTACAGGCTGGAAGTTTGGCTTCAAGCTTCATCTTGTCATTAACCATCTGGGGGATATTCTGTCGTTTTGTTTGACGCCAGCGAATACCGATGATCGTAAGCCAGTACCCGATCTCGTTGGAGAGCTGGCAGGCTGGCTTTATGGCGATAAAGGCTATATCTCAGAGAAGTTAGTTGCCTGGCTAAAAGAAAAAGGGCTGAACCTGGTAACGAAGGTCCGGAAGAATATGAAGCCAAAGGAGCTAAAAGCCTTTGATAAAGCGATGCTGCGAAAACGAGCAGTGATTGAAAGTGTGAATGATCAATTGAAAAATATTTCTCAGATAGAGCACACTCGGCACCATTCAACTTTGCGGTAAATCTGATAGCAGGGCTGATTGCTTATACCCGTCAACCCAAGAAGCCCCATATTGATATAACAGTGCTGACTGAAGGGGTTTCTATGGCTTTATGAGCGACGAACTCACGTTGAAAAGGTCGCGACCCACTTCCCGCCGCCCGCTACCCGTAAAAGCACAAGCAAATCTTTTTCGGGGAGCGGGGAGCGGGCAGCGCCTTAAGGTAGGCCTTAAGAAGCTCCTGAATAATAACCGGTGGAGTCGTAATACCCCTGGTTGTATCCGTAAGTATCTTTGGCTTTCGGGTTGATCTTGTTCAACACCGCGCCAGTAACAGGTGCCCGGGCCTGCAGCAGTCGGCCAACGGCAGTGCTGACGGCGCTGGATTGCATACGACCGGCTTCCACCACATAGACCAGTCCGTCGCAGTGGCGGGAGACCATCAGCACATCGCTGACGTTCTGTACCGGTGGGCAGTCCAGCACCACATAGTCATAATGCTCCCGCAGTTTTTTCAGCAGGGCAGAGAACCGTTCGGACGACAGCAGCTCCTGTGGGTTGGGTGGCACCAGGCCACAGGGGATTACATCAATGCCTTCCAGCTTATGCACGGCATCATTGACGTTTGCAGTACCGGCCAGCAGGTTGGCCAGCCCAACAGAGCCTCCTTTAATGTGGAAGTTCTTACCCACCACCGGGCGGCGCAGGTCACAGTCCACCAGCAGGGTTTTGCCCAGCTGCCCCAGTGCCAGCGCCAGGTTCGATGCAGTCGAAGATTTGCCCTCGCCGGGTACCGTGGAGGTAACCGCAAACAGCCGGTGCTGCTGATCCATGGCGGTCAGGTTAATGCTGGTCCGGATGGTGCGTACCGCTTCTCCAAAGGCGTGCTGGCTTTTGTCGTTAAACAGGCTAAAGACATGGTCATGCAGGCTTTTATCCGTGAGCTTCGGCAGTACACCAAGTACCGGCAGGTTGAGCTTCTCTTCCACATCTTTGGTGGTGCGGATGGTGTTGTTGAGCATTTCCAGCAGGAAGGCGATACCGCAGGAGATCATCAACCCAAGCAGCGCTGCGATGGCAATAATCAGCTTCTTCTTGGGCTTGACCGGAATCTCTGGAACAAACGCTTTATCCACAATACGGGCATTGGCGGTTTGCAGGTCACTGGTGGCCGAGGTTTCCTGGATACGTTTAAAGAAAGCATCGTACAGGTCTTTGTTGGTCTGTACTTCACGCTCTAAAGCCCGCAGACGGAATTGCTTGCGGTTGATCTCCTGCACTTTGGCTTTCACCACGTTCACGGCAGCCTGCAGGCTCTTTTCGTTGGCCTTGTCGATTTCGTACTCCCGCTCAACCCCTTCCACAATATTGCGGATTTGCATATTGAGGTTTTCACCAATACTTTCCAGCTCGGAGCGGGCAGAGATCATCTTTGGGTGTTTCGGTCCGTAGCGGCGGGACAGTTCCAATACCTGTCGTTCGAGTTTGGACTCATCGCTTTTCAGATCCTGAATCAGCGGGTGCTGTAACACGGCCTGCAAGGTCTGGTTGTCGCCTTTTCGCAGATGACCGGAGCGGATTTGCTTATAGATGTTTTCAGAGACAGTGAGCTTGTTGCGCACCTGCACCAGGGACTCGGTCAGGGCTTTCAGTTCGTTGCTGGAGACGGTAAGCACCCCTTCAATATCGATCAGCTGCTCTTCTTCCCGATAGTCCTGAAGTTCTTGCTCGGCTACTTTCAGTTTTTCAGACAGTTCGCCCAGTCGACCCTGCATCCAGTCGGTGGCGTTCAGCGTCAACGACAGTTTCGACTCCATATAGGATTCGATATAAGCATTGGCAATGGCGTTGGCGATTTTTGCAGCCAGTTGCGGGTTTTCTGATTCCGCGTGAATTTTCACGATCTGGGTTTTACGCACCGGCTCAATGCTGACGTGGCTGCTCAACACATTGATGGTGTCCCGCATAATAATCGCCGCATCATCCCCTTCCTGCGGTGTTTCCAGACCAAACCAGCCCCGCCAGTTCAATAGCCCGGCGTACCATGGCGCTTCTCGCAGCGTGGTGTTGAATTCCGGGTTGTTCAGCAGGTTCAGTTTGTTGACCACTTTTTCCAGCACACCACGGGATTTCAGCACCTCAAACTGGGTGTTCAGATAGCTGTCGTTACCCCCTTCGATGCCATAGATCTCTTCAATGGAGACCACCTTGGCCTGTTCCTGCTCAATCTGCAGGGTGGCCGTAGCCTGGTAGATGGGCGTCATGGAGAACACCACCAGTATGGCCACCAGAGTGACAGCAGCGGTAAAACCGGCAATGGCCCAGCGATGGCTGTTCAGTACATGAAAGATCTGTCGCAGATCGATGATGTCGTCACCCGGCAAGGCAGGAGCCCGAGTGGGTGGCGATATGGGTTTGGTTTCTGTATTCATGGGGTTGTATAACCATTTAAAGCGGCTGTTCAGGAGCAGCACTAAAAACCAGGGTGATAAATCAGAAGAAGCTCTCGCTGATCACGATAATATCGCCGGGGAAGACGGAGTCGTTCAGAGACAGTTCCCGCTCCTTTGGCTGGCCATTTTCTTCACGGGTGACCGTAATGCCGCGCTTAGAGGCACGCTGGGTAAAGCCTCCCGCCAGCGCCACCGCCTTTTCCAGGGTAAGGCCAGGCTCAAACTGGAAACCGCCGGGAGATTTAACCTCTCCGCTGACGAAAAATTTTCGATACTCGACGATGCCAACACTGACTCTCGGGTCAATAAAATAGCCTTGCTTCAGCCGTTTGGTGATCATCTGCTCCAGCTGGCCTACTGTTAAGCCTTTGGCTTTAAACTCACCCAGAAACGGATAGGAGACGGTACCGGCATCGCTGAGGATCAGTTGCTTGTCCATATCCTCCTCGCCGTAGACCGAGATATTGATTTTATCACCGGACCCCAGCTCGTAGCGGGAGAGGCTCATGGGTTCGGCGGCGGACAAATAGCCACTGAAGATAAGCAGCGCAAGCAGCAGGCCTTTCTTCAGGCTTGAAAATGGGTTGAGCAAAACGGATTTCATCATTAAGACCTGGTTGATGTTGCGTCTCGGAGTAATCTTCAATGGCCCTGAACGTCTTCTACTCGCAGGGGTTTCCGGAAATGGATAAAAAAACAGGCCGGATTTTACACCAGCCTGTGGAAGATAAAAAACCTTTGACGTCTTTTATGCCTGTGGGTTTGCAACCCTGTTAGAGTGCAATAGTGCCAGTCAGCATGTACGCACCGCGCTTATAGCTGTCGGCACCACCGTTAACCACTTTGTTGCTTTCGTCACGATCCGTGTGGTCGTAAGCCAGAGAAACAGTGGCGTTTCGCATCACGTTCCAGTCAACAGACAGGCCAAACCGGTTGATGGTACGGTCTTTCTGTACCACACCGGAAGCGTTTTCAATGTCTTCTTTAGTGAAGCTGTAGTTGGCATTCGTGGCAATTTTAGCGGTCCACTTGTGATTCCAGTTCAGGGAATAAGTCGAGCCGTCGGTAAACAGTGGATTGGTTGCACTTGGGTCTTCAGAGTCAAAACCGTAGTCGCGGCTGGTGCTCAGCTGGAATACTGAGTGCTCTAATGGCATATAGCTCACACCCACTTCCCAGCCGGTTGAGCTGTCTTTATCGACATTGGCGGCTTTGCTGTCGCGCTCACGTCGACCCAGTTTGGCATATCCGGTGGTTTTGCCGGTGGCTTCCCAGTTCAGACCGACCAGGTAGCTGATGACATCATAGCCATCCTGACCGGTTGCCGTGTAATCCAGTTCACGATTTTTGATTTCAATCAGGGCGTCGGTCTTTGGCATGAAACGGTAGTAAGCCGTGGCACCGTATTCAGTGGTTTTACGGTTGTTGCCTTCGGCGGAGCCATTGGTTTCCTGGTACTTCTGCTTGTTGTAATTACCAAACAGATCCACACGGAACATCGCTTCCATACTGCCGAAACCGTATTTCAGGCCACCTTTAGTGCGGGTGTATTCTGGTGCTTCTTTATCAATTGCCCCATTGATGGTGGAGCCAGCATCGTGATAACGACCAAAATCGAAGTCTGCATCTAAACGGTTGCGGCTGTTGATGTCTTCGTGAATCTTTCCAGTCAGGCCGTAGTCGATGTAGTTGGCATCAGACTCGCTGGAGAACGAGGTGTTTTTGGCGGCCAGCGTGGCCTCATAGGTGCTCATGCCTTTTTGCGCTTTGAAAGCAGCAGAGGCATCCAGCTTATAGACCGCAGAGCCCTTGTTGGCCAGTTCACCGTTGCCTTCACGGTATACGTTGTCATCGTAGCCCAGACCAAGGGTTGCCATCGGGGTCATTTCGACGGGGCCGAGGTTAATGTGACCAGCGTCTTCTACCCCGGTTCCTGCTGTGGCACTTACCGCATAACCAGCCAATGCTACCGCTAATGCCAGTCGATTAAAATTCAAGCCCTTCATTAATTCTATTACCCTGTAGTCCAGTGATGACTGCCGATAGTGGCATATATAATGTCTGGTAAGGTCACACAGTGTGGCACCAACGGCCAAACCGTACTTTTACTAAGGAACAGGTTATATAGCGAACCCTGCCCACTATGCGACACGGATTGTATTATAAAGATCATGTTAATATAATTTCCAGCTGGTATTGTACGACGTTACAAGTTTTTGAAAACTCGTCAAACCAGCATCATTTATAGAAAGGCAATACTGGCAATTAGGTAACCCCTTGGTATGGCCTGCTCCTGGCTCGATTGAAATCGGAAGGACCTTCATGAAAAAACAATTTATTGCAGCCGCCGTTCTGGCAATGTCTGCAATGACAGGGGTGGCCCAGGCGGACCTGGCCACCGATCTCACCCTTATGCCTGCCAGCGAGGCACTGGCCAAGGCGGTTCAGACTCAGGGTGTATCTGTCGAATCCCTGATTGCTGATGCAGCAGCACAGCTGGCCAATAACCCTCAACTGCTGAATGCCCTGGTGAGCGAAGCCGTTAGAGCCTACCCGGACCAGGCACCTCAGATCGTCTATGCTGCGGTACAGGCGGCACCGGCTCAGAAAGCTACCATTACCCGCGCTGCTACGGCACAGCTGGCTAATGATCCGGTTGCGCAGCAGGCCGTTCAGCAGGCAGCAGACGTTGCCGAACAGCAGGTTGTCCAGGGTGGCGATACTGGCAGTAGTACAGAGACTGTCGCCGAACAGGGCGAGTTTGAAGCGGAAAATACCGAAGTTGAGGCTCCGGCTCCTGAGGCATCAACACCTCCACCGCCTCCCCCACCAGCATCTGGTGGTTCTAACGATAAACCGACCTCTCCAGTCAGCCCGAGCTGATCAGTGGCAGGCTTCCGGCCTTCATCGGAAGCCTTCTGCAACTCCCCCTCTTTTATTACTTCTCGTCAATTTTGATTCCTGTTCAGATAACGCCTTTACTCTTCAAACTGTCTTCCGTTGTCTTTTATTGTTATGACTGATACCGAACCGAAACTGCCTGAGCACGTTGCCATTATTATGGACGGCAATAACCGGTGGGCGCGGCGCAAGTTGTTGCCAAGCCTTTCCGGCCATCGGGCTGCACTGAAAACGGTCAGGGCGGTGATCAAACGTTGTCGTGAACGGGGCATTTCCCACCTGACACTGTTCGCCTTCTCCAGTGAAAACTGGCGACGGCCTGCCGATGAAGTAAGCGGCCTGATGCAGCTGTTTCTGCACGCCCTGGAAAGGGAAGCCAATAAGCTGGCGGAGCATGACATCCGGCTGAAGATCATTGGGGATGTTTCGGCATTGAGCCCGCCGATTCAGAACGCCATCAACCAGTGTGAAACGGCCACCGCTAATTGCCGGGCCATGACGCTGTTGGTGGCGGTCAACTATGGCGGCCAGTGGGACATTACCCAGGCATTCCGGCATCTTGCAACCATCGTCAAGTCACAGGACCTTGACCCTTTGTCAATTCAGGCGGAACAGATAGAAGAGTGCCTCGCCACAGCATCGACCCCACCGGTGGACCTGCTGATCCGCACCAGCGGTGAACAGCGGATCAGTAACTTTCTGTTGTGGCAGTGCGCATATGCGGAGTTCTATTTCTGCGATACACTCTGGCCTGATTTTACCCCGGCTGATCTCGATCTTGCGATTGCGGATTATCAGCAACGTCATCGCCGGTTTGGCCGCAGTGAATAAACCCATTTTTTCGCTGCCCGCCGCCCGCTTCCCGCTACCCGTAAAAGATAGAACGCATTCTTTTGCTTAAAGCGGGAAGCGGGAGACAGCTTGCACTGATATGGCAGTTATACACCGTGCTAAATCCTTTAAAAGCTTTTTTGCCACGGAGGTACGGAGGAAAAGCTTTTTAACGTGAGTTCGACGCTCAGAAAGCCATGGGTACACCTTCTGTTAGTACAGAAACATCAATATGAGGCTTTCTGGGTTGTCTGGTATAGGCTATGAGGCCAGCTATCAGATTTACAGCAAAGTT
>NZ_JAGHQW010000037.1 GCF_017744115.1 Salinisphaera sp. G21_0 | reverse complement strand
GCATCATTTTCTGAATGATGGACTCTTTGAACTCTTCTGAATAGCGGGCCATTGATCACTCACTGGCCGCCCCCTGTTTAGGTTTTTAAATTCAGGAGAGGCGACAACTATGTTGGCACAGGGGGGAGCAAACCTTGCACGTGCCATATAAGTACCAACAATTAACACAAGTATTGTACAATGAATAACGTAAGCGGTGAATTTTCGACCATAAAGCCTGAATTTGATACACCCTTAACTGTGGATTTGACAGGACAGCACCGGGACGATAAAGCCGTTAGGCCAGAAAGCCTCACAAACTCAGGGAAACCAGTCCACCACAGGGCCGTATCTTTTCCTGCAGCACCTCCAGAGTTTCAAGAGTCCGAAAACCTCAGGCAATTGACGGAACCTTTGCCCGAGCAAACCACCGCATTTCACCAAATGCAGCCGTTTGAAGCTGATGAGATTACCATTGATAATCCGGAATTCAAGCGACCACCCGGAAAAATAAAAAAGCTGGCCCTGGCGATTAAAATCTTTTCTAAAAGCTTTGAGACAATATTACTTCAGCCGTGTCAGCGTCGGTGGATACCCGTCAAAAATTAGCCGAGATAACCGCCTCTACTTCACCAGAAGAGCGGTTTTTAACAAAATACCAAAGAATGGAGGAGTCTCTTTTCGCATTGCGGACCAAGCTTTATGCGGCAGAGTTAGCAAGCATCAATGACCTCATAAAATATTGACAAAGGAATTGAGACTTAGGCACGAACAGCGCACCAGGCTTGAGTCTGCCAATCTGGAGGCGGGTATCCCAGACAAAACGAAATGGTATGAGTCTGCAGAGCGCTACTTCCTGAGGGAGGGTTATGGGTGCACAGTCGGGAGACTGAAGGATGCCATCCAAAAAACCGAAGATTGGCTTAACAGGGCAGCAAAACAGAAAGAACGGCTCTCCAATGAACCTATAAAACCTATAGAACTACAAGAAGTGAATAGTGTGGTTCCTGGCGAAAACCCGGCTCTCTGGGTTCTTGTGTAATTCTCAGTAAGGTAATGGGCAGCGTGTACTGTTAGAACTGTAAGTAGCTGGCCCACAAGTACCGGCCAGGGGTTAGCTCTGCTTACTGGCTGGTTAGTGCTTTATAGAATAAAAAATCGTTAAATATTTTCAATTGATTAGAAACAGGCGGAAATATTTTATTAATTCCCTACCAGAATTTGCAGGAAATCTCTAAATACCAGCAATTAAGACAAGGAGTGTCCCATGATTAATAGAACTGATCCGGCTACATTATCAGAATATGTGCACCTCTCAAATCAAGAAAAAAAAGCGACAGGGCAGCCAGGGGACGAAAAAGCTGTCGGGTCCAAAAGCCAAACAAGCTCAGATCAGTCACTCTCTCACAGGGCAGTCTCTTTAACTGAGCAATCACCAGGACTCAAAGTATCCGAAAAACTCAAGCTAACGACAACTTCGTCACCGAAACAAACAGCCATTGACCAGATGCACTCACCATTTAAGGCTGATGATATTACCATTAATGATCTGGAGTTCAGGCCCCCCCCCAGCAAAATAAAAAAGCTTTCCCTGGCGATTAAAATCTTTTCTAAAAGTTTTATGAGAACATCTCATTTCAATAATCAAGAGACTGATCGGAGTGCCCGGGTGGAAACCATACGTAACCGGGTTTCCACCCTGACCGCTGGATTGTTGGACATACTAACCGGGGCAATAATCCTGAAAGGGTTTATAGAGCATTTGGGTTCCCGTGAGAGTCTTGGAGCTTCAGAATATTTTCCCGGACTGGTGGTTACTTATCTTATCGCCACAATCGTAATTTTTGGGGCTTTTGGTATTGGCTGGCTGCTCTCCCAGGGAATCACTCGACTGGTGACGTCAACCGTGGCAGCATCGGTGGATACCCGTGAAAAATTAGCCGAAATGACTGCATTTACGTCACCAGAAGAGAAGTTTTTAAAAAAATATCAACGAATGGAGGAGTCTCTGTGCGCATTGCAAACCAAGCTTATTGATGCAAAGCTGGCCAGAACGTTAAGAAATTGTGACAGAGGAAACGCAGAGATTAAGGCCAAAGAGCGTGCCAGGAAGGAGACTGCCAGGTTGAATCCTGGCGCTGACAAAGAGACATGGTTTGAATCTATACAGCGCGAACACCTGAGAGATTGGTATGAGTTTTACGCGTTCAAAATTGAGGAACTGGAGCAAGACATCCGTAGAACCAAAGACTGGCTTGACAGGGCCGCAAAACAGAAAGCACTGCTCACTAATGAACAGCGGGAACTTGAGGAACTGTATGATGACGTTGCTCCACCTATTGCCGGGAAGTTGCAGCTGGAACCGTTTAACTTGATTCATGTTTAATTTTCAGCGTGACCTTAATTCTACAGGTAACTTAACGAGCCGGGGTTAGTATTACTTACCTTCAGGTCAGTGTTTTATGGAAAAGAAAATTATTAAATACGTTCGACATTTTAACAACTAATCAAAATCAGGTGGAAAAGTTCTATTAACTCCGTAGCAAAACCTGCACGTGCCATCTAAATACCAACAATTAACACAAGGATTGTCCAATGAATAACGTAAGCAGTGAATTCTCAACGATAAAACCTGGATTTGATACACCCTTAGCTGTGGATTTGGCAGGCCAGGACCGGAACGATACAGCCGTTAAGCCAAAAAGCTCCACAAACTCAGGGAAGCCTATCCATCACAGGGCCGTATCTTTTCCTGCGGCACCTCCAGAGTTTCAAGAGTCCGAAAACCTCAGGCTATTGATGGAACCTTTGCCCGGGCAAACAACTGCATTTCATCAGATGCAGCCGCTTATAGCTGATGAGATTACCATTGATAATCCGGAATTTAAGCGCCCCCCCGGAAAAATAAAAAAGCTGGCCCTGGCGATTAAAATCTTTTCTAAAAGCTTTAAAACAATGTCTTGTTTCAATAATCCAGAGACTGACAGGAGTGCACGGGTAGAAAAAATACGTAACCGGGTTTTCACCGGGACCGCTGCAGTGTTAGACATACTGACCGGAGCAATCATCTTAAAAGGGTTTTTAGGCCTTATGGGTTCTTGTCGTAATTGTGGAGAGTCAGACACTATACTCCTGGATATTTTTCTTGTGGCTATCGCCATCACCGTAATTTTTGGGACTTTTGGTATTAGTTGGCTGCTCTCCCAGGGAATCTCTCGCCTGGTGACTTCAACCGTGGCAGCATCGGTGGATACCCGTGAAAAATTAGCCGAGATGACCGGCTTTACATCACCAAAAGAGAGATTTTTAAACAAATATCAAAGAACGCAGGAGTCTCTCACCGTATTGAAAACCATGCTTATTGATGCTGAGCTGTCCAGTACTTTAAGACATTGTCAATCCAGTGAAGCAGAGCGTGAAGCCAGAGAGCAGGCCAAACTTGATACTCAAGCTTTGAATCCAGGCACTGCCAAGGATAAATGGTATGATTCTTTACAGCGTTATTACCTGAGAGAGTGGTCTGAATTCCATCAGTTCATTATTGAGGAACTAAAGGAGGAAATCCGTAAAACCGAAGATTGGCTTAACAGGGCAGCAAAACAGAAAGAACGGCTCTGTAATGAACAGGAACTGCAAAAACTGAATGCTGTGGTTGCTGACGAAAACCCGGCTCACCGGGCTCCTATGTAATTCGAAGGTAATGGGCACCGTGTACTGTTAAACCTGTAGACGTCAGCCCTTTAAAAATGGCGTATGAAGACCAATGGCACTGACTTAAGCTTAAAAGCCCCACAAACATGGGGATTGATACAGGTTGAGATATTTGAATTGGAACCACAAAGCACACAAAGAGCACTAAGAAGAGCTTTTCTTTTCCTTTGTGCTCTTTGTGTGCTTTGTGGTTCAAATCGCAGGGGGCCTTAAAGCCTACGTATGGCAAGGCTTTCACTCTTAAGTCAGTGCCATTGGTATGAAGACCCCCTTATTCTCTGGACAGGATGGGCATAGCAGCTTTCAGAAGAACCTTAAACATTTCATTCTACTGGTGGCCCACAAGTAGCGGCCAGGGGTTAGCTATGCTTGCCAGCTGGTTAGTGCTTTATAGAGTAAAAAATCGTTAAATATCTTCAATTGATTAGAAACAGACGGAAATGTTTTATTAATTACCTACCATAATTTGCAGGCAATCTCTAAATACCAGTAATAAAGACAAGGAGTGTCTCATGATTAACACAACTGGTTCGGATACATTTTCAGGATTTGTCCCCCCCTCAACTCAAGAAAAAAAAGTGACAGGGCAGCCAGGGGACGATAAAGCTGTCGGGCCCAAAAGCCAGACAAGCTCAGATCATCCACTCTCTCACAGAGCAGTCTCTATTACTGAGAAATCTACAGAACTCAAAGCGTCCGAAAAACTCAAGCTAATGACGACTTCGTCACCGAAAAAAACAGCTATTGATCAGGTGCATTCACCATTTAAGGCTGATGATATTACCGTCGATGATCCGGAATTCAAGCGCCCACCCGGAAAAATAAAAAAGCTTGCCCTGGCGATTAAAATCTTTTCTAAAAGCTTCAAGACAATATACCAGGTCAATAATCCAGATACTGACCGGAGTTCACTGGTAGAAGCAATACGCAGCAAGGCTTACACCGTGTCCTCTGTGTTGTTACACACTCTAAACTTGGTGCTGGCCTCTGCCGTGACACCTGCGCTTTTTGTTGGTGCTTTAATTCTTTGTGCAAGTTTTCCAAAGGCGGTGGCCGCGGTAGCTTTAGCTGTACCTATCGGTTTATTGATTACAGTCGGAGTTTTTGCTATTGGCTATATGCTCACCCATTCAATCTCTAACTTTATTACTTCAGCTGTGTCAGCATCGGTGGATACCCGAGAAAAATTGGCCGAGATAACCGCTTTTATTTCACCAGAAGAGCGGTTTTTATCAAAATATCAAAGAATGGAGGAGTCTCTGCGCGAATTGCGGACCCAGCTTTATGCGGCTGAATCCGCAAAGATCAATGACTACATAAAGTTTTATAAAGAAAATGGTGAAACAGAGAATTTGAGGCTCAAGAACGAAGAGCTCGCCAGGCTTGAGAAGGCCAGAGATGCGGCGGGTATTCCGGCCCCTGACAAAGAGGACTTGTATGACTCTGTGCAACGCTACTGCCTGGAAGATTACGGGTGCGATATCGAGAGACTGAAAGATGCCATCCATAAAACCGAAGATTGGCTTAACAGGGCAGCAAAACAGAAAGCACTGCTCACTAAAGAACAGCAGGAACTGGAGGAACTGTATGATGACGTTGCTCCACCTATTGTCGGGAAGTTGGAGCTGGAACCGCTTGAATTGATTCTTGTTTGATTCCCGGTTAAGTCATGGACGAGCAGCTTCATTCCAGCTTTAAACTTCTGGGAACACATACTTTTCCCTGCCCAAAACGAGAAACCCCGGCCTAAGCCGGGGTTCCTATGGGGTTTGGGAATACATTTTCGTTAGAAAATGTATTACTCCATGATTTTGGCAACAACGCCAGCACCAACAGTACGGCCACCTTCACGGATCGCAAAGCGCAGACCTTCTTCCATCGCTACCGGGTTGATCAGGGTAGCAATGAAGTTGATGTTGTCACCAGGCATGACCATTTCAACGCCTTCGTTCAGTTCTACAGCACCGGTTACGTCAGTAGTACGGAAGTAGAACTGTGGACGGTAGCCCTTGAAGAATGGAGTGTGACGACCACCTTCTTCTTTGGACAGGATGTACACTTCAGCTTCGAACTTGGTGTGTGGAGTAACAGTACCTGGCTTGATCAGACACTGACCACGCTCAACGTCTTCACGCTTGGTACCACGCAGCAGGGCACCGATGTTCTCGCCTGCACGACCTTCGTCCAGCAGCTTACGGAACATTTCAACACCAGTAACGGTAGTCTTGGTAGTCTCTTTGATACCAATGATTTCTACTTCGTTACCAACGTTGATGATACCACGCTCAACACGGCCAGTTACTACAGTACCACGACCAGCGATGGAGAATACGTCTTCGATAGGCATCAGGAATGGCTGATCGATCGCACGCTCTGGCTCTGGGATGTACTCGTCCAGAGTTTCAACCAGCTTACGTACAGCAGAAGTACCCATTTCGTTGGTGTCGTCGCCGTTCAGGGCCATCAGGGCAGAACCGATGATGATTGGTGTGTCGTCACCCGGGAAGTCGTAGGTGTCCAGAAGTTCACGAACTTCCATCTCTACCAGTTCCAGCAGCTCTTCGTCGTCAACCATGTCGGCTTTGTTCAGGAATACCACGATGTATGGTACACCTACCTGACGAGACAGCAGGATGTGCTCACGAGTCTGTGGCATGGGGCCATCAGCAGCAGAACATACCAGGATCGCGCCGTCCATCTGGGCAGCACCGGTGATCATGTTCTTAACGTAGTCAGCGTGTCCTGGGCAGTCTACGTGGGCGTAGTGACGGTTTGGAGAGTCGTACTCTACGTGTGCAGTAGAGATGGTGATACCACGCTCACGCTCTTCTGGAGCGTTGTCGATCTGGTCAAATGCACGCATGGTGCCGCCCCAGGTCTCAGCACATACGCGAGTCAGTGCTGCAGTCAGGGTGGTTTTACCGTGGTCAACGTGACCGATGGTGCCGACGTTTACGTGCGGCTTCGAGCGTTCAAATTTTTCCTTAGCCATGTCTCTTAACCTTTAGCTATAGATAGTTCGAGGGTAGCAATATCAAGCAGGGCATTCTAACAGCCATTGTCACCGGAAAGAATTTCTCATGTTAAAAAAACATAAAAAAAAACGGTTATTCCCGGGAAGCCGACTGTCAGAACCCCTTAGTTAATATCAACCCTGGTTTTTGATGACCGCTTCAGCAATGCTGGCGGGCGCTTCGGCATACTCATGGAATTCCATGGAGTATGTAGCACGCCCCTGAGTTGCTGAACGCAGATCGGTAGCGTAGCCGAACATTTCACCCAGCGGCACCTGAGCATTAATCACCTTGCCAGAAGGTGTATCTTCCATCCCCTGAACAATACCGCGACGACGGTTCAGGTCGCCCATAACGTCGCCCATGTAGTCTTCCGGTGTTACCACCTCGACCTTCATCATAGGCTCCATCAGGACAGGCTTGGCCTGAGGCGCGTATTTCTTCAGAGCCTGCGAAGCAGCGATTTTAAACGCCATTTCGTTAGAGTCAACATCGTGGAAGGAACCATCGTACAGACGAGCTTTCAGACCCAGCAGCGGGTAGCCGGCGATAACGCCGTTCTTCATCTGTTCTTCGATACCTTTCTGGATAGCCGGGATGTATTCCTTCGGAATCACACCACCCACGATTTCGTTGATGAACTCCAGACCTTCTTCACCGTCGGAAGCAGGCGAGAATTCAACCACAACGTGACCGTACTGACCGCGACCACCAGACTGCTTGGCAAACTTGTGGTTAGCGTCAACAGAGCCTTTCAGCTTCTCACGGTAGGCAACCTGTGGCTTACCAATGTTCGCTTCTACCTTGAACTCGCGACGCATACGGTCAACGATGATGTCCAGGTGCAGCTCACCCATACCGGAGATAATGGTCTGGCCACTCTCTTCGTCAGTGTGTACGCGGAAAGATGGATCTTCCTGGGCCAGTTTGCCCAGAGCGATACCCATTTTTTCCTGGTCAGCCTTGGTCTTTGGCTCAACCGCAACAGAGATTACCGGCTCAGGGAACTCCATGCGCTCCAGAGTGATCACGCTGTCCATGGCACACAGGGTGTCACCGGTGGTGACATCTTTCATGCCGATCAGCGCTACGATGTCACCAGCGACACACTCTTTCAGCTCTTCACGATTGTTAGCGTGCATCTGAACCATTCGGCCAACACGCTCTTTCTTGCTCTTGACCGGGTTATAAACCGAATCACCGGAGCTCAGAACACCCGAGTAGTTACGGATAAAGGTCAGAGTACCCACGAATGGGTCAGTGGCAATCTTGAACGCCAGGGCAGCAAAAGGAGCGCTGTCGTCAGCTTCACGCGTGGCAACCGTGCCTTCTGCGTCGTCCAGGATACCTTCGATCGCCTTCACTTCTTTTGGCGAAGGCATCAGCTCGATAACGGCATCCAGAACAGCCTGTACACCCTTGTTCTTGAAGGCAGAGCCGCCGAACACAGGGATGATTTCATTGGCCAGAGTACGGGCACGGATACCGGCCTTGATCTCTTCTTCTGACAGATCACCCTCTTCGAGGTATTTTTCCATCAGTTCTTCAGTGGCTTCAGCGGCAGCTTCGACCATGTACTCACGCATTTCTGCGCACAGCGCTTCCATGTCGGCTGGGATGTCTTCGTAAGTGAAGCTCATGCCCTGGTCTTCTTCGTTCCAGATGATGGACTTCATCTTCACGAGGTCAACCACACCCTTGAACTCATCTTCGGCACCGATGGTCATCTGCATGGGGACAGCGTTGGCATTCAGACGGTCACGCAGCTGGCTGATCACCATTTCGAAATCAGCACCGGTACGGTCCATCTTGTTGACGAAGACCATACGGGGTACTTCGTACTTGTCAGCCTGACGCCATACGGTTTCAGTCTGAGGCTGAACACCGGAAGAACCACACAGTACAACGACAGCACCGTCGAGTACACGCAGGGAACGCTCTACCTCAATGGTAAAGTCAACGTGTCCCGGGGTGTCGATAATGTTGATACGGTGCTCGTCAAACTGAGCATCCATACCACGCCAGAAACAGGTAGTAGCAGCAGAGGTAATGGTGATACCACGCTCCTGTTCCTGCTCCATCCAGTCCATGGTGGCAGCACCATCATGAACTTCACCAATTTTATGGCTCAGACCGGTGTAAAACAGAACACGTTCTGTGGTCGTTGTCTTACCCGCGTCAACATGGGCACAGATACCAATGTTGCGATAGCGGTTGATCGGGGTTTTACGGGCCACGACTCAATCCTCTGATACTTAGAAACGGTAGTGGGAGAATGCCTTGTTGGCTTCAGCCATACGATGCACGTCTTCACGCTTCTTAACGGCAGCACCCTTGCTTTCGGCAGCGTCCAGCAGCTCTCCAGCCAGGCGGAGTTTCATGGACTTTTCACCACGCTTGCGCGCAGCGTCTACCAGCCAGCGCATAGCCAGGGCAGTACGACGGGCAGGGCGAACTTCAACGGGTACCTGGTAAGTGGCACCACCAACACGGCGAGACTTAACCTCTACCATAGGAGCGATGGTTTCCAGAGCTTTTTCGAACAGCTCCAGAGGCTCCTTATTGGTACGCTCCAGAACGATGTCCAGGGCACCATATACGATCTTTTCAGCGACAGATTTCTTACCGCTGACCATCACGTGGTTGATGAATTTAGTGAGTGTTTTGTTGCCAAACTTAGGATCTGGCAGCACGTCGCGCTTAGCGACTACGCGTCTTCTTGGCATTGATAAGCCCTCTACGTCGGTCTTCAGGTAATCCAGGATCAACCATTGACTTTTTCGATACAAAAAAGCAGTGACCTGGCCTTACTCTCATCAACCTGATTATTAAATAAATTCTTACCCGGCTTGACACTAGTTTCCTGCAACTAGTTTCTAGCCCTTAGGTCTCTTGGTACCGTACTTGGAACGGCCCTTCTTACGGTCGTTAACACCCTGGGTATCCAGGCTACCGCGAACGGTGTGGTAACGAACACCTGGCAAGTCTTTTACACGACCGCCACGAATCAGAACAACACTGTGCTCTTGCAGGTTGTGACCTTCACCACCGATGTAGGAAGTCACTTCAAAGCCGTTGGTCAAACGCACACGACATACTTTACGCAGCGCAGAGTTAGGCTTTTTAGGGGTAGTAGTATAAACACGGGTACAAACCCCGCGACGCTGAGGACAGGCCTGCAGCGCAGGCACGTCCGTCTTTCTAACCTTACGCTTCCGGGGCTTGCGCACCAGCTGGTTAATTGTTGCCATTCAGCAAACTCCAATCTCTATTCGAGAACCGTTTCTAAGTGTTGAGTCTGAACCATCAGAGGAAAGAGCAGTCCAAACTCCTGCTTTAAACAGCAAAAGCCGGCAGAAACCGGCTTATACGACCCGGTACACAACTAACTCACAAGAAGCGAACCACGGGCAAAATAAAGCGCAGAAATTTTACGGATCGACAAAAGCAACGTCAAGTAGGGGATTCAGCCATATAAAGCGAAAAATATCCCATAGTCTGGCACAGAAGCGTGTTTAACAGGGGATTCTTACTGTGTTAAGGGGGGCTCTTAGGTTGGACATTAAGCTTATCCCTCCATTTTCATTGGGGTTTCGGATGGGACCACGAAGGACACGAAGAGCACAAAGAAGAGCTATTCTTTTCCTTCGTGCTCTTCGTGTCCTTCGTGGTTCCATCTTTAACTTGCAGAGGAGTAGGCGCTTAATGTCTACCCTAAGAAGGAGGGCTAACCAAAGGCCGGGAGAATAATTTACGGGCAAAAAGTTAACATAGGAAAGCCAGAAAAAACAGATAACCCAATGATTTATATATTCTTTAATAAATCCCCCTTATCCGGCAATCACTTTCCCGAACAAGTGATAAGCGCTGCCAGAGCATTGCCAGATATGCTAAAGTCGTCACCCCACACACCTTCAAAGTTTAAAACTCAATGAAACGCGAACTGGCAATCGAATTTTCACGGGTCACCGAAGCCGCCGCCCTGGCAGGTTATAAATGGCTGGGACGAGGCGATAAAAATGCCGCTGACGGTGCCGCCGTTGAAGCCATGCGCACCATGCTGAATAAAGTCGATATGCACGGTGAGATTGTGATCGGTGAAGGAGAAATCGACGAAGCGCCCATGCTGTATATTGGTGAAAAAGTCGGCACCGGCACCGGGGAAAACATCGATATTGCTGTCGACCCGATTGAAGGCACCCGCATGACGGCCATGGGCCAGAATAACGCCATCGCCGTTCTGGCCGCCGGTGAAAAAGGCTCCTTTTTGAAAGCGCCGGACATGTATATGGAGAAGCTGGTCTGTGGACCAGGTGCCAAAGGCGTGATCGACCTGAATCTGGGACTGCGTGAGAATATCCGGAATGTCGCCCGCGCCCTGCACAAGCCCATCGAGAGTCTGGTGGTCATCACCCTAGCCAAACCACGCCATGATGCCGCCATTGCCATGATGCAGAGCATGGGTGTTCGCGTCTTTGCCATTCCTGATGGTGATGTTGCTGCTTCCATTCTTACCTGCATGCCCGACAGCGAAGTTGACCTGATGTACTGCGTGGGCGGAGCACCGGAAGGCGTGGTTTCAGCAGCCGTTATCCGGGCACTGGGTGGCGATATGCACGGCCGCCTGGTAACCCGTGACAAAGCCAAGGGGGAAACGCCGGAAAACATTGAAGCAGGCCGACTGGAAGCGGAACGCTGCCGGGAAATGGGGGTCGAGCCGGGTAAAGTACTACGCCTGGATGATATGGCCAGTTCCGATAACGTCGTCTTTTCAGCCACCGGCATTACCAAGGGTGATTTGCTCCAGGGCATTATGCGCACCGGCAATATCGCCACTACCGAAACCCTGGTGGTTCGCGGTAAATCCCGAACCATCCGCCGCATCCAGTCCACTCACTATCTGGATCGCAAGGATGATGATATCAAGAACATCATTCTTTAACCCACCCTGAGGCTTATCGAGGGATAGTGCCACCGTACTTCGAAAAGCTCAGCACGAACGGTATGAGTATCAACGCTTAGAGCACTAGACATGGTCTCAATGAGTTTGACGTGTACAATCTCCGTTCACCCTGAGCGGAGTCGAAGGGTGCTTGGCACGATCTATCAGAGTCCGGAGTTTCCACCCTTCAACAGCCTCAGGACAAACGGAGTGCGAAGGCACAACAACCCGTCAAACTCATTGAAAACATGCACTGAATAAGCCGGTTACGAATGTTAAACAGCACATTGCGAACACCACCTATGAATCCACTACACATTGATCTTCAGATATACCAAGCAACTCACAAGGGGAGTCGCAATTCGGGTTTATAACACCCGTGTCCCTGAACTCTACCAAACAGGCAGCACGAAAAGCAGCCTCTTGATGGATAGCCCTGCAGCTGTAGGCCACAGTGGCCACATTCACTGCCAGCATAAGCTTTGTGCGCCTTGATGGGCTCCAGCCCTCCAGAGCGCATTGCGCCAGACCCAGGATACTACCAAAGGTCCCGGTAACGAACGTCACTGAATAACTCTGCCATTTTGGCTGAGAGAAGCCGAAAAGCGAGCTTTCATTGGTGGTCATCGTTTTAAGGCCAAACATAGCAAGATGTGCGGCTGCATCGCCAATATTCATAGATAATAATTCCGTTTTGCTTAAAAAGATTGTTCGATAGACTGCTGTCAGACACTTGGAACTAATGAAAAGTTCCAGATGATTCGTGCTCTTGCCACACCAGCGAAGCACCTCCAAACCTTCACCTTGAGTACTAAAATATGAGCAGTCACAGAATTAACGAATTGATTGAGCTCCTCTCCCCACAGTGGCAAAAACAGGGTCACCTGAACCTGGTACAGATTATTGAAGCCCTGGCCACAGAAGCGGGCCACAAAGGGCCTCTTAACGAAGTAACGGATGACCTGCTGATCTATCATCTGAAAATGAAAGGCGAGGCTCCGGATGCGATGATTCCGGGCCTCGCCAAAGATGTTGAGGTCGATTTTAAGGAAGCACTTCTCAAGGCCCGTGGCTGTAAATAATCAGGGAAATGTTTCCTTCCCGCCGACTATTGAGAGGTCAGTGCTGCACACCTGAAGACAGAGTCTTCAGAACAGACTTGAGGGTATTATCATTAGCTTTCAAAGAGCCGCCAAGGTAGGCAAATTCCAGCAGTGACTGGTCAGGTTTCCAGCCGTGGGTAAGGCGGTAGATAACACCCACCACACCGCCACGCTGGGTGCCTCCTACGCAGTGCACATACACCGGAGCAGGATGAGCACTCAATTGTTCAGCTATATGCCGGATTTGGCTTTGGTCAAGGCTGGCATTCTTGTCAAAGGATAAATTGACAACTTTAATGCCCTGACTTTCCAGCCATTCACGTTCTTTATCAGCCGAGGTGATGGCAAAAACGGTTTTTATCCCAAGGTTGGCAAGACTGTGGGCACCATCAGCACTCTCCAGCTCACCTCCCCGGTAGAAGTGATCATCATAACGAATCAGCCAGGTTTTCAGGCCATCTCTCTTGCCAAGAACCTCATAACTCTGATGGTTCCATTCATCAGCTTTAGGCGGCAGGACTCCACGAAAACCGGATTCATAGGCCGTGACTCTGTTCTGTCCCCAGTCACAAGCTTCTTCATGGTCGGAAAGGGCACCGGGTGAAAACATATTGAGCGCCACGAAAAACAGGGAAGGGACCCAGAACCGGCACAGTTTGACAAAGTACATTGCACTAACCTCAATCATTATTTGACAGGGTGTGGTTAAAACTAGCACAACGTTGTTTTTTTTCTAATTGGCTGATTTCCTGAAAACCAAATCCTTTCAACATCACCTTCCAACCACAAAGCCATCTCCTTTTTTTCCCGGTCCTGCCGATGCAAACAGTCTGAAAAGGCCTCAGAAAGCGCCATGACCACAGCACTCAACAGAATGACCGGCTCCATTTTAGCGTTGACCATGTCGGCATCAGCCGCAGTGAGCAGGGCACAGCCCTCAGAGTCCTGGTATCAGCAAGTCTGGTGTGAAGGGATGGATGGTAAAGTGGAGCACCGACTGAAAGACGGTCGTCGTATTGACTGCCTTACCGATCAATACGCCATTGAGGTTGAATTTGCCCGAAAGTGGCCGGAGGCAATCGGCCAGTCATTAAACTACAGCATGCTGACCGGGAAAAAAGCGGGAATTGTTCTGATTCTCAAAACGGCAGAGGACCAGTCACACTGGCAGCGGCTGAAGACCGTTATCAAACACTACACACTTCCTATAAAAGCATGGAAACTGGGCCCATGATCAATGGCGCTGAGCCCAGATGAAAAATTCACGATTGCCATCACCCCCGGTAATCGGGCTATCAAAGTAACCTCTCACCTGTAAACCAAGCTCAATGCAGCAGGCTTTGATAGATTGCTCAACCTCTGGATACAACCGGGAATCCCTGACAATCCCTCCCTTACCCAGACCGCCGGGCCCCACTTCAAACTGGGGTTTAACCAGGCTCAGCAGCTGCCCTCCCGGTTTTAGCAGAGGCACCAGCGATGGCAAAATTCTGGTTTGGGAAATAAACGACACATCCATAACCGCAAGATCAAATCCCTGTTGCTGGTCCGTATGGTCAAGGAGTGCAGCAGGCAATGCACGGGCATTCATCCCTTCAAGACAGACCACCCTGGGATCCTGACGCAGCGACTCGACCAGCTGGCCATGACCCACCTCAACCCCTACGACTCTGGACGCCCCGGCCTTTAAGGCACAATCCGTAAACCCACCGGTAGACTGGCCAACATCAATCACAGTCGCACCGGTCAGGGATATACCTGACACCGCCAGTGCCCCCGCCAGTTTCATTCCGCCCCGGGAGACAAATTGATCGGCTTCATCCTGACAGATATCAATCTCAACCCAGTCAGGGTATTTCTGACCCGCTTTGCCCGGTGTTTCCCAGCCTTCTGATTGCCGGACTTTCACCCTGCCTTCACTGATTAATCGCTGGGCCCGACTTCGGGAGGACACTTTACCCTGATCCACAAGAATAAGATCGAGTCTGCGCATAAATAAACTTTAAATAGAAACGACAACTGATCCGGCATTATACACCAGTCGCAAATCAGTTCAGGTGTTGCAATGGCCATACTCACCGAGAGGATTTAACTGAAACCTGCCAGGGAAATAAGCACAATCACGGATACTGGAAGAATTAACGAAAGCGCGCTTCATTTACGAGCCGTTTTCCACTGATAAAGGGCTAAACTGGCGACTTTATCTATTTTATGCATCACCTCTTGCACCCTGCCTTCATCCGCTATGGTCCACGGAGCAGTTATCCCGTGAAGAATATCAACCTGCACTTTTTGAGACACAGGCCGCCATCTTTTACCCTGGGAGCCCGCGTTGCCTGACTCAAGAAAAGCGTCTGCCAATTGTTCATAATCCGCTCGACGCGTCCGACGTATTTCAGGGCATGGGTTGTGAAAAGTCTCCCCCAGAATCTTATTGACAATTTTACCCATATCTTCTCCAGCTGAACTCACTCCTGATAACTCATGCAGCAAGGTAAGAAAGATGCGAGGTCTTATCACACAGGCGATCTGCAAGGCTTCTTTCAGGCTGACATCATCCGGCAGGCCTTGCGCTATTGCTCCCTTCTTTCTGGATGCCTCTTGATTCAATCGATTAACAGCAGCCATTGTCCTCTCTGCAGTCAAAGCATCCACTCTGGTATTCAAATCTGAAAATTTCATCAGCAGATCATCAAGGACTTTCATTAATGCGACAATGTCTTGTTTTGAGCATCGGCCATCTCCTGATGGCCCGGGCAAAGTGGGCGGAGGATCATTAGACGTCACATTATGATTGCTTTCTTCCCTCATTGAGCCACGACAGTAAATCGTCCCCGCCGCAAACCCACCCCCAAGGTAAAAAATCGTAGGAAGGGAAATCATACCGGTGTAGAGACCAATACCGGCGATCACCCCCACCCCTCCCAATCGTTCACACCAGGTTTTATTCTCCCGGTAAGTGTTTCCAACAACAGGCAACAGCTTTTTGGTCGCAGGAACACAGACATCCCACACCCAGGCTCTTGCTCTCTGTAAACGGCCGCCTTCCCCTGCAGGACCGGGCTGCATCAGATTCCGTGAACCAGCTGTTTTGACAGCTAACGCTTCCACACCTCAATCCCCTGAAAACCCTTAGTCGCTGGATGAGTCCAACCATTATTGGAATGACAGACACAAACCGGGTATTTAGAGTGATAAGAGGAAATGCCAGTTCCCCTGTATAACTACACACACCGTCAAGTAAGCGTAAAATATTCGTTGGCTAACTCAGGAAGCTGATCAGCAATAAAGTCACTGGCTCCGGAACACTTATGGTTATTTTCCAACAGACAAAAAAAAGCCACCGGACCGGTGGCTTTTTTGGATGTTAAAGGCAGGCCTGCCTTTAACAGATCAGCAATTAAACTTCACCGAAGTTCAAAGCATCAGACAGTGCCTGCTCAACTTCAGAAGCCGATACCTTGGCCGGAGTCTCAAACTCAACTTCTTCACGTCCCTTACGACGCTCAGCATGGTAAGTCAGACCGGTACCTGCCGGGATCAGACGACCAACGACCACGTTCTCCTTCAGGCCGCGCAGGTAATCGCGCTTGCCGGTTACTGCCGCTTCGGTCAGGACACGGGTGGTCTCCTGGAAGGAAGCCGCAGAGATGAAGGATTCTGTTGCCAGAGATGCCTTGGTAATACCCAGCAGCACGCGCTCAAACTTGGCCGGGAAGCCGTTCTCACGGTTAACACGGTCATTCTCTTCCAGCAGGCGTGTGTACTCCAGCTGGTCACCACGGATAAAGGAAGAGTCACCGGTATCGGTGATTTCTACCTTACGCAGCATCTGACGCAGAATGGTCTCAATGTGCTTGTCGTTAATCTTTACACCCTGCAGACGGTATACATCCTGGATTTCGTTAACGATGTAGCGAGCCAGTTCACCAACGCCCAACAGACGCAATACGTCGTGTGGGTTGGTCGGGCCGTCGGAGATAACTTCACCGCGGGTTACCTGCTCACCCTCAAACACGTTAAGGTGACGCCATTTCGGAATCAGCTCTTCATAAGGATCAGTACCGTCAGTCGGGGTAATCACCAGACGCTTCTTACCTTTGGTTTCCTTACCGAAGCCGATGGTTCCGGAGATTTCCGCCAGGATCGAGTGCTCTTTTGGCTTACGGGCCTCAAAGAGGTCAGCAACCCTTGGCAGACCACCGGTGATGTCCCGGTTACCAGACGACTGCTGAGGAATACGGGCAAGTACCGCACCCACTTCCACCATGGCACCATCCACCAGGTTCACCAAGGCGTTCGCTGGCAGGAAGTACTGGGCAGGAACGTCAGTACCTGGCAGCTTCAGTTCGTTACCATTGGCATCTTTCAGCTGAATGGCTGGACGAATATCCTTACCGGCGGACGGACGATCTTTCGGATCCATCACTTCCATATTGGACAGACCGGTCAGTTCGTCAGTCTGCGTCTTAACGGTAATGTTTTCATCCATACCCTGGAATTCAACGATACCGGCGGTTTCCGTGATGATCGGGTGAGTGTGTGGATCCCACTTGGCCACCGTCTGACCCGCTTCTACCAGGTCGCCGTCCTTCACCGAAATCATTGCACCGTAAGGCAGCTTGTAACGCTCACGCTCACGGCCAAATTCGTCAGCAATGGCCAGCTGTCCGGAACGGCTGACCGCTACCAGAGTGCCGTCCTTACGTTCAACCGACTTCAGGTTCAGCAGACGGATAGAACCCTTGTTCTTCACCGTTACGCTGTCTGCCGCTGCGTTTCTGGATGCCGCACCACCGATGTGGAAGGTACGCATCGTCAGCTGTGTACCCGGCTCACCGATGGACTGGGCGGCGATAACACCCACAGCTTCACCTTTGTTCACCAGGTGACCACGACCCAGGTCACGGCCGTAACACTTGGAACAGATACCGTGACGGGTTTCACAGGTAATTGGGGAACGTACGCGCATCTCGTCAACATTCATGGTTTCGAGACGCTTCACCCACATTTCATCAATGAGGGTGCCAGCTGGTACGGCAATTTCACTGTCACTGCCGGGCTTGAGTACGTCTTCTGCCACCACACGGCCCAGAATACGCTCACCCAATGGCTCTACGATATCCCCGCCTTCAATGTGCGGCGTCATCAGCAGGCCGTCGCTGGTACCACAGTCGTCTTCAGTGACCACCAGATCCTGGGCAACGTCAACCAGACGACGGGTCAGGTAACCGGAGTTCGCTGTTTTCAGAGCGGTATCCGCCAGACCCTTACGAGCACCGTGGGTGGAGATGAAGTACTGGAGTACGTTCAGACCTTCACGGAAGTTCGCGGTAATCGGCGTTTCGATGATGGAGCCGTCTGGCTTGGCCATCAGACCACGCATACCCGCCAGCTGACGAATCTGTGCCGCACTACCCCGGGCTCCGGAGTCCGCCATCATGTAGACGCTGTTGAAGGATTCCTGCTCTTCTTCCTCGCCCTGCCTGTTGATAACCGTGTCGGACTTCAGGTTATCCATCATCCGCTTGGCCAGCATTTCGTTGGCACGGGACCAGATATCGATAACCTTGTTGTACTTCTCACCGGCTGTTACCAGACCCGAAGCAAACTGGTTTTCGATTTCCTTAACCTCTTCGTTGGCGTCATCAATGATGCGCGCCTTCTCAGGAGGAATAACGAAGTCGTTAACACCGATGGAGGTACCGGAAATCGTTGCATACTGGAAGCCCAGATACATCATCTGGTCAGCAAAGATAACGGTTTCCTTCAGACCCACCCGACGGTAACAGGCATTCAACAGGCCGGAAATCGCCTTCTTCTTCATGGCCTGGTTAACCAGGGCAAAAGGCAGCCCCTGAGGAACGATATCCCAAAGGATCATCCGACCAACGGTGGTATCCGCCAGGAATTTGTTTTCGTGCTCGACCCCTTCACCATCCTTGTATTTCTCATGGACACGCACCTTGATGCGGGCATGCAGATCAACCGCCTTGGTACGGTAGGCACGCATGACTTCGTCGATATCAACGAAGGCCATGCCTTCACCCTTGGCGTTGATGCGCTCACGGGTGATGTAGTAAAGGCCCAGTACCACGTCCTGGGAAGGTACGATGATCGGCTCACCGTTGGCGGGTGCCAGGATGTTGTTGGTGGACATCATCAGGGCACGGGCTTCCAGCTGGGCTTCCAGCGTCAGCGGTACGTGCACCGCCATCTGGTCACCGTCGAAGTCAGCGTTATAGGCGGCACACACCAGTGGGTGCAGCTGAATCGCCTTACCTTCGATCAGCACCGGTTCGAACGCCTGAATACCCAGACGGTGCAGGGTTGGCGCACGGTTCAGCATGACCGGGTGTTCGCGGATGACATCTGCCAGAACGTCCCACACCTCAGGGGTTTCCCGCTCCACCATCTTCTTGGCAGCTTTGATGGTGGTAGCCAGACCTTTGGCTTCCAGCTTACCGAAGATAAATGGCTTGAACAGTTCCAGCGCCATCTTCTTGGGCAGGCCGCACTGATGCAGACGCAGGGTAGGACCAACGGTAATAACCGAACGACCAGAGTAGTCTACCCGCTTACCCAGCAGGTTCTGACGGAAACGACCCTGCTTACCCTTGATCATGTCAGCCAGGGACTTCAGAGGACGCTTGTTGGAACCGGTGATGGCACGACCACGACGGCCGTTGTCCAGCAGCGCGTCAACGGACTCCTGCAGCATCCGCTTTTCGTTACGGACGATGATATCCGGCGCGTTCAGGTCCAGCAGACGCTTCAGACGGTTGTTACGGTTGATCACCCGGCGATACAGATCGTTCAGGTCAGACGTGGCAAAACGGCCACCGTCCAGCGGCACCAGAGGGCGCAGATCGGGCGGCAGAACCGGCAGAACGGTCAGGATCATCCACTCAGGGTTGTTGCCTGAGTTATGGAACGCTTCCAGCAGCTTCAGACGCTTGCTCAGCTTCTTCAGCTTGGTTTCAGAGTTGGTCTGTGGAATCTCTTCACGCAGCGTGTTGACTTCGTCTTCGATGTCGATATCCGCCAGCAGACCTTTGATGGCTTCGGCACCCATGCGGGCATCAAAGTCATCACCGAACTCTTCCAGGGCTTCGTAGTATTGCTCATCCGACAGCAGCTGGTTTTTCTCCAGCGTGGTCATGCCCGGATCAACAACCACGTAAGATTCAAAGTACAGTACCCGCTCAATATCACGCAGGGTCATGTCCAGCAACAGACCGATACGGGATGGCAGGGACTTCAGGAACCAGATGTGGGCCACCGGGCTGGCCAGCTCAATATGACCCATGCGCTCACGACGCACCTTGGCCAGGGCCACCTCAACACCACACTTCTCACAAATAACACCACGATGCTTCAGTCGCTTGTACTTACCACAGAGGCACTCGTAGTCTTTGACCGGGCCAAAAATCTTGGCACAGAACAGACCGTCACGCTCAGGCTTGAACGTACGGTAATTGATGGTTTCCGGCTTTTTCACTTCGCCGTATGACCAGGACCGGATCATGTCCGGGGAAGCCAGCGCAATCCGAATAGCATCGAATTCGTCCGTCTGGCCCTGTGTCTTGAGCAGATTCAATAAGTCTTTCAAGATCGTATCTCCTCGCGGTGCAAGGCGCCTGCTGTTCTATCAATCAGAAAGCAGACACCCTGGCCACACGTTCGTTATTCGGTTTCCAGTTCGATGTCGATGCCCAGTGAGCGGATTTCCTTCAACAGTACGTTGAAAGATTCCGGCATACCGGCTTCCATTCTGTGGTCGCCATCCACGATGTTTTTGTACATCTTGGTACGGCCAGTGACGTCATCGGACTTCACAGTCAGCATTTCCTGCAGAGTGTAGGCAGCACCGTAGGCTTCCAGCGCCCAGACCTCCATCTCCCCGAAACGCTGGCCACCGAATTGTGCCTTACCACCCAGAGGCTGCTGGGTAACCAGAGAGTAAGAACCAGTAGAACGAGCATGCATCTTGTCGTCTACCAAGTGGTTCAGCTTGAGCATGTACATGTAGCCAACGGTGACCGGACGCTCAAAGGATTCGCCGGTACGACCGTCAAACAGCTTGACCTGCCCACTGTCGTTCATGTCCGCCAGGCGCAGCAGGCGCTTGATCTCGGTCTCTTTGGCACCGTCGAATACCGCCGTTGCCATCGGTACACCGCCACGCAGATTGCGGGCCAGTTCCAGAACTTCAGCATCGCTGAAGGAGTCAACTTCCACCGGGCTGGAACCAGGAATACCGTTGTAGACCTCGTTCAGAAACTTGCGCAGTTCAACCATGCTCTGCTGAGCTTCCAGCATGCGGTTGATCTTGACGCCAAGGCCTTTGGCCGCAGCACCCAGGTGAGTCTCAAGCACCTGACCAACGTTCATTCGCGATGGCACACCCAGAGGGTTCAGTACGATGTCAACCGGATTACCCTCTTCATCGTGCGGCATGTCTTCTACCGGCATGATGATGGAGATAACACCCTTGTTACCGTGACGACCCGCCATCTTGTCACCGGGCTGGATACGACGCTTGATGGCCAGGTAGACCTTGACAATCTTGAGCACGCCAGGGGCCATATCATCGCCAGTCTGGAGCTTCTTCTTCTTGTCTTCGAAGCGCTCATCCAGCTGGGCACGACGCTCTTTCAGCTGCTCTCTGGACAGATCCAGCATCTCATTGAGCGCCTCGTCTTCCATGGACAGTTTGAACCACTGCTCGTGCTCCAGGCCATCCAGATAGCTGTCGCTGATCCGGTCACCCTTGCCAAGACCCGGTGCGCGAACCACCGGCTGATCACGCAGGGCACCAAGCAGACGGGCGAAGGTGTCTTGCTCAACTACACGGAACTCTTCATTCAGGTCCTTGCGGTACTCATCCAGCTGCGCCTTTTCAATGGAAAGTGCACGGGAGTCTTTCTCTACGCCATCACGGGTAAAGACCTGAACATCAATAACGGTACCTTTGACACTGGTCGGTACACGCAGGGAGGTATCCTTAACATCGGATGCCTTCTCACCGAAGATGGCACGCAGCAGCTTCTCTTCCGGGGTCAGCTGAGTTTCACCTTTTGGCGTCACCTTGCCCACCAGAATGTCACCAGCGCCCACTTCTGCACCTACATAAACGATACCGGCTTCATCCAGCTTGTTCAGGGCAGACTCACCCACGTTGGGAATATCGCCCGTGACCTCTTCGGCACCAAGCTTGGTGTCACGGGCCACACAGGTCAGTTCCTGGATGTGGATGGTGGTAAAGCGATCTTCCTGAACGACACGCTCGGAAATGAGGATGGAGTCCTCGAAGTTGTAACCGTTCCAGGGCATGAACGCGACGCGCATGTTCTGACCCAGCGCCAGTTCACCCATATCAACCGATGGGCCATCCGCCATGATGTCGCCACGGGCAATCTGATCGCCAGCCTTAACCAGAGAGCGCTGGTTAATACAGGTGTTCTGGTTAGAACGGGTGTACTTGGTCAGGTTGTAGATATCAACACCGGCCTCACCTGGCTGCACTTCATCATCGTTCACACGCACCACAATACGGGCAGCATCAACGGTATCAATCACACCGCCACGACGGGCAACCACACAGACACCGGAGTCGGAAGCAACGTTACGCTCCATACCGGTACCCACCAGAGGCTTCTCTGCTCTCAGGGTAGGTACGGCCTGACGCTGCATGTTCGATCCCATCAAGGCACGGTTAGCGTCGTCGTGCTCAAGGAATGGAATCAGGGAGGCCGCAACGGATACCATCTGCTTGGTAGACACGTCCATGTACTGGACTTTGTCCGGGCTCATCAGGGTGGCTTCACCACGGTAACGCACAACGACCAGTTCATCGGTCAGCTGTTTGTTCTCATCCATGGCAGCAGATGCCTGGGCAATAACGTATTCACCTTCTTCAATGGCGGACAGGTAATCAACGTCGTCAGTCACCTTGCCATCAACAACACGACGGTATGGTGCTTCCAGGAAGCCATAGTCGTTGGTACGGGCATAGGTTGCCAGCGAGTTAATCAGACCGATGTTGGGACCTTCAGGGGTCTCAATGGGGCAGACACGACCATAGTGCGTCGCGTGTACGTCACGAACCTCAAAACCGGCACGCTCACGGGTCAGACCACCCGGACCCAACGCGGATACACGACGCTTATGAGTAATCTCGGAGAGCGGGTTGTTCTGGTCCATAAACTGGGACAGCTGGCTGGAACCGAAGAATTCCTTGATCGCCGCCGCCACCGGTTTGGCATTGATCAGATCCTGGGGCATCAGGCCTTCGGATTCCGCCAGACTCAAACGTTCCTTAACGGCACGCTCAACACGCACCAGACCGACACGGAACTGGTTCTCAGCCATTTCACCAACGGAACGTACCCGACGGTTACCCAGGTGATCGATATCGTCACAGACGCCTTTACCATTGCGGATATCAACGAGGATGCGCAGGACATCAATAATGTCGGAGTTATCCAGAACACCGGAACCGGTATCTTCATCACGTCCCAGACGACGGTTGAACTTCATTCGACCGACGGCAGACAGATCATAACGCTCGGTGGAGAAGAACAGGTTCTGGAACAGGGCTTCAGCAGCATCCTGCGTTGGTGGTTCACCAGGGCGCATCATGCGGTAGATTTCAACGAGCGCTTCCAGACGGTTGGTGGTGGTATCTGCACGCAGGGTGTCAGACATGAACGGACCACACTCCAGCTCATTGATGTACAGCGTTTCTACGGTTTTGATACCGGCAGACAGCAGTTTTTCATAAACGTCAGGGGTGATCTCAGTGTTGCACTCAACAATGATTTCACCGGTCGTTTTGTGAATAACAGTCTTCGCCAGAACACGGCCATAGATGTAATCAACCGGCGCTTCCAGGTTCTTGATGTTGGCTTTCTGCAGGTCACGGAGGTGTCGGGCAGTGACACGACGGCCTTGCTCTACGACCACATTGCCGTCGTTATCGTAAATATCAAAGCTGGCAGCCTCGCCTCTCAGACGATCGGCAACAAACTCGGTGCTGACATTTTCAGCGCCAATGTTGAATTCAACAAAATCAAAGAAATTATCAAGAATTTCTTCATTGGAAAGCCCGATGGCTCTCAGCAGAATGGTGGCAGGCAGCTTACGACGACGGTCGATACGGACATACAGCAGATCTTTTGGATCGAACTCAAAGTCCAGCCATGAACCACGGTAAGGAATAACACGGGCAGAATACAGCAGCTTACCGGAGGAGTGCGTCTTACCCCGGTCATTATCAAAGAATACGCCCGGAGAGCGATGCAGCTGGGATACGATAACACGCTCTGTACCATTGATAACAAAGGTACCGTTATCGGTCATGAGCGGAATTTCGCCCATGTACACTTCCTGCTCTTTGATATCCTTGATTGCCTTGTTAGCGGAGTCTTTATCGTAGATAATCAGGCGCACCTTGACACGCAGAGGTACTGCGTAAGTGACACCCCTGAGCTGGCATTCCTTGACATCAAACGCAGGAGCACCCAGTCTGTAGCTAACATATTCAAGGGCGGCATTGCCGGAATAGCTTACGATTGGAAAGACGGATTTGAAGGCTGCGTGCAGCCCGATATCTTCTCTGGCTGCCGGTTCTTTATCTGACTGCAACAGCTTGTGATATGAATCAAGCTGAATCGCCAGCAGATACGGCACATTCATGACACTCGGCAGCTTGCCGAAGTCCTTGCGGATGCGTTTTTTCTCTGTATACGAGTATGCCATCAGCGTTCCCCAGCTTGGTTACCTGTTTTTGACTTCAGGCGGCGTCGCCTGGCCATAGTAGGTTAGTTCGAGAGCGGGTGGCTCCCTGTCAAAACCAATAAATTTTCAACTTTTATGGTCATTTACTGACCTGTATCACAGACACCCTTAAGGTGTTGCCGATACTCTTAATGCCGTTACAGACACTTGCGCATCGTTGTAGACACTTCATGTCGTGATAGACATCAACCGTTGTATGAGCTTTAGCGCCTGAACAGAAAGCAATCTGATACTATTGTTCAGATTTACTACCCTGCTTTCACGGCAATACCGCTTACATCGCACAGGCAACGGAAGCGGTATTCAAATCTGCCCAATGGATTTATTGGACAGCCTATATATGTCAGGCTGGGCAAAACGGTCAGCGCATGAATTCTCTACAGCAATCTACCATCATCTCACAGCTTGATCTGAAGTGGTACTATAATTACCGGAAAACCCCTGTATTTAAACGTTTTACACCATCACAAAAAGCCTTCTCCAGATTGACCAGTTTCTGTGACGACTTTTCCAGATCCATATCTCTGCCACAACGATCTGCCAAAACAGCAATACCCCGATCAACATCACGAAGAACCCCGTCCAGCCAAAAAGACTGAAAAGAATGGGAAGTTTCATGATATAGAACAGGATCTACGTGCAAATACAATTACTCAGACGATATAGCTCATACAACGGAAAAAAGGCCGGCACCCTCGCAGGCACCAGCCACCTGAATCTATTATGCAACAGACCCGGGATTATGCAATGCTTTTGTAGAAAATTACTTGATTTCTACTTTAGCACCAGCTTCTTCCAGCTGCTTCTTCAGCTCTTCAGCTTCTTCTTTAGAAGCGCCTTCTTTCAGAGGAGCTGGAGCGCCGTCTACAACAGCCTTGGCTTCTTTCAGACCCAGGCCAGTAGCAGCACGTACTACCTTGATGACGTTAACCTTCTTCTCGCCAGCGTCAGCCAGGATTACGTCGAACTCAGTTTTTTCTTCAGCAGCGGCAGCAGCTTCAGCAGGAGCAGCAGCAACAGCAACGGCAGCAGCAGCAGAAACGCCGAACTTTTCTTCCATAGCGGAAACCAGTTCAACAACGTCCATTACAGACATTTCAGCGATTGCATTCAGGATATCTTCTTTGGACAGAGCCATCTCTATATCTCCAAAAATCTTGGTTGGGGCAAACAAACAGCCAGCCCCGGAATTTGTTTAAGCAAAAAAGCAAGAAAACCAATCCAACAAGGATTAAGCGGCTTTCTTCTTCTCGTCGGCAACAGCTGCCACAACACGGGTAATGCTTGCAGGAATCTCGTTCAGAGTTCTTGCCAGCTTGGTTACCGGTGCGATCATTACGCTCATCAGCATTGCGCGAGCCTGATCCAGAGTAGGCATCTTGGCCAGAACATCGATCTGTTCCGCACCCAGCAACTGTCCGGAAATAGACAGGGCTTTGATGTCCAGCTCTTTGTTCTCTTTGGCAAAATCCTTCATCAGACGCGCAGCGGCACCCGGATCTTCCATAGAGAAAGCAAGCACAGTAGGGCCTACCAGAACTTCCTGCAGGCACTGAAGCTCAGTACCTTCTACAGCGCGCTTGGCCAGGGTGTTACGCACTACCTTCAGATAGACGCCACCTTCACGAGCCTGCTTACGCAGAGCAGTCATTTGACTAACAGTAAGACCACGGTAGTCCGCGATTACAGCCGACAGAGCGCTTTGTGCAGCCTCGCTGACTTCGGCCACAATAGCCTTCTTGTCTTCGAGTCCTAACGCCATGGGCTTTACTCCAAATTTATGAAGTTTCACTTATGATTTATCTGTGATAAATCATTAAGCGCTTACAATACGGTGATGGGTGTATATCGTTTTGGATAAAACGCATACTCACCGTCTACGCAGGACATTAAGCCCTCCGCCTATAACCCTTTCCGGAGAAAGGCCCCTGAATAAACAGGCACGGCGTTGGACACCTGCGATCTTTGACGACCCCCGCTATGACAGCAGGGACCCCAAAGAGGGTTGCGACTGGCTTGCACCAGCCAGAAATCTGATAATCCAGATTTCAGTAATTCTTTCTATCGCTTACGCTGACAGGCTTAGGCAGAAAGAGAAGACATGTCGATAGTCAGACCCGGCCCCATAGTAGAGGACAGGGTAACTTTCTTCATGTAAACGCCTTTGCTGGAAGAAGGCTTCAGTTTCTTCAGATCAACCAGCAGAGCTTCAACGTTCTGCTTCAGGGCAGCCGCATCAAAGTCGATCTTACCAACGCCAGCGTGAATGATACCGTTCTTGTCAGTACGGAAACGAACCTGACCAGCCTTGGCGTTCTTAACCGCTTCAGCAACGTTAGGCGTTACAGTACCAACCTTGGGGTTAGGCATCAGGCCGCGTGGACCCAGAATCTGACCCAGCTGACCAACAACGCGCATCGCATCAGGAGAAGCGATCACTACGTCGAAGTCCATCTGACCCGCTTTAACCTGCTCAGCCAGGTCTTCCATACCAACCACTTCAGCACCCGCTTCTTTAGCGGCTTCAGCGTTAGCACCCTGAGTGAACACAGCGACGCGAACGTCTTTACCGGTACCGTTAGGCAGCACGGTAGAACCACGAACCACCTGGTCAGATTTACGAGGATCCACACCCAGGTTGACAGAAACTTCGATGGTTTCCTTGAACTTGACGCTGGAGATCTCTTTCAGCAGACTGGCAGCTTCTTCAAAGCCGTAAGACTTGGTAGAATCGATCTTTTCAGCAATCAGCCTGGCACGCTTTGACATCTTAGCCATTACTCAACACCCTCCACGATCAGACCCATGGAACGAGCTGAACCAGCAATGGTACGCACCGCTGCGTCTTCGTCAGCAGCCGTCAGATCAGGCTCTTTGATCTTGGCAACTTCAAGCAGTTGCTCGCGAGTCACAGTACCGACTTTCTCGGTATTTGGACGGCCAGAACCCTTCTTCAGCTTCAGAGTCTTCATCAGCAAAACAGAAGCAGGCGGAGTCTTGGTTTCGAAAGTGAAACTGCGATCGCTGTATACAGTAATAACAACAGGAATCGGCATGCCAGCATCCATTTTCTGGGTGCTTGCGTTGAACGCCTTACAGAATTCCATGATGTTGACACCGTGCTGACCCAGGGCAGGACCAACAGGTGGGGATGGATTCGCCTGTCCAGCAGGCACTTGAAGCTTAATATAAGCTTGTACTTTCTTGGCCATTTTAACCTCTACATGGGTCACTGCCTCATTCGACGCTTTTTTCCAGACTCTCTTACAAGGAATCCCGAAAAAGCATCAATTTCCACGGCTACCCGTCTACAAAGCGCGGTAGTTTACAGAAATCATCCCGAAAGCACCAGCGCAAAAACACGTAAGATAATTGCAATTCACACAATTATCGTTTTTCAGGCCAAATAATAAGGGAGAATGCAAGCACAACCCCAAAAAACACAAAACCCCGTTACCAGAACTGGCAAACGGGGTTATGAGATCAATTCGACCAGCTTACACTTTTTCAACCTGACCAAACTCAAGCTCTACCGGCGTTGAGCGGCCAAAGATCATTACTGCCACCTGGAGACGACTCTTCTCGTAGTTAACGCCTTCCACCACACCATTAAAGTCGGCAAAAGGACCTTCAATAACACGAACCATCTCACCCGGCTCAAACAGAGTCTTAGGCCTTGGAGCTTCAGCACCTTCGTGCACACGACGAAGAATCGCATCCGCTTCTTTTTCAGTGATCGGCGCAGGCTTGTCGGCGGTACCACCAATAAAGCCCATAACCCGAGGCGTATCTTTAATCAGATGCCACGAGTCTTCGTTCATTTCCATCTGGACTAACACATAGCCCGGAAAGAATTTTCTTTCGCTCTTGCGCTTCTGGCCGTTTTTAATCTCTACCACTTCCTCGGTAGGCACCAGAATTTCGCCAAAATACTCTTCCATACCAAGACGCTTGATACGCTCATTCAGAGAGCGCAACACCTGCTTCTCGTATCCAGAGTAGGCATGAACCACATACCATCGTTTCGCCATGTCCTGTCCCTATCAAATCAGGCTGCTGATCATCCAGCCTAGCAGAGAATCGAGCCCCCACAAAATAAGGCCCATCACTAACACGACAGCAACCACCACCAGAGTAGTTTGCACCGTCTCCTGACGAGTAGGCCAGACAACCTTGCGAATCTCGGTTTTGGCATCCTTCAGCAACGTCCAGAAGGCACCACCTTTTACCGTCTGCAGAGCAACAATCCCGGCAACCGCCGCGATTACCAGCAGACCGACAACCCTGAGAAGGAGCGACTCAGCAGAGAAGTAATAATTACCGTAAACACCAACAGCGACCAGAACCGCCACAAGGCCCCATTTGAGACCATCCAGACGACCCGAAGTCGCAATTTCAGAATTTCCACTCATCAGCTTGATTTTCTCTATCCAGGCTTTCTTGAAAAGATCTTTAAAAGACCTCTGAGAACAAGCACCCCAGGAGCTTGATCATTGGAAATGGCAGGCCAGGAGGGAATCGAACCCCCAACCCCCGGTTTTGGAGACCGGTGCTCTACCAATTGAACTACTGGCCTAAAACACTATCACTCTGGATTGCAGTGCCGGTGGATTATAATCATCATCAACCGACCTGAAAAGCCTTTCGGCTTATCGAGCACAAAAAATCAGCACTCGAGAAAAGAGACACACATCTCTCAAAAACAAAACATTTCAACAAACACCTGAAAAGGGAAGAAAAGATGAAAACCCTTTTCATTTCAGCATCTTATCACACCAACCAATCTTTTCAAGACCCTTCAACCTCCCCACTCAAACCGCCCGTGGGCACATACAAATCATGAAACCACAAAATAAACGACAAATCGCCAGTGACAAGCTCAAGGGTCTCGAACCGCCGCATATAAAACAGGAATCGAAAGAAAAAAGCAAGAACCGGGGAAAGAAAAGTTGGCAGACAGGCCGAATCTGCATAAAGAACGGTTGTCGCCACCGGACGGTGAACGGATTGAAGGGCATACTGACGAGCTTGAATGGGGTCGGGCGCAGTACGAGGATCCTGACTTAATGACCTTGCCGGATGGAACTCCTTACCCGTCCAGACCGTCTAATGACACGGTACAAACCCAGCTGAAAGGTTCACACATCAACGAACCGTTGACTGAGCATCAGGTTAATCAGCTGAACAATCTGGATTACCCTTACACCGTTGAGAATCCTGGGGATGGTTATGGCACCAGAGAGCAATCGGGACTCCCGACAAAAAGAAAGGGATATGCTGAAGCGCAAGGCGACACCTCAGCTCATGAAGGAGATCCGCCAACGGCAGAAAGAGATCGAGGCGATGCTGGAGCAGATGCCGAGATTGACGCCAGTGGAAAACAACCGGCGATTGCAGAATCTGCTCAATTATCTGCGCCGGAATACTTCGGACAAACCCACAGAGAACAAGTCCGTGACGGACTCTCCAACGAAGCTTTTGCCAGGCGAAAGGTAAGGGACGTTGCCCGTGCGGGATTCGACATTCTTGATTTGAAAGAGTATTTCAGGACGATGCGTTCTGATGAAGCGCCCTATGAATTATCAGAGGCACTTTCTATTTATGTTCAATTGATGGGCAGCGATTACAGCGAAGAACAGGCGCTCTCTTTTGCTGCGGATTATCTCCAGAATGTTGCCGATGCTTCCCGTAACCTGACCCAACAGGGAGTGGTGGATAACTCACTGGCGGAAGAATCCCGCGCTGGTCAGGTGGATCATGGCCGTGATACCGAATGGATGATATCAATTACACCGGAGAGTATGACCATGGCCTGACGGTGGGTGAGGATGGCGACACCCAACGGGATGATGATTTTAAAGTGCATATCAGTCAGTTCAGGGAGTATCGAACCAAAACCTGGATCACATATGGTCCGCCCCGCTTTGCAAGGAAAAGCTTTCCATCATGACTAAAGAGTAATACTTCCATTCTCTTAATAAAGAGACCGACCTTTGGGGTGAGGTCCACAATACCTCTGGCCCCGATGGAATCCCCTCACTCCCGCTTCATCAGGTCTTCGGCCTCTATGGGCCCTGACCCCGGTCAGGTTCAAGGGAGTGCAGGTCTTACCTTTTATGCCATCCTTTGAACTTTATCAACGCAACTCGTTGCAGGTTTCTTACACTGATTAACCGCTTTTGCTTTTCTTGTCTAACGACAAACGTTTAATAGTTTGATGCCGATGCTCATGCTAACACCGGGTATGGTAAGCAAAAGTTTGCAAGCTAGTTTTGGTTGGCACAAAGCGCATACTTGGGCGTTGCATGGCTTCACAGATAGCCTCAGCATCGGCAGCGTCATTCTTGTTTGACTTTACCTATGGTTTTACGAACTGGGGAGCGATTATGCGAACGTCATGCCCAAGCTCAATAAACTTACGACACTAGTAGTGTGAACCTCCACAAGCTTCAATGCCGATAAGCATTGAGGCAGGTTAGCCATAAAGGGCAAGAGTACCTTGCGGTTAAGTTTCTTTTTGAGAGTCACATGTCCTTTGGCAGCAACACCATGCAACTTGAAACTCTTTTTACTCAGATCAATTCCGAGAAAAACAAACTGATCTTTCTGGTTTGCTCCTGATTCTGGATGACTTCACTCTTTCTGGTAAACTTCCTGATAAATACTACCCCACAAAAACAGGTATACAGGGCATGGATACGGTCAGGCTCTTAAACGTGATCACTCAGGGTGAGGACTCCAAGCACCAGTTCAAAGCTAATGTCACACGCTCTGATTCTCTGGCGCAGGAGATGGTGGCTTTCAGCAATTCGTTAGGGGGAATGATCCTTATTGGCGTCAATGATGATGGATCCTTGGCAGGGCTGACACCTGATGATATTGGCAGATTAAACCAACTGGTTTCAAATGCGGCAACGGAGCATATGCGGCCACCTATTGCGCCTGTCACTCAAAATATTTCTCATCCTGAGGGTATGGTTATGGTTGTAACCGTGCCGGAGGGTATCAGCAAGCCATATATGGACAAGAATCTACATGTATTCGTGAAAAGTGGAGCCGATAAGCGAAAAGTCACCGCACGGGAAGAACTGAAACGTATGTTCCAGTCAGCCGCCCTGGTGCATGCGGATGAGATACCTGTGAGAAATTCGTCCATAGCTGATGTGGACCAAGACTTCTTCAGCTCATTTTTTGAACGTGAGTTTGGTGAATCTGTTGCTGATCAGGGTATTTCCTGCACGCAGCTGATGGAAAACATGAATCTGATGCGAGATGGACAGCTGAACATCAGTGGCGCATTACTGTTCGCGATCAGGCCACAGATTCGCTTGCCCGTTTATATCATCAAGGCAGTCGCCTTCCCGGGAAATGATATTGCTGATGAGCACTATATTGACAGCCGGGATATTAGTGGGAAGTTGTCGGATCTTTTCCGGGAAGCCATGAGTTTCCTCCTGGCTAATATCCGCCACGTCCAAAACGACCAGAGTTTTAATTCTACGGGTGTGCCAGAGATACCGAGGATTGTTTTTGAAGAGCTTATCGCCAATGCTCTGATACACAGGGATTACTTTATCTCAGCTCCTGTGCGCCTGTTGGTTTTTTCAGACCGTATCGAGATAATAAGCCCGGGGGTGCTTCCTAATAACTTAACGGTAGAGAATGTCATGATGGGCAATTCAAATATAAGAAACCCCATTCTGGCCTCTTTTGCCTCGAAGGTGTTGCCCTACCGCGGACTAGGCAGCGGAATTCGCAGGGCTCTGAAAGCACATCCGGATATTGAGTTTATTGATGATCGTGCCGGGAATACTTTTACTGTGATCATTGCCCGTACTTGAAAAACCGGGAAACTGGGCAAAAACCGGAAAGTGAGGTCAAAAAAAACCGAAGTCAAAAACCGAGTCAAAAACCGGGGTCAGATCTTGATTCTTGCATGAAGTCAAGGAAAACTCTTCCCGACCCAGCAATTAAAAACCAAGGCCTGGTTCAGTTTTTTCTCGGTGAAGGCCGGTTCCGATAACTTCCGGGCATCGTCCATCCAAGGCATTATGAAGCGCATCAGGGCCAAGGGGGTTCAGGTGGTGGTGTATGATCCGGTGCTGGATGAAGCGTAGTTCTTTAACTCACGGGCGATTACCGACCTTAACGAGTTCAAGCAGACCGCCAATGTGATCGTTTCCAACCTTATGGTGGATGAACTGGCGGATGTGCTGGATAAATTCTTTATCTGTTGTCAGTACAGGTATCTGGTGTTTGATGGCCATTGTAGTAATCAGAAAGTCGGTATGAGAGTCCTGAACCTCATTTCTACGACAGATGCTGGCTTGAGTCGCCGCGCTGATATAGTCCATTTCAGAAATGGGCAGCAGATCAAAGGCACTGAGTTTGTCACACAAGCGTGTGAATTGAGCCTCATGCTTAATGCCGGTTAACACTTCCTGCAGTATTGGACCAATCATCACGGCCCGGTGCTGACGGATTAATCTCTGCAACAGGATTGCTTCTTCGGGTACGGATTCAACATTACGCCGACGCAGTGCAGCAGACCATACGCAGGTATCTACCAGCACCATTATTTTCTACGGACCTCTTTTGTAGGGGCCTGATCGTCGTGGTAATCAATGGTGCCGAAATCATCCAGCAGTTCCAGCTGCTTGCGAAGGCGAATGAATTCGGCAAGCGCTTCATTAACGGCCGCCTTTTTCAAGGCTTTACCGGTCCATGCTTTACCTGCATTGGTATTCTTGGCCAATGGTCTTTCAAGATAAGAAATGGACCGTCTAACGGCGTTGAAAAGACTATCTATGTGTGCAGCTGCGAGGCGAAGTAATGAAGGCTTGCCACCCTTGATGCCTTAGGTGTAGCAGGGCCCGATATGTATTGCGACCTCCGATGAGGTTGCGTTATATGATGAAACGTATTTCTCAGAATGGCTTCGGGATTATCTTCAGAAAGTAATGATTTCAGGTGGTTTATTTTAATCCGATTCCCCTCCTGATAATCAAAAGGTCCGTTAGACCCTCCTGCCAGCGAATATAGTAACTTTGCTCCAGCCAATAAAGTTGTGAATGACGAGGAATGGAAAGTTCTTTGGATCACGTATTATGAGAACAAGTCTCTGCCTAAAAAGGTACCAACAATGTCCTGGCTACTCCAAACCATAGCGAAAGTGGGTGGCTGGTGTGACTCTAAACGAACAGGCGTTCCCGGATGGTTAGTTGTTTGGGAGGGCTGGGCAAAACTGCAAGACCGTCTCCACACCTACCGGATGACAAAGGGTGTAGAGATCTGACTAAGAGACAGCCCGGTAGGGCGGGGATGTTACAAAGAGTATTTAAGTACTAACGCTTCAATTTAAGTGAATTTTTTATACCGGAACTACAGTGACATTCAATTGTCCAAAGATTACCAATTCTGTATTCCCCTGCATGGATGATAAAAAGTTGAAAGCATCTATAGATCAAGTTGTCCGACTGAAAACTGGCGTTCCAGATAGGGTCATCCAGAGTGTTACATTTGGCCTGAAAAATTATTACTACTGTTAGTCGATTTTTTGCTATGACAATGGACATTCAAGTTTATTATGGTGGTCAGCATGCTATTTCCGGACTTACCAAGCTGATTAATGAAAATATTTCCAATGAAAATCAAGCCGTTTATGAAGAGGTCAAGTTAGGGACTAGCCTGTTACTTTTAGGTCTCCTTCCAAATGAGGAGCAATGGCTTAGAACTCTTGATAAGAGGGTTGTATGCATAGTGCCCGGTATAATGTCACTGCTTGGTGCAGGTATAACCGTATATCTATCCCCTGATGTGATACTTCATATATTACAAAAGGTTTTTTGATGGCGCAAAGGACGGCTTGATTTATTACTCGGCTTCATCTTGCATCATGAATAAAATAACCACGGTAGCAATCGAAACAATTTTCAAATAAGTACATCGTTAAACATATTTTTTATTATGGTAAGTGTAACGCTATTCCTTTCTCCAACAGGTGTTCCAGTGAACTTTAAAGAATGTAAAGAAAATTCAGAATTATCTCCAAAATTAGTAATCAAATGACCACCAGGATAAGAGCGCACAGACCAAATTGATTGCCTGGAACCATCAACCCCTGAACTAACCTGCTCATAATTTAGAATATATTTTTCTCCCCTGTCATCTGAAACTATGTACTGTTCTTTAGCTGGGGTTGAGGTTGTAGATAAACAAGAATTATGCATAGAATCTCTCCACTAACTCATATAAGTGACCGACCGGTATAGGCAATATCCGTGTCGTAAGGTTATTCAGTTATTGCCAAACGGGTTGAACTATTCCGGTGTTTTTGGGTAGTCAGGGAATAGCTTATTTACCAGGATATCTCTTGACTTAAACATTACGTCTACATAGATTCTGGGTTTGTAACCAGAATTGGAAAAGTCATGAACACCTCCACAATATTGATGCTCTTTCCCAATAATTTCAATTAATTTTTCTTTAATTTTTTCTGCTTCTTCCAGGTTGTTAACCATAATATCGATACCGATATCATCCCATGTGACTTCTTTGATAGGAATATCGTTGAATTTTTCTTGTAAGGCCATTAATAATTGACTCTCTTTTTCTTCTTTCCTCAGTTTGTCAAAAGACTGCGACTGCTCAACATTTGGTGGTAAAAGGTCATTTTTTGGAAGCTCTTTATTGATTTTAATGGGCTGCATAGATGTCTCTGTAATATTTCCAACCAAATTTGGGGCAGTTACAAAAGATTGCGAGGGTGGTGAAGGAATTTTTTTTACTGGGTTTTTATTTTTTTCCGCTGCCAGTTCTTTAACCATTTCCATCAACTTTGGTTTCAACTCATCCAATCCTTTGAAGCACATACCATGAAATTCATCTTTACACCTAATGCAGTATTCGGTAAATATCTTTCTTTTCTTTTTATGAGAAAAACTATTCGAGCTAGCACCTTCAGAAATTTCTGCTTCGCCCGAAGCAACCAGAAAATCACCATTTTTAACCGCTGCTGCAAGCACACGATTGCCTTGATTATCGACAATAAAAACCAGTCCGGGGCTATTAAAATCAAATTCAATAGTATTGCTCTCAGAGCCCATGGACCTGGTGGTTATTGCTGTCGTAGTAGCAACTGAAACACGGGCACCTTCCTCATCTATTTTGGCCACGATTGTTTGTTTTGTGCTGAGAGAGTCAGGTGTCGGTCCGCCTAATTTCTTTAATTTGTCCGGAGTTATTTTTATACCCCGAAAAGAACCAATCTGATCCAACAGATCGCTGTTCGTACTGTTTATTTTCATTACGGGGAGCGTCAGTTTAACTTCTCTGGGCGTGCAGTTAATTGATTTTTCAATCAGATGATCAATGGTCTCTTTAGTAATACTGCCAATGGCATCAGGTGAATCTTGAAGCGGTGCTATCGCCACCAGGTAAAGCTTATTCTCTCCTTGCATGAATGGTTTGGCAATGGCTTCAAATTTTCGGCTACGCTCATCAGAGTAACCTATCTGATCCTTTATACTCATCATTTTGATGTTAATTGTGGACCCGTCTGCACACCTGAATGGACGAGACTTAGTGTTACTTGCATTAAACGCATGAGCCCATTTTGCCTTGAGTGACACGATATTGTTTATGGTGGTGTCAATCGAATCCCGAAGGGGATGATTTGCCAGCAATCCAGGAATTTCACCCCCGGTAACTTGTTCGACGTATTGATCCGTCACATCAGCTATGTTTTTATTGCCATCAGAGGTTAGCAGCTCTGCTTTATAGTGCTCAGTGAGGTTATTAACAAAACCCTTTTCGTGGCCCGGATTATATGCGGATGCCATGAAGTTCAATATAGAAAGCATCTGGTCCTTTCGGAAAGGATGCTTTCTGCTGAAATGCCCCAGTTCATTATGGATCGCCGAATCAAGCTGTGGTGTCAGTTCTCCTTGAGGTATGCCAAGGATCATTTCCTTATCGGTGTTATCCATGGTTGCCAGTAACATACCCAATAACGCGGCCAGGCTTGAATCGGACAAAGCAGTGCTGGACTGACCTGCAGGTTTTAATATTTCAAACGCCAGATCACGAATACATGCAGTAACTATCTTTTTAGCTCGATCCCGGTATTCTTGCTGGTTGCAGGTTGTTGTTTCAATCGATGCACGCGTAGGAACAGTTGGTATTGGGGGTAAGCCGACTGAGTTGAACATTTTGCTACTCCTGATTCTGTTAATTTTAATAACATCCGCAAGGCAAATAATTTTTTATCAGTTCGCTATTGAGGTCTCCTTCCACCACTGAGAAAATTCCATCTTTATTTACTCCAATGGCGCTAAAATCTACAGCGCTAACAAGACTAGTTTAATCACTTTTCCGACGATTGCTCGGCATCCTGATGTTTATCGTGAGCAATAAGTCATCGGTAATTACCAGCTATTCGTAATGTGTATTATTCTGTAGGGAATGATGTTTTTTATTATCCGGATGTGATGGTGGCCTGTAACGATTCTGACCAGAACGCCTATGTTGAAGATCAGCCAACCTTGATTGCCGAAGTGCTATCCCCCACCACCGAAGCGAGAGACCGGATGGAAAAGCTTGCAGCCTACGCCGCCATCAAGGGGTTGAAGGAGTATGTATTGATCCATCAGGATAAAATTGCCGTGGATCTCTACCAGAGTACCGACAGCGGCTGGGAGATCATCCGCCTGAAGCAGGAGACCGATACCCTGCTGCTATTCCATCGGGTTTTCAGTTACGCTTCGGGAGCTTTATGAAGATGTGGTGGGGGTTCTTTAAGTGATAGTCATCAGTGGGCAGAAAAAGATGGTTGATGTGCATTTATTTTTCTGAAAACTGATAACTGTCTACCGGACAAAAGAATATTTACAGATGTATTAACAATTCCTGATCCTTCATAATTCCGTGTTTTTTTAATCTTGAAGTCTGTTCAATGGATAAATTTCTTGCTTCAGGTGTTCCCGCCTGCGCTGTATCGCTTTGCTTTTAATTTTTCTCAGCTATCATCGCTTCCGGTTGCTTTCATTAATTCGTTGCAGAAAGACACTCAACAGCAGGTTGTCGATGAAACTGTTGATTTTATTGCAGCCAAACCGTCTCATTGCAGGATTTACTATTTTCCAATACACGACGCTGCGGCTTTCATGGAGTTGATGCCTGCCAGGTTGGATCGCTTGATCACTCTGCCACTTCTTAGTTTTAGACAGTCTTCTGATTTAATTGAATCACTATTGATTTTGGTTTGTTTTGCAGCATGCTTACGATTGTTTAATGTTATCCTCATTTGCTTTAATCTTGTTTTAATTCTACTTGAGGTTAGTTTAATTTGTTCCAATCTCTCTCTATTTTTCATAAAACAGTATATTTTAATCACACTGAGATTGTGAGCTGCATGGGCAATAGTTGCTGATAATAAACCATGGCTTTTATATATATGGTTATATTTAAAACCCGCTATAGTGGCCATAAATATATGGGTAAAAGATGGTTTTGGAGTGCAAAGATGCGCAATTCCAAATAGAAAAGCACTAATAATCTCCGGGATATACCCTGTACCAAAAGGCAGGTTTGATTTTATAAGTTGTGGGCAAATAACCCTGAATAATGCCTCTTCAATGGAGGCATTTGTGAATAGTTCCTTTGTAGATATTTTTTCTAAAAAACCTTCTTCATAGGGGTTAAAATCTGTTCGTCCTGTTAACTTTGTCTCCACCATTGATACAGGCCTTGCTAATAATAAATCCAGAGGTGTATGTGTTAGCCTCATACCCGTCCCCAAGAAAATTTTTTTAACTTGATCTTGTAATACTTCTATGGATCGATTGCCAGCAAAAGCTTTAACGGATGAATTTACCGCTGGTGCCAATGAAGATATAAAAGGCGATAAATTTGACGATATAAAGTCCATAAAAAACCACCGTATGCGTTTGGATCAGGAGGTTAGCCCGGATATTTCATAAACTGCCCCGAATCTCGCGTGCGACCACATGGATGTGGGAGGTAGGGCGACGCAGGATGCCAAAGCCGAGAACTTTGTCGCTCTATGGGATTTTGTGAGGGAGCGCCGTACCGGGGAGGTACGGTCGACTGAGCAAAATTACCTTAGAACGGCAAAAGACAAGCGAGATCGGGAGCACGTTTATGAAATATCCGGATTAGACCATTAAAAATAGATTTTTCTCAATTCTGGTTAAAACTATTGATGATAGCAGGTATTACCAAACGCTTGTCACCAACGGGCTCTCTCTCAAATTACGATCTGCAGTAACAAGTGTTGCACCAAGATGGATCGCTGTGGCGGCAATCAAACGGTCCGCCGGATCATTATTAATGCTGTTGTCCAGCTTCACGGAGAGTTCTGCAATGATTGGGTTAATAGGGATAACGTCGATTGTTCTTGCCTGTAATGCCAATTGGCAAAAACTCTCGGCGCTCAATTCCAATTGCAGCCGTCTACGTTTTATCAGCATGGCTACTTCCCAGAGGGTGATATCGCAAATCATCAGCTGGCCTTTGCGATCACCTTGTTGGATGATTTGCTTTGCCTGTTTACTGAGTTTGTCGTGTTGCAGGGCATCCCAGATAAAGGCACAGGTATCCAATAAAATCATTGCCGGTTTTCCCAGGGCTCATCCAATGGGTCGATAATATCGTTGGCAATGGCATTTTTACCCACTTCCTTCAGGGTTTTTCTTGAATACTTCTTTAACGCATCGGGGGCGCAGACGGTCGCCAGTGTTTGACCATTAGAAGTCACGATAAAGGGTTGGCCTTGTTGGGCTTTTTTCAGGTAATCAAGCAGGTTAGCTCTCAGTTCGCTGATATTGACCTGTTCCACTCTTTATTCCTTGTACAAAATCTTTGTACTTCTCAAGCTAGTTCAGCCGGAGTGTTTCTGCAAGAAGCAGTGGGCAGTAAAAGCTTTTTCTGCCAACTGTCAACTTGTAATGCGAGGGAATTACAGCGCATAAAAAAAGGGCTTACATCGCTGTAAACCCTTGTTTTATATGGAGCTCTTAACCGGAATTGAACCGGTGACCTCATCCTTACCAAGGATGCGCTCTACCGACTGAGCTATAAGAGCATGAATCTCAAAAAAGAACGAAAGAGATGCAATCTGGAGCGGGTAGCGGGAATCGAACCCGCATCATCAGCTTGGAAGGCTGAGGTTCTACCATTGAACTATACCCGCACAAACAAACTTTATTTATGCAGAAGCTTCTATACATCCAACAAAGAATACAAGAGAAGCCAGCAGTCTCCAAGCATCAAGAATCAGTTTTTCGATTTACTTAACACAAGGAAGCGAAATCTGGTGGTGGGGGCTGGATTCGAACCAGCGAAGCTTTCGCGTCAGATTTACAGTCTGATCCCTTTGGCCACTCGGGAACCCCACCAGATGCTGCGCTATTTTATTCAGGAAGTTTTCTTTGTCAACCCGACTTTTCTCTCTTCAGCAACCTTGTTCATCGGTCACCTCCGCTTGTCGTCCTGGCTAACTGTCTCCCTGAGCAGCGAGGCGTATACTAGAGAAACTCTTGGTCCGTTGCAATCTTTTACATCACTTTTTTCAGCGCATCATTCTTCTTGCAGGCCGTTCTTAAGGTTTTCAATTCAGGAAACTGGTCAGTAGCCTCATCCCAGAATGACGTACTCAGCTTTTCTTCTACTGCGGCATCCATCTCAAGCCACCATTGCTCAGGAACTCTGGGCAGGGACTTGATCGCAACCTCATAGCCCGCATCCATTAAGCGACGACTTACTGCTTTTGCAAATTCTCTGCGGGAAAAAAGTCCCAGCGAGATCCCATTGGTCAGTTCGCCCTGCGTAATCACAAAGCTGTCGATTCTCTGGGCCTGAAGTTCCCTTAACAGCCGTATTGCCGCATCCCTGCTGGCCAGTGGCGGTATATGAACCCAGTAATCCTCCTGTTGACTGCTTTCGTCTGCACGCTCTTTACTGCTGACACCCACGGCAAACAGGCGTTGCTGCAACTCATCCACCTCGATCACATTGGCCAAAGGCCCGACGATCAGACATTCCTGGACAGCATCACCGGAATACAGCGAGGTTTCCAACGCTGGCTGAACTTCCGTCTCATTCCGCAGAGACTGAAGATAATCTTCCGTCTCAGTCAACAGAACCAGCCGCTCACCTGCGGCTTCGGTATAGGCACTATCACTCTCAGGCAGCCAGTAACCCACCCTGGACTCCTGCCATGAGCCCCAGGCAAAGTAACCGATATTGGCAAACACAAGAAAAATTACTGTCAAACGCATTTTATATAACGGAGTTACTCCCCTCCTGTTCGAAAGCAAGCGCCAGACCATCCATCACCAGCGCGGGATGATGGTAACACTCACCCCGGATATACGGCTGAACCAAGGTAGCATCGCCTCCGGTGAGATAAACCAGGCATTCTTTGCCACAAGCCGTTTTATACTGTGCCTGTTGTGTATTAATCATGGCTACGGCCATGGCCAGAATACCGTTATTAATGCACCCGGCCGTGCTAGTTCCGTGCATCGTCGTTGACGCTTCTGCTTCTACCATGGGCAGTTGTGCTGTCCTGGTATGCAGCATTCCCTTCATCAGGCCGACACCCGGTACAATATATCCGCCCAGGTGATTCCCGCCGTCACTCAACAAGTCAATGGTGATGGCAGTACCACAACTCACCACCATTTTATTGCAGGGTTCTTTATTCTCTGCCCTGTCCAGATGATGGGCCGCCAGCATAGCCAGCCAACGATCAACGCCCAGACCAGGATAGGCAGCCTTAACGCCCCGGTACTGCTCTTTAACCTCGGCCTTTAACAGGGATACATTAAAGTGCTGATTAACCGCAGTACTCAACTGCGCAAAACGCTCATCACCGGAGACAATGGCCGCCCTGGCCGAATCGACCGGCCCGATTTGATCCAGCAGCTTTGGCAGTTCGTGTTGCCAGTCTTCGCTGTTGGCAAGAAAGCCATGGGAAATGATGTGGCCGCTATTCAGTAGCCGCCATTTTAATCGGCTATTGCCTGCATCCAGTTCCAGAATTCTCATGATGACTTGCTCTTTGTGGGTGTCGCGGCCTTTAATGAAACCTCACCGCCATTGAAAATCATCATACCTTCACGGGTCTGCAATAACAGTCCTCCATGACCATTCACCCCAGAAGCTACGCCGGACACCATTTTACCGGAAGCATCCAGGACAACATCCTGCCCGGCAAAAGCGTCATAGTGTTCCCACTGGTCTTTGAAATGGCTGAAGCCCTGCTGACTGAAAATATCCAGGGTACGGCACAACTCGTTGATCAACTCACTGGCTACCTGGTTTCGGCTCACTGTTGTACCACAAACCCGCTGCATATCCACTGCAGGCTGGCTGATACCGTTGATCTGTTGCTGGCTCAGGGCAATATTGACGCCAATACCGATGATCACCTCACAGTCGCCGGTGGGGTCTCCATGCACTTCCAGCAGGATGCCACTCAGCTTCCGAAAACCGCCGGGCGAGTTCCACAGCACATCATTAGGCCACTTCAGCTTGAGATCAGTGCCACCGCAGTGCTCAAGCGCTTTCAGCACAGCCAGACCAACCGCCAGGCTCAACCCTTCCAGGGATGCCATGCCAGCCCTGTAAAACCAACGTACAGACATACTGATGGTCGAACCTAAGGGATTATCCCAGGCTCTGCCCCGGCGACCACGGCCGCTGGTCTGATATTCTGCCAGACACACCCCTTTTATTAACGGGCTGGCAACAGGAATCTCTCTGACCAGATCATTGGTAGAGGCGGTGTTCAGACAGGTGTGGAGAACCACCGACTCTCTGACGGATGGGTCCAGGGCATTGAGAATACGTTCATTATCCAGCAACTCAACCCCCGGACACAGCCTGTACCCCCGGCCTTTGACTGAATCAATTTGCAGGCCGAGCGATTCCAGCATTTTCAGCTTTTTCCAGATCGCTGCGCGACTGATCCCCAATGCCCTGCCCAGCGCTTCACCGGAGTGGAAACTGCCATCAGCCAGAAGTTCTAATACCTTTTCCATTTATAGGGAGTCCGCATACCTGTCAGGAAACTGAATATTATATCAGGCCAGAGCATTTAGCGGACACAAGTCCTTTCTGATAGCTTCTGCCGTGAGCTCTGCTCTATACTGCACTTTCTCCAGACACCGACAAAAACAGATGGATCAGGGAAACCGCCGATGAGCATTTTCAAGTCCCACATCACCCGGATGAGCGCTTATTCTCCGCCACTTGAAGGCAGAGACCCTCATCACAATCTGCTGTTGGACTTTAATGAAAGAACGCTGCCCGTCAGTGAACATGTCAAACAGGCACTGATTAACTACATCAATGATGATCGTCTGCAAGTGTACCCATCCTATGGCGACCTGACCCGGAAAATCGCTGACTACGCAGGCGTCAATGAACCCCAGGTAATGATCACTAATGGTTCTGACCAGGGCATTGATATTATTATCCGTGCGGCCTGTACAGAAGGTGATGAAATCATCATCCCCGGCCCGACCTTCGCGATGTACCATCAGTGCGCCAATATTGAAAAGCTGAACATTGTTGAGCCAGACTATACGCGGCAAAACGGCTTCCCGGTTAACGCAGTATTGGACGCCATCACTGCAAAAACCCGGCTGATTGTCATCGCCAACCCGAACAACCCCAGCGGCACGCAAATCCAGCGTGAAGATATTCTGACCATTGCCAGGTCCACACCGGATACCGCCCTGCTAGTGGATGAATGCTACTTTGAATATTCTCAGGCCACCGTTGCTGATGCGGTTATGGCATACCCGAATATTCTGGTCACACGCACCTTCTCTAAAACCTGGGGCCTGCCTTCCATTCGACTGGGCTACGTGATCAGCCACCCTGACAACATCCGGGCACTGCTGAATATCCGTGGCCCTTATGATGTTAACCAGTTTGCCGCCGTGGCCATCAGTGCCGCCCTGGACTATCCGGAGTATACCCATCAGTACATCAGAGAAGTTATGGAGGCATCCAAACCTTTGTTTGAGCAGTTCCTTGATCAACAGGGCATTCCCTATTGGCCCAGTGCTGCCAATTTCATCTGGGCATTTCCGAAGAATCCTGAGGTCATTGAGCAGCACCTGCGCAGTCATGGCATCCTTGTTCGCCCCAAGTCTGACCAGACCGGGCGTAAAGGCCTGAGAATAACACTGGGTGATATTGCCCAGACCCGGCAACTGATCGAGAGGATTCAGGAGGGGCTTTCCATCGCGGGAGCCGCCTGATTGGCTAAGGGCGCTTTATTGGCTGAAGGCTCTTTATTGGCTGAAGGCTCTTTATTGGCTGAAGGCTCTTTATTGGCTGAAGGCTCTTTATTGGCTGAAGGCTCTTTATTGGCTGAAGGCTCTTTATTGGCTGAAGGCTCTTCCAACTCCCGCACATCATGCGTCATGCGCATTGGGCAGAAGTTTGGTCCACACATGGAGCAGAAACCCGCATCCTTGGCGCTGTCCTGAGGGAGGGTTTCATCGTGGTAGGCTTTTGCGGTATCCGGATCCAGGGCCAGGTTAAACTGGTCCTCCCAGCGAAACTCAAAACGGGCACGGGAAAGCGCATCATCCCTGAGTTGTGCCCCCGGGTGACCTTTGGCGACATCTGCCGCATGGGCAGCAATTTTGTAGGCGATCAATCCCTGTTTCACATCCTCACGGTTGGGCAGACCAAGGTGCTCTTTTGGCGTCACATAACAGAGCATTGCACAGCCAAACCAGCCAATCATCGCTGCACCTATCCCGGAAGTGATATGGTCATAGCCAGGGGCGATATCCGTCGTCAGTGGACCCAGTGTGTAAAAGGGTGCCTCGTGGCAATACTCCAGCTGTTTATCCATATTTTCCTGAATCAGGTGCATCGGTATATGCCCGGGGCCTTCAATCATCACCTGAACATCATGTGCCCAGGCTTTCTTTGTCAGTTCACCCAACGTTTTCAGTTCAGCAAACTGTGCTGCATCGTTGGCATCAGCCACCGATCCCGGGCGCAGCCCATCCCCTAATGAAAGGGTAATGTCGTATGCCTTGCATATCTCGCAGATCTCATCAAAGTGTTCATAGAGGAAGTTTTCGCTGTCATGAATTTCACACCACTGCCCGAGAATCCCACCGCCCCTGGAAACAATACCGGTCACCCGATCAGTGGTCAGTTTCACATGGCCTCTCAGCGTTCCGGCATGAATGGTGAAATAATCTACCCCCTGCTCTGCCTGCTCAATCAAGGTGTCCTTCATCACCTCCCAATTAAGATCCGCTACCTTGCCGTTTACTTTCTCCAGGGTTTGATAAATAGGCACGGTGCCAATCGGTACCGGTGAGTTTCTGATAATCCACTCCCGGGTTTCATGGATATGTTTACCGGTAGAAAGATCCATCACCGTATCGGCCCCCCAGCGGGTTGCCCAGAGCAGTTTTTCAACCTCTTCCTCTATGGTGGACGTCACCGGTGAATTACCAATATTGGCATTAACCTTCACCAGAAAATTACGGCCAATAATCATTGGCTCAGCTTCGGGATGGTTAATATTTGCAGGTATCACCGCACGACCGGATGCCACCTCCTGACGAACAAATTCCGGTGTTATCTTCGCTTCGGGCCTTCCCATGTTTTCCCTGATGGCGATATATTCCATCTCCGGTGTGATTATTCCCTGCCTGGCATAGTGGAGCTGAGTCACATTTCTTCCAGACAAGGCACATCTGACAGGGGCAGATGACTGAAAGCGCACCGGCTCAACCTGAATATCCTGTTTTCGTCGCAATGCATAGGTTGAAGAATGGGCACTCAACTCTTCTGAGTCTTCACGTGCCAGTATCCATTCTGAGCGGATAGGCGGCAGGCCCTTAAGCAGATCCAGGCAGTATTCCGGATCAGTATAAGGACCGGATGTGTCGTACACCCGAACGGTCGATTCAGTGGATAACTGACTGTACTCCCCGTGTCTCTGCCCAATCGTTATTTCCCGCAGGCCCACACGAATATCATGCCGGCTGCCGGGGAGGTAAATTTTCCGTGAAGCAGGAAATGGACGACAGGCCTCTGCCAGAAGTGACTGACTGTCAGCAATTGGAGCACGCATCTGAATACCCTGAAGTTGAGAGTTACCGACCATGAATATCCCTTATCTATTGTTATTGGTATGGCTTGCCGGTGTCTCAGGCCAGAGAAAAGGAATAGACGGTTTTGGCTAACTTGACTCATCAAGGTTAGCAAGAAGCTGCTTGATTTAAAGCAAAACGATGCTTCAGATATTAAAGGCATGGTTGGCCAAAAGCGTGATCAGCCACCCGCCAGATAGCAGCCCGGTACTCTCTTCTCTTGTTCCCTTCGCAGGTATTACCCTGAGCAGGTTCAACGAATTTGCTGCACTTATCCCCGATAAAATGCAGCGATCTCAGCTTTACGCACTCCGACAAGATGGGAAGATTATAAAGGTGCCCTCCCTGAAAAAGTAGTACCGGATACCTTTTAACCCGGATATTTCAAGGCAGTTTATGAAATATCCGGGTCAGGAATAATCCCCCTCCAGCTCTTTAAGCAACTTGCCCATATATTCCCTGAGGTATTCAGAGTTCCGCTCTGCCATTCTGCGTCCGGCGGACGTCTGCATGGTGTCAGACAGCTTCAGCAACTTCACCTGAAAATGATCCAGCGCGTATTCACGGTCATCAAGGGCCCGGTGCTCAGCCAGTGGGTCTTCGGGGTCGAACATTTTCCGCCGCAGCAGGCCCGATGTATAAAAAACCCGGGCCAGCCCAATAGCTCCCAGAGCCTCCATCCGATCAGCATCCTGAACAACTTTGGCTTCAATGGTTTCGGGCGCAATACCAGCAGAATAGCTGTGACTGGCCACCGAGTGACAGACGTTATCAATCAACTCAGCAGGAAACCCCATATCCTCAAGGCAGGTTCTGGTCTTTATGGCAGCCAGCGAAGAGGCCCTGGATCTCTCAGGATGATCTTTTGGCAACACCACAATATCGTGAAAGTAGCAGGCAGCGAGAACCACCAGTGGATTCACAGACACCTGCTCCAGATCCATGATCTGCTGTGCCGTTTTCCAGACCCGCTGAAAATGGGAAAAGTCATGGGAGTGGTCATCATGGTCGTGGTGCATGGATTGTAGCCAGACGATAATTTTCTGCTCCCAGCTACTCAGGGTGTCGCTGCTGCTATTGCTCATGAGTTCAAAAAAGACTGTAGATGGAGGGATAAATTTAAATGAATGAAATAATTTAAAGTGATTGTACTGTGGCTGCGGAATATTTTCAGCGCATGATTTATATCGGTGACTGTATGCGGTAACGGGCAACCGTACAGGTACTCCACCCCTCGAAGCGATCAAGTGTCATCCCCAGTTGTTGCATAACTCCCTGGGCAAACTCATTAGTGGGGGTTGTATAAGAAATAATCTCTTCCATGCCCAGCTGGTTAAACCCGAACTGAGTCACTGCCTCAACAGCTTCCAGCACCAGCCCCTGTCCGCGGTAAGCGGGTAAAAAGCGCCAGCTCATCTCAATATGCTTGCCATAGGGAGAAAAGCCGCAATAGCCAATCAGCTGGTTATTCTCTTTGAATACCACCGCCCAGCGCGACCACCCCCACTTATCCAGTTCCGCCTGATAGCGCCACAGCTCGGTTTCTGCAAGGCTTCCGGGCTCTGTGGCCATGGCATCTGAAGCGCCGGGAGGCGTTTCGCCCAGTAAAGCGGAGTATGCATCAACATCCTGTAACTGCCAGGTACGAAGTATCAGACGGGGCGTATCAGTAACAATCAGCACGGTAAAATAGTCTCCAGAAACTTTGCTCCAACAAAATAAATACTCCGCCATTTGGACAGTTAGATGATCTGAAAGTTCTCACTCATTAGGCAGCCCGATGAATACAACTAACTGATTTATTGACACAAATATCAAGAAAAGCAATTGCCATCATCAGACCAGACAACGCCAATAGATAATCAGGCAAAAGCGAAGAGAGCCTTAAACGGCAACCTTTTACGAGCAGATGTTGATTTCACAGGCTGCGCAAGTTCTTTCCCTATATTAGTGTGCGCAGATTGTCAAAAGTTCCCTGATTCCATAAACGGATGGCTAATAAGCATATCACTCTTGCCTTAAAAGCAATGTAGAGTTATACCTGTTTTCCACCGCTGACAGGCAAAGTAGTTGCTGGTAACGGGCGATATTAACCAGGGCATGATTTTTGAAAGTAAAGTGGAGATTAACGAGTGGCTATCGTTTCCATACCTGAGCCTGAAAAACAGATCACACTGGGCATCAGCTCTTGCCTTTTGGGCCATAAAGTGCGCTATAACGGTGGGCACAAACGCTCATCTTTTTGTGTCAACACGCTGGATAAATTCTTCCACTTTGAGCCGGTCTGTCCTGAGATGGCTATCGGGCTGGGAACCCCCAGAGAGCCCATCCGACTGGTCGGCCAACTGGCTGAAGCATCACAGTCAACCGAACAAAGTTCATCCTCTGCGCCCGATAAACAGTTGCAAATCCGGGTAGTCGGCACTGAAAATTCCAGCCTGGATGTAACGGATGCTCTGGCGCAGTATGGTCGTGATATGTCTGACCAGCTGTCACATATTTGCGGCTATATTCTGATGCAGAAGTCCCCCAGCTGTGGCATGGCAAGGGTCAAGGTGTACCATGAAAATGGCCATCCGCTGGGTGAAAGTGCACCCGGGGCCTATGCCAGGGCCTTTATGGAGAGCAACCCGCTGCTGCCAATAGAAGAAGAAGGCAGGCTGCACGACCCAATACTCTGTGAAAATTTTTTCACCCGGGTTTACGCCTATGACCGTTGGCAGAAAACCGTGATGGCAGAGCCATCTTATGCCGCTCTTGTCGACTTTCACTCTACTCACAAGTACATGATCATGGCCCACTATCCCCAGGGGTATGAGTTACTGGGCCAAATCGTGGCCAAAGGCAGCAAAGCGAATCTGCATGAACTGCTGGAGGAGTACCTGCGCAGCTTTATGAGTGCCCTTAAACGACGGGCCAATCGAAAATCTCACACCAATGCCATGATGCATATCCTCGGATATGTGAAAAAGAGCGTCGATGGCAAAGAGAGAAAGCAACTGCTGACGTTGATTGAAGAGTACCGTCAGGAAATGATCCCCCTTATTGCCCCCATGACCATGCTAAGGCATTTCATAGACAATCATGGTAGTGTATATATTCAACGACAAACCTACCTGACACCTCACCCGGATCAGCTGGGCTTGCGCAACCGGATCTGATGATCAGTGCCAATAAAAGAAAAAGGAAAAAATATGTCCATCTGGAAAAGGCCTTACAGTACTGAAACCGCGGTATTCAAGGAAAACATGTGTGACCACTTGGGTATTGAGATTACCGAAGTAGGAGATGACTTTCTCCGGGGCACCATGCCAGTTGACCGCAGAACCATTCAGCCCATGGGACTGCTGCATGGTGGTGCCTCGGTGGTTCTCGCTGAAACACTGGGCAGTATTGCCGCCAACCTGTGCTGTGAAGACGGAGCCTACTGTGTTGGTCTGGAAATCAACGCCAATCATCTTCGCTCAGCCACGTCCGGAAAAGTGACCGGCACAACCCGCCCCATTCATATCGGCCGCAGTACTCAGGTGTGGGAAATCAAGATTGAGGATGACCAGGGCAGGCCCACCTGTATATCCCGTATTACCATGGCAACCAAGAAAATATAATCAATAATTCATTTGGCTTTTGCAAAATCCTCCCGCAGTGCATCAAGCAACTGCATTTCCAGCTTAATCTGATCTTCAGCAAACTTTCTGATGCCTTCCGCCAGCTTTTCCGTTGCCATGGCATCGTCGTTCATCGCCCAGCGAAATGCTGCCTCATCCAGAATCACTTTTTCATCACTACACACTGGTGAGTCGGCAAACAACTTTTGTTCAAGCAATTGCCCGGATGATTCCAGCTGATCGAGAAGATCCGGACCAATCGTCAGGCAATCACAACCGGCTAACTCGGTAATCTCACCGGTGTTTCGGAAGCTGGCTCCCATCACCACGGTGTTGTAGCCATGTTGTTTGAAATAGTTGTAGATACGGGTGACCGACTGAACGCCGGGGTCTTGTGAAGCAGTATAATCCCGGCCTTCTGCTTTTTTGTACCAGTCGAGAATCCGGCCAACAAACGGGGAGATCAAATAAGCACCGGCTTCGGCACAGGCTTGAGCCTGGGCAAAACTGAACAGCAAGGTCAGATTACAACGAACACCTTCTTTTTCCAGAACCTCCGCCGCTTTGATACCTTCCCAGGTAGACGCTATTTTGATCAGCACCCGCTCACTATCAGCGCCCTGCTCTTTATAGAGATCAATCAGCTGTCTGGCCTTTTGAATCGTCGCGTCAGTATTAAACGACAGTCGTGCATCCACTTCCGTTGACACAAAGCCCGGCACTACCTGCTGAATCTCTTTGCCAATACTGACTGTCAACCAGTCACAGGCATAACGGGCACTGACCGCTTTTTCTGTAGAATGGTTGCGCCCAAAGGCAATGGCTTCATCAACCAGCTTTTTATACGCCGGTAACTGCGCGGCTTTTAGAATCAGTGAAGGATTGGTCGTCGCATCAACCGGCTGGTATCGACGGATGGCTTCGATATCACCGGTATCGGCCACAACCTTGGTCATTTTTTTTAATTGGTCGAGCTGATTTTGCATACTGTACCTTCTTCCAGCCAAGCAAACAGCTGGATGCTTGATAACCTGATAAGCACTTTAAAAGTTTACTATCAATCTTTTCGTCTTTAATCAACGAGGGTATCCCAGACTATCCGTATTTACCTTTTATATCAAAGAAATACCAGCATCATGAGGTATCCGGGGTTGCAGCAGCATCGGCAATTTCCTGATCGCACTGAATAAATTCCTCAACCTGAAAACGATAGGGAATAGACACCTGAGAACCAGCACTCATGACCGAAAGGCCGGCACTGGCATTGGCAAAGAAGGCTGCTTCCTCAAGCGATTTCCCTTCCGCCAGGGCCACCAGCAGTGCACCGTTAAATGTATCGCCAGCCGCCGTTGTATCAACCGCCTTAACCGGAAACCCGGGAACCATCAGCCCTTCAGGATGGCCTGAAGTCATTGATGATGCATAGGCCCCATACTGACCCATGGTGATCACCACGTCAGTAATACCTTTCTCATGCAATAGGGTAGCAGCCTGAGTTGCCGACGTTTCATCCAACACTTTAATACCGGTAAGAAGGTCTGCCTCCGTCTGATCAGGCGTAATCAAATCCACAGTCAGTAAGTCATCCCCGGAACACGGTTTGACAGATGCGGGGCTCAAGGCAACTTTAGTATGGCTTCTCCTGGCAATATGAGCAGCCTGTCGCATGACAGATTCAGGAATCCCCTGCGGCAAGAGCAGATAATCTGCACCAGCGATCAAACTATGTTTCTGCTCAATATACTCTTCACTCAGGCAGCCATTAGCACCAGCAGAAATACCAACCATATTTTCGCCTTTGCCATTCACGAACATCAGGGCCACCCCTGTTTGGGCATCCACTATTTCAGTAATTGCCGATGTATCAATACCTTCATCACTCAGTTGCTGTACTATTTCCCGCCCCGGATCATCCTGCCCGATCGCTGCCATCATAAGTGTATTGCCACCAAGGCGGGCACAGGCTACTGCCTGATTAGCGCCTTTGCCCCCTGCCATAATGTCGTAAGATGAAGCGGTAATGGTTTGGCCTGGTTTGGGAAAACAATCAACCCTCAGAATATGGTCAACATTAATACTGCCTAGCACGAGAATCTGCTTACTCATATCACCACCGGTGAAAATCAGGCTGACAACTTGATCAAGTGTAATGCATATGTCGTTTGGGGTTGGAGGTTTTGGAAGCGAGTTGGCAGTGGGCAGTTGGTTTTAGGATAGGTTTTCAGGGGTGTGTTTCCCTTCTTTTTAATTTTGTCAGGTATAGCGTTACGGTGATGGCTATGGTCAGTAGCAGGTATTTGAGCCATGGCAGGGTGAGTAGCCAAATGGAGAGGCTTATGGTTAGCCAGAGAAAAATAACTGCGCGGATATATACCCTGGTGGAAATGCTGCGTTGATTAAGATATTGGCGTAGTGGGGGGCCCAGTGTTGGGTGGTTCAAGAGCCGGGCGTGAATGGTTGGAGATGACCGCAAGCTGAAAAAAGCGGCTAATAATAGAAAGGGTGTGGTGGGTAGTAGTGGCAGGAAAATGCCGATACAACCCAGTGCAACACAGAGCAGGGCGCAGGCTTTAAAGGCGCACCGGAGTAACGGGTTGCGGATTAGAATACCGGGTGATTGGGGGGGCGAGGTTTTATCTCTTGAGTTCATGGTTATCGAAAGTGGATTCTGCGGGTACGCTTTACTCAAAAAATGCCTCTTGAATCCGGGTAACATAGGTCAATTCAACCAGTTTTTTCAGAGTCACCAGATAATTGGGCTGATTAGTATCACCCACCACCAGATACTGCTCCTCATCACACTGTAAACGTCCGGGGGATTCTTTGTAGACAATTGCGGTTGGGTCAATGTACATCACCTGCCTTGCGGTATTCACATGGGCAGGAATACAGAACTCATAGCTCAGGGATTGCTTGCCATCCGCTGGGCCATAAAGGCCATCCGCATCCAGGCGGGTCAAGTCAAACGCTACCTTTTGCTGCACTTTGTCTTTCAGCAGACCATCCAGATGGCTGCAGGCCGATAGCAAAATCGCACCCAGCACAATGGCAAATAATTTTGATATGTTCATGGGATTTCCAGTCGAGCGATGGTGCCTGTCTTTATTGCTTTTAAGTAGTTGGCCAAATGGAATCGTATATTCCTGGCTAAGTGGGCAGTTACTATGCAAGGCACAACGCAGGGAGCATAGCCTTAGCTATGTGACCGGAGTTGTAACGCCGCAGAGTGACTGTCCACTTAGTCAGAAAATAGGATTTCATTTGGTTAACTACTTATTATTAAGAATGGCTTTCCCAAAGGAAAGCCAAACGTTAAGACGACTGCTGAATATTATGCCAGCGGCTTGAGGCCTACGGCTTGACGAATAGAAGCCAGGGCAGAAGCGGCTTCAGCCCGGGCCTTTTCAGCCCCCTTCAGCAGCTCTTTTTCAATAAATGCTGGATCTTCAATCAGCGCATTATAACGTTCCCGGGGAGCTTGCAAGTGAGCATTCAGAAATTCAAACAGCTCATTTTTCAGATCGCCCCAGCCAGCACCATCAGCATATTGCTGACGTTTTACCTCAATCTGAGTGGCATCGGCAAATGCCGAGTAGATCTGGAACAGCGTGCAGGTATCCGGGTCTTTCGGCTCACCCGGCTCCAGTGAGTTGGTTTTGATCTTGCGAACCAGCTTCAGCAGTTTCTTTTCAGGGATAAAAAGCGGAATGGTATTATCGTAGCTTTTGCTCATTTTACGACCATCAAGACCATTCAGCACTGCCGTGGTTTCACCCACCACCGCTTCAGGCAAGACGAACCGGGTCTGGTAATGATGATTCATACGTCCGGCAATATCCCGGGCCATCTCAATATGCTGGACCTGATCACGCCCCACCGGCACTTTATGGGCATTGAACATAAGAATATCCGCCGCCATCAGGACCGGGTAGCAGAACAACCCCATGGTCACGCCCTTGTCCGGGTCCTGCTCACCGGCTTCTTCATTAGCCTGAACCGCTGCCTTATAAGCATGGGCGCGGTTCATCAGACCTTTGGCGGTCATGCAGCCCAGAATCCAGTTCAGCTCGGCAATTTCCGGAATGTCTGACTGACGGTAGAAGGTGACACGGTCCGTATCCAGGCCCAGTGCCAGCCAGGTAGCGGCAATCTCCAGGGTAGACTGGTGGATTCGCTTGGGGTCACGGCCTTTGATCAGGGCATGATAGTCCGCCAGAAAGTAGTATGAAGCAATATCGTCACGCCAGCTTTCCTCAATGGCAGGCTTGATGGCCCCTACGTAGTTACCCAGGTGTGGTGTTCCAGTAGTTGTAATACCTGTCAGTACTTTCGTTTTACTCATGAGTTCACTCGCACAGCGACGATTTAACCTGGCCTGACGCGCTGACCAGAAAGGAGTTTCGTTAGAAAAGGGCAGCATTATAAAAGAGCGCCGCCCTCTCTCACAATAGACACCTGATTCTCATGATGACATAGCCATGTTGTCAGCGGCAGACACCCGATGCCGGCCAATAATGGCGCGCAGACGCAAGGTCAAAAGGATGGCACTCATGGTCAATGCACTCACCAGACCAATCCATAAGCCATGAGGCCCCATTGGTGCCACAATCCAGTCAGTCAGCCCGAGAATATAGCCCAGGGGTAACGCCACGCCCCAGCAGGCAAACAGAATCATCGCCATGGGAACCCGGGTATCTTTATAGCCACGAAGCGCACCATTAGCCGCAATCTGAATGCCATCGGCGTATTGGAACAGTGCCGCATAAACCAGCAGCTGAGAGGCCAGAATGGCCACCTCTGTGTTCTGTGTATAGATCGAGGTCACCACCCCTGGCAGAAACAACATCACGGCAGCGCTGAGGGTGGCACTGACCAGCGTTGTGACAATACCCGCATAGCTGGAGTAGGCGGCCTGCGCAGTTTTACCGGCACCCAGTGCCTGTCCGACACTAATGGTAAGCCCCATGGAAAGACTCAACGGCACCATAAAGGTCAGTGAGGAAAAATTAAGGGCAATCTGATGCCCAGCCACCACAATGGCACCTAATTTCCCGATCAGCAGAGCCACCACCGAAAAGATACTGGCTTCAAAAAAAATGGCCAGACCGATAGGCACACCCAGCGTTAGCTGACTGGCAATAATGTTCAGACTGGGCAAGTCCCACTGGTCAAACAGACCAATTTTGCGATGCTGCTGAGCCAGCATCGTGTATGCCGCCATCATCAGGAACATGGCCCAGAAGCAAACGGCTGTCGCATAACCACAGCCAACGCCGCCCAGCTCCGGGAACCCGAACTTGCCATAAATCAGTACATAGTTCAGCGGAATATTCAGAGCCAGGGCAATAAAACTGAACACCATGCCGGGCTTGGTTTTACCCATTCCTTCGCAGTAGCAGGTAAGCGCCTGGAACAAACAAATCGCCGGAACGCCCCAGGCAAGCGCTTTCAGATACTCCAGCGTTTTACCCGCCATCGCAGGCCCAACCTGCAACCATTGCAATACGACATCGGATTGGTAAATAAAACCCAGGGCCAACAGGCTCAACAGCAGGGCAATCCATAACCCCTGACGCACCTGACCAGCAATCTCTCCGGTTTGACGTGCACCGTACAGATGGGCAACCGTGGGTGTAATGGCCATTAATATGCCACGGATTAACAGGTAGACCGGCACCCAGATACTGGAGCCAAGGGCAATAGAGGCCAGATCCAGGGCTGAATATTGCCCGGCCATACTGGTGTCGACAAATGACATACCGGTGGTTGCCAGTTGGGCCCCCATGATAGGCCCGGCCAAATACATTAATTCACCAAGTTCGCCACGATAACGGGCAAAAGCTGAAAGATTGTTTCTCATTGTTGCTCACAGAATAGAAACCCACGGCAGACAGAGCCGGGGCGAAGAATTATATATTCTATTAATGAATCAAAAAATGATTGAATTGGATTTTTCGAAAAAATACTAAACTGATCTCTTTTTAATAGCTGCAAGTTTCTCAATATCAGCAGCAACCTCCTCCATAGTGCATGCTACAAATTCTTTCACTTCTTCATTCGTTGTTTCATCAGGATCATAGTTGGGTTCAATGTAATCCTTGGAACGATAATACTCTAAATGCCTGATAGCATTCATCATTGTTTTCGTGATAGAGTGGATTTGTCCGTAGGTTAACTTTTCGGCGAAATCTAATGCCTCTCGACGTGAATTGAAATTTTCAACACCACGTCCAACATATGTGGTAAATTTTGGGGCATTCATACCATTATTATAGGTGTTCAGCACTCTAACCTGATGATCTCCAAAATGTGACGGATCTTGTTTTTGAATTTCCGCAGGCGCTTTAAAGGGAGCAGCACTTATTCCCCTGACCACAATATCTATTGCCCTATCCATTTTAAATCCCTCTTTATACAAATGTACTAAACAGCTGCCATATATTGATACGGTAAAAAATGAAAGTACACCTCCACCAGAATGTCAAAGTGGTTCTTATGTCATGTTGGAAGAGAGCCGTTTACTGGCTTTTTTTCTCTTCCTTTTTCTTTTTTTGGTTTATTTATTTGCTCTTCTGAATATTCTTCGGCGGTAGCATAACCGTCACCTGAAAATAGCACTCCTTCATCAGCAGTAACGTATGCCTCATCGGCTACTCCCTCACCACTGTTGAGTAATACAGAACCATGAGCCTCCGGCTGGGCGGCTAATTTTGTCTTTATTTGCTCAATAACTCTTTTCATTGAATCCTGTTTCCAAAGCTGGTTCACCGGAATTTCAATGACTTCGAATCCTAATTTTTGCAGCAGGGCGATTTTCAGCAGCGTTTTACCGTTCCTGGTTTCGAAATCACCACTCACATAATGATAAGGTCCCTGAACGTCGATAACCATGTTGTAATCTGGCAGTAGCAGATCAATCGGAGGTAATGAGTTCAGACTCTTCTCTTCTTCAATTTTCAAAGACGGAAGGCTTGATTGGAGTTGCTCGCGTAAGGTAGTTTGAGATTGTGAAATGTTTGTCTGGTAGTAGGGGACCTCCGTACATGGTCTCCCAAGCCAACTGGCGGCCATGGCAATAACGGTTTGAGCCTCTATATTGTCCGAAGATATATTTCCCAGACGAGAAAATAGTTCACCTATGTGCTTTTCAAGCGGGTTTTTATTATTTATACCAAAGTATAGATAAGACCTGGCACAAAATACCATGACTCCCCAGAGAGACATCCATAGATTTTGCTGAGAACGCTGAGGGATTTCACTGATTCTGCCGACAAGAGAATCAAACGTAGATTTAATCAGGTTCAGCTCAATGGCCTCACCCAGTTTGGCCAGGGACCACAGCAGGTTGACGGTACCTTGAAGTTCGAAGCGGTCTCTCTCTTGTGTTGATTCGGCTTTGGTTTTTACATGGTACAACAGCGCGGTCATGGTTTCTTTGAGCTTCGCGGTCTTCTCCAGCTCCAACCCGATGTCCCCCAGTTTCGCCAGGGCCCACACCAGATTGGCGATACCTTGAGCACTGAAGTGGTCTCTCTCGTCTTTTGATTCGGCTTTGGTTTTCACATGATACAACAGTGCGGCCAGGGCCTCTTTGAAGATCGCTGTCTTTTCCAGCTCCAGACCGTTGTCCATCAGTTTTGCCATGGCCCACAGCAGATTGGAGATATGCTGAGGAATAAAGTGGTCTTTCTGTTCTTTTGATTCGGCTTTGGTTTTCACATGGGATAACAGCACGGCTACCGCCTCGGTGAGCTTTGGTGCCTTCTCTAACTCCAGCCCCTTGTCCACCAATTTCGCCACGGCCCACAGCAGGTTGGCGATATGCCGGGCATTAAAGTGGTCTTTCCTTGCTTTTAATTCAGCTTTGGTTTTTGCCCGGCGCAACAGCGCGGCTACGGCCTCATTTAGCTGCCATGTCTTCTCCAGCTCCAGTCCGTTTTCCACCAGTTTCGCCAAAGCCCACAGCAGGTTGGTGATAGCTTGAGTGTTGAAGAGGTCTTTCTCTTCTTTTGATTCGGCTTTGGCCTTCACATGGGGCAACAGTGCGACTACAACCTCTTTGAGCTTCGGTGTCTTCTCCAGCGCCAGCCCGTTGTCCACCAATCTTGCCACGGCCCACAGCAGGTTGGCGATATGCTGAGGAATAAAGTGGTCTTTCTCTTCTTTTGATTCGGCTTTGGTTTTCACATTGGCCAGCAGCGCGGCCACGGCCTCTCTGAGCTTCGGTGTCTCCTCCAGCTTCAGACCATTGTCCAACAGTTTCGCCATGGCCCAAAGCAGGTTAGCGACTTCTTGTGGCTTGAAGTGGTCTTTCTCTTCTTTTGATTCGGTTTTGATTTTCACATGGGGCAACAGCGCGGCCACGGCCTCTTTGAGCTGCGCTGTCTTCTCCGGGTCCAGCCCGTTTTCGACCAGTTTTGCCAGAGCCCACAGCAGGTTGGCGGTACCTTGAGAGTGGAAGTGGTCTTTCTCTTCTTTTGATTCGGCTTTGGTTTTCACGCGGGTCAACAGCGCAACCACAACTTCTTTGAACTCCGGTGTCTTCTCCAGCTCCAGTCCGTTATCTACCAATTTTGCCACTGCCCACAGCAGATTGGAGATATGCTGAGGAATAAAGTGGTCTTTCCCCTCTTTTGATTCGGCTTTGATTCTCACCAGGGGCAACAGCGAGGCCACGGCCTCTTTGAGCTTCGGTGTCTTCTTCAGCTCCAGCCCGTTGCCAACCATTTTTGCCAGGGCCCACAGCAGGTTGGCGATACCTTGAGCCCCAATATCCCTGACTTCAGGTTTTTGCTTGCACTTAACTATTACTGCATCAAGTAACGTTGACAATAAGGCTGCCTGAGCCTCCTTACTTTTCTCATTCATGTATTTATGAGGGGTAAACACACCCGCTGACGTAAATGAATGAACCGTTGTCGTCAAGCTTCGCCAAGGCCACCCGGGTGTCACTTTAAAAGCGTGAAACAATGGTATCAGTTGGCATTGTTCACTATGATTTAATGGTCTTTTTGACCTTGATGTGTATTGTTTGATTGAACAGGCAAATTCACTGTGTTTTTTCCCATTATAGCGCTCGGCATAATGAGTAGATATCCTCACCAGATCATCCATTTTTGCTTGTGTGAAGAGAGCATAAAAATCCTGAACAGGTTTTATTGAATGTCTTGGTGGATTGTTAGCAGAGCAGGCGTCAGAAGCAGGATAAAATTTATGACGCTCCGGGATATAGGGAAGTGGCGTATTCGTCCGCCTCACTGTGCCATACCTGTATCGCACACTCCCGGAAGCACCGGTATGGTCATCCGATTGATTATAATCATTACTTGATGTTGTGCATGTCCAACTTTTACCAGCACCGCTCTTGTCCATAATTATATTTCATTAATTCATGAAAATATAAAATGTAGACTACTCTACGGCATCAACAGGCATTAGTTTTTACTGGCTTTTTTTTCTTCCTTTTTCTCTTTTTTGGTTTCTTTGTTTGCTCTTCTAAATATTCTTCAGCGGTGAAATAACAGTCATCCGATAACTGCCATTCTTCATCGGCAGTAAAATATGCCTCATCTGCTGCCTCCTCACCACTGCTAAGTAACACAAGACCATGGGCCTCTGGCAAGACGGCTAACTTTATCTTTATGTGCTCAATAACTCTTTTCATTGAATCCTGGTTATTAAGCTTGTTCACCGGGATTTCAATAACCTCAAATCCTAATTTTTTCAGCAGGGCGACTTTCAATAAAGTCGAACCATTCCTGGTTTTGAAATCACCACACACGTAATGAGAAGGTCCCTGAACGTCGATCACCATGTTGCAATCTGGCAGTAACAGGTCAACCGGAGGTAGCGAGTTCAGACTCTTTTCTTCTTCAATCTGCAAAGACGGAAAGCTTGACTGGAGTTGATCGCGTAAGGTGGATTGAGATTGTGAAGTGATTGTCTGGTAATGGGGCGCCACCGGACACGCTCTCCCAAGCCAACTTGCGGCCATGGCAATGATGTAAGAAAACTCTGTATTGCACGGGGATGGACTTTCCAGACGAGAAAACAGTTCATCTATGTACTTTTCAAGGGCGTTTTTATTATCGTCACCAAAGTACAGATAAGACCTGGCACAGAACACCATGACTCCCCAGAGAGAGATCGATATATATCGCTGAGAGAGCTGAGGGTTTTCACAGAGTCTGCCGACAAGAGAAGCGAACGTAGATTTAACCAGTTTCAGCTCAATGGCATCACCCAGTTTTGCCACGGCCCACAACAGGTTGGTGATCTGCTGAGGAATAAAGTGGTCTTTCTCTTCTTTTGATTCGGCTTTCGTTTTCACATGGGACAACAGCGCGACCACGGTATCTTTGAGCTTTGCCATCTTCTCCAGTTCCAGCCCGTTGTCCACCAGTTTCGCCACGGCCCACACCATGTTGGCGACTTCCTGTGGCTTAAAGTGGTCTTTCTCTTCTGTTGATTCGGCTTTGGTTTTCACATGGGGCAACAGCGCGACCATGGCCTCTTTGAGCTTCGGTGTCGTCTCCAGTGCCAGCCCGTTGTCCACCAGTTTCGCCACGGCCCACACCATGTTGGCAATATGCTGAGGAATAAAGTGGCCTTTCTCTTCTTTTGATTCGGCTTTGGTTTTCACATGGGGTAGCAGCACGGCTGCCGCCTCTGTGAGCTTTGGTGCCTTATCCAGCTCCAGCCCATTCTCCAACAGTTTCACCACAGCCCACAGCAGGTTAGCGATACCTTGAGTGTTGAAGTGGTCTTTCTCTTCTTTTGATTCGACTCTGGTTTTCACCTGGAGCAACAGCACGGCCACGGCCTCTTTAAGCTTCGATGTCTTCTCCAGCTCCAGACCATTATCCACCAGTTTTGCCATGGCCCACAGAAGATTGGCGACTTCCTGTGGCTTGAAGTGGTCTCTCTCTTCTTTTGATTCGGCCATCGTTTTCACATAGGGCAACAACGTGTCGACGGCCTCTTTGAGCTTTGGTGCCTTCTCCAGCTTCAGCCCGTTTTCGACCAGTTTCGCCACAGCCCACAACAGATTGGCGATATGCTGAGGAATAAAGCGGTCTTTCTCTTGTTGTGATTCGGCTATGGTTTTCACATGGGGCAGCAGCTCGGCCACAGTCTCTTTGAGCTTCGCTGTCTTCTCCAGCCCATTGTCCACCAGTTTCGCCACGGCCCACAGCAGGTTGTTGATATGTTGAGGAATAAAGTGGACTTTCTCTTGTTTTGATTCAGCTTTGGTTTTTACACAGGACAAAAGTACGGCCACGGTCTCTTTAAGCTCCGGTGTCGTCTCCAACTCCAGTCCTTTGTCCACCAGTTTCGCCACGGCCCACATCAGGTTGACGGTTTCCTGTGGATTGAACAGGTCTCTCTCTTCTTTTGATTCGGCTTTGGTTTTCACCCGGGGCAACAGCGCAACAACAGTTTCTTTGAGCCGCGGTGTTTTCCCAAGCTCCAGCCCGTGGTCCACCAGTTTCGCCACGGCCCACAGCAGGTTGACCACTTCCTGTGGCTTGAAGTAGCCTTTTGATTCGGTTCTGGTTTTTACATGGGGCAAAAGTGCAGCGAAGGCCTCTTTGAGTTTCGCTGTCTTCTCCAGCCCCACCAGCCCGTTGTCCACCAGTTTCGCCACGGCCCACACCAGGTTGGCTACTTCCTGTGGCTTGAAGTGGTCTTTCTCTTCTTTTGATTCGGCTTTGGTTTTTACATGGGGCAACAGCGCGGCTAATGCCTCTTTGAGCTTCGGTGTTTTCTCCAGCCCATTGTCCACCAGTTTTGCCATGGCCCACAGCAGGTTAGCAGTAGCTTGAGGGTTGACGTGGTCTCTCTCTTCTTTTGATTCGGCTTTGGTTTTCACCTGGAGCAACAGCGCGGCCACGGCCTCTTTGAGCTTCGTTGTCTTCTTCAGCCCGTTGTCCACCAGTTTCGCCAGGGCCCACAGCAGGTTGGCAACTTCCTGTGGCTTGAAGTGGTCTTTCTCTTCTTTTGATTCAGCTTTGGTTTTTACAAGGGGCAACAGCGCGGCTACCGCCTCGTTGAGCTTCGGTGTTTTCTCCAGCCCATTGTCCACCATTTTTGCCATGGCCCACAGCAGGTTGGCAGTACCTTGAGTGTTGAAGTGATCTTTCCCTTCTTTTGATTCGGCTTTGGTTTTCACATGGGACAACAGCACGACCACGGTCTCTTTGAGCGTCGGTGTCTTCTCCAGCCCGTTTTCCACCAGTTTCGCCACGGCCCACAGCAGGTTGGTGATTTCCTGTGGATTAAAGTGGTCTTTCTCTTCTGTTGATTCGGCTTTGATTCTTACCAGGGGCAACAGCGTGGCGACGGCCTCTTTGAGCTTCGGTGTCTTCTTCAGCTCAAGCCCGTTGCCAACCATTTTTGCCAGGGCCCACAGCAGATTGGCGGTACCTTGGGTATCAATACTCCTGGCTTCAGGTTTTTGGTTGCACTTACATATTACTGCATCAAGTAAAGTTGACAATAAAGCTGCCTGAGTTTCCTTACTTCCCTCATTCATGTATTTATGAGGGGTAAAAACACCCGCTGAAGTAAATGAATGAAGCGTTGTCGTCAGGCTTCGCCATGGCCACCCGGACGTCGCTTTAAAATCGTTCAACAATGGTATCAGTTGCTGTTGTTCACTGTGATTTAATGGTCTTTTTGACCTTGATGTGTATTGTTTGATTGAACAGGCAAATTGACTGTGTTTTTTCCCATTATAGCGATCACCATAATGAGTAGATATCCTCATCAGGTAATCCATTTTTTCTTGTGTGATAAGAGCATTAAAATCCTGAACAGGTTTTATTGAATGTCTTGGTGGATTGTTACCAGAGCAGGCGTCAGAAGCAGGATAAAATTCATGACGCTCCGGGATATAGGGGAATGGAGTATTCGTCCGCCTCACTGTGCCATACCTGTATCGCCCACTCCCTGAAACACCGGTATGGTCATCCGATTGATTATAATCATTACCTGATGTTGTGCATGTCCAACTTATACCAGCACCACCTTTGTCCATAATTATATTTCATTAATTCATGGGAAATATGAAATGTAGACTACTCTGCGGCATCAACAGGCATTAGTTTTTACTGGCTTTTTTCTCTTCCTTTTTCTCTTTTTTGGTTTCTTTGTTTGCTCTTCTAAATATTCTTCAGCGGTAAAATAACAGTCATCCGAAAATTGCGCTCCTTCATCAGCAGTAAAATATGCATCATCTACCACCCAGTCGCCGCTGCTAAGTGACACAGAGCCATGGGCCTCTGGCGAGACGGCCAACTTTGTCTTTATTTGCTCAATAACTCTTGTCATTG
>NZ_JAGHQW010000036.1 GCF_017744115.1 Salinisphaera sp. G21_0 | reverse complement strand
TAAGAATGGGTCGTTAGCTCAGTCGGTAGAGCAGTTGGCTTTTAACCAATTGGTCGTAGGTTCGAATCCTACACGACCCACCATACAGCATTGAGACTCATAAAAAGTCTCTTGTTGAAGATACTGTTGTCAGTACAGTAAAGCTGACGATTAGTTCCCTGATAGCTCAGTTGGTAGAGCAAATGACTGTTAATCATTGGGTCGCTGGTTCGAGTCCAGCTCGGGGAGCCACTTTTCTTAACTATGAAGCGCTGTTGTGGGTGTTTTCAAATCCTGTCGTTTTCTCTTGAGATAGTGTCCGATTCATTTTCAAGTTCCTTCCTTTTCTGTTTGTTCTTCCATAGACATGGTATTAATTCTCCGGGTTTAGCCGTACCATCGGGGCCTTCGAGGTGCGGATAGAGCAGGCCATACTTTTTACGCAGCATTTCGGTTTTAATCAGAAGCACTGAAGAGCGGAGTAAATCACCCCGCATAGTGGTCAATCGTCGATTGTTTCAATTTTATAACAGGCAACCTGGTGACGCCGATTCAATCCGGACGTGGAACAATCAACAAGGTCTGGTTTTTTCTGTGAGCACTGTTCGTCCGCGTAGAGGCAGCGAGTCCTGAAGACACAGCCTGACGGTGGATCAATCGGTGAAGGTAAATCGCCTTTCAATACTACCCGCTTCTTTCTCACCGCAGGGTCCGGAGCCGGAACTGCGGAAATCAAAGCCTGTGTATAAGGATGTTTTGGCGAGTTATAGAGATCATCTTTGTCAGCAATCTCCATAACATTACCCAAATACAAAACCATTACCCGATGACTGATGTGACGAACAATGGAAAGATCATGACTGATAAACAGCAGTGACAGACCAAACTTCTGTTGCAACTCTCCCAGCAGATTAATGATCTGCGCCTGAATAGATACATCCAGTGCGGATACAGGTTCATCACAGACGATCACCCTGGGTTGAAGAATCATTGCCCGGGCAATACCGATTCGCTGACACTGTCCACCTGAGAACTCATGGGGGTAACGGTTGATCATGCGTGGCAACAGGCCAACAATATCCATCATCTCACGAACACGGTACCTGACCGCCTTCCCGGCAAGCTCTGGATGATGGGTGACCAGCGGTTCAGCAATAATCTCACCGATGGTCATGCGAGGATCAAGGCTGGCCAGCGGATCCTGAAAAATGATCTGCATCTGTTTGCGCAGAGGGCGCATCTCTTTTACGGAATGCCCGGTGATGCTCTGCCCCATCCAGACAACCTGCCCATCGGTATTGTGCAGTAATTGCAGAACTGCTCTACCGAGCGTGGATTTCCCGCAGCCAGACTCACCAACGACAGAAAGGGTTTCACCTTCATGAAGTTGGAAGCTGACACCATCGACGGCTTTCAAAGTCTTATTTTTCGTGAAGAATGTGCCTGTATCGACGGGGAAGTGCACCTTAAGGTTGTCTACTGTAAGGATTGGCACTTTTACATTAACGCTCATAAAACACCCTCCACGACATGAACAGGATTCTTTTTAACAGGACTGCTGGTGTGAAAAGCTGAACTCAGTTGATGGCAGGAAGCGGTTCGACCAGCATCAAACTCAGTGGTTGGAGGGCGCTCCTGTTGACAGAGATCGGTCGCATATTGGCATCGGGGCTGAAATGCACAACCTTGTGGTAATGCTTGAAGGTTGGGAGGCTGTCCGGGAATTGCGTAGAGGTCTTCATTATGATCACCATCAATTCTCGGCATGGATTGCAAAAGACCCCGGGTGTATGGGTGTTTAGCATCACTGAAGAGTGCTTGTACGGATCCGGTTTCAACCACACGACCACCGTACATCACCATCACATGATCGCACATACTGGCAATGACACCCAGGTCATGGGTAATCATCACAATGGACATACCCAGTTTGTCTTTCAGGTCATGGAGCAGGTCCAGAATCTGAGCCTGAATGGTAACATCGAGCGCGGTGGTTGGCTCATCAGCAATTAACAGGTTCGGCTCACAGAGCAGCGCAATAGCAATCATAACTCGCTGACGCATGCCGCCAGAGAACTCATGGGGGTACATATGAACCCGTTTACGGGCCTCGGGTATACCTACCAGTTCCAACATTTCAATGGATTTTTCCAGGGCTTCTTTTTGACTCATGCCCTGATGTTCAATCAGGACTTCAGTCATCTGTCGTGAGACTTTCAGGTAGGGGTTCAGGGACGTCATTGGGTCCTGAAAAATCATGGACAGAGAAACGCCACGCACCTTATTCAGTTCTGTAACGGGCAGTCCAAGAATGTTTTGGCCTTTAAAGATAGCTTCACCCGTGGTTTTGCCATTCTTTGCCAGCAAACCCATCAAAGCCATAAATATCTGGGTTTTTCCGGAACCAGATTCACCCACGACACCCAGACTTTCACCTTTCTTCAGGGTGAAACTGATCTCATTGGCGGCAGCTACTTCACCATCCGGTGTATCGAAGCGGGTATTGAGGTTTTTGACCTCAAGAATGATGTTGTCGTTCATAGTTATCGATCCTTGGGGTCCAGTGCGTCGCGCAGACCATCACCAATGAAGTTGAAACAGAAAAGTGTGATGGCCAGGAAAGTGGCCGGGAATGCCAGCATCCAGGGTGCGGATTCCATGACTTTTGCCCCTTCGGAAATCAAAACGCCCCAGCTGGTCAAAGGCTCCTGAACCCCGAGACCCAGGAAGGAGAGAAAACTTTCCGTCAGAATGACCTGGGGAATTGTCAGTGTCATATAGACGATCACCGGCCCAAGAATATTGGGAATGATATGGCGGAAGATAATTTTTGTCGTTGACACGCCACTGGCATGGGCTGCTTCAACAAACTCTTTCTTTTTAACCGCCAGGGTCTGGCCTCGCACAATACGGGCCATGGTAAGCCATTCAACAGCACCTAATGCGACAAAGATCAGATAAATGTTGCGACCAAAGATGACCATCAGAATAATCACAAAGAACATGAAAGGCAGGGAGTAAAGAATATCCACAAAACGCATCATGATATTATCGATACGTCCACCCATATAGCCTGCTACAGCACCATAAACGACACCGATGACCAGTGACACGGTTGTGGCTACCAGGCCAACCATGAGCGAAACTCTTGCTCCATAGAGCGTGCGGACAAACAGATCTCGACCATTCTCATCGGTACCAAACCAGAAGCCTTCAGCAACGTTGGGAGGCACTTGAATAAAGTCCCAATAGACCTCATCAAAAGGGTGAGATGACAGCCAGGGAGCAAAAATAGCCATCAATGTAATGATGGATAGAATGATCATTGAAACCACAGCAGCCTTGTTTCGCATCAGGCGAATACGGGCATCCTGCCAGAGAGAGCGGCCGACAACTTCAGTTAAATCGGCTGAATCTGAAAAGTTGTCGTTAAACGTGGCCAGTTTATCGTTCACATTCATGATGTTGCTCATCCGCTAACCCTCAGTTTTGGATCCAGAAAGCTGTACACCACATCCACGATCAGGTTCATAATGAGAATCAGGGTTGCGTAGAAAATTACCACACCCATCACCAATGGATAATCACGGTTCAGTGCGGCATTGACAAAGTAACGGCCAACGCCTGGAATGTCATAAATCGACTCAATCACTACCGAGCCGGTAGTCACAGCGGCAACCGCTGGCCCTAAATAGGAAACCACAGGCAACAAAGCACCTTTGATGGCATGGCGAATGACCACCAGGCGTTCGCGAATTCCTTTAGCCCTTGCCGTTCTGATGTAGTTAGAGTGCAGAACCTCAATCATTGAACCCCGCGTCAGTCGGGCAATATAAGCGATCTGTGGCAGTGCCAGAGAAATTACGGGTAAAACCAGGTTTCTGGCAGCGCCATCTCCCCAGCCTGCAACCGGTAACCAGGCGAGGTAGACACCAAATACCAGGGAAAGAATTGGGGCCGCAACAAAGTTAGGAACCGCTATACCGGTCATCGCAACGCCCATAATGGCGTAATCGGTTTTTTGGTTCTGATAAAGTGCTGCAAGTGTTCCTAAACCAATGCCAATAAACGTCGCCAGCAATATAGCAAGTCCGCCAATCTGGAAGCTTGCTGGTAAGCCGGACAAAATCAGCTCAGTAACGGAAAAGTCTCTGAATTTATAAGAAGGGCCAAAATCAAACTGAAGCAGCTTACCAAGGTAAATGAAATACTGCTCATAGACTGGTTTGTCCAGATCGTAGGCTTTGAGAATGTTGGCTTCAATTTCCGGGGGTAACTGTCGTTCTTGATCGAACGGCCCACCGGGGGCAATACGCATCATAAAAAATGCGATGGTAATGATGATCAGCAGCGTCGGAACCGCCGTCAGCAACCGCTTGAGAATATAGGAGAACATGGAACAATTCGCTCTTTCCTCTGGAGTTCCCTCTTCGTTTTGTTCTTCATGGCCATCCGTGGCGCACGACAGCTTTTGAGCACACTCCTGCTGTATAGCAGGAGGCTGTCCAGTTACTTAATAGAAAGGTATCGGGCCCGATGGATATCGGAGGCGTTATCAACCCAGCCATCAACCTTCGGACTCACCAGGTTTTTGGATACATAGTGGTAAATAGGTATATTTGGCAGTTCGTTCAGGGCAATAACTTCAGCCTGTCGCATATAGTCATTACGCTTGACAGGGTCGGCTTCCAGCTCCGCTTTTCTCATCAGATCGTTGAAGGTGTTGTCATTGAAGTTAGCGTAGTTCTGAGAAGTGTTACGGCTTTCCATCAGGTTCAGGAAGTTCTGTGGATCGTTATAGTCAGCGATCCAGCCAGCGCGGGCAGCCTGAAAATCCCGGGTTTTCAGGTTGTCGTAGTGAACCTTGACTTCGGTGTTAAACAGTTCGGTTTTAACCCCCAGTGCTTTTTTCCACATAGCAGCAACAGCGATGGCAACCTTCTTATGGTTCTCTGACGTGTTGTAACTCAATCGGATGGTAGGTGCATTAGACTTATCAAAGCCCGCTTGTTTCATCAGTTTTTGCGCTTCGGCGACACGCTCAGCCTGAGTCATTCCTTTCCAGCTGACTTCAGGAGATGAACCGTAGTCACCAGTACCGGGTGGTACAAAGCTGTATGCCGCTACTTCACCCGTTCTTAACACTTTTTCAGTGAGAATTTTGCGATCAATGGTCATCGCCAGCGCCCTCCGGACACGCAGGTCTTTCAGCACATCATCATCAAGGTTAAGAGGGTAGTAATAAACGCCGAGGTACGGTGCGATGCGCACGTAGTCCGGCATGTTTTTTTCCAGCCATTTCAGATCTGAAGAAGCAAAGTCTGTTTGAATATCAATCTCGCCAGCCCGAACTCGCTTTAGTACAGCTGAACGGTCTTCCTGTGGGTAGTAAACCAGTTCATCCAGCGATACATTCGCAGCGTCGTAGAACTGCGGGTTTCTTTTCAAGCGAATCTGAGCGTTAGGTGTCCACTCACTCAGAGTGAACGCGCCATTGCTGACCATGTTACTATCTTTTGCCCAGTTTTTACCCAGCTCTTCGATTTTATGACTCGGCACTGGGTAGGCGGTGTAATGGGCCAGCTGTGCAATAAAGTAAGGGGCCGGGCCGGAAAGTGTAATTTCGAGTGTACTATCATCAATGGCTTTTACTGCAAGAGCTTCAGGACCTGCCTTGCCGGTGTTGTACTCTTCAGCACCTTTGATGGTGTAAAGAAGGGAAGCATAACCAGCAGCCGTTTCAGGCTTCAGGATACGTTCCAGTGCCATTTTGAAATCCTGCGCGGTCACTGGCTTGCCATCAGACCAGGTGTGGTCTCTGAGCATGAACTTATATACAAGACCATCGTCGGACACTGTCCAGCTTTCGGCCGCGCCGGGAATGATTGTGCCATCGGCGGCTTCTGTGGTCAGGCCAAGAAACATATTGCCAACAATGCCGCTTTCCCAGGTGCCTGAAATGAAGTGTGGATCAAGAGAGGCGGGCTCCCCCATATTGCCGATACGGAGGGTGCCGGACGCCAGGGCCTCGTTGTCCGGAGTAGTTAGCAATGTACCGGAAAGTGCAATAGAAACAGCCAGCAAGCCAGCTTTAAGTTGCTTGAATTGTTTGATTTTCACGGGTGCTACTTCCTCTTTTCATGGTCTTCTTATGCAGTAAGTATCGACAGTCTACTTAAGCCCGGAGGGTATCCATGCTCAACAACGTAGCGATATATAGAAGTACGAAGTGGTTTTTTTATTGTGTTAGCAAACAACTTGCCAATAAGAACAGATATGAATATGTATTGCAATCTGTCTTAATCAGCAGGGGGGGGATGGTTATGATTCTTGCCTGGCAGGTTTTTCTGAAGATTGCAGATCTCGAAACTCACGAGCGAATTTCAAATGATTTGACGTTACGCTGTCCTCGACTCGGGACAGACGACTTTCCAGTCTTGTTACTTTACGGGCCAGTTGACTGACAGAGGTTTTAGAAAGTCCAGGCGCTGTTTCTTTATCATTAATAAGGGCATCGTCGTTTTGTTCTGCCGACTCAGAGTTTACATCTACTTTTATTTTCTTGACCCGACGCCCTCGATAAGTGTCTTTTCCTGAGCTAATGCTGAGGACAACGCCAATGGCAATATAGGCAAGGATGGCTCGAGAGGTTGACGTGAAATAAGCAATACCTGCTGCACTCAGCCGAACCGCAAGAACATCCAGATGAAATCGGTTGGCAATATAGCTGCACACGCCCATGATAGCGGGAGAGGCTTCACCTTCCTTTTGCTGAGTGAAAATTTTTCTGATCACTCTCATTGACGAGTCCTCCAGTCCGGAACTTCATTGTCCAGAATACGCTCCAGAACATGAACTCGTTCTTCCATGACTTCTACCCTGTGTACAGTGGCTTCAAAAAGCTCCTGAGAATCTTCATCCAACTGTCTGGCCTGACGCAATTGTGTCAGGTAGTGGAAGACAAGCCAGGGCAGGAACAGGAATAAAATCAGAATGGCACTGATGGGGACAATGCCGTCGATGACATATTCCATAGGTATTGTGACTCCCTTTTTGGATCAATTCAGTATTGTTGTTTTAACCATTCTCAAACGGCTTTTTCAGGATTTTCTGTGGACAGAGATGCTTTTAGAGAGGCAAGTTCTTGTTCCACTGCACTGTTCATTTCCAGATTCTGGAATTCCTGCTCAAGTTCTGAAGTACCAAGACCTTGAGCTTCTAACTGGCTATCCAATGCATCCAGATCCCTTTCCATCTCTTCGAACCTGGCTTCCTGACGCAACCGAGCCTTTTCCCGGGTGCTCTCCCGCATTTTCAGACGATTCTGGCTCACCTGCCTTCTGAGGCGCAGAGACTCAAGACGTTTGCGAGCTTCCTTCATGGCATTTTGAAGACGCTGTATGTCTTCATCATGGCGGCCAAGCTGCTGTTCCATTTCTGCCAGATACTGTTCTTTTTCCCGGGATTCTGACAGCAATCTTTGCTTTTCTGCCAGAGCATGGCGGGCAAGGTCTTCACGGTTATGCTCAAGTGCCAGTCTGGCTTTGGCGGTCCACTCTTCAATATTGCTCAATCTGTTCGCCAGCTGTCGTTCGATATCTTTTTTATCGGCGATCAGACCTGCGGCATCGGAGCGCACTTCAACCAGGGTTTCTTCCATTTCCTGAAGCATCAGGCGAGCCATCTTTTCAGGATCTTCTGCCTTATCCAGCAGAGCGGTGATATTTGCATTCAGGATGTCACTGAGACGGGAAAAAATACTCATGACTGCGCCCCCTGATTCGGGTTGATTTTCAAAAAATTAATAATGCGTTTGTCGTCTTTTTTCTTGTTTAAATGGCTGTTGTTGTCATTTTGCTGAACGGTCTCGTTTAATGGCTGCTGATCAAAGAGGTGCTCATTAATCAATTGGTGATGTCTGGCGAGATCTGCTGGCAGCTCTTTCATCAGTTCTTGTTCTATTTGCTCCATAGCTTCCGTTTGCAGTACTTTCATTTCAGTGTCAGAAATCATTTCTGACCACAGTGGCAGCTCATTGGCAAGAGCAACTGTGCTAATCAAACCAAGTGAGACAATAACAGATTGAAGCAGTGCTTTCATGTTTAGAATTCCTTTCATTAACTATTTACTTTCCATTTAACAGGTCAGAAACTGTGCCAACCTGACAAGTTACAATAACCTGCTGTTTATTAAAGAATTATTAAGTTTCTGTTTAGGGTTGACAATTTTTGACCGTGGTCTTTTTGGCCACTATGTGGTTTGATAGACCAGACAATGGTTTAAATCGCAAAAGCTTTCGAATAACAAAAACAATGCCCAACATCATTTCCTCCAGGAAGAAGACTTTGATCGGCTCATCGCCTGCATTTCTTGAGATGCTTGAGTCAATTTCCCGCTATGCTCGCCATGAGCGTCCGGTATTAGTGATGGGAGAGCGGGGAACGGGTAAGGAAGAGGTCGCAAGTCGTTTGCATTACCTGTCACCACGATGGCAACAGAATCTTGTTAAGCTTAATTGCGCCGCATTCAATGATGAACTTCTGGATTCAGAACTGTTTGGCCATGTGGCCGGTTCGTTCACCGGTGCACGACAGGCGAGAACGGGGCTTTTTCAAGCGGCTGATGGAGGGACTCTTTTTCTCGATGAGTTGGCGACCATGGGGCCAAGGCTGCAGGAAAAACTGCTAAGGGTTGTGGAGTATGGCGAGTTATACCGGGTTGGCAGCTCCAGGCCTGTGCAGGTTGATGTGAGGGTGGTAGCCGCAACCAATGAAAACTTACCTGAGCTTGCAAGAGAAGGACGCTTCAGGGAAGACCTTCTGGATCGACTGGCGTTTGATGTGGTGGCTATCCCTCCTCTGCGAGCTAGGCAGGAGGATGTCCTGTTACTTGCCAATCATTTTGCTGTGCGAATTTCTCACGAGTTGGGAGAGATAGAAGACGACATAGGCTTTGCAGGCTTTTCAGGCTCAGCGATTGAAACTCTGGATAACTATCAGTGGCCTGGCAATGTCCGGGAACTTAAGAATGTTGTTGAACGCAGTGTATGTCATAGCATCTCGGGTGAACCCATTGAGGACATTGTGCTCGACCCATTCAGTTCTCCATGGCTTTCCGGATTAAAAACATCGAACAAGCCAGACGTAAAGACATCCAAAGAAGAATATCGAAGCTCTTCTTCTGATATTGATGTAACCAATAAAACTGGACAGCTTGAATTATGGCTTGAGCAAATGAGAGAAGGGCAGGTCGTAGAATTGAAGGGTGTCCTGGCAGAGACAGAGTGCTCGTTTGTCCATCATGCCATGGAAAACTGCCGGCATAATCAAAAAGCGGCAGCAGAAATGTTGGGTTTAAGTTATGACCAGTTCAGGTCATTAATAAAAAAATACGGGAAGGAGCGGGTAAGAAAGCAAGAAATAATTGTCTGAGGTGTCCTGGTTCCCACGCGGAGCGGTGGGAACGCACACCAACTTCCCTCTCAATTCAATGGGCCGAAGGAACCGCATCCAGCAACATTTTTGTATATTCATGTTGTGGCTGGGTCAAAACCTGTTCAGTCAGACCTTGTTCAACAATCTTGCCACCCTGCATGACCGCAACGCGATGGGCGATGTGAGGAATAATGGAAAGATCGTGGGTGATGAACAGATAGGATACCTGTAACTCCCTCTGAAGCTCTAACAGCAAGTCCAGTACTTCAGCCCGAATGGAAACATCCAGGGCGCTGGTGGGTTCGTCACAGATAATCAGATCCGGCTCTACGGCCAAAGCCCGGGCAATGGCAATACGCTGTCGTTGACCCCCTGAAAACTCATGTGGGTAGCGGTGACGATGCTCAGGCTCAAGCCTTACTCGGGCAAGCAGGGATTCAATGCGCTGAATCCGCTCCTCTTTAGAAAGTTCAAGACCAAGGCTGACCATTCCCTCTTCAATAATATCGCCAACGGTCATGCGTGGGTTCATGGAAGAGAACGGGTTCTGGAAAATAACCTGAATCTTCTTGCGCAGCGGCAGCATTTCCCGGCGGGTTAGCTGATTGACACAAAGGCTGTTGTACCAGATGTTGCCAGCAGTGGCTTTCTCAAGGTTAAGAATGGCACGTCCTGTCGTAGACTTACCACACCCGGATTCACCAACCAGGGCCAGAGTCTCGCCTTTGCCAATGGCAAAACTGATGCCATCAACGGCTTTGGTGTAGCTGTGCACCCGCTGAAATAATCCTTTGCGCACCGGGAAGTGGATTTTCAGGTCTTCCACGGTTAACAGGGACGCTTCTTTCTCCAGTGAACGGTACTCGTCCATATCCGGAAGACTATCGATCAGCTGTCGGCTATAGGCTTCTTTTGGATCGGCAAAGAAGGCTTCACAAACATTCTGTTCAATGATCTCACCCTGGTACATAACGCCGACCCGATCAGCAGTCTGACGAACAACCCCCATATCGTGGGTGATCAGCAGAACGGCCAGTTTGCGCTTTAAGGTCAGCGTTTTAATCAGTTCCAGAATCTGTTTCTGAATCGTCACATCAAGAGCGGTGGTTGGCTCGTCCGCCAGGAGAATATCGGGTTCACAGGCCAAAGCCATGGCAATCATCACACGCTGTTGCTGACCTCCGGACATTTGGTGGGGATACCAGTCAACCCGCTTCTCCGGGTCAGGCAAGCCTACTTCCCGAAACAGTTCAACCGTCCGCTCACGGATTTCTGAAGAACTCAGCGAGGTATGAATCTTCAAGGTCTCTGCAATCTGAGCCCCAACGGTTTGTACCGGGTTCAAGGCAGTCAGTGCATCCTGAAAAATCATGGCGATCTTTTTGCCGCGTATACCGCCCATTTCCTGTTCCGTTAAAGCGAACAGGCTGGTTTCAGGCAAGGCGATTTTACCCCTGGTAATGGTCAGTGCATCCGGCAGTAGTCGCAGAATGGACAGGGACGTTATGGATTTGCCACTGCCGGATTCGCCAACCAGTGCATACACTTCACCTTTTTTCAGGTCAAAGCTGACATCTTTCAAAATGGCCGTATATGGCTTATGACGCAAGCGAACACTCAGGTTGCTGACGGAAAGCGCCAGCGACTTATCGACTGTTTGCTTTTTTATAGTGAGTTCACTGGTGGCCGTTTGAACGTAGGCAGTGGATCGTGCTTCAGTTGTTGTCGCCGTCATCATGCCGTCTCCAGTTTGGTTTTTGGGTCAAACGCGTCGCGAACCAGGTCAGAGAACAGGTTGACAGACAGCACCAGGGTAAACATCAGGAAGAAAGCCCCGCACAGATTCCACCAGATAGATGGTTCTCGGGACAGTTCCGTGCTGGCCATATTGATCATATTGCCCCAGCTGGCCATGGCAGGATCGATACCGACACCAATGTAGGCAAGAACCGCTTCCGCCAGTACAAGACCACTGAAGTCCAGTACGAAGGAGATCATAATGATATGGCTGAGGTTGGGCAGGATATGCCGTTTGATAATCTGGAAATGGCTGACTCCAAAGGCATGTGCAGCCTGAACGTAGTCAAGCTGGCTGATCTTCAGGGTTTCTGCCCGCAGCAGGCGACAGAGGGTTGTCCAGCTGGTGATACCCAGAATAAAACACAGTGCCAGGAACTTGGCATCGGCTTTTTCCAGGCCGATCTCAAAGAACTGTGGATTATTATTGATCCAGACCTGGAACAGCAGAACGGAGGCTGCTATCAATAGCAAACCGGGAATAGAGATAAGCGTCGTATAAATATATTGCACGATATCATCAATCCAGCCCCTAAAGTAACCGGCTGCCAACCCAAGGCTGATTGCGACAGGCATGGTGATCAGGGTAGCCAATGTGCCAATCAATACGCCGGTCCGAATACCTTTCAGGCTTTCAAAGAGCGTGTCGTTTCCGGCCTGATCAGTACCCAGAACATGATAAAGATTGCCCATGGTGATCAACCAGCCAAGCACAGCCATGATAATGGCAAAGGTAATCCAGGCTGACTTCCAGGGCAGAGGGCTTATATCACCAGCACCGGCAGACTGGCTTCTACGCAACCAGAGGGCATGAAGGCTGATCAGTGCCAGGGCAACAGCCAGGCCTTTGCCAATTCCGACCAGTGAGTTAATAGCAACATCTTTAACAAACGATTCCGGGCTTGCCAAATGAGCACCGCCATAGGCCAGCTCCGGGTAATCCCGACCCCGTTCTCCATCCGGCAGTAACAGGTTTTCCTTATTCCATGACTTCAGTGCAAAAGGTGCTGAATAGGTGCGCTCAGGGCGTTCACCCATCTCACCGAGGGCAAGATCCAGCAGGCTATTCACATCATTGCTGTAATACACCTGTTCGCTGCTTTGACCTTCCGTAACCGGCAGCGCTTTGCGGAAATGGATGGAATCCACCAAAGCAATCACCACATAGGACATGATGATAACAAAGGTTGCCATGCCCAACCTGGTAGCAAACACCTGTCGCCAGCGTTCCATGTTTTGCGGGTTGCGCCGAAAAGAGGCGACGAACAGGGAGATTGCACCGACCAGCAAAAAGATCAGCGCATCACTCCATAAAATGGTCCACATAAAGCCTTCACCAAACAGGCCGGGTCCGATTTCGAAATCCATAATTACGTCCCTCGCTGTTTAGCTCAATCGAACCCGGGGATCTGCCCAGGTGTACGAAATATCGGTCAGAATCAAACCAATGATGTAAAGAACAGAGCCGAGAAAGACCATCGCCCTGACAATGGCAAAATCCTGTGCGCGAATAGCGTCCAGCAGGTAGCTGCCAAGGCCCGGAATACTGAAAAATGATTCCATCACCAGGCTACCCATAAACAACACTGGAATCACAACCACCACCCCGGTGAGGATTGGCAGCATGGTATTGGGCAAAATATGCCGGAAGAGAACGCCCGCCTCGCTGACGCCTTTGGCCCGGGCTGTTCTGGCAAAATCCTGTCCGGCTACTTCGATAAACAGCGAGCGGTACCAGCGGGCGCTGGCACCAATGCCGGAGATCACACCAATCACAATGGGCAATATCAGAAAACGCCAGCCGTCTATACCGTCATTAAATCCGGATACCGGGAACAGACGGGACATTTTCGCCATGTAGTGCTGGCCGAAAATGATATAGAACAGATAGGAGATGGACATCAGGGTAACAAAGACCACCACCGCAAAACGGTCCAGGCTGCTGCCACGGAACATCAATACCATCAGAGCTACCGAGATGTTGACAAAGATCCCGATAAAAAAAGTGGGAAGAGCCAGTGCCAGGCTGGGTCCCATACGATCAAGAACGTCGGACTGAATACTTCTACCAGCATCGGAAGTGCCAAAATCGAAAGCAAACAGTTTTAACGACTTGTTGAAAAAGATGGTGTCTGTGAGGGGTCCCAGTCCATCGGCATCACTGTTAAAGAAAAGTGGTTGGTCATAGCCTTTTTCTGCGATCCACTCCTGCACCGCTTCTTGGGTGACGTATTTATCCCCAAGATGAGCCGTTGCCATATCTTCAGGCGTATTGACGATAAAAAATAAAACAAACGTCAGCAGATTTACGCCAATCAAAATTGGAATGGCGTAGCACAGTCTTCTAATTATGTAGGAAAACATATTTTTATCTCTACGAAGCATCAATCGTCAGTTTCTGCCTGCGGCGATAAGCCCTGACACCAGGAACAACCAAAAGGAATAACAAGCCGATACTGGCCATCAATGGCCAGACAATGGGTTTGTTCCACTCTTTCTGCTTTTGTTCTCTGAGCGCAGGATCAACGCGAACGTATTTCAGGGTTCCCTGACTAATACCGTGGCGCTTGGTGTTGTATACCCACTGGTTGGAGAGATAATACTCTTTGTTATTAAAACCCCAGATCCATGGGCTGTCTTTCTGGGCAATTGCTACCATCTGATTGATAGCGTCCAGCCGCTCTGGCCCATTGGCCAGTGTTTTTACCTTGTCGTATAAACGATCAAACGCCGGGTTGTCATAGTTGGTAGAGTTACTGCCGGCACACTGACATTTCACCAGGCCCTGTCGGCTGTCCAGAAGGAACAGGAAGTTTTCAGGGTCCGGGTAGTCAGCCAGCCATCCCCAGCCGAACATCTGGGTATTGCCCTGGCGCATTTTTTCTTTGAAGCGAGGGTAGTCGGTGGTGCGGAACTCAAGTTGTACGCCAATCCTGTCCAGCTGTTTTTTGATCCAGTCCGCCCTTGGGCTGCTGTCCGCAGCGGTGGTATCCATATAGAGGATCAACGGCTTGCCGGTTTCGTGGTGTCGTCCATTCGGGTATCCGGCCTCAGCCAGTAATTGCCTGGCGTACTCAACGGATTTTCTTTTGGGGGTTTTGGTTGCCGGGTCCCAGTCAAAGATATAGGCGTTCGTTGCCGCTTCTCCTTCGGCATAACCATATAAGCCCGGTGGGATGGGGCCCTGGGCTACCTGTCCAATACCATTACGGAAAATATCGATGTACTCCTGATCGTTATACACGATGCTGATGGCCTGGCGTAGCTTGCGTTTATCTTCTGTATATCCGCCAACGACAGGATCAACCATGTTAAACCCGGTGTAGTAGAGAGAAGGACGGATTTCTTCGTCAACAATAATGTCGCGCTTTGCCAGTTCCGGCGTCAGCTCAAGGCCGTCTGGACCCACAGTAAATGCCTGGTCAAAAGTGGCCGTATTGATGTTTGGGTCACCATCACCGGAGCGATCGTAGTAACCTTGAGTGAACTTACTCCACATGGAGGTGGCTGCTTTTTCATAGCGGAAAATGGCTTTGTCAATAAACGGCAGTTGTTTGCCAGCATCGGCCAGGTACCCTCTTTTCTGATCATCGACCGAACCATCAGAAGGGTAGAGTTCTTGTCGGAAATTCGGGTTTCTCTCCAGAACGATTTCACGATTGGGTGAGTTCACCGTCATCATAAACGCGCCGGTACCGATGGGGTTCCAGTCCAGTGTCAGGTTACGATCTGGAAATCCGGGGTTGTGGTAAAAGCGATCGGCTTCCCAGGGGATAGGCGCAAAGAAAGGCATGGCAAGCCAGTATTGAAACTGCGGATAAATGCCTTCAATGCGAATGGAGAAGGTATAGTCATCCACCCTGGTTAGTCCTTCCATGGGGTGCGTACGAAGGTCTAGCCACGCCTCTTCCTGTCTGTTCTCTTTGGCCCATGCACCAAAATCTTTCATGCCGACAATGTAATCGGTCATCAAACCGAGCAGAGGTGACTTGTTGACCGGGTCAGCCATCCGTTTGATCTGATAGATGTAATCGTCAGCTTTCAGTTCCCGGGTACCGGTGGCGGGAAAGTCACTTAGCAGCTTGTACTGTTCACTTTCTTCCGCAGAATTAAACAGGTAAACCGGTTTGCCCTGGTCGTCTTCTGCAAGTGCAGGGTGGGGCTGATACATGGTACCTGGCTTAAGTCGTATGGTAATCAGGCTGAATGCAACATCCTGACTGTCTTCAGATACCGGATTTAAATTCTTGTCAAGCAACTCCAGTGTCGGCATTGCGGCAGCAGTAGCAGGCTCCAGCTCATAAGGGCGCTTGAGGAAGTGGTATTGCAGGGGTGGCTCATAAATCTGGTCAATAAACAGCTTTTCTTCCGCACTGTAGGAACGAACCGGGTCCAGATGTTTGGGCCGGGTAATGAAACTGCCAAAGTAGGTAACGTCTTTTGAATCCACTGGTGGATTCGGGTCATTCCAGGGGCCTGAGCATCCCGAAAGCACTAGAGTTGCAGTCAGAATAGCGGCCCACTTTGAAGTGGTGCTTTGCGGCATGATTCTTCTCTTTATTGTTATCGGTGGTCAGAGCCAGTGGGCTTCTGTTCGCCATGCGTCAAGCAGATGTTGAGCCAAAGACGCATACATTTTCCAGAGATAGCCAGGGTGTTGGCTGATCAGTCGCTAAAGAATTGTACGTATTTATCCTTACCTCGTCACCTTCCAATTAATAATACGTCTGATGACGTTTAGTGGTGCAATTACAAAACAAAATGCACCAGTGTGGTGCAGAATAGAAAAGATGACTGACAGAGGATGGTTGAGAAAATTGCAGAGTAAAAGCCTTTGTTATCTGCAATTGGCTAGTAAAATATCCTTTTTGCGAGGCTTGTAGGTAAAAATACCTATTTTTTTGTGTTGTTTGGTTGATTTTTCTCTTTAAAAAAACTTACAGTGCGCTTACCTGTCACAAAAATGAAATATACGTACGGCTATGTAAGTGTAATTTGTTTCTGTTTTTAATCCTTGTGTTTGCAGGTGATGTAAAAATTGGAATGATGATTGCTTGGTCTCGTTTATGGATGTGAAAGCATTACAGGTATGACTGCATCAATGTCTAACCGACAATTGCAGTATAAATTGGTGATAAGCCAATAGTGTGGTGAAGGCTAATAACCGGATCAGCACAAGGGAGCTACAAGGGGATGTCTCCATCGTGGATGGAAGTAGTAAGAGCGTAGCCCGCCACGGCGGTGTACAGGCAAGGAGCCAAAAGCTCAGGCTGGCCATAATAAACACAACAAGTGAGCAAGGATAAAAATAATGTTCAGAAGGACGGTGTTAAGCACGGCGGTGGCTGTTGCTTTAGGGTCTTCGATTGCCTGCACGGCAGCGTATTCTAATGAGGAATCGGTTGAAAAGCTGGAGAAAATCCAGGTGACCGGGTCGCGGATTTCCCGGGTGGATGTTGAGGGTGCCACGCCTGTTACGATTATTACCAGAGAGGAAATTGAACGCACTGGCCAGTTGACTGTTGCTGATGTACTGAGAAGCACAACCTACAATTCATTTGGATCTTTTTCCGAGCGCTCAGGTAGTGGATCTCAAAGTCAGGCATTTATAGATATGCGTGGCCTTGGCCCATCGAGAACGCTGATACTCCTTAATGGTAAACGGATGCCCATGTCCGGGCCAGCGGGTAATGGTGCAGTAAATATTAACGCTATACCTGCAGCGGCTGTTGAAAGTATTGAGATACTGGCTGATGGTGCATCGGCCGTTTATGGTTCTGATGCTATTGGTGGTGTTGTAAACGTTATTCTGAAGGATGATTTTGAAGGAGTTAACGTAACTGTCGGTGGAACCAAAACAGATATCAAAGGGGGTGATGAAAATAAGTTCTCCATAACTGGTGGCACTGCCGGTGAAAAGGGGAATGTTATGTTCACCCTTGAGCATGATAAAAAAGATATTATCTACGCCAGAGATCATGAGCCTTCAACATCTGATTTATCTTCCCAGCACGGTTACAGTTTCTATGGAAGAAACATTCTGGGTGTAGATAGTACTTCAGGAAAAACGGTTATTCGTGCTCTTGATAGCCATGATTCGGGTTCTGAGTGTAGTGACTCCTTTGCCCTTCTTGCAGATGAGAAAGGGGTCGAAACATGTCGCTATGATTATACCTCCCAGATGGCTTTGACAGCAGCTTCTGAAAGAACTCAATTTGTACTCAACTCTAATTACTCTCTGACTGATTCCGTAGAGTGGAGTAATGAGCTGGTTCTTGGCTTTAATAAAAGTTTTGGACGCTTTGCTCCAGCGGCTGATTGGTTTGCTTTATCTGCAGGTTCAACAATTCTTACCAATAATGGTTTTGATGCCTCTGAAGGTGGGCGTATCTACTACCGTTTTGATGAAGTAGGTACTCGTGATGATACTGTTCGTGATTACAGTGGTATCTTTACCAGTGCATTGACTGGTGCATTTGAGAATCAAAAGTTAGGTTATGTTGACTGGAATGTTGCTGCTCGCTTTTCAAAATCACTCTCTCATAAAACTGGTACTGGCTATGTTCTTAGTGATGTTGCCAGTCAAGCAGTTGAATCTGGCAGTGGTTTTGATGAAGCAACTGGTAGCTTTACAGATGACACCATTGCCAAGATGAGTTACGACATCTCTCGAGATATAAAAGTTGACTATACCGATGTGAGCGGTGGTCTTCAGTTCAGCGCGGGCAATATATCTGGTAACGAAATCAGTTGGTACGTTGGAGCAGAGGTATCCAGTCAGGATTATGTTGATGAATATGATGCTCAGTCTTTGGCCGGGAATGTACTTGGCTCTTCTGGAAGTAATAGTGGCGGTGATCGTAATCAAAAAGCACTGTTTGTTGAGACGTTACTGCCAATTCATGAGCAATTAGAATTGAACGTTGCTGCTCGTTACGATGACTATAGTGATTTTGGCAATGCTTTGAGCCCTAAAGCCAGTCTTAGATATCAGCCAGCAGATGAATTGGTTTTGCGAGGATCCTATGCCAAGGGATTTAAGGCTCCGGGCTTGACGGATCTTTATAAATCCAAAGCCCGTTCAGCAGATTTCGCCATTGATTATGTTGGATGTGCGGAGAACAACGTTGCAGATTGTGCTAATTCCAGTACTTATGCAAAGCAGTATGATGCGTTCTATGTATCAAACCCTGATTTGGATGCTGAAAAGTCAGATTCGTTTAATATAGGGGTCGTTTATTCCCCATTAACAGATCTGGCGGTGGGTGTAGATTATTACAATATTGCCATCAAAAATATGATTTACTATCCAAGTGCTCAGTCGCTTATTGATGCAGAACTGGCTGGGGTTGATGTAAGTGAATACGTTACCCGAAATGCTGCTGGTATTCAGTCTGTTATCATCAAGCCAACTAACGTAGGTGAAGTTAAAACTTCCGGAATAGATTTGAAGGTGGATTACAGTCATGAAGTACCATTTGGCTTGTTGAGTTACAATCTGAATGGTAGCTATGTTCTGGAATACATGCAGCCAGAGTACTTTACGGGGCCAGGTGAAGACGTTGCCGGTGCCGGGGTCGCTTTCTATGGTTATCCGCAATATAAGGTGAACTTTGACTTTGGTTGGAAATCTTTCGATGGTATGCACGCGCTTAATATTGGTCCAAGACATACCGCTGGATACACCTTTGCTAAAGGCCAAAGTTCTGAAACTGAGGTAGACAGCTATACCGTTTGGGACCTGAACTACAAATTGTCCCTGCCTTGGGATGGTGTAGCACAAGTTGGTGTCAGAAATATGTTTAATCGTCAGGCACCGCTTCCTTCCGAAAAAATGGAAACAGTAAATCAAGTTCAGAACTATAGCATTACCGGCAGGGCAGTTTATGCCACTTATAGTCAAAACTTTTAAGTAATCTGGCTTAACCTCGTTCCCACGGCCCCTCGTGGGAACGCATACCCAAACCCGATATGGATTCCCACGCAGAGCATGGGAATCAACTCCAAGTAAACAATAAAAACACACATGGGAAATGGCAGTCCATGGATAAGAAAAAAACCACCCACAAGGTAAAAGGCCTGTGCAGCACGCTGGTACTCAGCACTGCGTTGTCCGCTTCAATAGTAATTCCAACCGCATTTGCCCAGGACCCTTTGAGCGGTGCACTCACAACACAACAGAAAACCGATAAGGCATCCCAGCGCTCCCAGGCGAAGGTGAATACCCTTTCTGATCAGACCCAGGAGCTGCTGGCAGAGTACAAAAGCACCATTCGACAGGTGGAAGCATTAACGGTCTACAATCGTCAGCTGCAAAAAGTCGTCAATGCCCAGCAAACAGAAATTGAATCCATGCTGGCCCAGATCGAAACGCTGGACCAGACCAATATCGAAATCACACCACTGATGCTGAAGATGGTGGATGGTCTGGAAGACTTTATTGCCCTGGATGTGCCCTTCCAGCTGGAAGAACGGACTGACCGTGTCGCCCGTCTCCGGGAAACCATGGATAGCCCGAACGTCACTACCTCAGAAAAATACCGCAAAATTCTTGAAGCCTACCAGATTGAAAACGACTTCGGTCGTACCATCGAGGCCTATGAAGCCAGCCTCGGTGAAGGTGACGATACCCGTACCTACAACTTCCTCCGTATAGGCCGCCTGGCGCTGCTTTACCAATCCCTGGACGGCGAAGAGACCGGTCAGTGGAACAGCGACACCCGCCGCTGGGAAGTACTTCCGGATAACTACCGTGCCGGTGTTAACCAGGGCCTGAAAATTGCCCGCAAACAGGCACCCCATAACCTGATCAAACTGCCGGTACGCGCTGCGGAGGATGCATAATGAAGTACATTACCGCTATTACAAAAGCCGTGGTAAAACCACTGGTGGTATCCCTGGGGCTTGGCCTGACATTCTCGGCCGGTGCCAGCGAAGGTGCTGCTGCGCTGCAGGATCTTTTGAATAAAATCAAGGCAGACAGCGTTACCGAAAGCCGTGAAAACAAAGCCCGTGAAGCACGATTCTTAAGTGATAAAAACTCACAGCAGCGTTTGCTGGCGGAAGCTAAAGCCGAGCTTAAGGCTCAGGAAACCCTGAGTGATCAGTTGCTCAAGCAGTCGGACGACAATGAGAAAGTTCTTAAGGAAACCCAGAATACGCTGGATATTCGCTCTGGAGAACTGAAAGAACTGTTCGGTGTTGTGCGTCAGTTTGCCGGTGATAACAAAGGTATCTTTGAAGCCTCCATGATCACCGCACAATATCCTGAAAGAACCGCTTTTATGGCGGAAATGGCAGAAAGTAAAAAGCTGCCGACTACTGCGAAACTTGAGCAGTTCTGGCATGAAGTACTCCGTGAAATGGTGGAATCTGGTCGTGTAGTTAACATGCCTGCCACGGTTGTTTACGGAGAAGGTGATGAGGCTCAGAAAGACATCATTCGTGTCGGTAGCTTTAATGCCATTGCCGATGGCAAATACCTGACTTACTCCCCAGCCGTTGGCAAGTTCCAGGAGCTGTCCCGTCAGCCACAATCCGGCATTCTCTCTGCCGTTTCTGAGCTGGAAGCCTCTGCTTCCGGTTATACACCGTTCTATGTAGATCCATCCCGTGGCCAGATTCTCTCACTGCTGGTGCAAAGCCCAAGCATTGGTGAGCGAATCGATCAGGGAGGTGTTGTCGGTTATGTCATCCTTGGTCTGGGTGCCTTTGGTCTGCTGCTGGCTGCTGCCTGCTTTATTAACCTGACGCGAATTGGTCAGGGTGTTCGCAAACAGCAGAAAACCGATCAGGTCATCAAAGGTAATCCTCTGGGTGACATCATGCAGGCTTATCAGGATAACCGTGATGCCGACCTTGAAACCCTCGAGTTAAAACTTGATGAAATCATCATGCGTGCAGCGCCTTCTATTGAACGTGGTGTGGGTGGCATCAAACTGATCGCTTCGGTAGCACCACTGTTGGGACTGCTGGGTACGGTGGTTGGTATGATTGCTACCTTCCAGGCCATTACCCTGTTTGGTACCGGTGATCCGAAGCTGATGGCAAACGGTATCTCCGAAGCCCTGGTGACCACCATGCTCGGTCTGGTTGTCGCCATTCCGACCCTGTTTACCCACAGCCTGGTGAATAGCAAGAGTCGTCGTCTGATTCAGGTACTTGAAGAGCAGAGCGCCGGTTTTATTGCCCGTCATCAGGAGCAGGATCTGAATACTGGCACACGTAATGCTCGTACTACAGTGTCCGTCAACGCTGCTGAACCGGCGTAAGGAGTAATCCATGCTCTGGTTACTGGAAGAAATTGACTCCATTCGCCGCTTTTTAGGCATGGGCGGCGATGTACTGATGATGCTCTTTGTGCTGACCCTGATGCTCTGGGTGCTGGTGATTGAGCGTTATCTGTTCTTTTTTCTCGAATGCCCGAAGCTGGTTAAGGGAACCATTGATAGGTGGCAGAACCGGTCGGACAAGTTGTCCTGGCAGGCTCGACATATTCGTACCGCCATGATCTCCGAGGTCTCCCTGAGTGCAAAGCAGGGGCTGCCCATGATCAAAACCCTGATCGCCCTTTGTCCATTATTAGGACTACTGGGAACAGTAGTGGGCATGGTTCAGGTATTTGATGTGCTGGCCGTCACCGGTACCGGCAGCCCAAGGGCGATGGCCTCGGGTATTTCCAAGGCCACGATTCCTACCATGGCAGGAATGGTGGCCGCACTCTCCGGTCTTTATTTCAGCGCACTGCTTGAGAAGCGTGCCGACCGGGTGAGCCATAAAGTCGCCGATTCCATGCAGCATTGATTGAATTGCCATTGCACTGCCTCCCCGGCAGTGCAACGGGTGAGAGGAAAGAATAATGAGAAGACGCTATAGCAACGGCGCACAGGAAGATGCAGGGATTGATATGACACCGATGCTGGACATCGTGTTTATCATGCTCATCTTTTTCATTGTAACAACGTCGTTTATTAAAGAAGCAGGTATTGATGTTAACCGGCCTACGGCCAACTCCGCCCAGGTGGTGAAAAAAGGCAATATCATGATCGCCGTGAGCGACACCGGTGCGGTGTGGATTGACAAGCGCCGGGTAGAAGTGGGTGCGGTGCGTGCCAACGTTGAACGCCTGAAGGCAGAAAACCCGGAAGGTGCGGTGGTAATCCAGGCGGATAAGAAATCCGAATCTGGCATTGTCGTAGAAGTCATGGACCAGGTGAGACTGGCGGGTGTTTACAGCATCTCCGTGTCTGCACGGGAACCATAAAGCTGTTGGATCGGTGTAGTGAGAGGTGCGTATGCGTTATTTAGCAGCACTCGGTCTGGGTTTTGTGGTGGCACTGGGGTTGTTTGCGGTGATGAATGCCCTGGTCAACAACAACCGCCATGAACTGGTCGAGGCCGATGATAACCGGATCAGCGAGTTTATTCGCTTGCAGCGTCCGGAAACCATCAAAGAGAAAAAGCGGGAAATCCCAAAGCCCCAGCCTAAACGGCCACCGCCACCGCCCGAGATGAAAATCTCCCAGCAGGTGGATAAGCCGGTGATCGAGCAGGTGAAGATGGAAGTGCCCCAGGTGGATGTGGATCTTGATCTGGCCGTAGGCGACGGTGCTGGTTTGTATGCCTCTGGTGGTGTTTCTGCTGGTGGTGGCCCGGTTCCTTTGAATAAGTTCAGCCCTATGTATCCCCGTAAAGCACTGCAAAGAGGTGTGGGTGGTTCAGTGGTCTTTCAGTACACGGTTAATACGGATGGCCGGGTATCGGACGTAAAAATTGTCAAAGAAAAGCCCCGTGGTAAAGGATTTGGCAAGGCGATTAAAAAGGCTGCTCTGAAATGGAAATTTAAACCGGCGATGGAAGACGGTGTTGCGGTGGCACGTACACAGCAGCAGGAATATGAGTTCGTCCTGGAATAAAGAGTGGAGTAGACCATGGAGAGTATAAGGTTAAGTCTAAAAAAGACGGCTATGGTTTCTCTGCTGCTGGCGGGCATAAGTGCTCCGCCAGCCATGGCCGCTCCCAAAAAAGCGCCGGAGCTGCGGCAGATTACCTATAAGTACATTCTCAAAGCCCAGGAACAAATGGCTGAAGATGATTATGCCTCTGCTCGTCAAAGCCTTGAGCATGTGCTTGCCAAAGTAAAAAACAGCAAATTCGACAAGGCTGCGGTTAACCAGATGCTAGGCGTCGTATTTGCCAACCAGGAGCAATACGACAAAGCCATCGGTTATTTTCGATCAGCCCTGGCTGATGATGCACTGCATTTACCCGCAGCTCAGCAAGTTCGCTATAACCTTGCACAGTTGTTAATGATGAAAGGTCAGTACCGGGAAGGGATAGACCAGCTGAAAGTCTGGATGGCTAATCTGGACGAGAAAGTTGCGATACCGGCCAGTGCCTGGATTATGCTGGCCAACGGCTATTCCAGAATGCAGGAGTGGAAAAATGTAGTAGACCCGGCGAAGAAGGCAATTGCGGCTTCAGAGGCACCTCCGGAGTCCTGGTATACCCTGTTGCTGGCAGCCCATTATGAATTGAAAGAGATCCCCAAAGCCATTGATGTACTGGAAATACTGGTCACTCTGGCTCCGCAGAAAAAACAGTACTGGCTGCAGCTTTCAGGCATGAATATGTCCATCAAGCGGGATGCAGCGGCGCTGGCAGCACTGCGGGCAGCCTATCGTAATGGCCTGTTTGATAAAGAAAGTGACTACACGCAGCTGGCAAACTTCCTGACTTATCAACAAGTGCCTTATCAGGCTGGCGTTGTTTATTCACAGGGAATGGAAGCTGGGCTGGTTGACAGTAATTTCGAAAACCTCAAGAAGCTTGCTAATTTCTGGTCCCATGCCCGGGAGAATAGCAAGGCTATTGATGCTTTTAATCGAGCGCTGGAGCTTGAGCAAGATCCTGATCTGCAGGTTAAATTAGCCAGAATGCTGGCTCGTTCCGAGCGTTATCAGGAGTTACTGACGCTGGTTGCTAATCCTTTTGACGGGATTACCGAGAAGCAGCAAGGAGAGATGCTTTTTCTGACAGGCATGGCGCACTATCAGCTGGGAGATAGTCGAAAATCACTGGGTTATATGGAGAAAGCGGCGTCTATTCAGAGCAGTAGAGGGCAGGCCAACTCCTGGATTGGCTTTTTGCAACAGGACCTGAATAACCAGTGATGGGCAAATAAATTCCTCCCTCCCTAACTGCCATCGTGGTTAAATCCACGGGGAGGGAGGGATTTTTTTTATATGAGGGAAATTATAAAACTGTATTTGGCAGTTAAAAAGCAAGAGGGGATACATGTCTATTTTCTGGAACCTGGGATGGTTCTTTAAAAAGCACTGGCTGCGCTACAGCTGTTGTGTACTTTTTCTGATTCTGGTGTCTCTGGCAGAGTTATTGCCGCCCTGGATTATTGGTGATCTCGTCGATGAGGTGCAGCAGGGCAGCATTACTTTTGACAGTGTTTTGCAGTCATCGCTACTTATTGCCTTTATTGGTCTTGCCATATACGCCCTGCGAAATGGCTGGCGGATTATGCTGTTTGGTGGAGCGATTGAGCTGGGCAGGGTTATGCGCCTGCGTTTATTTCATCACCTTACCCGGATGTCACCGGAGTTCTATCAGCGACACAATACCGGTGATTTGATGGCTCACGGGACGAATGACGTAAGAGCGATTGAAATGACAGCGGCAGAGGGCGTGCTTACTCTGGTGGACTCCATGATTGCGGGTTCTGCGGTGATTATTGCCATGATTCTGGTGTGCGGCTGGGAGATGACCGTGGCAGCGCTGCTGCCTTTTCCGGTCATGGCCTGGCTGATGTTCAAATATGCGGGCTTACTGCATTCCCGATTCAAGCTGGCCCAGGAGGCGTTTTCCGATCTCAATAACCGGGTTCAGGAAGCCGTTTCCGGAGTGCGGGCGATCAGGGCCCATGATTTGAACCGTTCACAGATGCAGAAGTTCGCAGCTCAATCAGAAACTACCGTCGCTGCCAATATGCAAGTGGCCCGGATTGATGCGATGTTTGATCCGACGATTGCCATTTGTGTGGGTGTTTCTGTTTTGGGAAGTCTGGGTTTTGGTGCATGGCGCATTGACAGTGGCCTGATGACCCTCGGTGAACTGACGACATTTACTATATATCTGGGTTTACTGGTCTGGCCAATGTTTGCCTTTGGCTGGTTGTTCAATATTGTGGAAAGGGGGAATGCTTCGCTTAACCGCCTTCAATCACTGATGGGCGAAAAGCCCGGTGTCGTTGATAGTGAATTTGAGACTGTTGAAAGTCTGTATGGTGATATTCGGTTTGATATTAAAAGCTTCACTTACCCTGGCGCAGATAAACAGGCTTTGGGGCAGTTGGCACTGACTCTGAAGAAAGGACAGTTTATCGGTATTTGTGGCAGAACTGGCAGTGGGAAGTCCACCTTGCTGAGGCTGCTGTTACGACAGTACGACGATGCTGCCGTGACTATTCAGTTAAATGGTGTTGATCATCACCAGTTCTCGCTGGATCAGCTCAGAAGCCGCTTCGCCCTGGTGGCTCAGGAGCCGTTTTTGTTTTCTGCGACCATTGCGGAAAACATTGCCTTTGGAAAACCGTTGGCCAGCCGTGCAGAGATTGAACAGGTTGCCAGGCTGGCCTGTGTCCATGACGACATCGTGCAGTTTAAAGATGGTTATGAAACCATGCTTGGCGAGAAAGGAGTAAACCTGTCCGGTGGCCAGAAGCAAAGGCTGACCATTGCCCGGGCATTATTGCTGGATGCGGATGTTCTGCTGTTTGATGATGCCTTTTGCTCTCTGGATATGCAGACTGAGGCGAGAATTCTCGACAACTTAATAACATCAGGTCAGCAGAAAACCATTGTTCTGATTACCCAGCGACTCACTAATTTGAATAAGGCGGATCAGATTGTGGTGCTGGAAGAAGGCAGAATCAGCGAATCAGGGGCACACAGGGAGCTGATCGCCGGGAATGGCTGGTACGCCAGAATATTTAAACGCCAGTCTCTGGAAATAAAAACATCAGGGTGACTATTACCCTGTATTCCGGGCCTTGGGAACGGGGTGGGAACGTGTTGGAAAGGAATAAAAACAATAAGAAGCAGTTTATACGGCTGTTGAATTATGGAAGACCCTACCGGGGGCAGCTGCTTCTCAGTCTGTTGCTTATGTTACTGGGTACCGGTGCCACGCTCTATGCGCCGGTATTAATGAAAACCTTTATTGATGACCATGTGGTTCCCCGTGACTGGGATCAGAATGCCCTGATCCTGCTAGCGGTTGGTTTTATGGGAATGTACCTGATTGCTGCCGTGATGAGCTGGTTTGAAGCCATGCTATTTCAAAAGGTAGCGCTGTCGGTAGTACACGATATTCGTCGTCAAGTGTTTAATCACCTGTTCCGGTTACCGATGGCTTTTTTTGACCGGGAGCCGGTGGGCAAGCTGGTGTCAAGGGTGACAAACGATACAGAAACCGTTCGGGATCTGTTCGTTCAGGCACTGCCCGATACCATCAAAGGTGTTGTTACCATTATTGGCGTCATCATCGCTATGTTTTTGCTGGATGTCCGGCTGGCGCTGTTCTGTCTGGGTATTCTGCCCATTATTGTCGGCTGTATTTACCTTTATCAGAAATACAGCCATCCGGTGTTTCATGCATCCCGTGCGGTGCTCAGTGATATCAATACCCGGATTAACGAATCCATACAGGGAATGTCGGTTATTCAGGTATTACGCCAGCAGAAGCGGGTAAGCCAGCAGTTCGAAGACACCTGTGAAGAGTATCAGCAGATCCTGAATCGCCTGGTGATCATTAACGGAGTGCTCCTGCGGCCAATGGTCCATTTTGCTGCCATGATTGCCCTGGCATTCATGGTCGGTGGCTTTACCGGTCAGGCATTACACGGGCCGGTAGAGATCGGCTTGCTTTATGCGTTTATCAACTACCTTGACCGTATGTTTGAGCCACTGACCCATATCACCATGCAGATGCAGGTTTGGCAGCAGTCAGTGGTTTCTGCTGAGCGGGTTTTCCAGTTGATGGATGAACCAGCTGAGCATAGACCGGAACGTAAAAATGGTGCCGTTATTCAAAGTGGTCGTATAGAGTTTCGCGATGTTGAGCTGTCTTATGATGGGGTTAACAAGGCGTTGGATGGTATCAGTTTTACCGTTAAGCCCGGGCAATTTGTAGCACTGGTTGGCCATACCGGCAGCGGTAAAAGTTCCATTGTTAACCTGTTAATGCGGTTCTATGACCACCAGAAAGGTTCAGTGCTTATAGATGGCCAGCCCCTGGCTTTATTTTCCGAACAGGTCTTGAGAGACAGCCTTGGGCTGGTGTTTCAGGAGCCTTTTGTTTTTCAGGGCAGCATTGCTGAGAACATTCACCTTGGAAAGGCTGAAATATCCGAGCAGGGAATGAAAGAAGCGGCTAACCGGGTTCAGGCATCTGGTTTTATCGAGCAGCTTCATGATGGCTATGAAGAGAAAATGGGTGAACGTGGACAGTCACTGTCAAGTGGTGAGAAACAGCTGCTGTCGTTTGCCAGAACGCTGGCCCAGGACCCTGCGATTCTGATCATGGATGAAGCCACTGCCAATATCGATAGTGAAACCGAGTTGGCTATCAAACAGTCGTTGTTTACCATGAGGCAGGGCAGAACGACGTTAGCGATTGCCCACAGATTGAACACCATTGAAGATGCAGATCTGATTCTGGTGATGGAGCGGGGCAGAATAGTTCAGCGTGGAACTCATCAGTTACTGCTTAAAGAGAAAGGGTTGTATCGGGATATGTTTAAGGCGCAGCAGGATGTGGTTGAGGAGGAGTCTGACAGGTTGTCGCTGGTCAGTTAAAGTCTGCCAGGCCTTTTGCAACTGTATTTTTGCAACCGTATTTTGGTAAACAGGCAAATATTGTCGTTTAAAATAAACCGAAATTATAAACTGATTGTTTAAACCATATGGATCGGGAAACGAAGAGTTAAGCCTATGAAGTTGAAAATCCTGGCAGCTGCTATTGTCGGTACCGTGTTAATAACGGGCTGTGCAGTTAGCTCCCATCATTCTCTTGAGAAGCTCGAGGATGTGTCTCAGGCCCCTGAGGTTTCTGGTATTGAGTATGACAATATGGATTCTTCCGTGCGTCCGCAGGATGATTTCTATCGTTATGTGAATGGTCAATGGCTTGATAAAACAGAGATACCGGAAGACAAATCACGCTATGGTGCCTTCAGCAAACTTTATGACGAGTCTCAGGAAGCCCTTCGGAAAGTATTGGAAGTAGCAGCAGAAAACAGACAATCAGCGGCTGATGAGGATGCACGGAAGCTGGGGGGGTTTTATGCCAGCTATATGGATGAAGAACGTATTAATAAGCTTGGGGTAACGCCTTTAGAAGCTGAGTTCTCCGGAATCGCTGGTATAAAGACACATCAGGATTTGCCCGGGCTTCTGGCTGACCTGGGGACCAGGGGCATCACCACCCCGTTAGGCTGGTACGTCAATAATGATGCACGACAATCTGAAGTGAATGCACTCTATGTGAGTCAGTCCGGGCTGGGACTTCCTGATCGGGACTACTACCTGGATGAGGGGGAACGATATAAGGCTATCCGGCAGAATTACCAGGATTACATTACCGAACTTTTGGTATTGGCGGGTCAATCAGAGCCGGAAAAAGTGGCATCGGGGATTATGGCGCTGGAAACAAGGCTGGCTGAAGTTCAGTGGTCCCGGGTGGAGCGACGTGATCCGATCAAAGCTTACAACAAAATGACAGTAGCTGATGCGAATCAGTTAATGGGTGATTTTGATTTTGCTAGTTATCTCCGGCAGGCAGGTGTTGATGTTGACCAGGTCATTGTGCGTCAGCCGGACTACTTTGAAAAACTGTCGTCCATTATCAGCGGTACTGATATATCGACATGGAAAAACTACCTGACATTCCATACGTTAAACAGTTATGCGTCATCCTTAAGTGAACCCTTTGCTCGGGCACGTTTTGATTTTTACGGCAGAACGTTAAGAGGGATTGAGGAGCCTGCACCACGCTGGAAGCGGGGTGTTGATGCAGCGGATGATGTACTTGGCGAACTGTTGGGTAAGGAGTATGTGAAAACGTACTTTCCACCGGAAGCAAAAGCCAGAATGTCGGCGTTGGTTGATAACGTTATTGAGGGATTTGAGGCTTCCATTGACGATCTTCCCTGGATGAGTGCGCCAACCAAATTTGCCGCCAAGATCAAACTGAGTAAATTTACGCCAAAGATTGGGTATCCCGATCAATGGCGTGATTACTCAACGCTGGACATTAAACCGGATGACCTGGTTGGCAACCTGATGCGCTCCAGTCAGTGGCAGTACGCAACGATGGCCGGGAAGGCGGGTAAACCGGTGGATCGCAGTGAGTGGTTTATGACACCACAGACCGTGAACGCTTATTACAATCCGGTGAACAACGAAATTGTTTTTCCGGCAGCCATTCTGCAACCACCGTTTTTTAATCTGGCCGCCGATGATGCAGTGAATTACGGATCCATTGGTGCGGTTATTGGTCACGAATTGGGTCATGGGTTTGATGACCAGGGGGCAAAGTATGATGGTGATGGCAACCTGAGAAACTGGTGGGGTGAGGAAGACCTTGAGCAGTTTAAGGCCCGTGGTGCCAGGCTGGTGGATCAATACAACGCCTTTAAACCGTTCGATGATATCAGCATTAATGGCCAGTTGACCCTGGGTGAGAACATTGGCGATCTTGGTGGTTTGAGTGTTGCCTTTAAAGCCTATCAGTTGTCGCTTAATGGTGAAGAGTCACCAGTTATTGATGGTTTTACCGGAGAGCAGCGTTTCTTTATGGGCTGGTCGCAGATCTGGCGAATTAAATCCCGTGAGGAGGCTCTGCGCCAGCAGTTAGTGGTTGGGCCACATTCCCCGGGTGAATATCGGGCGAGAGTATTATCCAACCTTGATGAATTCTATAAAGCTTTTGAGGTGGAAGAAGGTGATGGTATGTACCGTAAACCAGAAGACCGGGTAAAGATCTGGTAATACCAGTCGTGCTTTCGCCTCCTGTCAGGTACGGGAGGCCATTTAAAAAGGAGTTTGCTCAATGGCTGAAATTATTATCAGATCCGTAGAAATGAACGATGCGGATCATCTCAGAAAACTCTACGAGGGAGAGCGGGCTTATTCCGGTACACTGCAGCTCCCACGACCATCTCAGCAGCTCTGGGAAAACCGCCTGGAGAAGAGCAATCGGGAAAGTGTCCATCAATACGTGGCAGAAATAGATTCAAACGTTGTTGGTCATCTGTTTCTGGATAACTCACCCAACCCGCGACGACGCCACGAAGGTTATCTCGGAATGGCCGTTCGTGATGACAGCCAGGGACAGGGGGTTGGCAGTGCCTTGATGGCAGCCATGGTGGATCTGGCAGATAACTGGCTGAACCTGAGAAGATTGGAGTTGATGGTGTTTGTGGATAATGAACCTGCAATTAAGCTCTATAAAAAATTTGGTTTTCAGGTAGAAGGCGAGTCACCGGATTATGCTTTTCGAAACGGTGAGTATATCAGTGTTTACCATATGGGCAGGATTAATGCCCGATAATTCATCTTTACAGGAAGGCGATAATCTTTATCAAGTGCGGCCTCTGTTGAAATTAAAATAAAAAATTGAAAGTAATATGAACCTGACCCGCTTCTCCATCCACAACCCGGCAGTGATTGCTATTGCGGTTGCGCTCACTTTCCTGTTTGGCCTGTTGAGTATACGTCAGCTGCCCATTCAGTTGTTTCCTGATATTGACCGTCCTCACTTATCGGTAGAAGTGTTCTGGAGGGCAGCGGCACCGGAGGAGATAGAATCAGAAATCACAGATCCACTGGAACAGGCTCTTAAAGGTCTGCCGGGGATGAAGATGATGGAAAGTGATTCAGGCAGCGGACGTGTTGACATTGACATGGAATTTGCCCTGGGCACGGACATGCAGGAAACCTTACTTGAGGTGATCAATCGCCTGAATCGGGTTTCTGGCCTGCCAGACAATATCAGTGGACCTTTTGTCAATAATAGTGGCTCCAATGACAGCCTGACCTGGTTTTTTCTTCAGCAGTTACCGGGCAATGATCGTTCCATTAAAAGCTATCAGGGACTGATCGATTCCCGGGTAAAACCTGCGCTGGAAAGTATTTCCGGTGTTGCCGGTGTCGCTGTCCGTGGCGAAGGTGAGCAGCAGCTGGATATTGTTTTTGATCCATGGCGTGCCGCAGAGCTTGGAGTCACTATTCCTGAGCTGGCAGCTCGCGTAGCCACCGGTTTTGATGTCTCCGGCGGTACCCTGAATATCGGGCGTCGCGAATATAAACTGCGGCTGGCGGGTAAGTATGAGATTGACCAGCTGGGTGACATGGTGGTGTCCTGGCGTGACGGTTTGCCAGTGTACCTTCGTGATCTGGCAGATATTTCAATAAGCCGGGGTAAGGAGCGAACGCTCCGCATTCAGAATGGCAACCCGGCCATTGGTATGCAGATTTTCAAAGAGTCTGGTGCCAATGCCCTGGATGCATTACTGGGTATCAAGACCGCAGTTAAAAAATTGAATGAGGATGTGCTGGAGCCAGAAGGGGTGAAGATGGTTCAGTCCTTTGACGCTTCGGTATTTATTCAGCGCGCCCTGGATATGGTCAGTACCAACCTGCTCTTTGGGATTTTGCTGGCCATTGCCGTTCTCTGGTGTTTTTTGCGGCGCTGGCGGGCAACGTTGATCATTGCCATGTCGATTCCTGTGTGCCTGATGATTACTTTGGGTATTCTGTTTTTCACTGGCCGTACTTTAAATGTTATTTCTCTGGCCGGGCTGGCATTTTCTGTTGGTATGGTACTGGATGCGGCCATTGTGATGCTGGAAAGCATTGTCAGGCAACGGGAGAGTGGTGATGCAGAGCCAGTGAAGGCGGTAGAGATGGCCTCATCAAAAGTATGGGGAGCATTGCTGGCATCAACACTGACGACTATCGCCATCTTTCTTCCTGTTATGCTTCTGAATGATGTGGAGGGGCAGCTGTTTGCTGACCTTGCCTTGACCATTGCGGTTTCTGTGGCTGTTTCACTGCTGATTGCCATGACGGTGCTGCCCACCGCTGCAGCACGGTGGTTACCTCAACAGGAATTTAAAGACCACTACCGCCATATCTGGCAGGGAATAAGTGACTGGATTGTTCGCCTGACCTCAACCAGCCGTCGCCGCTGGCTGATTATTGTTGTGCTGATGGGGCTGCCAATCGTATTAACCCGTGTTGCTATGCCCCGAATAGATTATCTGCCGGAAGTTAAACGGGATGCTGTCGACGTCTGGTTTAATTTTTCTCCGGGAACCAGTGTTTCATCGGTTAAGGAAGAGGTGGTTCCACTGCTGATTGAACGGCTTAAACCGTATATGGAGGGCACTGCTGAGCCAGCATTGAAAAATTACTATTTTATTCTATGGCCCGGTGGCGCAACCATGGGGATTCGAGCGAAAGACCAGAGCCAGGTGAAAGTGCTGGAAAGGTTGGTCAGACAGGAAATAGTCAATGATATTCCCGATGCAACGGCTTTTGCCCGTCAGGGAAACTTGTTTGGCAATTATGGCAACGGTAATGGCGTTAACCTCGACCTTCAGTCAGATAACCTTCCCGGGCTTTATACCGTAGCAAAGCAAGTGATTGAACTGATACGGGAGGAGTTGCCAGGTGCTGATGTACGACCTTTTCCCGGGCTGGACTTCACTGCACCGGAACTGAGGCTTTTGCCTGACGATCGTCGTCTTTCTGAAGTAGGTTGGTACCGGGGAAGTCTGCCAGTGATCATACAGAGTCTGGGAGAAGGCATTCATTTGGGAGAATATTTTGATGGCCAGGAGAGCCTGGACATTATTATGCGCAGCAATGAAATCCGCTCCCCCCAGGTGTTGGAAATGTCGCCGTTGATGACCCCTGCCGGGTTTGTTGTTCCTCTTGGTGAGCTGTTGTCGGTCGAGTCCAGACTGGGGCCGGAAAGTATTCGCCGGGTCGATCAGCGACGGACACTGACCCTGTCAATTTCACCAACCGATGATATGACCCTGGAAGACACACTGGATTTTGTCGAGCAGACCATTGTCCCGAAAGCTTCTCAATTGATTAAAGACGGGATTAAAGACGGTGGCCAGATAAAAATTTCCGGTAATGCTGATAGCCTTAAGCAAGCGATTAACAACTTACTGAATATTTTTATCTTTGCATTGTTGATTTTAATGATCCTGCTTTGGGGGTTATTCAGGTCCTTCAGAGACACGCTGCTGGTCATCCTGACGCTGCCCCTGGCCACGGTGGGTGGTTTGCTGGCGATGTATTTATTGAATGGTATTACTGCTCAACCCATGGATCTTTTGACCATGGTCGGCTTTATTATTCTGCTGGGGCTGGTGGTGAATAATGCCATTCTACTGGTTCATCAGGCTCGAAGTGGTGAACGTTCAGGAATGAACAGAAAACAGGCGGTCCAGGAGGCACTGGTTACCCGGATGCGCCCGATATTTATGACCACATTGACCAGTATCTTTGGCATGTTGCCGCTGTTATTAAGTCCTGCAACGGGCAGTGAAATATATCGTGGGTTGGCAGCAGTGATTATTGGCGGCATGACCATCAGTACGGTCTTTACATTAGTGTTGCTTCCGAGTCTGTTACGGGTCGGAGAAAAAGAGGTGGCTGATACTGAAATGGAGTCAAGCGCATGAAACTATTACGTCTGAACGGTATGTTGATCCTGCTGATGCTGGTTGCTCCCGTTAGCTTCAGTTCTACCGCCGTAACCACGGCTGTGGTGGAAACTCATTATTCAGCTCCTGTTCATTGGTTGAACGGCTCTGTGATCAGCCGGGAGAGTGCCAGGATCAGTGCAGAAGTGAGTGGTCGTATTGTCTGGCTGGCGGATTTTGGACAACCATTGAAAGCAGGTGATCTGCTGGCCAGAGTGGATGATTCAGCGCTAACACTGGAAGTGGACAGTCAAGAGCTGGAAATGCTCAGGGCCCGTGAGAAGTTTGAGTATTTGAATAAAGAGCTTGAGCGTCTTCAGGCATTGCATAAGAAGAAAAGTATTTCAAAAAGTGTGTTGGACACAGCTGAACATGATTATCGTATTGCCAAACTGGATTGGCAGCTGGCTACTGTGAATCATAAGAAGGCGCTTGATCAGTTGCAAAGAACAACGATACGAGCGCCGTTCGCCGGAGTGATTAATGATCGAATGTCGGCTGCTGGTGAATATGTCTCTATTGGTGACCCCCTTGCTCAACTGATTAATACCGGACGGATTGAGGTGAAGGTTCAGGTGCCCATTGAGCTGTCAGGTTATCTGGATGAGCAAAACTTACTGGATATCCGCGACGGTGAAAAAACTTACCAGTCACAGTTGATTAACCGGGCGGGGGCGGCAGATTCAAAATCCAGGTTAATGGAGGTGCGGCTGAGCCCGATTGGCGTTAACTGGGCTCCCGGTGCTCCGGTGAAGGTTGCCATACCACTGAAAAAACCGCTGAAAGCATTGAGGGTTCCCAGGGATGCCGTGGTCATGGACGGTGATGGGCATAAAGTTGTTAAGATCATCCGGGAAAGTGAGGTTTATCAAGCGCAGCCTGTAGCTATTGAAGTGCTTTCTGGCAGTGAGCTGTATGTGACGATACGTGGGGATGTGTATCCCGGTGATCGGATAGTCGTACGAGGTGCTGTTGGTTTAAAAGCTCATGATGTGGTTACGCTGGTTGATAAGGCGTTAAAGAATGCTGGATGATTTCAGTATTATTGCCGGTCGGTAGCAGTATTGACTGCGTGAATTACTGAGCGAGACCAACGTCCTCCGGGCTTTACAAGATCTATGGGGATGGGTACTATCAGTGCCGTTCCGGTTCGCAGTGAATTGCGGACAGACAGTTATTTATTCTGTATATCAGTTTGAGGCTGGTGTAGAAATGGGTCGTTAGCTCAGTCGGTAGAGCAGTTGGCTTTTAACCAATTGGTCGTAGGTTCGAATCCTACACGACCCACCATTTTCCAGTTTTTACAGCCGTTGGTGAACTTTTTGCCAGCGGCTTTTTTGTTAATGAAGTTTAAGCTGTGGTCGGGTTGTTCTGCTGATCAGGTCCTTCAAAATCAATGTCCCGGTTCTCAGCTTGCCAAAGAGCGTCATCTGGTGCATCCGGTACAGGCTGATGTAAAACCATTTGGCCAGTGTTCCCTCAATCATCATATCGCCGGTAATGGCACCCATCAGATTGCCTACGGCACTGAAACGGCTCAGGGAGATCAGCGAGCCGTAATCCTTGTAATTGAATTCCAGCGCTGTGGAGCCATTGGCTTGGGCTATCAGGCTTTTGGCCAGCAGGGATGCCTGTTGATGGGCTGCCTGTGCCCGGGGAGGGATGGTAATATGTTCATTTTTACTATCGGTCAGGGTGCAGCTTGCGCAGTCGCCCATGGCGTAGATTTGATCGTCCAGCGTCGTTTGTAAAGTTGAACGAACAACCAGTTGATTGATCCGGTTGGTTTCCAGGCCGTCTATATTGGACAGAAACTCAGGTGCTTTGATCCCCGCTGCCCAGATTCTCAGGTCGGATTCAATAAACTCACCATCGCGAGTGGTTACACCGTCAGCCTTGATTTCACTCACCAGCTGCCGGGTAATTACCCGAATCCCCATTTTGTCTAACTGCTTGTGAACGCTGCTGCTGATGCGAACCGGTAGTGCAGGCAGGATTCTTTCGCCTCCCTCGATGATGGTTACTTCCAAATCCTCCGGCTTGATGGCATCCAGTCCATAGTGGGCCAGTTCAATGGCGGCAAAATGGAGTTCTGCGGCCAGCTCCACGCCAGTGGCACCTGCACCAATAATGGCAATGCGAAGCTTGGTACTTTCGTTATTGCTTGCCTGGGCGTGAAGATAGTGGTTAATCAGGGTGGTGTGGATTTTCTCTGCCTGTTGACGGTTATCCAGGAACAGGCAGTGCTCCCTGGCACCGGGTGTATTGAAGTCGTTGGCGGTACTGCCTACGGCAATAACCAGCCGGTCATAGGCCAGGGTGCGGGCAGGTACCACCTCATGACCGCTGGCATCCTTTACAGGGCTGAGCCCGATGGACTTTTCTGCGCGATTCAGGCTTGCCATCTTGCCCGGAATAAATTTGAAGTGGTTCCATTTGGCCTGTGCCAGATAGCTTAATTCATCCTCAAAGGCATTGAGGGAGCCAGCGGCCACTTCGTGCAGGAGCGGTTTCCAGAAGTGGGTATTATGGGCATCAACCAGGATGATTTCAGCGCGCTGTTTTTTGCCGAGCTTCCTGCCCAGGCAGGTGGCCAGTTCAAGTCCCCCGGCACCACCACCAACGATCACGATTCTATGGAGTTTGTTCTTCACATTTATTCCAGTTTTTTCTATTAATTATGTATGGCTGTTATTGGGGCTGTTATTGTTTCGCCAGAGAGCCGAACTTACTGTTCATGGCTATTTTTTGCCTGCGTTCTGGTTGGAGGTCATCCCCTCAGGCAGGTAAAACCAGGTAGCCGATGATCCGGCTTAAAACACCAAGCACAACAATAACAACCGTTAGCCAGGCCATCAGGCGCAGAGGCCTGAATGGCGAACGCTCGACTTCATTAACCCCTTCCTTTAAATAATGATCAACCCGCTGCTGGTCTTCGGGATACAGCCGTTTGGATTGTTGGGCGGAATTGGCAATGTGATTTTTTTCAGCGACAGATGCTGAAGTGTTTTGGCTCATGGTCATAACTCCCTCTCTTCAGCCAAAACATAGTACATTCTGAGATCAGCGAAAAGCGATAGTGCGGTTTTTAACCGATTTATCAATCTTTCCGGCCGGATTTGCAAAACGAGTGAACACCAATGTCATTCAGCTGGTCAGAGGGTTTTATCTGGTGTTGCTGATAAAGCAGCGCTTCATCACGGATCTTATGGTAGGCATTAAGAACCAGGGGCATAACACCGAGATTGATTCACGCTGGAAACGACTCAAGCGCTACTTTGCCTGGGCAGGCATGAAACTTGATGACATCGTCAGTTAACAGGGCTTTGAACTACTGCCAGATACTTGTTGTGCCCATCACTTAAATTCCGGTAAACAAACGTTCCTTGCCGGGTGCAAGACGGGTAGGTTCGTGCCTGACTCGAGGATTTTAACGACAATCGTCTTGTTAAAAAAAATCTGTTTTATGGAATATTCTCAGCTGTTTATTGTCCTACTCATAATTTTGAGTCATAGCAGGCTAAAGCGATGAATGTTGGCAGGGGCAATGGGGCAGATTTACCATTTCAGTGTTCTATCTGTACGGAAAGCGGGTATATCAAAGGACAATTTGGTGGGCGTTCACTGGTCAACACCTCTTGCCCGGCATCCCACGTTTTCCACCTGAAATGCATCACAGGCTGGTTTGATGTGCAGAATGTAAGAGGACTTGATGAACTCAAATGTGTATGCAGGGGACCAGCACTGCCATTGATTCGTATGGACGGTATGAGACCAATTGAAGACGAATCACCTTATTGTGAAACCTGGATATTTAATGCCTGCCGTACCGGAAATCTGCGCGACCTGAGAATGCTGCTGCGCGAAGACGAGACTTTGGCCAATCGGACTTACCATTCGGTACTCACCGGTCATCCTGAACACCTGTTAGCTGTCGCCATAAAGGAAGCGCATACTGATTTAGTCCGTTTCCTGATCGGCTGCGGTGCCGATGTCAATGCCGCCGAGTACAACGGTGAGACCCCACTGCACATTGCTGTCCGGCTGCACCGCAACGAGGACGTTAATATGCTGATCAGGGCTGGGGCGGATATCAATAACGTACTGCACACTGCTGCCAGAGAAGGTTCTTTGGAATTTTTCAATCTCCTGCACGACCCGGGAGACATCAATAAAACCGATGAGGAAGGTCAAACGCCGCTGCATATCACCGCTGCCAACGGTCATAGTAGATGCCTGGAAAGGTTGCTTGAAATCAGCAGAGAGAAGGTCGATGCCCGCAATAATAACGGCGAAACAGCCCTGCATCTGGCCGTTTATAACGGCCATGTCGAATGCCTGAGACCGCTGATTAAAAGTGGGGCGAATTTGAATGCCACCAATAAGAATGGGGAAACAGCCCTGCATATAGCCACCAAAATCAGCATTAATGAGGGCCTTCAACAATGTGCTGACATGGGCATAGATATCAATGAAACCTTAGCCAACGGCAGGACGCCCAAACACTATACCAACAAACAAGAAAACAGTGACGGGTGCCTGAAAGAGCTTGTTGCTAACAGAGGAGTGAATATTAATGTCACTGATAACTACGGCTATACGCCTTTGATGATAACTGCCTTTTGGGGCAAATATGAGCACTTGAGATGGCTGCTCGAGAATGGAGCGGATATCAATACCACTACTGCCAACTTAGGTACAACGGCATTACATTTAGCCGCTTGCTGGGGGCGAACCGATTGCCTGAGAAAGCTGCTTGACATGAAAGCGGATATCAACAAATCCAATAAAATGGGCGCTACTACGGCTCTTCACTGGGCTGCCAAAAATGGCCACACAGAAGCCGTCAAGGTGTTATTGGCTGCTGACGGCATCAAGGTCAATGAGAAGACGAGCGACGGCACTACGGCTCTCCACTTGGCTGCCCAGGGTGGCCACACAGAAACCGTCAAGGAGTTACTCGCTAAAGGCATCAATGTCAATGAGAAGGATAACGAAAGCGAGACGGCTCTCCACTTGGCTGCCCAAAATGGCCACACAGAAACCGTCAAGGAGTTACTCGCTAAAGGCATCAATGTCAATGAGAAGAATAACCAGGGTGCGACGGCTCTCCACTTTGCTGCCCAGGATGGCTACACAGAAACCGTTAAGGAGTTACTGGCTGCTGACGGCATCAAGGTCAATGAGAAGACGAGCTTCGGCTTTACTGCTATCCACTTTGCTGCCCAGGATGGCCACACAGAAACCGTCAAGGTGTTACTCGCTAAAGGCATTAATGTCAATGAGAAGAATAACCGAGGTGCGACGGCTCTCCACTTGGCTGCCGAGGATGGCCACACAGAAACCGTCAAGGAGCTACTCGCTAAAGGCATTAATGTCAATGAGAAGAATAACCGAGGTGCGACGGCTCTTCACTTTGCTGCCCAGGATGGCCACACAGAAACCGTCAAGGAGTTACTCGCTAAAGGCATTAATGTCAATGACAAGGATAACCAGGGTGCGACGGCTCTCCACTTTGCTGCCAAGGATGGCCACACAGAAACCGTCAAGGTGTTACTCGCTAAAGGCATCAATGTCAATGAGAAGAATAACCAGGGTGCGACGGCTCTCCACTTGGCTGCCCAGAATGGCCACACAGAAACCGTCAAGGAGTTACTCGCTAAAGGCATTAATGTCAATGAGAAGAATAACCAGGGTGCGACGGCTCTCCACTTGGCTGCCCAGGATGGCCACACAGAAACCGTCAAGGAGTTACTCGCTAAAGGCATTAATGTCAATGAGAAGAATAACCAGGGTGCGACGGCTCTCCACTTTGCTGCCCAAAATGGCCACACAGAAACCGTCAAGGTGTTACTGGCTGCTGACGGCATCAAGGTCAATGAGAAGACGAGCTTCGGCTCTACGGCTCTCGACTTGGCTATTAAGACTGATAACAGAGCATGCGAGGAACTCCTTCTTGCAAAGGGGGCCTATGAATCAGGTTTCCTTCTACAGTGAGCAATAAAATAACGGACACTTTTACATTTTAACTGTGTAAGCAGGCTTGGTTAACCTTGGTGAATCCAGCTTACCTGTCAGCGTAACCGGAGTCGGGAATTGAATCTTGATTGTTTCAAATCTCAACTTCATACTGCGACATATTCGGCGCATTTCCTTCTGGTCTATTATCTCCTTTTATTGGTGAGGAATGCACAATGGAATTTACTGAAGAGTATGAAGATGTCCTTCAAAATCTTGAGTACCCGATTATGAATTTTTATTACCAGAACCCTGTTCTGGAAGATTGGGATGTTAAACGAGCACTTGAGGCCACCATTGAGCATTACCGTGCGGAGTTCGCAAACCGGCCGCCGAAGACGAAGAACCTGTCACTATTTGAGCAGCAGTTGAGCAGACAACTGATTACGATCTGTGAATGGCGTCTTGGCCGAGTCAGCCTGGATGAAGTGACAGCGATGACTGAGGCATATACCTACCAGTTTAACGAAGATGACTTTATAAAAACGTCTGAAGAACTTCAAAAGTGTTTGAAGCGGATTATTAAGTCTGTCGGACGATGGAACCGAGTGGGAGGTAAGCAGGGCTACTTGAATTTTATTTCACAATTTTTTCTTGCCCCTCAGTAGTGGCGTTCTATATTAACCGGTTGAATAGCTTCATCATTTTACTCAGCCCGGGAAAAGGTCGCTGCCCGCAAAAGTACAAGCGGTTCCGGCTTTTAAGGTAGCGGGCAGCGTCTGTAGAAATTTGGAAGTTATTTCAGGACAATTACTAAGGTGGCAGGGTACCTTCGAAATCACTTTCGATCAGAGGCAAAGGCATGGCATTTAACAGGGAATTGTTATTACTGGCTTTCCGGCAATGGCGTTATCAGTGGCGACAGAGTTTCAGGGAGCTGAAGCGCTATGGCAGAAACCCACGGTTTGTTTTTCCATGGTTATGGTTGAAGCTCAGTTATCTGCTGGATAGTCCGTACGCGGTCAGTCGTCGTTACCAGCGTCGTATCAAGGCGGAGAACATTTATGTCTACGGTGAAACACCCCTGACCAGCCTGGAGTTAATTGCTGAAAGATCAGGCGTGACTTCGGACGATCATGTGTTTGAGCTTGGTGCCGGGAGTGGTTTTACCAGTATCTGGTTGCAGGGGGTTAAGCGGTGTCAGGTTACCGCTATTGAGCAGATTCCACTGTTCTGCTGGCGTTTGCAGCGTACCAGCCAACGTATGCGATTGCAGGGCATTGATGTTCGTTGTGAAGACTATCTGACGTCGCCACTGGAAGGCGCATCCATCATTTATTTATATGGCTCAAATCTTGATGATCATGTCATTACCGGGCTGGCAGAGCGCCTGGCCGAATTGCCCGCTGGCATCAGGATTATTACCGTCAGCTATGCGCTGCAGCCGTTTCTGCATCAGCAGGCGTTTAAGGTGACTGATCAGTTCACGGTGCCTTTTGAGTGGGGGGAGGCGGAGGTTTTTCTGCAGGAAAGGATGTCGGCAACTGAAGTGCTGACGATTATGGCACCGGGTAGTCATGAGACAGAAAGCTATTCTTGCATCGGTCCGGAGAGCGGGACGGTAGAAAATGAACAATGATGCTTTTTGCGTGATAGCGACCATACGGGATAGCCGTGGCTGAAAAGCGCTTGTTTAGAGCATACGCTGGACGGAAGAAAGCCTGCGCACAATCCGTTTGCCATAGCGCACAATCAGATCGGGTATTTTCCGTTCCGGAAACCGCTCAAAACTGCTGTGAATAAATGACCAGGCAGCATTTGCCTGTTTAACGGGTACCATGGCGTGGGGATGATCACCTAACTCATCATTAAAAGCAGTCATTCGCTGATGGAACCGGTTGGCCTGTGCTTTCAGTTGCATTTGGTCGGTATTGGTGATCTCGGTATTTTGTTCTGAAACCAGCAGGCTCAGGTAGTCTCTGGTTATGTATTGCATCAATAGCGCTTGCTCCAGAAAGCGCAGCTTGGCCTTGTCTCCAGCCAGGACGTTGGTGACTTTTTGCCTCAGCAGCAACAGCTGGCGATCCATTTTGGCCAGTACCCGCAGTAATGAGGTTCCAGAGGGGGGGGCAGAACTGGCTGGAATGGTGCTCAGCCAGGTAATGTGTTTGTTGACCACCGGCCAAAGGGATACGACGGTGACCAGCAGTTTATTGGCTTCAGGATCATTAAGGCTTTCTGGCAGCGTATTGATGGTGATGTTGACTGATTGCTGTGCCAGCTGCAGCGCGTTTCTGGCATCCTGATCGAGAAAATCCAGCTGCAGGCGGTGAATACTGATCAGTATGTCGTTGAGCATTATTTGCTGCTGGATAATGGTTGCTGGAGATAGGGCTGGGGTGGCTTTTTCGCTCGCTTTTACACCGAATGCCAACAGGATTGTGGACAATGTGATTACCGTTGCTGCACGAAAAGCTGCACGAAAAATCATAGTGGCTTCCGGGTTGTTTTTTATCAGGTGTTTATCGGCAAGCGGGATGCTCGCTGTAGGAAGCAGACCTGAATACCCTCTGCGATTAAAGCTTGTGCAGTGTGATGCAGGCACCCATCCCTGGGCGTCAGATCAATCCCTTGTCTTTATTTGTAGCAAAGTTGTTCTGGTATGGATAGCCCTCAGGAGGCTGACCGAGAATAGACTGCCCTACTGCGGTGACAGCAAATTGGTCTAAAAATTCCGTTTTGCTCGGCAAATAGAACCAGTATTCACCTCACAAAACGGAATTTTTATCCTCAATTTTCTGCCATCCTCGCTACGGGGTCGCCTGGACGGGCGCTATTCTCGGTCAGCCTCCTGCTTAATTCTGCTTCAGCTGTGCTTTCAGTTTGTCAGGAACCCCGGTGATGATCAGTTGGTCGTTGGTTTCATCATAGCGAATCTGCCCGCCCAGCAGCTCGGCATCAAAAGAGAGGCTGAGTCCCTTGCTTCGCCCGGTATAGCGCACCAGCTGGGTCAACTTGCGGCGTTCAGGGGACATGGGGGTGCTCATGTCATAATCCCGGGTGTTGACAAAGCGGGCAAAGTCATCCGGGCCAGCTTCGCTGAGGTGGCCTGTCAGCTCCTGCATTGACAGACTTTCCCCTTCGTCCAGTTTGTTCTGGCAGTAATCATAAACCTGTCGTTTCACAATCGTGCGGTTTTCCTCTACCGGCTCCTCCTGACAATACGCCTCCACTGCCTTGAGAAGGGTGTCAGCTTCGTCTTTGCTGCTGCTGGTTTCACTGCAGCCAATCACCTCCTGGAATACGGTACTGAGACGTTTGCCTCCTTTTGGCCGAAGAAACGATAGATAGCGCCCCGCTTCCGGGTTTTTCTGCCAGTCGGTAATGTTGATGCGACAGGCCAGGGACATACGAGCGGTGTCCAGGTAGGACGTGTCCTGAATGGTCAGCTCATCAGTAATGGTGACACTGTTCTGGCTGCTGAGCATGCAAAGCAGAAGATAACGGGTCAGGCCCTGTTGATAGTCTGCGAACATCACGTAGCCACCATTGATGGCTCCGGCCTCACTGAGGTTTTGCCCAAGGCAGGTCAGTGTTTCTGTGGTGAACTGGGTAAAACCGGCGGCCTGCTCATCGGAATTTTGATCCATATATTGCTTCAGGCGTTCAGGAAAACTGTCCTCTGCCAGAGCGGAAAACTGACCATAACACTTGTCGGGTTTTTTATTATAGGTTTGCAGCAAGTCATCCAGTACCAGCTCCAGAGAGGGGGAAGAGTCCAGGCTCTGGGAAGCTGGAGTGGCCTGTAACTGCTCTGAACCATGGGCAAGGTCCAGTTTGTGCACAATAATCTGTTTGATGGTCATGACTTGATGCTGGAAAGTCCGAATTGATAGCTCAATATGGTACAGGGATTCTGCGTGTTTTGCCTCGACAAACTCCCGGCACGGCCTGAAGATGGGTAATGGATTGAATTCATTATGGCAGGTCTTACTGGTGCGGGATGGAAGTAAAGAGGTTATCCAGACTCTGCCTGACCTGTTTGTCCAGGGCATGCTGATTCGGGTTCACTTTGGCCATCAGCTGAATGCTCAGATACAGGTTCAGAAGCTCGCTGGCGATGACTTCATGATCAATAGTAGCGCTGATGTTTTTTTTCGGTTCTGTATATTTCTCAATAAAATCAATAAAGCCTGCTCGCAGCATCTGGATGCCTTTCTGCACCCGTTCTGATGCATCGGACGGCAGTAGATGGAGTTCATTGCTGGTGGTCACCAGGAAACAACAGTTGCGGTAGCTGGCCTCCTGACCATGACGATAACCGGAGGTAAAAAAGCGTCGGAGATCCAATAGTGTGGGACTGTAAGCCAGATACTTATCGATTCTTGGTTGCAGCTGCCATTCAAGGTAGTGATCAAGAGCACAGAGAAATAATTGCTCTTTATTCTGGAAATGATAATAAAGGCTACCCGGATGCATATCGGTAACCTCTTCCAGTTGCTTCAATGAGCAGGCATAAAACCCCCTGGACCAGAAAAGCTCAAGGGCATCGCTTAACACCTGTTGTCGATTGAACGAGGATGATCTTCCCATAGGCTTACTATTGATTATTGTCACTCTAAGTTAGCAGAGTTTTGACCTCTGTAAACAGCCCTGTGGTGCCAGGGCGTGGCTTATGCCATGATTCCGTAGAATTGCAGAAACGTCGCGGACCACCATATCCACTATGGTTAAACAGGTTAAATAACAAAGGTGATACATCATGGCGCTCACACCCTCTTCTATGGTTGAACTTGGTTTTCAGGCTCCGGATTTCAGTTTGCCGGATGTTTTTTTCGGAACCGAAAAAACTGTGGCTGAGGTGGCCGGAAGTAAAGGGCTTCTGGTGATGTTTATCTGTAACCATTGCCCTTATGTTGTGCATATTGAAGAAGCGCTGGTGGCATTGGGCAAAGAGTTCCACGGCACGGATCTGGGCATTGTCGCGATCAGCGCCAATGACGTGACCGATTACCCCCAGGACCGTCCTGAGTTGATGGCCCAAAAACCCTATGGCTTTCCGTATCTTTATGATGAAACTCAACAGGTGGCTAAAGCCTATCAAGCGGAATGTACGCCAGACTTTTTTCTTTTTGATGGAGATTTGAAGTGTGTTTATCGCGGGCAGTTTGATGACTCAAGGCCGGGGAATGGTAAACCGGTGACAGGAGATGATCTTCGCGGTGCCATGACTGCTTTGCTAAAGGGCTTGCCAGTCAGTGAAAATCAAAAGCCCAGTGTCGGTTGCAACATCAAGTGGCGTAAATAGTTGGTCAACCATTTCTCTGTGGATAATTTTTCTTGAAAATCTCCTGCCCCATGGCGTTGATTTGCTGGTCAATCATCAGGCTGAATGTGTCCAGAAGCTGCTGATGTGCCTTGCTATCCCGGCTGGCCTGACGCAGCAGGGTAACCGCTGCTTCTACCGTTGATAAGGCATCTTCTCCCGGTGCTTTGCGAATGCGATAGTCGGATATGGCAAGATCAGTGAGTTCAATGCTGGGGAGTTGTTGCAGTTGTGGGTTGCGGTAATAGATCTTTTTGGCCTTGCGCCAGGTTCCATCCAGGATGATCAGTACTTCCGGCTTCGCCGTTCGCAGAATATCCCGGCTGGCCCGGGCATTAGCCCCGGGAAATAGCAGATAACAGTCCTTTTCTGCCAGCGTTTTTTGGAGGTAAGCATGATTGGAAAAATCTTCCCCCACCCATACCTCGCAATTACCAATGCCCAGCTCCAGAATGCGAGCCGTATTCAATGGATGTTTTGACTCCCGGGGATGCTGCAGAATAATTATATCCATGCAGGCGGTTTCTTCTTTCAGCGCTGAACAGTAACACTGCGTTTCCGGGCGTTGGCAGCGAGGGCATAGAGATCTTGGCATGAGTGTTAATGTCTGGTTTATTTCCGGGAGGCCTGGCAAGGATTGCGAGGTGGATAGCCAGCGAACAGTTTATACTATTCGCCCGGTTACTATCTTTTTGGCTGGAGAATCAAGCGTTCTTCATCTGGAAAATCAAGCGTTCTTCATCTGGAAAATCAGTTTTTCAGCGGTGCAGTCAAACTCAAACATGGCACGAATCACGGTCTGACCATGTTCATCAATGGTTTCAGCAGAGATTTTGCAGTTACCGGAACCGATTTTTGCTGCCTCTTCTTTCAGGGCATCAAATTGTGATTCAGCATTGACGCCAGAAAGATCGATAGTCAACACAGTATCGTCTTCTTTAATAATGGTGCCAACTTCTACGCAGTTACAGGCAAGGCTTTCAAACGGATCTTTTTCATTCATGGCAACTACCTTCATAAATATAAAGTCATCCAGACAAAAAAAGCCGGGGGAATCCCCAGCTTTTTTATTGTTGAACCCGGATCATAGCGTTGAATAAAGATTCACACCAGCAGATTCATGACAAACATGGCCATCAGGGAGTTCAGGATACAGATGCCAAACAGGATAGGGTAACGGCGACTCTCCGTCCCGATAACACCAAGAATACGTCCAGCGTATTGAATGGTGGACCCCATCAGGTAAATAGCAGGTGCCAGAATGGCAATGTCGCGGGCGTGCAGAGCGCCTTCATTCAACAGGCCTACGGCAACACCAACTGCACCACCCATGGACATAACCGCTGCCATCAGCACGGCAGCCCCTTCACCAGGTACTCCAAACAGCGCCATGACCGGGCCAAACACGGTGGCCAGAACATTCAGAAAACCGGTCAGAGACAGAATCTTGATGATCACGAAGGCCATCATGATATTTGGGATAATGCTCCCGATTCCGATGCCCCAACCCTTACGGGCGCCTTCAACAAAGACGTCAGTGATCATCTTTTTACTTTCAGGTGCAGCACTCATGATCAGTTAGCCTCCGCAGTGTTGGCAGTGATTGCTTTTTCGCCGGATTTCTTGTCAATGGTCTTGAGGTAGAAACGCATAATGTTGGCACCGACGATTTTAAAGATAAACATCACCGCCAGGGCCAGACCAATAGAACCGGGAACGGCAGCGCCCGTGGTGTCAGAAAGGGTGAACAGAATGGCACCGGAACCGAAGAAGTTGACGATCAGTGCACCTCCGGAGAACTGGAATGCGGTAAAGACATCTTTTTCTGTGGCAGTCAGTTCGCCTTCATCCGCCAGGGATTTGGTCAGGCCTGCACCAACGTCGGTGGACTGCAGACTGCCGATAATGGCCAGACCCGTTGAACCGGGAATACCCATCAGAGGACGAAGCAGAGGCGTCAGCATTTTACGGGCAGCTTTCAGCGCTCCATAGTGCTCAAGCACTGCAATCATACCCAGGGCGAACATGGCCGTTGGTACCAGACCAAGAGCAAACAAAAAACCATCGGCCGCACCGCTACCACCCACGCCACGGAAAGCGGCCATGCCACCCGTGGCGTCTTTCATCAGCCTGCCAAAGCTGCCGTTAAGGGTGGTGAAGTCAAAGACACCGTACCACTCATTAGACTTCAGGAGTCCGGAAAAGAACACCACAGCAAATGCCAGTGTTATATAGGCTCCAATGGAGACCTTTTCCTGGTCATCAGTTTTCATTGTTTCCCCCAGGGATATTTACAGGCGTTGTAGAAATCAGAGTTAAATTGCATTTTATGAGAGCTTATAAGTCTGCTGTGCAAGATAGAATCAGGGTTAGACGCAGTATTTCATACTTCGGCTTCGGTTCTTACGAAACGGTATTTCTATGTCAGTCGACTTGCGCTTCGCTGATTAAAACGACGGTGTTTTACTGTGTTGAATATTGAAGAATTTTAAAGGGAATAGCGTGTTTTACTGTGAGGATGTGGGTTTTTTCGTGAGTAGGTGATTTCCCTTTTTTCTTAGGTGTATCTGGTATAGGCTGCACCTTGTTGTACTCATTTAACAAGTAAATTGTCGTGGGCTAATACGAGTCAGGCTTACCAAGACTTACAGAGGCGAAGTGGGCCGGAATAACATCGAAAGGCAAAGAGCTATGTCAGAAAAGCCAACAGAGAACCCATCGTCGCTGCGTCAAAATGTCAATATGCTGGGTACCTTGCTGGGTGACGTCATCCGGGACCACAAGGGAGAGGACTTCTTCAATAAAATCGAGTCTATCCGTCAGTTGTCCAAAGCGGCCCGCAGTGATGCCGAGGGTGATGACGGTCTGAATGAACAGCAGGCCCTGTTAGACCTGCTGCACAGCCTGCCTGATGATGAGCTGGTACCTGTGGTACGGTCTTTCAGCCATTTCCTGAATCTCACCAATATTGCCGAGCAGTTCCACCTGGTATCCAGGGACTGTGAAGCCAGCCACTGTGTTCCTGATCACTTTAGTGAATTGCTCAAGGCGCTGAAGCAGAAAGGTCTCAGCGATCAGCAGATTGCAGAGAAAGCATCAGAGCTGGATGTTGAGGTGGTACTGACTGCGCACCCGACCGAAGTAACCCGTCGTACATTAATTCAGAAATATGAGCAGATATTCCAGTGCCTGAGTGACCTGGAAAACCAGTCGCTCAGTGATAACGAACAGCAGCGCATTGAACAGCGCATTCGCCAGCTGATTACTCAGGCCTGGCATACCTATGAGTTTCGCAGTAAACGACCAACACCGGTTGATGAGGCAAAAGGTGGCTTTGCCACCATTGAGCACTCCCTGTGGCATGCGGTGCCACAGTTTGTCCGTCAGATGGATGACCACCTGCAAGCGTTCACCGGTCACCGGTTGGCGATTGAGGCGGCACCCGTGCACTTTTCCTCCTGGATGGGGGGGGACCGGGATGGTAACCCGTTTGTAACATCTGAAGTGACACGTGAAGTATTGCTGCTCAGTCGCTGGATGGCGGCAGACCTGTTTTTAAGGGATCTGAAACCATTGATCAGTGAGCTTTCCATGAGCGATTGCAGTGATGAGCTGCGGGCGCTTGTGGGGGACTCCCGGGAACCTTACTGGTCTGTGTTAAAAGAGTTGCGGGAAAAACTGAAACATACCCGTCAGTGGTGTGAGCGAGGTCTGGCCAGACCCGGGGATGCACCGGTAACACCGACGGCGGGTGTCATTCTTGATAATGAAGATCTGATCAGGCCGTTAAGGTTGTGTTACGACTCTCTCCATGCCTGTGGCCTGGGGGTTATTGCCGATGGCCCTCTGCTGGATACCCTGAGAAGGGCATACTGCTTTGGTCTGACGCTGATTAAACTGGATATTCGTCAGGAGTCTGGCCGTCATACCCAGGTGTTCAGCGAGCTGACCAAGGCCCTGGGTCTGGGGGATTATGAGCACTGGGAAGAACTGGAAAGACAGAGCTTCCTGCTGAAAGAGCTGCAGAACCCAAGACCCCTGTTGCCGAATACCAAAGGGCCGCTGAAGTGGTCGCCATCACCGGATGTGCAGGAGGTTTTAAACACCTGTCGTGTCATAGCCGCCGAGGGCTCCAGGGCACTGAACTGCTATGTGATTTCCATGGCTAAACAGCCATCGGATGTACTGGCGGTGGCTCTGCTGCTGAAAGAATGCGGTGTGGATTTCGACATGCCCATCGCACCACTGTTTGAAACACTGGACGACCTCGACAACGCAGCGGAGTGTATTCGTCACCTGCTGTCATTACCCTGGTATCGCGGTTATTGCCACGGTGGCCAGATGGTTATGATTGGTTATTCTGATTCTGCCAAGGATGCGGGGTGGATGGCGGCTGGCTGGGCTCAGTACCGTGCCATGGAAGAGGTGACGGCGGTATGCGCTGAGGCCGATGTCCGGTTGACCTTGTTCCATGGCCGTGGTGGTACCATTGGCCGTGGTGGTGGCCCGGCCCATGCGGCGATTCTTTCCCAGCCTCCGGGTTCGGTCAATAACCGCCTGCGGGTGACTGAGCAGGGGGAAATGATTCGCTTTAAGTTTGGCTTCCCACAAGTAGCCGTCCAGAGTCTTATGCTATATGCCAGCGCCACACTGGAAGCAACCCTGTTGCCGCCGCCAGTGCCAAAGCAGGAATGGCGTGAAGTAATGGATCAGTTGTCAGCAGATTCCGTGAAGGTTTACCGGGGCATTGTTCGTGAAGAGCCAGACTTCGTACCTTACTTCCGGGCCGTAACGCCGGAAATGGAACTGGGTAAATTGCCGCTTGGCTCCCGCCCCGCCAAGAGGAAACCCAACGGCGGCGTGGAAAGTCTGCGGGCTATTCCCTGGATTTTTGCCTGGACACAGATTCGCCTGATGCTGCCAACCTGGCTGGGCTGTGGCGAAGCGCTGGAGAATGCGGTCAACAATGGCAACCGGGATGTGCTTGAAGCAATGATGACCGACTGGCCGTTCTTTAAGGCACGTCTGGAAATGCTGGAGATGGTCTTCACCAAGACCGATGCCCAGCTGGCCAGGTATTATGAAGATCAGCTGGTGCCCGATCATCTGCGCTACCTGGGCGAAAAGCTCAGGCGCATGCTGTCGTCTGCCATTGAAGTGCTGCTTGATCTTAAAGAAGGGGATGAGCTGATGTCGTCACACCCGCAGAACAAAGAAGCCATTGGTCTGCGTAACCCTTACACTGATCCTCTGAACTTCCTTCAGGCTGAGTTGCTGCAGCGGGTTCGCTCCCATGAAAAGATGGCAGGAGAGGATGCTGAAGTGGGTGAGGAGCTTGAACAGGCATTGATGATCACTATTGCCGGTATTGCCGCAGGTATGCGTAATACTGGCTAGTAAGTAGCCAGAAATATTCGATTTCATATGGTTAGCTACTTACATGGTTTCAATGTAACTGAAAACAGGGAAGTTATTTCAGGACAATTCCTTGGCAGGAAACCGTCAGTGCTTAACGGCAGCCTGTTTTGGGGGGGATTGCGGTAGCAGGCGTCATGGTTAAGCTCATCGCGCCGCCTCTTTCTTTGTTGTCGTTGACCGTTAGGCTGCATTCGATAAACGATCCTCCCTTCATGTTCATCAGACACCACCACAAGCCCTCGTTCATTCAGTATTCGGGCACCTGCACAGTCCGGTTGCCGGAATATTTGCTCAAGCTCAGACTGCGGCGGCGTGCCGATGGCTGGCAGGATACCCTTCTGCTGCAACCGCATCATTTCTGACTGTATACCATTGCGGGTGGCAGGTGATAGCCTGAACACTGTGTGGTTCTGTTCATTGTTCAGTTTATCCGCAGCAACGATAATTTTTTCTGTCAGGGTCATGTTTTCAGGTAATTCAATCTGTCGCAGTTCCTGTTCATTGTGCAGCTTTCGGTAAGCGCCGGCTAAGCCGGTTTGTGGGTCCCAGCAATCGGGGAGGGGCGGGTTGTCCGAGCGTTTTGGGTGATCGGTCAGGCAGGGTTTGATGCCAGCTTTCTCTGCCATCACCAACCGGACCAGATCATCCAGGTTTTCGCGCATGCACTGCTGCGGATCAGATGCCTGTTCAATCAGCAATCGCCGTTGATGGTTATCCACCGGCAACCGGTATTTCGTGGTGAACGGGTTGGCATCTTTGTGGTGCCAGCCCCCGGTAATGCAGGCCAGGTGCCTGAAGCTCAGCAGTGCTGCCTGGATCAGCAGGGTAAACTCTGGTTTATTGACGACGCGGAGTAACTCAATGGCTTCCGGGTTAAAGTAGCGGTTCTCTACGGATTCTACAGAACCCGGCGTCAGTCGGATCGCTGGAAAGTCTTCCCGGCAGGGGATGACTCTGACAATATCGACGATATCACCAAAGCGCAGCACCTGACGAAGCAGTAATTCCTCCGCCGGGCATTGCTGGTCACTGGTGAAGGGAGCCCTGACCGGCTGCATCTTGTTACTGTTTTTATTTTTCAGTGCACTGGTTACTAACCCGATCAGTTCATCCGGGTAGTGATGCAAACCCTGCATATCACGCTGGAACAGTTCAGCGGCACGACGCTCTTCTAACTCTTTATGTTCATCTTCGGCAACCGCATCGTGGTACAGCTCGGCAATGGGCAGTAATTCATGCAGCAGGGGCTGGTTTTTCAGTAGTTCCTTAAATGGAGCATGAATGTGAGGCAATACCTCCACAAGAAACTCGGTTGCCAGCTGTGTACGCAGGGCGTGATCCAGACCGTGAACTTTGCGGAAACCGGTTTTTATGCCTGCATCTCCTGCCAGTATCAATTTTACTTTGGTGGGATGGAGTTTCTGATAGTAATGCCGACCCGCTATCCGGGTGATTGCAGGATAGTAATCATCATCACGAAGTTCACCTGGCGCAAAGTTCGGTGGAGCCGTCAGACATTCATCCAGCCATTCGCACCGGCCAGCTTCTTTGTCAGGCAACCGGATAGCACAGAAATTATTTACCAGGTGTGATTTGTGACAAAACTTTAAGGCGCTGCCGATTCTACCATCTGGCAACGGGATAGTGGTCATGTAGTGAATATGGTCCATTAACTGTTCATCATTAAATCGTTTTGGTGACAGGCCACTTAGCAGATGGTCCTGAAGTTTTTGCTCATCGGCCTGGTCGTCCAGATAAAATTGGTCATATATATCTTCACCGATCAGTTCCCGACACTGATCTTCAACCCAGCTGTCGTCGGTAGTTATTGATTGACTGGCTAAAAGGGTTTTCAGATTGTCTATAAGCGTATCAAGGTTATTCAGTGTTTTCTCAGGGGGAGCCACTTGCCCCGGATTTATACTGGTGAAGTAATTTTTCGTATGAGTCATCTCGCTACAGAGAAGCTGCCACAGTAGCTCGTGGCGGATGATCCTGATTTCATCCCTGCTCAACCAATGCTTTTTACAGAAATACCGGGCTGCCATTAACAGCCAGAGAATATCCGTTGTTTGTTGGGGAGTGTTTTGAAAGTTGATCCTGGTGCCATGGGCAATTAGAAGGCAGGTGGCTAATGGGTTGTAGTAGACGCAGGTATTACCATTAAATAATATTGGGACAAATAATCTGTTTGCTAATGCCTTTCTGCAGAGCACCGATTGTTTGGCAAACACCGATTCCAGCTCCTGTATACGATCCCCGGGGAGTAAATTCATATTCAGGTAGAGATATTTATCCTGGTTTCTGAAATATGTTATTTCACCAAGGCGGACAGTAATTGTGTTAACGATATCTGTCAGGAACCGTACCGGTAAATTGACATTAAGTAGCCGGGCATGTTCTATGGCTGCCAGTATTTCAGGCAGGCTATATGAGTTCAATAGTCCCGGGGTTGTTAATATTTTGATCAGATCCGGGTTTTTATCTGTCTCTGCCACGGCTTTGACACTTTCCGGAATATTGATCAGTAACTGCAGAAAGCGATCACCACCGGACTGGGTCAGTACTTTGAAAAGAGTGCTATCCCAGCCCATGAAATGAGCATATTTAGAGAATGCCCTGGCGTTCGCTGAAATTGTCTCTATTTCATGGCGCTGCAGTTTTACCGGCAGGAATAGCGCACCCCGCTCTCTATCGAAGACCGACAGCTGCACAGGTTGACGAAATTCCTCAAGGACGCGGGCATTGTCTTCCAGTTCAAGCCGCAAAATGTTCTGCATCATCCTGGCGACCCGGTTAAATGTTGATTCTCTGGTAAAATCGAGAAGGTATCCGCAGTGCATCAGGCCAAAATTAAGGTGGCAAATAACCTCCGGGTAGGTTGTGTCGGCAATTTTTTTGCTGGACGACTGATGCAACAGATAACCCATCCTGCCAATGTGTCCGGAGGTGGTGTCCGGAAAGAACGTCTTGCTCTGGCAATATATTTCTTCTAATTTTGTATCAAGCGTTGCCAGGTCAGTGATTTTTTTTAACCGCTCGCTGTGTGTGTCTGAAGGCTGACAATTGCCGTAATTATCTGAAAAAGCATCTCTTTTATAGGCCCATATTAACTTGATAGCATCCACTGGTTGCAACATGGTGACTACCCATGGTGCAGCCCTGAATACCCGTCTTCCTAAATTTTCAGATAAAGGGTTTTTGCAATGGGGACTTAACAGCGTAACTGGTTTTGTTTCCCAGCCGTGCCATTTGCCCTTGCGTGCATCAACAACCCTTAGCATTAATCTGCCATGGTTAAACAAGCTGGCAGGGGCAGGGCGCACACCGGGTGTTGGATGGTCAACTGTTGCAGTTGAGATCATAGGATTTTCTAATTCTCTCACTAAATGATCAGCAATGGTTTGATTCGATAAACCTCAAAGAGTTCCCCTCCGACCCTTGATTTTGCTCGTCTGGATGCTTGTTCAGTGTTGTTACATGTGATTTAAAACCGGTCGAACTATACTGGGCAGGTCTCGTTTAATTTGAGCATTCTTTCTGTGCTTTTTTACGGACCCTGAAATCTTCTCTCTATTCCTTTTTTTGCCTATCCCACCGGTGCCTTATGCGTCAGCCGGGAATGGAGGACGACCACGCATTTATTACCTTTGGTGCTTTCAGTGCCTGTGGTGAAAATGGGCTAATCTGTGAAGGTCGATATTTATTGTGAGGTGAGTGCTTATGCCGTTTGTCTCTGTGAAAACGGTCAAGGGGCTGTTTAATGAAATCCAGAAGCAGGAAGTGATGGATGGAATCTCTAAGCTGCTGGTGGAGGTTGCAGCAGGTGGTGAAGATCGTTTTCAGCAGGCGGTCTGGGTGGTCATTGAAGAGGAGGAGCCCGGAAACTGGAGTCTTGGGGGGAATAGCCCGGAACTGGAGGCATCCAGACAAAAGCGGGGAACCGGTAAGCCCTGACGCCAGAAACGATAATTTCATAAGGTTGGTTACTTATTAGTTCCCTTGGTAATTACCCTGCTATAAGATGCGAAAAATAAAAGACAATAAGCATGTGATGGAGTGATTGTGCCGGAAGTCGTGATCAGTGGTACCGGGTTATATACCCCGCCGGGGGCCATCAGTAATGATGAGCTGGTCAATGCATTCAATGCCTGGGTCGACCAGCAGAATGAAAACAACAAAGAGGCCATAGCCGCCGGTGAATTGGAACCGCTGGCCAGAAGCAGTAGCGAGTTTATTGAAAAAGCCTCCGGAATTGTTAACCGCTACGTGGTTAACCGGGAAGGCGTTCTTGATCCGCAGAGAATGGTTCCTCGAATTCCCGAGCGTGGCAATGAGGACATCTCTGTCCAGTGCGAAATGGCACTCCATGCCGCCAGAGGGGCTCTTGCCCAGGCCCGGGTCGAGCCATCCGGCGTGGATATGATTATTGTCGCCTGTTCCAATATGCAGCGCCCTTACCCGGCCATTGCCGTTGAGATCCAGCAGTTTCTCGGTGGCGGTGGTTATGGTTATGACATGAACGTCGCCTGTTCTTCAGCTACCTTTGGTATCCAGGCTGGCGTCGACGCTATTCGCAGCGGGTCTGCAAAACGGGTATTGATGGTGAACCCGGAAATTTGTTCAGGTCATCTGAACTTCCGCGACCGGGACAGTCACTTTATTTTTGGTGATGCCTGTACTGCCGTATTGCTGGAGAGTGAGGACATTGCCAAACGGAAAGATGGCTACCGGGTACTCGGCTGTCACTTGTGGACTCAGTTCTCCAATAATATCCGTAACAACTTTGGCTTTCTGAATCGTGCGGATGAAACCGGCGTCGGCAAGCCCGACAAACTGTTTGTCCAGAATGGCCGGAAAGTCTTTAAAGAAGTTTGCCCCCAGGTGGTGAAGCATATTTCTGATCACCTTGAGTCTCTTGCACTCACCCCCGGAGATTTGAGCCGTCTGTGGCTGCATCAGGCAAACTTGAATATGAACCAACTGGTGGCGCGCAAGCTGCTGGGCCGTGAGCCAGAGCCCCGGGAAGCGCCGGTGATTCTCAATGAGTACGCTAATACCAGTTCAGCTGGTTCGATTATTGCCTTTCATAAACACTCGCTGGATCTGACATCGGGGGATAAAGGTATCATTTGCTCTTTTGGGGCAGGTTACTCCATCGGTAGTGTGGTGGTTGAAAAGCAGTAATTTTCATATTGGCTCCCGGGCCCCGGTGATAAGTCCAAACTTGTCACCGGGCTTCCGGCTGTATATGCTTGTCCGCTTTTTATTGAATACGTCAATAAATTTGTCACATATTCCAAGCCAGACGGTGTCTCTATAATACGATCTCTTGCAGCAGAGAACGGATGGCTGGCAACAGGAGCTTTTCATGCGCGTTATTCTGCTGGGTGCACCGGGCGCCGGTAAAGGGACTCAGGCTCAATTTATCATGGAAGAGTATGGTATTCCCCAGATCTCTACCGGGGATATGCTGCGGGCTGCGATCAAGAACGGCACTGAGCTGGGCAACAGGGTCAAGGCCGTCATGGATTCCGGGGCGCTGGTTTCTGACGACATCATCATTGCCCTGGTCAAAGAGCGTATTGCTGAGAGTGATTGCGCCAATGGTTTCCTGTTTGATGGCTTTCCACGCACCATTCCCCAGGCTGAAGCTCTGCGTGATGCGGGTGTTGCCATTGACCACGTTGTGGAAATCGCTGTTGATGATGAAGAAATCGTCAAGCGCATGAGTGGCCGTCGCGTGCACCCGGAAAGTGGTCGTACTTACCATGTGGTCTTTAATCCACCCAAAGAAGAGGGTAAGGATGATGTGACCGGTGAAGCCCTGGTGCAGCGTGCAGACGATGAAGAAGAAACGGTACGCAAGCGCCTGGGGGTCTACCATGATCAGACTGCGCCATTGGTTGAGTTTTATCAGCAGGCGGGTGGCGATACCCGTTACAGCCGCATTGAAGGTGTTGGCTCTGTTGATGAAATCAAACAGCAGGTGCTGGACGCGCTGAAGCCTGTTCTCGCCTGAGTGAGACAGTTGCCTGATGTTGTTGCCTGAGCAATGACTGTTGATCAAAACAAAAGTCGGGGGTGTGAGAAAGCGCCACCGGCTTTTTTGTAATTACTGACAATACGGTTGTAATGAACTGCCGGTCTTTTCAAAATAGTCGCCTGGCCATGTTGCTGACGCTCACCAAAACAGTAAAGATTCCCCATGAAACTGCTTGCTCTTGATACCGCAACGGAAGCCTGTTCTGTTGCCCTTAACCTTGATGGCGAAGTGATTGAACGCTTCGAGCTGACTCCCCGCCGACATAGCCGTGATCTGCTGCCAATGGTTGAAGATATTCTGGCTCAGGCCGGCCTAAGCCTTAAGCAGCTGGATGCCCTGGCCTTTGGCCGGGGGCCAGGGGCATTTACCGGCCTCAGGGTGGCTACCGCTATGGTTCAGGGGTTGGCGTTTGCGGTTGATCTTCCGGTGGTTCCGGTCTCGACGCTGGCTGCTCTGGCTCAGCAGGGGCTCAGGGAGCACAAGGCAGCAAAAGTGTTGAGTGCCATTGATGCCAGAATGGATGAGATCTATTGGGGTGCGTTTTCCGAATCTGATGGCTTAATGGTGCCGGTTGCTGCGGAAATAGTGACCCTGCCAGAACAGGTGGTGGTACCGGTTATGGATGGGTACTGGTTTGGGATGGGCACTGGCTGGTCGTTCAGACACCGACTGTCAGCCACCGTGGTTGATTGTCAGATTGAAGCCTGGCCCAGGGCCCATGATATAGCCCTGCTGGCAGCTGCCGACTTTAAACGGGGTAAAGGGCTGCCTGCGGAGCAGGCAATGCCGGTTTATCTTCGGGATAAGGTAGCTCTGAAAAAATCAGAACGTTAAGAACAAGGACGGACCGTGATGGACACTCTACAGACCATGATCCTGGCGCTGATCCAGGGCATTACCGAATTTCTTCCTATCTCCAGCTCAGGTCACCTGATTTTGCCCGCCCAGCTGCTTGGCTGGACGGACCAGGGGCTGGCATTTGATGTTGCTGTGCACATTGGTACGCTGGCTGCCGTCATTGCCTATTTCTGGAAAGACCTCTTTGCCATTGCCCGTGACTGGCTGGGCTCTCTGGTGGGGAAGGGCGCTACCGTTAACAGCCGTCTTGGCTGGTATCTGATTTTTGCCACATTGCCCGCCGTGGTATTTGGTCTGGCCCTGAAAAAAATGGGGCTGGATGAGGCGATGCGGACCGTTGCGGTGATTGCCGGAACCACCCTGATTTTTGGTGCCCTGCTGGGGTGGGCAGATCTGAAAGGCAAGCGTATTCAACCCCTGGAGCAGATGTCTTTCAGACAGGCAATGCTGATTGGCTTTGCCCAGGCGCTGGCGCTGATACCGGGCACATCCCGTTCTGGTATTACCATGACGGCAGCGTTAATGATGGGCTTTACCCGTGATGCAGCTGCCCGGTTTTCGTTCCTGCTGTCAATTCCCGTGATTCTGGGGGCGGGTAGCCTGTTGATGCTGGATCTGGCAGAAAGCACGGTGCCGGTGGACTGGCAGACACTGTCCCTTGGAACCCTGGTGTCGGCTGTCAGTGCCTGGCTCTGTGTGCATTTCTTCCTGGCATTTATCAACCGTATCGGGCTTATGCCATTTGTCATCTATCGGATGGTTCTGGGTGTGGTGCTGCTTGGGTTTGTATTCTTCTAGAAGGGAATAATGATCGGCTGAGAACCAGCCGATCACTGCCTTGATAGACAGGTTTGCAGATCAGGAATTTATGATTTGATCGTAAATCTGATCATAGATTTTGTAGAGTACAGTCTCTTCCTTGGCGATTCTTTTGCACAATGCCTTTATGATGTTGTCACAATCGGAGTGGAAGCTTTCGGATGTTTGGTCGGTGGATTCATAGAGGTTGAAGAAAGCCATAACATCCACTGAGATTTTGTCCATGTCCAGGGCATAGTCAGATAGCATCGACTTCAGGCTTTCATCTTTTGCGGCGGCCTCCCGTAATGGGGGGTAGAGATAGCGGTCTTCTTTATTTAAATGAGCCAGTAGCATTTTTTTTGCTGAAAGCACCAGCTCCCGGCCCGCTTCACTGGCAACACCTTCTGCCCTGGCTTTTACTAATAAGTCACTAATCTGTAAGTGTTCGTGCTTGAGCTCGCGGATCAACATTGACATAGTTGTTCACTCCCTGAACATAACGGTCTCTTATAGTTTAGGTTGTGATTCCCTGGCCTGTCTCAAACCCCTAATTATTAACCGTTTTCAGTGGCTGGTTCATCTTCTGGCTCTGCTTCGACCTCCAGGCGTTGCCGGGACAGCCTTCCTGGCCATTGATAAACAAAGGCATTTTTTATTTTTTGTCTTTTTGGACAGTTTTTACGCTGGAAAATCCCCCTTTGTGTCAAAAATCCTCTGCTATTCTAGTTTGGTGTGAAAAATCATTGGGGCTCAAATGAGTACGATCTTTTTAGAAATTACCACCTTCATTTGGGAATATTTACTGATCTATCTGCTGCTGAGTGCAGGTGTTTACTTCACTGTCAAAAGCCGCTTTGTTCAGTTTCGTTATTTTTTTCACGCATGGAAGCTGATGCTGGGGTCTCGAAAGACATCAGGTAATGAAATATCTTCTTTTCAGGCTCTTTGTACTAGCCTGGCTGCACACGTAGGTACTGGTAACCTGGCCGGGGTTGCCATTGCTATCTTTATCGGTGGCCCCGGTGCGGTATTCTGGATGTGGATCGTTGCCATGTTGGGGATGGCCTCCAGTTTTGTAGAGAACACGCTGGCGCAGCTCTATAAAACCAACAATAAAGATGGAACCTTTCGTGGTGGCCCTGCCTACTATATAGAGAAGGCACTTGGCCTGCGCTGGCTGGGTATTTTATTTTCAGTTCTATTGTTAACGACCTTCGGGTTTGTCTTCAATGCGGTTCATGCTAACTCGGTATCCCAGGCGGTTTCTGGTCATATGGCGATAAGTCCGGTATTGGTCGGCCTGGTCATTGCCGGTGTGACCGCTTTTATTATTTTCAGAGGGATCCACTCGATTGTTCATTTTGCAGAGTTAGTGGTTCCGGTAATGGCCCTGGCTTATCTGGTGATTGCTTTTGGTGTTGTAGCTTTTCATTTGAATGAAGTGCCTGCCGTTATCGCGTTGGTTTTTGACAGTGCATTTGGTCTGCATTCAGCCACAGGTGGTGCTATTGGTTATTCCGTGGCACAGGCCATGATGCAGGGAATCAAGCGAGGCCTGTTTTCCAATGAAGCTGGTATGGGCAGTGGTCCCAATGCGGCTGCGGCTGCGACACCCAAACCAAACCATCCGGCGGCTCAGGGCATTGTGTCGATGATCAGCGTGTTTATCGATACCATTGTGATCTGTACAGCGACCGCTGCCATTGTGCTGCTATCCGGCCAGCTGGAATCAGGCAGTACCCTCAATGGTATCCAGCTGACTCAGGCTGCGCTCGCTGGTATTGTCGGTGGCTGGGGGCAGTGGTTTATTTCCATTGCTGTCATCTTTTTTGGTTTTACATCGGTGATTGCCAATTATTACTACGGTGAGTCAAATCTTCTGTTTATTCGTAACAGTCCCCGTTTATTGCAGGTTTATCGATCTGTTGTCGTATTTTTGGTCTTTCTTGGTTCAATCGCATCCCTCGAGATGGTGTGGATGGTTGCCGACCTTGCCATGGGGCTGATGGCACTGATTAATCTTGTGATCATCCTGTTGCTCAGTGGCCCGGTTATGCAGGTATTGAGGGATTACGATTTACAGTCAGGATCCGGCCGTTCCCCTGAGTTTAGGCGCAGTCGTTTTCCTTTTCTGGATCGAACGATTGATAAGGATGTCTGGGTTAATAAACCTGAGTCTGAGGACTCTCTCGAACGCATTGGTAATGCCAATTTTCAGGAGACAAAGTCCTGTTAGCAAAAGTTGAAAAGTTGCACCGAAAAGCCGAGCCGGGTGGTGCAGTGTTTGGCTATTTTTTTGGTTTATCCCTTGATGTTGGTTGACCTTTATCAGGGATTGTTTATTTGAGGAATGTTGTTGACAAGGTAGTCTTTTACATTGCCTCGTGTTATCTGAAATTAAACAATGAAAGAGTATTGTCAATAGTGTCATTTAATTGATAATTGGTATGCTCATTATTTGTTTCCTGATGAAAAAGCCTGTTTTGATGTTTGCTATTTTGAAATGGTGGGGCTTCCTGGTTGTTTAAGGAATGTTTTATTTTACCGTAAGGGTATTCTAAATTTTTGTTCAGGCTTTCAATTGCATCAGATGTTACTTGTACGTGTTGGTGATCGTTTTATGCGTATTTCTGTGGTTTGTTATTTGGCCTGAATTGGACACAGGATGCGTTGTTTTTAAAGGGTTTCAGGCAGTTTTTAAAGGATTTCTATTGTTTGGTTGATAGGTGTTTATACTTATCATTCAAGGTTTATTCCCTAATGTTATAAATTTTAATTTGAAATAAAAATCGAGAATACACAATGCGCCGGGAATTTTATGAATAACTTAATAGACTCCATCAATGGTCTGCTATGGGGCAGCATTCTTATGTACCTGCTTATGGGGGCAGGTCTGCTTTTCACGGTAAAAACCCGCTTTGTTCAGATTCGCCGGTTTACTCTGGCAATGAAAACCATGCTGGGCAGCCGTGTGACTGATTGTTCTACTCATGTATCTCCGTTTCAGGCGTTTTGTACAAGCCTTGCTGCACGGATAGGTACTGGCAACATAGCGGGTGTCGCGGTTGCCATTACTATGGGTGGGCCTGGTGCTGTTTTCTGGATGTGGCTGATCGCGGTTCTGGGTATGTCCACCAGTCTTGCCGAGAATATTCTTGCCCAGCTTTATAAGACCAATAACGGTGATGGTACTTATCGAGGTGGCCCGGCTTATTACATTGAGAAAGCCCTTGGGCAGCGTTGGCTGGGTATTATCTTCTCCATCTCCCTGATTATTGCGTTTGGCTTTGCCTTTAACAGTGTGCAGTCTAACTCCATTGCTGCAGCATTCAGTGGCTACGAAATTCCAACGGAAGCTATTGGTATGGGGCTGGCAATGGTGAGTGCCCTGATCATCTTTGGTGGTATTCGCTCCATTGCCAAAGTGGCAGAGATGGTCGTACCGATCATGGCCTTTGGCTATCTGGGTGTGGCTCTGGTGGTGGTATTTATGAATATCCAAGAGCTGCCGGCGGTCTTCAGTCTGATTATCAAGAGCGCTTTTGGTCTTGATAGTGCTGTCGGTGGTGGAGCGGGTTACGCGGTATCCCAGGCGATGCAGCAGGGTATCAAGCGTGGTTTGTTCTCCAATGAAGCGGGTATGGGTAGTGCCCCTAACGCAGCAGCAACTGCACACTCGAATCATCCTGCCAACCAGGGCATGATGGGGATGCTGGGTGTATTTATGGATACAATCATTGTCTGTACTGCGACCGCTTCTATTATCCTGATGTCCGGCGTAATGGATGGTTCTGGCGTAACAGGTATCGAGTTGACGCAGCTGGCTCTGGAAAGCCAGGTGGGGCCGGTCGGTAAGCACATGGTAGCTGCGGCTATTCTGTTGTTTGCTTTCAGTTCGATCATTGCCAATTACTACTATGGTGAATCAAACCTGCGCTTTATCATGGACAAGAATTGGCTGGTAAATGTTTACCGTATTGCTGTATTGGGTATGGTGATCTGGGGGGCAAGCAGCAGCCTGCCAACCGTGTGGGCTTTTGCTGATGCCTCCATGGGGATCATGGCACTGATTAACCTGACGGCTATTCTGATGCTTTCTGGTACTGTTGTTCAGGTTCTGAAGGACTTTGATGATCAGGTGGCATCCGGTGTGACGCCGGTATTCAATCGTCGCAAGTTCCCATTCCTTGATAAAACCATGGATGCAGACGTATGGACCGAGCACAGCTCAGGTCCGGTTGAAAACTCTGAGAAGGCAAAAGTTAAACGCACTGCAGCACCAGACGTTTAATTCTGACTTGGCTGAAATCATTGAAGGCCACTTTTTAGTGGCCTTTATGGCGTTTACTACTTTAATGATGGACAGGTCCGGATTTGGCATTATCCGAGTGGCCGGAAAGAACATGCAGTGAATGTTCTTGAGCGTATTCACCAGGAAAAACCGGAGGAGGAGATTGACCTTATATTTAACCTGCGTATGTTGCCATTTTAACCGTAAAATGCTTGTGTCATGATAACTGGTTTATCCTTGCAGGAACTCTTCAAGCCAGTCATGGTGGTTGTTGACCCGTTCTGACCCGGTCGCAAATAAATCAAAATCCGGCGACAATAAATCAGAATCCGATTCCCAAATGTCAATGTC
>NZ_JAGHQW010000035.1 GCF_017744115.1 Salinisphaera sp. G21_0 | reverse complement strand
TCATAGCCTTCAACAGGCTCCAGTGCCATGGCAGGCGCTTTGCTGACCAGCTCCCTGGCATCCTTGATATTCAGCGGCACCCGGGAGATAAACAGCTGTTTTTGCTTATCAAGCAACTGGAGGGTTTTAGCAACGTACATGGCTGCATCTGCGACCAGATAACGGTTATTCAAAGCCGCCTTAAAACACGACAAATGATTTTTGATAATTTCCTGAAAGCAAGTCTTGTCGTTTACATTACCGCTCGCAGGTGCCATAAACACGGGGATACCCGCCTCATTTTCGGTGATTAGCTGCAAGACAACCTGATTCAGGTCAGGCCGGTGGTCACGGCTGTAGCCGCGGCAGATATGGATGCAGTTCAAGTCATCAGGGTTTTCATTACTGTTATAGACACCGTCTGTATGAAGACTGGTGCCGTCCAGGTTTAATGCCTTGCAGGGCAGATTTAGATGGTTGACGACCTTAATGGCAAGATTCAGGTATAAGTCACTGACGCCAGCGTAATAAAGACTGTCGAGAGCGCGGCCAAGTATTTTGTCGTTTAAGTGTTCTGCCTGGATGCCTTCCCCGATGAGGCGATCAATCGGCTTGTCCTCAAAAAACTCAGGGACCAGGTAGAGGGTCTGCCCTGTAAAGCCCAGCCCATTGATGATCATTGCGACCACAGCCTGTCCAATGGTGACATTGCGTGCCTCAGAGTCATTGGTTATGCGTGCATCGAAATATTCGGCTATCTTTAGCTCCCGGCACATGGCGGCAACCAAGCCCAGATGATTAAGGTTCTTAAACTGGTATTGAACTGGCGGCATATCGGTGTTCCTGAAGATCTGATCAGTCCTTTGACATCAGATTTCAGGAAAATATCAATCGGGGTGGTGAAGGACAGTTTTGCGGTGTTGGGCACCACACTGAGCGACTCCCGGACTGAACAGGGTATCAGTCAATCCATCATAACGGGTCTCAAATCTGAAGCCGATGCCCAAAAAGCTTACTGACAGGTTGGCGACATCACATATAATGTTTAACACTGATGGTCAGGATTTACTTTGCCCTAATAAACTAATCACTGTTCCATAGCCATGAACAGCTTTTTCAATATTGGCACCCCTGGAAATCAGCTTCTCGACAAACGGAAAGTATGTCGAATCGGTTTTAGGTAGCATGGCAATATGGCATAAAGCGGTCATGCCCAGTGAGTCCTGAGCATTAACGTCGAGTTGAGGACAATTTAATAAAGATTCAATGACTGGTTTGTAGGGGTTGCAATAATCAACGGATTCATTCTCATCAAGATATTTGCTGTAGCAATCAATGGCTATTTGAAGGGGTGTTTTATTTTCCAGGCCCAGCGCATTGACATCTTGCTTTTTTATTAAAAATTCGATAATCCATTGACTTCTTTGTTTGATGGCATAAATCAGTGGCGTTTCTCCACTAATACGCAGTTCGTTGATATCGAAGTCTGTACGATTCGTCAATGCTTCCAGTAGTGCTAGTTCATTGTATTTGATAAGTGTCTTTAACAGGTTTTCTTTCAGGCTAATGCTTTGGAGTGTTTCTAACTTTAATTGTATTTTTTTGCGAAGCTGGCATCGCTCTGCAACTCTTGGGATTTCATGTTTGCTTTCATTTAGCTTGGAAATTAATGTAATTAACCGGTAAACAGACATACCAAAAACCTCATTTTTTAGAAGTGAGAGTTTCGCTGTATTATTTAAGCTCCACACTTCATATATCACCATGGCAAGTCGTGGTCCTTTGCTTAAGATGCATGAGTAGAGTTCACAATGTCTGATACTTTTGTCGGGGTGAAAATATTTTGATAATATGTTCAATATATGGATTGAATTGTGAACATCCAAGTCATGATCCATCTTTAATAAGCCGGTTAACAGAAATCTGAATGCTATTTTTTCATTATGAGTTATATCACTTTTATCGTTGTGCTTGGCAATAATGGATTCCATGAATTTCCCGATATCTGATAATGTTTTGAAGGGGCCTGTATCCCAGAGGGCCATTTGTATATCTATTGAATAAATTTTGTTAATGTTTTTACAGAACTCCAAGGCATGGCTATTTAGTTTCTCAAGAAAGTAATCGGTTTGAGCCAGAATTGGCAATACATGGATCAGTTCAATATTCCTTAGATTAATGGGAATGCTGAGACTATTTTCACTGAAGCGGGCAGGGCTCTGATGGTAAATTTTCAGCATTTCATGTTTTAAATTAGGTGGCAGTAAGTTTCCGGTGCTTTCCTGAAAAACAACATTATGATCAGTGGCAAACAGGTAATTGGTAATACGATTACTTTGCGGGATATTCATGACTGCTTTCTTACCGTGGAGTCTGTGTTTATGGAACTGAAAAAGGACGTTAAATGTTCAAAAACGGAGTTCCACCATTTCATTGCTCACTGCAGCGGGCAGGGCGATGGATTATCCACTGCCCTACTTTCAGCAAGGAGTTTTGCACAAGCGGTGTAGCCGTAATTGGTAGCCAGGGTGAGAGCCGTCGAACCTGCGTTAGTTTGCTCATTGATCTGTATACCTGAAGCAGCCAGTAACATCTTGACGATCTCTGTGTTGCCATTGTTGGCAGCCTGATGCAGAGCAGTCCAGCCTTTGTTTGTCTTCTCATTGACATCGATGCCGTCAGCATCCAGTAACAACTTGACAATTTCTGTGTCACCTCGATAGACAGCTAAGTGGAGAGCCGTGTCGCCGGAAGTATTCCCAACGTTGACCAGGATTCCGGAAATGTCCAGTAATGCCTTGACGGTCTCTGTGTGGCCACAGCAGGCAGCGATGCGAAGAGCTGTATAGTCATGGTAATCAGTGGCATTGACATCCACTCCCCTGGTTTCAATCAGCTTTTTAAGGCCTTTGGTATAGCCCTTGGCAGCGGCGCTATGCAGTGGTTTTATGTCTGTCTCATTGGTGGTATGGAGGTAATTGAAGATGATCCTGCCAATGAAATTTTTCATAGGATTGTCTATGTTATTAGTGCTCCATACGGTATGAAGATCCGCTCCTTTATTCACCAGAATGTACCGTATCTCAATATTTTCCGTCAGGACAGCAATATACAAGGCTCCGTAAAGATCTTTCGCGCCCTTGCTAATCAATAGTTCAAGGCACTGTGTTTTCCCCCATCTGGAGGCTTCGCGCAAAGCACCGTCAAGGTCGTTTGCTCTCATGTTGATCAGGGGTTCAAGGCACTGCGTTTGACCCTGCCGGGTGGCTTCATTCAAGGCGTTATCAAGGGCTCGTTGGCTGGGTTGGGTGCTGTTCAGGTATTCAAGGAGTTCGGCATTGCCCTCCCGGACAGCGGTGTGCAGTACGTTATCGATATTCACTCCAGCCCCGGTCAGCAGCATTTGCAAGTCAATGGTGTGGCGCTGCCGGGTGGTGGTATTTTGCAGAGGAGTCTCACCATCGTGACCAGCGGCATTAGCATCAGCATGGCAGTCGACCAGGGCCTTGACGCAATCTGTATGGCCGTAATTGATAGCGACAGCTGTCGGGTGTTCAGGATGACCGGTGAGTGCCGAACGGTAAGTCCGGTTTGCCAATGTCTCATCTTTGGCCAGCAGTATTTTCAGCGTTTCCAGATTCCCGGTACGACAGGCATTAAGCATCGGGGATTCACAATAGGGCGATTCGTCGCCAGGGACTCTGCTACCATCCAGAGGAACCAATGGCAGCGCCGGTTGCATGCATTGACTGTATTGGCGTTCATCAAGCTTTTTTATCTTCTGCTGATCACTCTCCAGCCATCGGGTGATGCATTCCAGGTGGAAAACGTGAGACGCCGGGCAAGAGGCTTTGACCAGTAAATGCCCGCCATGTTGTCCTCTGATATGCCTGTCGTCGCCTATACAGTTAGAGCAATTAAAGGAAAAATCTGTGGTGTTGCCGCTGACGCTGTGCATGGCTGAAGCTTACTGTACGATAAGGGTTGTGGTTAGGACAAACATCGATAGAGAAAATTCCTTAAAACAGTATTTTGAACGAGGAGTTTTTAATTAAGCTGTTTTAGCCGTTTAATTAATAATCCCGAATTTTATCGCTCATAGTAGATGGCAGAACGGTGGATTAATTGCCCCATTATCAACAAGAAGTTCCTTACTGGCGGTGTGACCAAACCTTGTAGCCAGGCTCAGAGCCGTATCGCCATTTTTATCCATCTCATTGACCCGGATGCCGACAGCGGCCAGTAACGCTTCAACGGACTCTGGACAGCCGTATCTGGCAGCGAGGTGGAGAGCCGTCCAGCCATTGGTATTTGTTTCATTGACGTGGATACCCGGAGCCTGCAGTAACGCTTTGACGGACTCTGGATGATTGTATCTGGTAGCGAGGTGGAGAGCCGTCCAGCCATCGTGATCTTTCTCATTAACCTTGATACCGTCAGCTGCCAGTAACGCCTTGACGGTCTCTGTGTGGCCATTCCAGGCCGCCATGTGGAGAGCCGTCCAGCCATCGTGATCTTTCTGATTAACCTTGATATCGTAAGCAGCCAGTAACGCCTTGACAGTCTCAGTGTGGCCTCGGCGGGCCGCTAAATGGAGAACCGTCCAGCCATCTTTATTCCTGGCATTGGTATTGATGTCGTTAGCGGCCAGCAAGACGTTGACGATCTCTGTGTTGCCATTGCGGGCAGCCAGGTGGAGAGCCGTATAGCCGAGGCTATCAGTGCTATTTATAGCCACTCCCCCGGTTTCAAGCAGCTTTTCCACGCATCTGCAATGTCCGTTGGCAGCGGTGATATGCAGCGGCGTTTGACCTTCCGCATCGGTGTCATTGATGTGTGTCGGGTCGTTCAGGAGATTGAAAAATTCCCAGGAACCCTGTCTGGCAGCAGTGTGCAGTACGGTAGTAATATTTGCTCCTTGTTGGGTCAGAACAACCTGGCCCGCGACGTTTTCCGTCATAACAGCAATGTACAGTGCACCGTTCAGGTCGTTCGCTCCCTCTGTGATCAGAATATCGAGGCACTGTATATGCCCTCGCTCGGCGGCAGCGTAAAGGGCACCGTTAAGGTCGTTCGCTCCCGCTGTGATCAGGATGACAAGACACAACGTTTGCCCCCGCTCGGCGGCATCGCGCAGGGCGGTATTAAGAACAGGTTGGCTGGGTTGGGTGCTGACCAGGTATTGAAGGAGTCGAGCATTGCCCTCCCGGACAGCGGTGCGAAGTACGTTATTGATATTCGCACCGGCCCTGATCAACATGTCGACGACCTCGGAGCGGCCCTTCCGGATGGCGATACGCAGGGGCGTCTCACCATTGTGACCAGCGGCATTGACATCGGCACCGGCCCTGATCAACATGTCGACGACCTCGGAGCGGCCCTTCCGGATGGCGATACACAGGGGCGTCTCAGCATTGTGACCAGCGGCATTGACATCGGCACCGCAGTCGATCAGAGCCCGGGCACAATGATAATGGCCGTAATTGATGGCGACAACTAACAGGTGTTCAGAATGACCGGTGAGCACCGAACGGTAAGTCCGGTTTGCCAGGGTCTCGTCTTCGCGCAGCAACATCTTCAGTGTTGCCAGCTCTCCGGTACGGCAGACATTAAACATCACGGACTCACAATAAGCTGATTCGTTGTCAATGACGTTGCTCCTGTCCAGAAGAAGTAATGGCAGTGCCGGTTGCATACATTGACTGCATTGGCGTTGATCAAGTCTTTTTATCTTCTGCTGATTACTTTCAAGCCATTCGGTGATGCACTTCAGGTGGAAAACGTGGGATGCCGGGCAAGAGGTTTTGACCAGTGAATTCCCACCAGTTTGGCCTCCGATATGGCCGTCGTAGAAACAAATAGGACAATTAAATGCGAAACCTGCCGCGTTCATTGCTTTGCCTGCTTTATGACTCAATTGTGGGTAGGACAAAAATCAGCAGAGAAAATTCCATAAAACAAAACTTGGAACAAGACGATTGTTGTTCAAATCCTTAAGTCAGGCACAAGCCTAACCGTTTTGCACCGGGCAAAGAAGGTTGTTCACCAGAATTCAATGGATGGCAATCACAAACATTTGGCAGCAATTAAAAGCCCTGATTCATAAAGGCAGCCAGTGGAATAGACAGCCCAACGCGGTAATTGCTCCTATCCAAAAGTGAGTGGAATTGCGCCCCGGTTTTGTTCAATGCTTCGGTTGGTTAGTAACAGGAATACTGTTGGATCTTTTGCTTATAGGCTCTTCTGATCCAAGGATTATAATTTTAAGCTCCTTATAATGTTTATCGTTATAACCGTTTTGGCAGAGCGTATTAATGGCTGCGCCAACAAGACATCCAGCACCACTATAAGCGACTACAGAATGCCCCAGGAAACAACCCGCAGCACAGCCCAGAAAACATCCCGTGTCGCTGTAATCAGTATTTCTTATCGACCAGAGTTTACTGCATTCTGTTTGTGTGGAATTTGTCGTCTGCATATTACTTATCCCAATACTCTTGCGAACCGTAAAGATAGATGAAACATTCACTAAATCCACTTTGCAGGTCTTCAGATTCATTGAGGTTAGTACAGAGTTTGCTCTGCGCCAGCTTGCTATCTATTTCTATCCAAACCTGCAAAGCAAAGGTCGCTCTGCTCTTAATGCGTAGGCTATGGATGGAAATACAGGCTCCTGGCAGCATTCTCAGGTTAGCCAGATTCCCGGTACGGCAGGCATTGAAAATCAGGGTTTCACAATTAAGGTGATTCGTCATCAAGGGCCAAGAAGAAGATTGCCGGGAACAGAATGTTTCTGGTTACCGTGTAATGAAGGCACTTCAGTGATGAAAAGTCCGGGGATGTAATCTGCACCTAAGCCGGAGCCACGACTTTGCTTTTCCCAAGTGGAATATTTTCTTTCCGATCTGGAATTAAGGAAAGTTGCTATTATCTCTTTTCAGTATTTTAGATACCGCCTGATAAGCGTTCTTATCAGGCGGTATAGACTCCTGTCTCGGAAATATTTCCTAGCTCAACAGGTTTATTTGCCAATTGGTCAGGTTTGTTTCCCTACTTAATTGGCTATCGGACAGTTGACTGATCAAGCCGCAAGGTTAGCCGCAACAAATTCCCAGTTCACCAGGGCCCAGAAGCCTTTCAGGTAGTCTGGGCGCACGTTACGGTAGTCGATGTAGTAAGCGTGCTCCCACAGGTCGCAGGTCAGCAGAGGCTTCTGGTCGCCAGTGATTGGTGTGCCGGCGTTGCTGGTGTTGACGATTTCCAGGGAACCGTCGGTGTTTTTTACCAGCCAGGTCCAGGAGGAACCAAAGTTGTTAACGGCCATGTCAGAGAATTTGGCAACAAACTCATCATAAGAGCCAAAGGCTTTGTCGATAGCTGCTGCCAGTTCACCGGAAGGCTTGTCGCCACCATTGGGGCTCAGGCAGTTCCAGTAGAAGGTGTGGTTCCATACCTGGGCAGCGTTGTTGAAGATGCCGCCTTCAGACGTCTTGATGATCTCTTCCAGGCTCTTGTTTTCCAGCTCGGTGCCTTCAACCAGACCGTTCAGTTTGACAACGTAAGTGTGGTGATGTTTGCCGTAATGGTAATCCAGAGTTTCCCTGGAGATATGTGGTTCAAGGGCATTGCGCTCGTAGGGCAGCTCAGGCAGTTGAAAAGCCATTTGTGTTCTCCCGCTGTGGTTGGAATAGTATCGTTCAGAGACCTGATTTTTCGCAAAGCGATAGTAGCACCGTGGCTACTACGAATCCATGTGGAATGTATCTTGAGGTTTGCCGCAGAAATTTCAAGTCCAACTCACTCCTTTACGTTGAATAAAAAGGTTGGGGGCAGGATTTCTTTCTTCTACAATAGTCCCTCATTTTTTCTGAACAGCCAGGAGCCGGGAGCACCGTTTCGTCCGAGTCTAAAAAATACACAAATTGATCGGTGTTTTTGATGGAAAGCAGTGAGTATGCAAGAGGATAACAAGATTTATCAGTCAAACCAGGACTTATCCATAACCGCTGACCAGCGTCCTTCCAGGCAGCGTTCTGCAGGCTCCAGGCCAAAAAGTTTCAGTAAATCCGCAGCCACCGGTAAAAGCAGCGGTGCGGGCTATCTGGTCTCGGGTGTTCTGTTTGTGCTTCTGGCCGGTGTTACTGCTGGCGGTTACTGGCAGGTGACTGAGCTGCAGAAGGTCCTGAAGGAGACCCGGCAGGAGCTTCAGGCAACCCGGGATCAACTGGGTCTGGTGACCGGGCAGGTTTCTCAAACCGGTGAGTCCATTAACCAGAGTGACTCCATCTTTCGCTCAGAACTTAAAGAAGTGAACTCTGAAATTCGCAAGCTCTGGGATGTTGCTAACAAAAGAAACCGTCAGTGGATTAATGAGAATAAAGATAAGATTGACCAGGGGGCGAAGAAAGTAGACCTTGCTGTCAAACAGTTTGATGCAGTTAAAAAGTCCTCTGAGCAGGCGGTCTCAAAGCTGAATGAGCTGGACCAGGTCATTAAGGCAGTGACCACTGAGCAGCTGGTTGCCAATTCGGATATGGTTAGCCGTGTTGAAGCACTGAAAGCTGAAATTGATGGTTTAAAGAGCACTTTATCTGCACAGCAGAGTGTCGAGCAGCAAATAAAAGCCTCTGCGCAAACCCAGGATGAACTCAGTAAAAAGCTGGGCGCTTTCCAGAGCCAGGTCTCCCTGCGGCTGCAACAGCTGGAAAACACCCTGCGGGATCTTGGAAGTCCGAAAGAGAAGGGGCTGACAATTCAGTAGTGGTTAGCTACTTAAAGCTCTGGAAAGAAAAAGGCGGTGAGCATGGACTATTTTGGTTTATTTATCAGGCTGCCAACCACCGCAGGACTGCATGGATGCAGGTACCAGGAGGCTGACCGAGAATAGCGCCCGTAGCGAGGATGGCAGAAAATTGAGGATAAAAATTCGGTTTTGTGAGGTGAATAGCGGGGCTATTTGCCGAACAAAAGTGGATTTTCAGACCAATTTGCTGCCGCCGCAGTAGGGCAGACTATTCTCGGTCAGCCTCCTGGCCCGGATATTTTCAGACTAGTCAAAAAAATGTACTGAATGAATTTTTAAAAGGTTGTTGTTTGATAATTTAAAAAAAAATGTTCAATCTGTCTCGTTTTGTTGATAACTGTTCTGAGTTTTCGTTTAAAGACTAAATAAGCCCTTCTATTCTGCTAGCCTGAAATTAAATAAGTGTAATCATGGATTAATCAGACTCCAGAAACCGGATCTGATGATGTTTTTTCAACTGATTGCCTGCTGATAGTTAAGGACAACAAACAGTCAGGACAGGTTATGAGTAATGTCAATGGGCCAAGAGGAACCAGCTTTTCAACACCGCCAGAATTCCTCCGGGATGATCATCAGGAAACTGCCAAGGAAAAAGAAAAAGGCGATATAAGCTCTAAACCCCATAGATATGTTCAGTCTGTCAGGGGAAGAAGATTACATGAGGTTCCAGGAAAACCATTTAGTGCCAGAAGTATTCGCACGGTTCCTGTTCTTGATATAAAAATCAGGGGATTGCTAAAGTCTGATCATTTTCGGGATGTGGAAAAAGCATTAAACAGTGGTGGTGATATAAAGGCTGACGGTCGAAATCTACAGTCAGATCTGGATGAAGTTGAGAACATATTAATAGATATTCAAACCAAGTCAGCAAAAAAAGAAGTAGATCTGGATGCTGATTTCTCAGCAAAGCTAAAAAACCACCTGAATGATCTTAAAAGAATTGATTTGAGCAGCCCCAAAGAACTTGCACAAATCATTGTTTCATCAATGGATGATATCCGGGATTGGCATTTTAACGCAGGCTACGACAAAACGTTAATTACAGGCAAACAACTGATTGATTCCGAAGGAAAGCTTAGAGATATACTCAGCAATTACAGTGTTGGAAATCCGGGAGTAACAAAGCAAGAAGTTATTGCTCCAGTCAGGGATAAGGTATCAGGTGATGAGTCGCACCCTGTGACTCCTGCTTCAGCGGATGACCAGACAACATCAGCCGGGCGCAGAGGTACCGCCTTGATCAGGCCGGATGGTGAGAAAACACCGGCCGTAATCAGTGAAGATACCTTGATCTCGACAAATGGGCATGATATGCCTGCGGTGACCTCTGAGGCCACAGATGAAGATGGTAAATCAGGTTATAAGTCTGACGTTACTTCTTCTGTATCTCCAGTTGACAAAAAAACTGAAAAGAGCCCGAGCCCGGTGTCGCGGGGAGTGTCCAATGCAGGCACTCAGGCCTTACCGGTTCCTGATGGCTCACCCGGGTCGATGTCTGAAGGGACTGGAAACAGTCTGGTTTGGGGTGAAGCTAAGGAATCAGGCGGTGGTTCTGACGCTATTTCTCCTAAAGCTCCAGTTGATAAAAGAACTGAAACCAGTCCAACGTCCTCAGCGCGGCGGGGGTCCACTACAGGCACTCAAACCTTACCGGTTTCTGATTCACCCGGGCCGATGCCTGAAGAGACTGGAAAAAGTCCGGATGTGAATGAAACCGGGAAATCAGGTGATGGTTCTGACGTTGATTCTCTATCGTCTCCAGATGACCCGGGAGCCGAAACCAGTTTAACGTCATTAGCGCGGAGGGCCTCCTCTGCTGGCACTCAGACGGATCCAGATAGCTCGATGCCTGAAGAGACTGGAAACAGTACGGATGTAGATGAAACTAAAGAATCAGGTGATGGTTCTAACGCTATTTCTCCCTCATCTCTAGTTGATCAAGGAACTGAAACCAGTCCAACGTTAGAAGCACTCGGGGGGGCCAGTACAGGCAGTCAGACCTCATCGGTTACTGATTCACCCAAGCCGATGCCTGAAGAGACTGGAAAAAGTCCGGTGGGGGATGAAGCTGGAAAATCAGGTGATGGTTCTGACGTTGCCTCTCTCTTATCTCCCGTTGACCAGGGAACTAAAACCAGTCCAACGTCCGAAGCAACGGGGGCGTTCATTACAGGTAGTCAGACCACATCGGTTCCTGAGTCGCTCAAGCCGATGCCTAAAGGGACTGGAACAAGTCCGGTTGGGGATGAAGCCAAGGAATCAGGTGAGAGTTCTGACGTTGCTTCTCTTTCATCTTCAGTGGACCAGGGAACTGAAACCAGTTCAACATCCATAGCGCGGCATGCGTCCACCACAGGTACTCAGACCTTAGCGGTTCCTGATGGCTCACCCGGGTCAATTCCTAAAGAGACTGGAATCAGTCCGGTTGGGTATGAAGCTGAGGAATCAGATGAGGGTTCTGACATTACTTCTCCAGCATCTTTAGTTGATCAAGGAACTGAAACCAGTCCAGAAACACTCGGGGCGTCCAGTACAGGCAGTCAGACCTCATCGGTTCCTGATTCACCCGGGCCGATGCCTGAAGAGACTGGAAAAAGTCCGGTGGGGGATGAAGCTGGAAAATCAGGTGATGGTTCTGACGTTGCCTCTCTCTTATCTCCCGTTGACCAGGGAACTAAAACCAGTCCAACGTCCGAAGCAACGGGGGCGTTCATTACAGGTAGTCAGACCACATCGGTTCCTGAGTCGCTCAAGCCGATGCCTAAAGGGACTGGAACAAGTCCGGTTGGGGATGAAGCCAAGGAATCAGGTGAGAGTTCTGACGTTGCTTCTCTTTCATCTTCAGTGGACCAGGGAACTGAAACCAGTTCAACATCCATAGCGCGGCATGCGTCCACCACAGGTACTCAGACCTTAGCGGTTCCTGATGGCTCACCCGGGTCAATTCCTAAAGAGACTGGAATCAGTCCGGTTGGGTATGAAGCTGAGGAATCAGATGATGGTTCTGACATTGCTTCTCCAGCATCTTTAGTTGATCAAGGAACTGAAACCAGTCGAGAAACACTCGGGGCGTCCAGTACAGGCAGTCAGACCTCATTGGTTCCTGATTCACCCGGGCCGATGCCTGAAGAGATTGGAACAAGTCCGGTTGGGGATGAAGCTGGAAAATCAGGTGATGGTTCTGACGTTGCCTCTCTCTTATCTCCCTTTGACCAGGGAACTAAAACCAGTTCAACGTCCGAAGCACCGGGGGCGTTCATTACAGGCAGTAAGACCTCATCGGTTCCTGAGTCGCTCAAGCCCATGCCTAAAGGGACTGGAACAAGTCCGGTTGGGGATGAAGCCAAGAAATCAGGTGAGAGTTCTGACATTGCTTCTCTTTCATCTTCAGTGGACCAGGGAACTGAAACCAGTTCAACATCCTTAGCGCGGCGTGCGTCCACTTCAGGTACTCAGACCTTACCGGTTCCTGATGGCTCACCCGGGTCAATGCCTGAAGAGACTGGAATCAGTCCGGTTGGGTATGAAGCTGAGGAATCAGGAGAGGGTTCTGACATTGCTTCTCCAGCATCTTTAGTTGATCAAGGAACTGAAACCAGTCCAGAAGCACTTGGGGCGTTCATTACAGGCAGTCAGACCTCATCGGTTCCTGAGACAATCAGACCGACTCCTGAGGGTGCTGAAGACAACAAAGGTACAGTCAGGAATGAAGCTGAGAAATCAGGTGTTACTCCTCCTCCATCTGCAGTTGACATAGAGATTGAAACCAGTCCGGAGCTTGCAGCTTCAGAGATGGCTGCTACCGGTAGTCAGACCTCACCGGTTACTGATGACTCAATCAATAAGATGCCTGAAGAGATTGGAGTCAGGCAAAGTCCGGTTGGGGGTGAAGCTGAGGAATCAGTGGGTGGGTCGCGCCCTGTTACTCCTCCTTCCTCTCCAGTGGACACAGAAACCGGAACCGGCCCAATACCCGTAGCGAAAGGGGAAGACGACAAAAACAGTCCACCCCGACAGTTTGCTGATGCTTCAACCAATGCGAAACCCGAGACCGCCAATCAGGCAACCAGTCCGATTCCTGAGACTATTGACGACAAAAGTAGTCTAATGGCGGTGGCCTCAGAAGCGAATGGTGACAACACACCAGCACCCGTATCGTCGGAGGTTACTGACAGCAGTGATCTGGCCCCACAGGTTACTGTTGACTCAACCAGTAACTCTTCTAAGGTGACTGAAGAAAGCAACAGTCAAACACCAGCAGAACTTCCAGAGGTGACTTCGCCAACTGCACCGGATCAGGAGCCCGGGGAATTGGAGCAGTATTTAAACAATGTTCCCGTTAACCAGGAAGCGGTTCAACTTTCCGGGGTTCATCAGAACACGGTTGCCCTGCAACAAGCGGTAAACAGTATGGCCGCTAAAGTGGAGCAGTTTAATAACTGGAAGGATGCAGAGATAGCAAAGAAAGAGATTACCTGGCTGGAGGGAGAGGATAGAAAACTTGAGCCAAGTAATACCCGTTTGCGAAATGCGATTGCCGGGCAAATTCAAACCTTGGGGAAAGATATAAATCAGACCGTTAAGGATTTTAAGAATAAATATGGCAATCGCCCTAAAGAGTGTAAAGCACTTGAAGATAGAGCGAGCAGTATCAAAGTAAGTCTGCAGCAGCAAAAAGACAGTATTGATGAATCAAACCGGGCAATAACGGGACCAGCAGTCCAAAAGTGGCTTGCAGATCTTGATAAGACCAGCACTAACTATCCCAACACTAATGACTATATGGAAAAGGTGTTACCAGACCTGGCCAGTGTATTTGCATCTAATAATGGAGAAGCGTGCAGTTACCTGGCGGGTCAAACCATTGATCGGGTATCCAGGGAGTTGGTCAGAAGATGTAACGCAGAGGTTGCTAAAGTTCCCGGTGGTGAAGGGCGTCATTTGGAGCTTCAGAAGCTTTATATGCAGTATGCCCAGAGGTTACAGCAGCTCGACCCACAGAGAATTCCCGCCCGCGTTCATCAGGGAAAATTGAGTATCAGAGGTGAGCAATTTGCCCAGGAAGCTATCCGGCAACAGGAGGCAGAACTGGGTAAGGTATTTGGTGACCAGCAAACCGATGCTGAGGTTTTGTCAGATACAAGTTCGTCAGCCAGTGAAAAACAGGCCGCCAGGCTGATAGAGGATGCCCGCATCAGGCCGAGGTTGCTGGCGCTGTTGAACAGCCTGAAGGCAAAGCAGGAAGGCATTACAAATACCGCCGTGGAAAAGGCAGAGGACTTGGATGCTGCATTGACAAAAGGGTTGCTGGATATTCGCGATCAATTCAACCTGCATCCTATGCCGGGTAAGTTCGCTGTTCTGGAAGCCTGCCAGAGTGATCTGAAAAAGCCCAATTCCAAACTGGCTGCTGAGTCAGTTAATCAGCACAAAGGCCAATTAACTGCAAAAAATGGTCAGCCCAGATATAAGAAACTGAAAGAACGTTGTGATGGTTTACGGGAAAAGCTGGACAATGCCAGGGATTTTCCGGAAACAACTGGCCAGAAACTGGAGTTTATGGAGGCATTTCACCAGAAAAGCATCTTCGATTATGAAGCCTTAAAAGATGGTGCAGCGACCACGGAAGGATCTTTTACAGTCACCAGGCTTGGCAGAGGTAAAGGCCCTCTGAGTGAGTTTTTTGCTGGCGTTCCCAATGCCAACTATCGAAAAGCGGATGAAGGGGCAGAAAGTATAGCGATCGATGGCGGCAAACCGGAAGGCATTGTCTTTGAAAAAAACCGGGCTGGCGACTGGCATGGCATGCTGGGCAACAGACATTATACATTACACCCCCGCTTTCTCTACGAGTACCCGAAAAGCAATATTCCCTTTGCCGACAACTGGTTGCCAGTGAGAGCAGATGATGGCAAGCCAGGTATTCTGGTTCTGCAGACTACGGCACAGGAGCCCCGGTATTTCTTGTATGAGCCGGATGGCAAAGGAGAGTTAAAGCCCAGGTCTATAGATGCTACCAGTGACGATGAATTGGTCGATGCCGAGTTTTTGCTGCGGGCAGCAAAAGGCCCTGGTCAGGCCTCCTTCAATAAAAAGCCAGATGAGGTCGCCAAGGCCAAAGCCAGTGCGCTCAGAGGTGGCGTACAGTCGGTCCGCGACAAGTGGAATAAAACACAGAATGCGCAGAAAAAGCTGGCTTCGTTATATCACCAAACCCGCATTGACGTGGAAAAACGATCCAGTGATGGAGCTCTACAGGAATTGATTGGTACCAGGGATCAAAGTGAACTTCTGGCGGGTCGGAAGGTAAGGAAGAGTCAATACACCGATCTTCAGAATAAAAAAGAAAATAAAAAGAAGGTAGGGACTCATCTGGAAAATGCCAGCTTGAAATCAGCGGATCAGCGCTATCAAAACCTCTCGCCAGATACCAGTTTTGATCAGGTTGGCAAAGGTTATTATGAGCAGTGCCGGAAGAAATTTGGCAGTAATGAGCTGATTGAACTTGGTGAGAAAAACCTCAAGGTGTTCAAAGCGGGTGCTTTTCATAACATGTCGGTATTTGCCGGTTGTGAAATTAAACCGGATGCACCGGAATGGTCAGACGGCTCAATCCATGAGGTTGCATCAAATTTTGACAAGGTGGTCAAAGTGAATCGGGACCGGCAGCTGCGGTTGAGCGAGGGCGTGGACTATCTGACCAGAAAGCTGGGTACTGCCATTAGAAATGAAAATAAAGATAAAGGTAAAGAGCTCGATTTTTACCGGGATGATGAACTGGTCGATTTCGCGATTAATCAGTTTAAGAACGGGCATCTGCCAGAGTCGGTCGGGGTAAATCGTGGCACATTCTGTGATGACCTGGTACAACTGATGTTGGTGAAGAATGAGCGCGATTTCTGTCGCAGCATGGGGCGGCGTATGGACGCTCTGAAAGACAAACTGGCGGTGGTCAGGAGTGAGCGCTTTGGCAGTCAGCAGATGCCTGATGATGAGTTTAAAGGTGCCTGTCAGGCATTGAATCTGGATATGGCGCTACTGGCTGGTGCGCAGAAAGAAGCTACTGAACGAATTGAGTCTCACTACCGTCGTGGTCTGGATGAACAAAGCCGGGCCATGATTTCATTTGAGCAAGGCGGGCTGGTCCTGCGTGGCGATCAGCCAAAGATGGCTGAAAAAGCATTTAAATTTGTGCAGAAAATGGGGAAAGGCAGAACGTCAAAAGGTAATACATTGGTGTTCCAGCTGGGTACCGGTTACGGTAAAAGTAAAACAATTATTCCCCTTGTTGCCGATCAGGCCTGCAGGAAAAAGCATCCTGTTCGGATCATTGCGCCAGCCAATAACCAGGCTGAACTGGACCACTCCCTGACAGGTTATTTTGCTGATTCGGGCGTAACGTACCGCAGGCTGGATCTTTTTAAAGATTTTGTGTCCAACTCCGAAACTCCCGAGAAATGGTGGTCGCCGGAGGTGTTGAAGGATATTAAAGCGCAGGTGACCGCGGAAGCCCCGCTGGGTATCTCCACAAAGGATGTCCTGCTATTAATGACGCTCAGGGACCGACTGAAAACCATTGATGCGGCAGACTACCAGGCTCACTGTAAAGAAACCCCGGCTACGTTGAAAAAAGAGATTCGCCTATTAGACGACATTTTGGATTCATTGCAATACGACGGCCTGAAGGTTGTTGATGAGTATGACCGGTTATCTACACCCAGCAGTAATGATGAGTTTAAGGAGCAGGCCGCAGATATGAGCCGCGCGCAAAGCGTGCTCGGGACGGAACCGGTAAATGAACGCGAAGTGGCCGAATTGCTGGCAGCCTTTTTGAGCGGCAGTAAGAATAAAGTCTGTCTGTCAGCCACCATGGGAACCGGTTTTACCATGGCTGGGTTGACGAAATCGGCCACCGTTAAAGAGGCAGCGAAAAAATGTGAATCGAACGCCATGACAACCCAAGCCAGACTCTTCAACTGGCTATCGAAAACCACGCCTATCTTGTCCGGTGATACATCCGACCCGGAGAATAGAATTAACGTCCTCAAGCAGGTGATGGAGCGTTCCGGTAAGGATAAACAGATCATTCTGTTTGATGGTAACCATAATGGTGAAGACCGGTTCATGCACGTTAAGAAGGATTATGAATATTTGAAAGAAGCACGAGGTGGCAAGGTTCGGGGGCTTTTGTACTACAACGAACAGAAACAGCTCTGTTTGTACCATCCGAAACAGGAAAAATACCAGCAATCGGACGCCGTGGTTTCACCGGAATTGGAGGCGTTGATTCGAAAGAACCCTGAGGATTACGACGTTCGCCTTGACAAGACGCAGGGTACCGGAACGGATTGTCCTCAAAGTGCGACCAGTGTCGGTATCCACCTTGGTATGCTTGAAGATAACAACAGGCGCGGCAATATAATGGGCCAGGAGTTTGGTCGATTCTCGCGCGCGTCGAGTCCTTTAAATATAAAAGGGGGGCAGGAATTCTTTATGGTGCTTAATACGAAATTCTTGCCACCCAATGGCAGCGTGAGCCACGAGTACCGTGAGAAGCAGAAAGAACTGACCAATGCCTGTGATCAAGCCGATGAGCGCGCTCAGGAAGCGATGGCAAAACTGCTGGCCGGGTTAGACAATAAGGTGAGTCCTGAGCAGTTACGAGTGATCCATGCCAAACTGCATGTTTCGCCTCCGGATGAAGAAGGCCAATATGACACTAACCTCGAACGTGATCTGGGAACCTTTATCAAGTCCTGGGAGTGCAATGTCTTTCCCCATTCGGTGAAAACCGCTCTGGCGGATTTCAAAAGAGCCCAGTGGTATGGGGAGAATCAGTCCCGGGAAACCATAGCTACCATGATGGCACTTCGTGAAGATTCATCGTTTGTAAAAGCCTGTGAGACAAGCTTTGAGCGAGGGAGCAAGCGCGCAGATGTTGATGAGATTTTATCCAGTGCTCATACCTGGCGCGGTTACGGGGCCGGACAGGTGCTTGATAAGGTTGAGCTTGGACAGGTTATCACTCCGGTGGAAAGTGCGGGTGAATATAACCATCAAGTGTATGTTAAGGAATTTGAAAGTCAGTTGAGAAGCGAAGTTCATAAAGAGTTACAGAAAATAGAAAGGGAGAGCTTTGATAGCTTTAATAAAGATGAATCGCTTGAGGCTGTTGCCAAAAGCAAGCATATGGATGATGAAATTAAAAAATGTATTACTAAATTACAGAAAAGTGGAATCAGGCCAGATTCTCAGCCAGTGATACGTAACATTCCACAGGAACTCAAAGAGCATTGCGGCCAATTGTGGGCAAAGGCTGATCGTTTATATTCAGACATCAGTAGTCTTTGCAATAATGGTAAGCCCATTGAAAATAAGCGGAATAAAGATATCGGACTTGTGGCTACTTCAGGATGGGATAGAGTCAAAGCAGCCAAACAAGAGCTGGATGATAAGCTCCGGGCAGTGAAAGATCGTGGAGATTTAGCCACACTCACAGAGTTTTGCCGGGAACAGGACAGTGCCGTAGAGGTATTTTATCATGAACTGGCCAAAGCATTATCTGCAGTTACATTTGCCCCGGATAAGAATAATAATAATAATTTCGGAAAGTTGTGTGGATTCCTGGGAGAAAGAATGCCGGGGCTTAAGGAAAAATTCAGAAGCGTAGGCGATAGAAAAACTCATCTCTATCCAGCGAAAAAAGGTCCACATCCTACCGAAATCATGTTGACTCAAAAGTCCGGATTACCAACCGGAAAATGGAACTGGCAAGTCTCTGTTCCAAAATTGGATGATCGATTAAAGAACCAGTTTGTTGCTCTTGAAGATATTAGAAAAGAAGATAATGCCAAACAAATGGCCAGGGCAGAATTAAGCATAAGGGGAGGTGTACAGTTGACGAATTGTCTGGGACGGATTCAGGACGAGCTGTTGGCCGCTAATAAAAAATATAGAAAAACACTGGTAAAAGATGCTGCGCGTACCCAAGATGCAATCGATAGAAGAAAAACAATCAAGTTGCAATGAACATTTGATAATGACGAAATCTATTTCTTAAAGGGAACGTTTGATTAGATTCGAGTTGCGCTATTTGATTTCGGTATTACAAGATGATGGTGTCTGGTTTTCATATTTAAACAAACAAGGCGTGATATATGTCGTTAACACCCAGTGGCAAGGAACGCCGCTCGATTAAGCGTCATCAGTTGCAGGATTATCTGAAAATTTATAACCGTAACACCATGCGGGTTATGGGAAGTATCGGGAACATCAGTTGTAATGGCTTAATGCTGATCAGCTCTGTCCCTGTGTTGATTGGCGCTGTTTATAATATGCGTATTATTCTTCCCGATGATGAGATGGGAGAGCGGTACCTGGATTTTGATTCACGGTGCCACTGGTGCAAGCCTGATGTTGGACCGGAATATTTTGACTCTGGCTACAGTATTGTCAATGCGGGTCATGATATTATCGATCTGGTTGAAACATTGAAAAGTTATTTTACCTTTGACGAAGTCACAGACTGACGTTTACAGGTAGAATCTTACGTTACCGATCGATTGCTGTCTCAGGTCGTCATGTCTGCTGATTACGTTGTCCCTGCCCAAGTTATAACGGTTGAAACCGAAGTCAAAAAAAGCCGATTTATTACCTGCATTTCTCCTGCCCACTCTCGCCAGGAAGCCCTGGCGTTTGTCGAAGAAAAGCGTATCGAATACCTGGATGCCACTCATCACTGTTCAGCCTTCGTTGCAGGTGCACCGGATGGCGGTGCTGTGGTTGGGTTTGACGACGATGGTGAGCCTTCTGGTACTGCTGGTCGCCCGATGTTGAATGTACTTCAACATAAGCGTATTGGTGATGTTGTGGCTGTAGTGGTGCGTTACTTTGGTGGCGTGAAACTGGGGGCTGGTGGGCTGGTCAGGGCTTACAGTGCGTCTGTTCAGCAGGCCTGTGAACAATTGCCCCTTGAGCAGCGGGTTGCACTAAGAGCGGGCGTACTTCTCTGTGACTATGCCCGGGAGCAGATGGTTCGCCATCACCTTGACCAGTTTCACGCGAGCCTGGAGCAGTGTGACTATGGCCAGTCAGTCAGGATGATGATCTTGATGCCAGAAACCGGAAGAGAGGACCTTACCCGACATTTGTACAATGTCAGCCGGGGCCAGATTATTATTCAGTGGCAGGATGATGTCTGAATCTTTCTGTCTTATGAGCGTATGTTTAAAGCATAAGCTCTGTGAGACAACAACGGGAGTGAAGGCTCCCGCTAATTATGGTTATCAAACTCAATGGCATTTTCCAGAACCCAGTGCTTCTGATCCTGTAGAAGTTTGTTGTCGTTCATGGCCATAAACAGTCCGGTGCCAAGTGGGGGCATGGTGCTTTCTCCCATGTATTGCCACTGGATGCGCAGTCCTGCAATCGCCTGCAGGCACAGCGGGTAATTTCCCTTGAAAACCGGGGCAAAAGTGCCGTGGCGCATATCTCCCTTTTTCATTGTCTTTTCTCCTCTTCTCAAACTTGATATCGGCCACGTTATTGCTGAGCGAGAGTGTTGTTGTATTGGTAGGCACCAGGACGCTTTACCTGATCTTGCTACACTGAGTATCTGCTGTAAAATTCCGCCTTACGGTTACCCAACCTTTTTAAACGTGTATCGAATTTATGTCTGAACTTAAACGAGCTATCAGCAACGACAAGGTCGACAGCCTGAAAAGCAAGTATCTGACCTATTTTGGCGTTAAATCGAAAAAAAACCTCAAAGCCGAGCTGGTTAACTCAATCGCAGAAGGTCTGACAGACCAGACGATCCTGAAAACATACCTGGGGAAACTGTCAGAACTTGAGATGGCCTTGTTGCAGGAGTCGCTGTTCAATTACGGCGGATTGATTGATCGGGGCCGCTTCACACTGAAATACGGTGACTTTCCGAATAAACCACAAAGCAGTTGGTATTATCGACAGGAACCATCAGACGCTGTCATGGTCTTTTTCTACACTGTGGATTCTGACTGGTACAACATTCGAAAAATGCCGGAGCCGGTTATGGCTTCCCTAAAGCAGCTGGTTTCAAAGCCTGAACCGGACAGGTTGGCAACCGTCGTCTTGCCAGAGCCTCTGCCCAACCATCATATTCTGTTTGAACGGGAACGGCTGGCCCTGAGTGAGCTGCATTCAATACAGTTGTTATTGCAGGATAAGCAAATCAAGGTCAGTGAGAAAACAGGGGTTGCCTCAGGGGCGACGCTGAAAAAAGTGTCTTCCGCCGTACATGAATACTATGGCGACGACCCGTGTGATGATGCAAAAGGTTGCGAGTCCATGCTGGCTTACGGCTGGCTGAGACTACTGGGCAACAGTAAATTTACCAAACAGTCAGGCACTACACTGATTCCGGCCAAAAAGACAGATCGCAACCCGGCTGACACCATCAGGGAAATGTGGGCTCAATGGTTGAATAATAAGAAAGAAGACGAATTTCGTCGTATTGATCGCATCAAGGGACAAACCGGCAAAGGGAAGCGCTATTTCACTGATGTCCTGAAAAGAAGAGAGGTCATTACTGCTTACCTGAAGGAGTGTGAAGTTAATGCCTGGATTGCCTTTGCCGACTTTGCCAATTTTATGTTCATTACCGGTGCTGACCTGGAGGTGACAACAGCACTGCACCATCTCTATATCTACAACCCGGATGATGGATGTATCGATGGCAGGAGTTGGGACTATCTTGAAGTCCGTTATTTGCGCTGCTTCCTGCTGGAGTATGCGGCAACCCTGGGGCTGGTGGATGTGGTAATGGCTCCCCCTAATGACGATGAGAGCTTTTATGATCAATACGGCGATATGGAGTGCCTCAGCCGCTACGACGGTCTGCGATATTTCCGCCTGACCCCATTGGGCCAGTACGCACTGGGTCTGACTGACCATTATAAGGCAGATCATACGGAGTCAACTGAAACACCACTGACCATTCAACGACAAGGGCGCATTGCCTTTGACCGTGAGCCGACGCCCTGGGAGCAGCGGTTCCTGTCACTGTACGCTGACCATCATAAGGATCATACCTGGAAGTTATCCCGTAAAAGGATGATGGAAACGCTGCAAATTGGCGGTAGTGTCGATGAATTAAAGGCCTTCCTTGAGGCTCGGGATGATCAGCCCTTTTTACCGGAAGATTGTGAGAGTATCCTCAAACAGGCGGCGGCCAATGTCGGGGGCGTGGAGATAAAAGAAGAAGCGCTGATCGTGAACTGCAAAACTCAGGACATTGTCGAGTTTATAATCAACGATAAAGTGCTGTCCAAGTGGTGTCAGCGGTTGGGTAAGCAGCAGATCGTGATTCCCAAAAGCAAAGAGAAGAAGTTTAAAGAGAGCCTGAACTCTGTTGGGATCGGTTGTGTCTGATTTTATGAATAATGATGAAAGGGGCTAACATGCAGTCATTTTATTTCCATGACTACGAAACTTTCGGTATCGATCCTGCCCTTGACTGGCCAGCCCAGTTTGCGGGTATCCGGACGGACGCAGAATTGAATGAGGTGGGAGAACCGCTGAATATTTTCTGTAAGTTGCCGGAAGACCATCTGCCGAACCCTATGGCCTGTCTGGTAACCGGCTTGACACCACAAAAGGTGAACGAGCAGGGGACAGTGGAGCCGGAATTTATTCGCCGCATTCATACCGAGTTTATGGTGCCGGGCACTTGTGCTCTGGGCTATAACACTATTCGCTTTGATGATGAGGTAACCCGGAACATCCTCTACCGGAATTTTTATGACCCTTATGCTCGGGAGTGGCAGAATGGCAACAGTCGCTGGGATTTGATCGATCTGGTCCGATTGACTGCGGCTTTGAGACCTGAGGGTATTGAATGGCCGTTGCGTGAGGATGGGTGCAAAAGCTTCAGGCTGGAGGAGATTACTGCGGCGAACGGTCTGGATCACGGTGCAGCTCATGATGCCTTGTCGGATGTTCGTGCCACTATTGCGCTGGCAAGGTTGATTCGCCAACGGCAACCCAGGGTGTTCCAGTTCTATCTGTCCCATCGTGGTAAACGTGAAGTGGCCGGGTTGTTAAATCTTGTCAGCCAGCAGATGGTGGTGCATGTCTCGGGCATGTTTGGAGCACGGCGCAATAACCTGGCTGTGGTGATGCCGCTGATTGATCATCCGGTAAACCGTAATGGTATTGTCGTTTATGATCTGTCGGTGGATCCGGCACCCTTGTTGAATTTATCGGTGGATGAAATACGACGAAGGCTGTTTACACCCGTTGATCAATTAGGCGATGGGGAAGCACGAATTCCGTTAAAGACCATTCATATTAATAAATGCCCGGCGGTTGCTCCCCTGAATGTTCTCAGGACCGAAGACCAGGATCGTCTTGAATTGGACCTTGCCAGGTGTGAAACACACCGGAGTCAGTTGCTGGCGGACAGCGGGCTGGCCGCAAAACTCAGAGCGGTGTTTTCAGAGTCTCCAGCGATAAAGCACACGGATCCTGATCAGATGCTTTATTCGGGTGGTTTCTTCTCTCCGGCAGACAAAAACGAAATGAGCCGGATTGTTTCATCCAACCCTGCGCAGTTGCCTGAACTTGGTCTCTCGTTTTCCGATAAGCGGCTGGAAGAGATGCTGTTTCGTTATCGTGGCCGACACTACTTTGAAACCATGGATAAAGAAGACCGGGGGCTTTGGAAGCAATATTGTCGGGACCGGTTGTCGGGGGAGCTACATCCGGACAATAATCAACTATTAACGCTTGATCATTTCTGGAACGAATTGAGAGAGGCACAGGCGGTGGCCGGGGAAGATTTGGAAAAACAGCGTATACTGGCACAATTGTCTGATTATGTGCAGGGGCGTGAGAACACTCTGGCCAATCAGGACTTTTATTAATCTGCTATAAGTGTGTAACTGTTTTAAGCCTGTTGACTGAAAGTGTGGCCATCCCAATAAAGCAGCCTGTAAGCACATAGGGTTTTATGTGCTTAAGCTTATTGGAATGAATGTTTGACGACCAGGTTCAGCTGTTCTGCCAGTCGGCCGTAGATGGTGGGTTTTTCAATATAATCGACAGCGCCTGCTTTAATGGCGGCAACAGCGCTGGATACATCATTATGATGACCAAGGATGATAACCGGAACCTGGTGGTTGCTACTGGCCAGGTCCTGCATCAGGTTCAGGGCCTGGCCATCAGGCTGGTCATTGGCTGCAATGATACAGGATGGCTGATCGGCCTTAAGCGCATTTAACAGTTCAAAATGCGAGCTGAAGCAGATAAGCTCCATGGATTTTTCATGGCACAGGCTGCGAATAGCCTCGGCAGTGCCGGAATCCTGTTCCAATAAGTAGACTGAGCAGTGGGTTGCGAGGTTCATAAAGGCAGCCTGGCGGTAATAAGTAACCTGTCGTTTGCAATGCGTGTTGCAATGAAACAGCTGTAAGCAAAAAAGCTGCTGCTTATCGATAACGTGCGGGCAGAATTGGCATGCAAGTCGCATACAGGTTGTTCCGCCGTTAACAGCAGCTCAAGAAGCAACCTTTAAAATATGAAATACCGTCTGATTCAAATTAAACCGAAATTGTTTAGAAGGTATTTCACCGTCTCTTCTTGCCATTGTCTAATGGTACGACTTCAGTTTAGGTTTAGCTGGCTTAATCCTGAATGGAGGGATGTACTTGACGTGATTCGGCGAGTACCTAAGTGTATGACTGTTCGTTCGGTCAATTATTATATTATTCGTTTAGATCATTTTTTTTAGAATTAAACGGAAATTATAATGGGTCGTTATTTGGTCTATCCCGTAATGGCTTTGGGGTAATTCCATTTTAGAAGTAAACGACTTGCTTTTCATTCTATTAGCTAAGGTATCGAAACTTTATACAGGTGTTTCAAGCTGGCTGTTTAACCAATCCAGGAAAGCGGATGATGCAGCTTAGGCGAGAGTGGCTCCGCAATCTCGTAGAGTGAGCTATGCGGAGCAGGCCGGTGCAGCTTAGATTTTGAAGTTAAATTCGCCGTCCAGATGTTCTTTTACCTGCATGACCTGACGCACCAGGTGAGCAAGGGATTTAGTACCCATCTTTTCCATAACGCGGGAGCGATGGATTTCCACCGTGCGCTGACTCAGGTTGATATCCGCAGCGATGACCTTGTTGGCTTTACCCTCAACCACATGGTGCAGTACTTCACGCTCACGATCAGTCAGGGTGGAAAGCCTGCGGAGAATTTCCTTGTGCTCCAGCAGTTCTCTTCTCTGCTGCGTATCCAGTTTCAGGGCATCGTTGATCAGGTCCAGCAGTTCCTGGTCGCGGAAAGGTTTCTGGATAAAGTTCATTGCGCCATCTTTGATGGCCTGGACCGCCATAGGCACATCACCATGACCCGTGATGAAGATGATGGGTAGAATGCAGTGCATCTCGTTGAGCTTGCTCTGCAGCTCAAGTCCGCTCATGCCGGGCATACGGATGTCCAGCACAATACAGCCAGGCCGGTTTTCATCGTAAACTTCAAGGAACTCAGCAGGTGAAGAGAAGGCTTCGACAGTCTGACCTACTGACCTCATCAACATTTTCAGCGAGTCACGCACAGCCTCGTCATCATCGATGATAAATACGGTTGGTTCTTGCTTCATGTCCTGTTGCTGCATAATGACTCCACTGTGAGAAGTTTGCCGTATAATTCGGTGTTTTTGCCATCAGGCTGGAAAGAAGTGATGCGGGAAAGCCATAATTAACACTCTTTGAGCATCAACTGTGTTAACCGGAAGGTTGGCCGGAGGTCACACAGGTTGAAAAAGATTGCTTAAAGGTTGTGGAATTCGCTCTGTGTTTTAGCGTCTCTCGGCAAAGAGTTTAGCAGAGTGTGATGCTGTTGCTTTATCCGGGCAAATAAAAACAACGCAGGCTTACACTGGAGCTCTTTTTGAAGGTCAGTAGTTATTTTCGCAGTTTGTGCAGAGTAATACTTCCCGCAGGCATCAATTTTTTCTGGTTCCGTACCAGTATTTCCGTTGATTGCGTAAATTTACAGGTTATGTAACGCAAACAAACATCAATCTGAGTAAGGCGCAGTATATTAGATGATATTTCCTGTATTGTTATCAGGGATAATACTGCTTGGGTTGTGGTTTTGTGCGTAGGCGGGGTGTTTGTGATGGGTGTATTGAAAAGGCAAAAGGCCTGTACTTCTACAGGCCTTCCATCTGATGTCAGTGTTAAATCATCAGTGAGCTGACTGGCTCAGATTCAGCGGCGCAATCATGTTTTCCGGTTTCAGGATCTCTTTTAGCTGCTCTTCGGTCAGCAGGCCTTCTTCCAGCACCAGTTCAACTACACGACGGCCGCTCTTCAGGGCAGTCTTGGCGATGCGGCTGGAGTTTTCGTAGCCCAGGTATGGGTTCAGTGCGGTAACCAGACCAACACTGTTGTCTACGTAGCTCTGGCACACGTCACGGTTGGCGGTAATGCCCTTGATGCACTTCTCGGTCAGCATGTTCATGCCGGCAGACAGCTGCTGGATAGACTCAAGAATCTTGTAAACCAATACTGGCTCAGCGTAGTTCAGCTGCAGCTGCGCGGCCTCAGAAGCCAGGGTTACGACCATGTCGTTGCCAATAACGTGGAACGCGATCTGGTTCATGGCTTCCGGGATAACCGGGTTTACTTTACCAGGCATGATCGACGAACCAGGCTGCATTTCTGGCAGGTTGATCTCGTTAAAGCCACACAGCGGGCCACTGGAGAGCAGGCGCAGGTCGTTGCTGATTTTGGACAGCTTAACCGCCAGACGTTTCAGGGCGCTGGAGAAAATAACGAATGCGCCCATATCGGACGTGGCTTCTACCAGGTCGCCAGCCAGAATCATTTCCTGGTCAGAGATTTCACTCAGGTATTTGATGGCCAGCGGCGCATAACGGCTGTCAGCAGTGATGCCGGTACCGATCGCTGTACCACCCAGGTTCACTTCACGCAGCAGCGCGGCCATTTCACCGATACGCTGAACGTCTTCACCGATGGTGGTGCTGAAGGCACGGAATTCCTGACCCAGGGTCATAGGAACCGCGTCCTGCAACTGGGTACGGCCCATCTTCAGAATGTCGTTGAACTCGTTGGCTTTGACGTCCAGGGCATTTTTCAGGCTCTTGATGGCTACCAGCAGTGACTTGTGCTTGAGCACCATGGCCAGACGCATCGCTGTCGGGTATACGTCGTTGGTAGATTGTGCCATGTTGACGTGGGTGTTCGGGTGCAGGTACTGGTATTCACCACGACGATGTCCCATCAGCTCCAGGGCACGGTTACAGATGACTTCGTTGGCGTTCATGTTGGTGGAAGTACCCGCACCGCCCTGAATCATGTCAACAACAAACTGATCGTGCAGACGGCCTTCGATGATCTCATCACAGGCATCAGCAATGGCTTCCGCTTTCTGCTGGTCCAGCATGCCCAGATCACGGTTCGCCAATGCACAGGCTTTCTTAACCATGGCCAGGGCCCGTGGCAGGTTGGCGTAGTGGTTAAGCTGAACACCACTGATCTGGAAGTTTTCCACGGCACGCTGAGTCTGGATGCCATAGTAAACATTTTCCGGAACCGGAGCTTCACCGAGCAGATCGTGTTCAATTCGGTATTGGGTAAGGTCTGTCATTTCTTGGCCTGGGATAGCGCCATAGTTGCGCACTGGAGGAAAAACATTAGCCTGCATCGGATAAGCCTGTTTGCTTGGTAAAAGCAGGCTGGCTCGGTTTAGTCTGTGCCTCTCCATAATTATCAGCAATAAGTGGTACTACCTAACTGAATAAAAAGGTATCAAAAATAGAGAAAAGGGATGATCTGTATCAATTTTGATCAGTTTTCGTATCTATGCTTGTGATTGGCAATGAGGACGGGTATGCCACACTCAGCGCTTCCAGCGCTGAGTGTGGTTTAACATTCAGGTTATCGGTAAAGAGTCACCCGACGGTAGTATTGCTCTCTATTTTCCTTAGGGGCTTTGCATTCAGGTTTATAACAGGGGTCAAATGTCGTCTTGGCCCCGAAGCACAGGGAGGCCATTTTTGCCATTTCGCTTCTTCCCGTTTCCTCCTGAATAAATCGGAAGATATGACCAAGACCACTTCCTGCGCGACAGCGGATATTGTGTCTCATATACTGTTGCAATTCTTTATCGCCGCCGAAGTTATTGATGTTATCAAGCCAGTCAGTTAGCGATGCAATACGGTCGTTAACCCGCTGTTCACCGTCTACTATCTCAGTTTGTTTAACCGTGTGTTGCAGGCATAGGATCATCATCTGCTTTGCTAAATTCAGAGCATCCAGCCGCTCTTGTTGACTTGATCTTAAACCACCGCTATGAGGATCTTCAGTGCAATGAAGAAGCGTCCATGTTGCTTCTTCGAGCAGGCGTTCGAACTGTAACATGAACATGAATTTCTGGTTTTTCAGAATGTCATAACATCTGACTTCCTGTTCAAGATTGTTGAAAATTCTACAGGTATGAATATGGCGAAGCAGCTTATTGATGACAGGATTCCGGTTTTCAGGCTTCATGGCTTCAAAAGGGTTGAGTTTTTTTCCCTTCCAGCCAATAACTGAAAATGTTTTAACCTCATCGCTGTTGCCAGAAGTGGCATCGTGGTGATATTGATATTTCTTAATGAGAGCTTTTGCCAGTGACATCACTGAAGATAGATCGGTTAATAGTACTTGTTTCGTCTCTATGGTAGGTGTTGCTGAAGGTTTGGCTTCAATTAGCTCGATCCTGTCGTTTTTCTCAGGAGGAACGGTTTGCAATGCATTATTACTTGATGGTGTTATTTGGCTTTCTTCTTCCAGGAATATCAGTTGATTAACCTTTGCATTGCATTGCAACCATAAAGACCGTTCTGCTTCATGGAGTCTGGATTCTGATTTCTCTAATAAAGATTTGATGGTTACCAGTTTTTCACGACCAGGTGATTGGCAGTGCTCAAGGTAAAACCGGGCCAGTTCAAAGTGCATCGTATCATCGTTACTGGCAGCATCAACTAATAACCGTTCAGACTTTTCCGGGTCAAGCTGATGGTTAAGGGCAATCATTGCCTTCAGCCAAATAACCATGGGATTTTGACTATCTAAAGCAACAACTTCAGCGATGTTGCCGTCAAGGTAAGCAATCAGAGCATCGGAAACATCTGATGCAGTGATTTTTTTTATCTGTTGCCTTACTTGCTCTTCATCTCCAAAATCAACCAGACCATAAAAGTTTACAAGGATTTTTATCAATAAAAATATGTTTTCTGTGGTTGGCGCTATTTCAATAAGATCAGTAAGAAGCTCTATGCTTTTGCTGGAAGGAATATTAACTCCGGCAGGATTTAGTGATTTCAGGTGAATGACCAGCGATTGTTCTCTCAAGCCAATAAATGCCGGGGTTCGGGCAATGTCAGAGTTTTCAAAACTATCACACAGTGATGCTATGACCGTCGTTAGTCTGGCTCTTGTTTCTCCCGAAACAGATTGATTAATGGACAGTTTGTAAAGTTTGCCCAATGTTTTTGCCAGAAGAACATAAGGCACGAGGTCAGAATCGGCTAATTGTCTGTCGATTATTATCTGAAACAGTTGAAGGGTTGCTTCAGCAATTACAGGCAGTTTACTGTCAGATGGTTGCTCAATAGTGTCTGTTTTCAGCATGCAGCGCATGGTTGCCTGAAACCAGTGATGAAAGTTTTCCTTGTCTGTTTTTGTCAGGAACTCCTTGCTTTTTCTTTGTAATGTACCTGACAAATCAAGCGCTATTGATTTAAGCACTTTTAATTGAGTAACAGGCGTTTGTTCTTTAATCTGCTGGAGTTGCTGGTTTATGCCGGGTTTTCGCGGATGCTGTTCACTTTTATTTATAACTGTTTGAATGCCATCGGTAATATCTGTATAGGACACTGTGGTCCCAATAATTTTATCCAGCTCATCTTTCCGTCCCTCCTGAACCAGTTTTTGTATTTTTTTTAATCCTTGCATCTGAGCAATATGCTGTCGTTGGTATTCTCTGGGAAGGTGAGCGGCTTCTGATTGCCACTGATTTTTAAGAACCCGGTCAGGAATATGTTGCATAGAGGAAGCCCCCCTGTCATATAGAGCTTTTGCAACTTTCTCTCTTTCTGAGAGGCTGCGGGCAGAAGCACTCCCGGAAGCTTTTTTGGGTCGATGAAGCGTTCGATGCTTATGCCGTGAACGAGCTCCTGGTTGAGTGGTGGGAGTCTCAATTTGAGAACCAATTGAAGAACCTTGAGTTGCTGAAGCCGACTGATTGGCATCCATCTCTGTCACCTTTCCGAGCTATTCTGAGTTCAGATTAGACTCGGATTTGGTCTTATAGTTCTAACACTTACCTGCTTCAGGTGGTTTATTTTGTCCGTTTTGCATGGCGCTCGCGGTTTTCCAGTTTTTCCCGCTCACTTTTTCTGATCATCACATAAAGCGCTCCGGAGCCGCCATGGACTTTCAGTGCGCTGTGAAAGGCCAGCACTGCTTCCATCTGGGGTAGCCAGTTGTACAGGTAACTTTTCAGCAGGGCAGGCGGGGTGCTTTTCTCACCGCGCCCATGGGCTATCAAGACAGTACGCAGCTCGTGTTCCCGGCAATCATTGATAAACTGGAAAACCTGCTCCCGTGCTTCCCGGGCGGTTTTGTGGTGGAGGTCGAGGCGTGCCTCAATATCATATTTGCCCAGGCGGAGTTTTTTGAACACGCCTTCCTGCACACCATCCCGCTTCCAGACCAGAAAGTCATGGGGTTTGACCATCTTCGGGTTGAGCAGTGAAAGAAAATTCGGGTCGGTAAAGGTGTCTTCCGCAGCGGCCTTGCGAATCTCCTGGCCCGGTGTGACCCGCTGAACTTTCTGGATATCAGCGGTTGCTTTTTTCTTTAATGGGTTTACGCCTTTCATCTCTTTCAGGAAAGCAGAGATGTCATCGTTGTCAGAAGAGTTGCCTGATGAATTGTTTGTTGAGTTGCTCATAGCCGGATAACTGACCAAGTGAAACTGTTAATGGCTGAAACAGTGGGACCAGTCTTTCCAGACCGGTTCGAGCCCTTTGGCCCGAATGGCATCCGCCACTGCTTCTGGACGTCGATTGTCGTCAATGGTGAACTGTTCCAGATCTTCATTGCCCAGGATATTGTCATCGGCATAGCCTCCGGGGTGGGTGCTGGAATAGGCGCTCATGGTGGTGATACCAAGGGGCAGGACATTATCCCGGAACGTTGCCGATTCACGGGTGGATAAGGAGAGCTCGGCTTCGGGTTTGAACAGGCGGTAAGCGCAGATCAGCTGAACCAGTTGTCGGTCAGAGATCACCGATACCGGCTGAAAATCACCTTCACAGGGGCGCAGCCGGGGGAAGGAAATGGAGTAGCGGGTGCGCCAGTAGGTCTTTTCCAGGTAATCCAGGTGAGCCGCCACCATGGCCGAGTCGGTTCGCCAGTCTTCCAGACCAATCAAGGCACCAACACCGATTTTATCAATGCCTGCCCGTCCCAGTCGGTCAGCGGTTTCCAGGCGGTAGTTGAAATTCATTTTGCTGCCCCGGAGATGGTATTGCTCATAGGCAGACCGGTGATAGGTTTCCTGGTAAACCAGCACTGCATCAAGGCCAGCGGCCATCAGGGATTGATAATCTTCCTGGTCCAGAGGCTGGATCTCAATACTGATATGGGAGAAGTGTGGCCGCAGCCGCTCAATCACCGATTTGATGTAGCTGACACCCACCGTTCCCGGGGCTTCGCCAGTCACCAGCAGGATGTGATCGAATCCCATCTTTTTGATGGCTGCCACCTCCTGGTCCAGCTCGTCCATCTTCAGGGTTTTCCGGCGAATTTTGTTACCGAGACTGAAACCGCAGTAAGTGCAGATATTGGTGCACTTGTTGGAAAGATAGAGCGGAATAAAGAGCTGCAAAGTATTGCCGAACCGTTGTCGGGTCAGCTGCCTGCTTTTTTGCGCCATGGCTTCCAGGTAGGGTTCTGCTGCCGGGGATATCAGCGCCAGAAACTGCTGATGGTTCAGTCTGGTGCTGTGCAGGGCGTTCTCTACATCCGCAGCGGTCTGGCTGTGGATGGTCATTTTCAATTCATCCCACTGAAGCTGATTAAAGTGGTCAAGAAAGGTCATCACGTCCTCTCCTAAAGGTCATCCAGAAAGGCCGTTAACGGGCTGCTGGCCTGGGCCTGTAAAGAGCGCCCACCAAGACCGGCCTGGTAAGCCCTGCGCCCGGCGATAACGGCGTCTTTAAAGGCGATGGCCATTTGTACCGGATCACGGGCCACGGCGATGGCGGAATTGACCAGCACGGCATCAGCCCCCATCTCCATGGCCAGGGCCGCGTCGGAAGGGCTTCCTATGCCCGCATCAATCACCACCGGCACCGAGCTTTGTTCAATAATAATCTGGATAAACTCTTTGGTCTTCAGCCCCAGGTTACTGCCAATGGGAGAACCCAGGGGCATAACGGCAGCAACACCCACTTCCTCAAGGCGTTTACAGAGAACCGGATCTGCATGGATATAAGGCATGACGGCAAAACCCATGGCACTTAATGTTTCGCAGGCTTTCAGGGTTTCAATAGGGTCTGGCAGAAGGTATTTGGGGTCTGGATGAATTTCGACTTTGACGAAATGGGTGCCGAGGGCTTCTCTGGCCAGCTGGGCTGCGTAAACGGCTTCATCCGCAGTGCGGGCCCCTGAGGTGTTTGGCAGCAGGTTCAGGTTGTGCTCAAGCTGCCGGTCCAGAAGAGGCCCGAGGATATTATCCTGTTGCTCATTCAGGTCAACCCGCTTAAGCGCCATGGTGACCAGTTCACTGCCGGAGGCAATGATGGCATCGGTCATCAATTGGCTGTTACTGAACTTTCCGGTTCCGGTAAACAGTCGTGAAGAAAAGGTTTTATCCGCAATTTCCAGCATGCCAGCCTTACGTTATTTAATGAGCTTCGGTTTATGTCTGTTCAAATTTACACTAAAACAATAGAGGTTTAGGAACTGTCCTGAAATAACTTCCATATCGTAACCAGTTAAAGAAAAACCTTGCCACGGAGGCAAGGAGTCACGGAGAAAAGAAAAAATCTTTTCCTCTGTGACTCCGTGCCTCCGTGGCAAAAAAGAGGAAGTTATTCATGGTAATTCCTTAGCCACCTGCCGTTGCTTTTATCAGCGTAATGTGATCCCCGTCACTCAGCAGATAAGATTCCCACCGGGAGCGGCTGATGATTTTACTATTGACCGCAAGGGCTATTCCTTTTTCAAGGTGGTTCAGTTGCTGTAACAGGGCCTCAACGCTGATAGGGGGCTCCACTGCCATCGGCTGATTGTTTACCGTGATCTGCATGGTCAATTTGGTGCCAGTCCTTTTAAGTTGGCAAGATTCTAAAGAATCCGGGTGGTGTTTGACAAATGATCTGCGCAGCCGCGTTGCGGCGGAAAGACTAATACTCTTCATTATTGGCGGTGACAACTCTATCCAAGGCAGGGTTCAGCCGTTAGAATTGACCGTTTATTTTCTGTAGCTCATCTGTTTTGGAAACCCCATGGAGAATCTGGATAACACGCTTGATACGCTGGTGGCCAGCGCACTCAGTGCCGTTGAAGCCGTTGCTGACGCCTCAGGTCTGGACGAGATCCGCGTTCAGTTCCTTGGTAAGAAAGGCGAGCTGACCTCTTTGCTCAAGGCCCTTGGCCAGCTCTCCCCTGAGGAGCGACCAAAAGCGGGTGGGCTGATTAACAAGGGTAAGCAGCAGGTTCAGGACGCGATCAACCATAAGAAAGCGTTGCTGGATCAGCAGGCCCTGGATGCCAGACTGGCCAGTGAGGCCATTGATGTATCCCTGGCCGGGCGTGGTCAGGTGGCGGGTACTGTTCACCCGATTACCCGTACCATGGAACGGATTACCGACTATTTCGGTCGCATCGGCTTTACTGTGGAGCAAGGGCCGGAAATCGAAGATGACTATCACAACTTCGAAGCCCTGAATATTCCCGGTCACCATCCGGCGCGTGCCATGCACGATACGTTCTATTTTGACGACACTACCGTACTGAGAACCCACACCTCACCGGTTCAGGTTCGCACCATGGAGCGCTTCGTCAAAAATAATGAAAACCCGCCCATTGCCATTGTCTGCCCGGGTAAGGTGTATCGCTGTGATTCTGACCAGACCCACAGCCCGATGTTCCATCAGGTGGAAGGTCTGTACGTTGCCGAGAAAGTCAGCTTTGCAGACCTGAAAAGTGTTCTGATTGACTTCCTGAGGGTCTTTTTTGAGCGGGATGACCTGCAGGTTCGTTTCCGTCCATCCTACTTCCCGTTCACTGAGCCTTCTGCCGAGGTGGATATTGAGTGGGGCCGTAACGACGATGGCTCGATCAAATGGCTGGAAGTGCTGGGCTGCGGCATGGTGCATCCGGACGTGTTCCGCTACTCCGGGATTGATCCTGAGAAGTACACTGGTTTTGCCTTTGGTATGGGGGTTGAGCGTTTTGCCATGCTGCGTTATGGCGTCAATGACCTGCGCCAGTTCTTTGAGAACGACTTGCGCTTCCTGGATCAGTTCCGTTAAGAGCGGTTGGGACAGCGTCATTTTCAAACGTTTAAGAACGGACGGTTTTAGCAGGATTGAGTAAATAGCATGAAATTCAGTGAAAAGTGGTTGCGGCAGTGGGTTAATATTGAGGTCGATACCCAGGCGCTGGTGGACAAAATCACCATGGCTGGTCTGGAAGTTGACGAGGTTGAAGCGGTTGCCGGTGAGTTTACCGGTGTCGTTATTGGTGAAATTGTTGCCTGTGAGCAGCACCCGGACGCCGATAAGCTGCGGGTGACTCAGGTCAGTACCGGCAGTGAGTCTTTCCAGGTGGTGTGTGGTGCCCCTAATGCCCGGGTGGGTATCAAGGTTCCCTTTGCCACTGTGGGTGCCGTATTGCCCGGCAACTTCAAAATTAAAAAAGCCAAATTGCGCGGTGTTGAATCCTTCGGCATGCTCTGTGCCGAAGAAGAGCTCGGCATGGCAGAGTCTTCCGATGGTTTGATGGAGCTGCCGGCAGATGCCCCGGTTGGCCAGAATATTCGTGAATACCTGTCGCTGGACGACAAGATCATTGATGTGGATCTGACGCCTAATCGCGGTGACTGTCTGAGCATCGCTGGTCTGGCTCGTGAAGTCAGTGCAAACTTTCTGGCGGATGTGACGGAAGAGCAGATAGCGGAAGTGGCACCCGCCATTGATGATACCTTCCCGGTTCATATCGATGCTCCACAGGGCTGCCCGCGCTATGTTGGCCGGGTTATTCGTAACGTGGACGTTTCCCGTTCTGCGCCATTGTGGCTGACCGAGCATCTGCGTCGCTCCGGTATCCGCTCCATTGACCCGGTGGTGGATGTCACCAACTACGTTATGCTGGAACTGGGTCAGCCTATGCACGGCTTTGACCTGGATATGCTCTCTGACAGCATTCATGTGCGCATGGCGGAGTCTGGCGAGAAGCTGACCCTGCTGGATGGCCAGGAAGTCACACTGAACGACAACACACTGCTCATTGCTGATGAGCAGAAGGCTCTGGCGATTGCCGGGGTGATGGGGGGAGAAGGTTCCGGCGTCAGTGACCAGACCCGTCATATCTTCCTGGAAAGCGCATTCTTTGATCCGATTACCATTGCCGGTAAGGCCCGTTCCTATGGCTTGCACACCGACTCTTCCCACCGCTTTGAACGTGGTGTTGATTTCCAGCTGCAGAACAAGGCGGTTGAACGTGCCACGGCCCTGATCGTTGAGATTTGTGGCGGTGAACCGGGTCCGGTAACGGAAGTGGCCAGCGAAGCCCACCTGCCTGCTCTGCGTGAAGTGACACTGCGTTCTGAAAAAGTGACGTCACTGCTGGGTATGGCCATTGAAAATCGTCATATTGAAGCTTTGCTGTCGCGCCTGGGTCTGGGCTTGACGCTTGTTGAAGAGACCGGTGGCCAGGCATGCTGGACGGTGTCTGTCCCCAGCTGGCGCTTTGATATTGCCATCGAAGAAGATCTGGTGGAAGAGCTTGGCCGAATTTACGGCTACAACAATCTGCCTGAGAGCACGCCGACAGCGCTGCTAAAAATGAAACAGGTGGACGAGTCCCGGGTTCAGGAATCAGACATTCGTCGTGTACTGACGGCCCGTGGTTATCAGGAGGCGGTGTGCTTCAGCTTTATCGCTCCGGAACTGCACCGGCTGTTTGACCCTCAGCGTGAGCCTGTTGCCCTGTCCAACCCGATTGCCAGCGATCTGTCCGTGATGCGCACAACGTTGCTGCCAGGATTGGTTAAAACCGCTGGCTACAACCTGAATCGTCAGCAAAGCCGGGTTCGTCTGTTTGAAACAGGTCTGACCTTTATCAGGGAAAAGGGCAAAGACGGCGATGAACTTAAACAGGAGCCAATGCTGGCAGCACTGATTACTGGCAGCCGTCATCCGGAAAGCTGGCAGGGTAAGGCTGAAGCCGTTGACTTCTTTGACCTGAAAGGCGATTTCGAAGCGGTCTTTGCCCTGGGGCAGGCCGGTAATGAGTTTGTGTTCCGCAAGGGCGAGCATGCTGCCATGCATCCTGGCCAGTGTGCCGAAATTGTTCGTGATGGCGAAGTGATTGGTCATATGGGCGCACTGCACCCATCGCTGGCAAAGACGATGGATATGCCCGCTGCGGTCTATCTGGTTGAGCTTAGCCTGAAAGCGGTGACTGAAGGCAAAGTTACCCGTTTTGCAGCCCTGTCGAAGTATCCTGAAGTTCGCCGTGACCTGGCACTGGTGGTTAACGCCGCCACTGCTGCTGGCGACATTGAACGGGTAATTGCCAGTGAAGCCGGTGAACTGTTGCGCCGGGTCAATACTTTTGATGTTTATGCCGGTCAGGGTATTGAAGCAGGGTTCAAGAGCCTGGCCATGGGCTTGACCTTACAGCATCCTTCCCGCACTCTAAAGGATGACGAGGTTAATGAGCTGGTTGACCGTGTTGTTGCCCGCTTGAAACAGGACTTCGATGCCAGCCTGCGTCAGTAAACGCCAGTCAATGGCCTCAGAGTGAATAATAAGATCATGGTAATAGCCTGTTATCTTTCTTTCAGGAAACCCGATACAGCTATTACCATGGGAAAAACAAAAAAGGGGATTGGTTCATGGGAGCCCTGACGAAAGCCGATATGGCCGAGCGACTGAATGAAGAGCTTGGCCTTAACAAACGCGAAGCCAAAGAGATGGTCGAGCTGTTTTTTGAGGAAATTCGCCAGTCTCTCGAAAAAAATCAATCGGTGAAACTGTCCGGCTTTGGTAACTTTGATTTGCGTGATAAACGTCAAAGACCAGGCCGGAACCCGAAAACGGGAGAGGAAATCCCGATCACCCCACGTCGTGTGGTGACCTTCAAACCCGGTCAGAAACTCAAGGCGAGAGTGGAAACCTATGCAGGACATGGAACCCAGGACGAGTGATCTGCCAGCCATCCCTGGCAAACGCTACTTTACCATTGGCGAAGTCAGTGAGCTCTGTTTGGTTAAGTCTCATGTGCTGCGCTATTGGGAGCAGGAATTTCCCCAACTGTCACCGGTTCGTCGAGGTAATCGGCGCTATTACCGCCATGAAGACGTACAGCTGGTTCGACAGATCCGCAGTCTTTTATACGATCAGCGCTTTACCATTGATGGAGCCCGCTCGCAGCTAAAGCGTCATGCGGTCAAGCGACAAACGTTTGATTATCGTACTGAAATAGCGCAGGCAATATCGGAATTAGAAGCAGTTGTTGATATTTTGTCCTGAGCTAAATCTCTAACAATTGGCCGCACCTTGTCCCAGTGCAAAGCCGAAATTTTCTGAAGGTTGCCATGTTCTGTGATAAACTGGAAATCCATGGCAATCGATTCTGCCTGTTCAGAAAATGATTCGGAACAGGCAATCACTTCATCCGAAGAAGTAGCTAAGTGGTGGCTTTTTCCACGGCGGAATCCAGGATACTGGATCAATTAGAAAGGCGATGTCTTGCAAGTAATATTTTTCCCAGAGACTATCACAGCCATTATAACGTTTTTGCTCTAAGAGCCTGGGATTGTCTCTCAATTTCTGGATGTTATCCAATCCAAGTTTCAACTCAATAAGTTCTTTGGGTGTGTTGCCATCTCTATCTTTATCATCACGTGTTGATATCGGTAATCTCCCCGGGAAATCCAGGTGACGGTAGCCATGTTTTCTTGCCAAATCCCTGTTTATATTGTCGGTTGTTTCCATTTGCTCCCGTTGCAGATATCTGAAAACTTCATGATCATCCTGCTCTACTGCACAATGAAGCAAAGTTTTCTGGTCTTCTGATTTGTGAAATAAATACGCTCGATAATTTTCACTCCCCATGAAATGACTGCAAAGCTCACGTACTACTTCAAGACTACTGTGACTTGCCGCCAGACTAAACAGGCTATTGCGTTTGTCGTTCGAGGTATTTTCCAGTTTACCCAAGCTTCTGAGTGCTTCCATAAGGGTTAGTGCCCCTTCATTCCAGCCGGTCAAAAGGGCAAAATGCAAAGCCGTGTCGTGGTTCATGGCAATTGGCAGGATATTTCTAATCTCGCCAGGGTCCTTCAGTCCCGCAGCATTAGCAGCGATAGCCGCAGTGACAGAGATAGTAGTAGTGATAGTAATGGAATCGGGAGTAGAAGACGTAGTGGTAGTAGAACAAGACGCCGTGTGTTGATCAATGCGACTCCGGCAGACATCATTCTTGAGAGCGAGCTGTAAGAGTTTCATATCACCTGCGAGACAGGCAATGTGCAATGGGGTTAAATCACAAGGGAGATCCCAGTCGTTTAATCCACCTTCAGCACTTTTTAATAGTCCAGCAACCACCTGAGCTGTTTCGACCAACATTTTAATGTCTGTCAACTCCGTAAACGCCTTGGCAACCTCACTGCAGGAAGACCCGTTTGCTGGTATGACCTTCACTCCTTCGAATTGCGTCTCCTTGGTTGCTGAAGACGGAAAAGACGGATTAATTTGAGAAGTATTGACATCCATAACAAAGTGACCTCGAACGTGTACCTGGGTAATTTGAATACACGATCAATACAAAGTTCCTGACTACAACCAAAAATTTCCCATCACTTATTTATCAGGGTTGAAGAGTAGAACGTGAAGATGGTTGCCATGTTCTGTGATAAACCGGAAAGCCATGGCAATCCATTCTGCCTGGTCAGAAAATGCTTCGGAACAGGCAGTGACTAATCACTTCACACGAGGGTGCATGATCTAAACGGCGAAATCGAGGATATAGGCTGCATTAAACCAGTAATGTCTTGCAAGTAGTAATCTAGCCAGGGGTTATTACTGTCACTAAAACGTACTTGCTCTACAAGTTTGGGATTGTCATGAAATTGCTGGATATAAAGCAGACCAGCTTTCATTGCGGCAAGTTTATCGGGTGTATTACCATTTCTATCTTTATCAGCACGCGTTGTTCTCGGGAGCATCCGGAGCTGGTTATCCTGATCATTCGCCGAATCTCTGATCATTTCTCTGGTTGCGGACATTTGCTGATCTTGCAGATAATTGAAAACTTCCGGACCTTTCTGGTCTACTGCACAATGAAGCAAGGTTCTCTGGTGTTCTGATTTGTGAAACAGATACTCTCGATAATTTTCACTCGTCTTGAAAGAATCACAAAGCCCACGAACAACTTCAAGACTGCTGTGACTTGCCGCCAGACTGAACAGGCTTTCGCCTTTGTCGTTAACGGTATTTTGCAGTTTATCCTGAACATCAAGCTCATCCATAAGCGCTATTGCTCCTTTGTCCCAGCCGGTCAGCAGGGCAAAATGCAAAGCCGTGTCGTGGTTCGTGGCAATTGCCTTTTGATCACCAACTTCGTTATTGCCCTCTGGTGATGCAGTAGCTGCATTGGCAGTAGCTTCATCTGCAGTAGCGCCAGCATCAGCAGATGTTTGTTGATCAATGTGCTCCTGGCAAAAATCATCCAGGATAGCGAGTCTTAACAGTTCCATATCACCAGCAAGACAGGCAATGTGCAGCGGGGTTAAACCACAAGGGAAATCCCAGTCGTTTAATTCACCGTCAGGACCTTTTAATTGTTTAGCAACCGCCTTGGCTGTTTCGATCAGCGTCTCTGTGTCTGTCAACTTCGGGAAGACTTTAGCCGTCTCACTGCAGGACGGCTCTTTTGCTGGTATGGCTTCCACCCCTTCGTGTTGCGTCTCCTGGACTGGTGAAGCCGGAATATGCTGTTGAATTTGAGAAGTGATATTCATAACAAAGTGACCTCGTGCATGAACCTGCGCTCTTTGAACACCTGATCGGTACAAAGTTCCTGACAACAACAAAGAAACTTCCCATTACCCATTTACCAGAGTTGAAGAGCCAAACCTGAAAACAAGATCAAAAACGACGACTTTCGAGAAATGTTAATTGAAGTGCTGATTTAGGGACTGAAGCCAGCGTTTGTGACGTTGTGTCTACTTGCCAGAAGGGTAAGGATTACCTGCTACCAAAATATACAGGCTCCAACTATGCATATATGCGTAGGTTCTGTATTTAATGAAGTCTTTGAACTTTTTATTTGTCTATTTGTCCAACAGGCCTGGGAGAAACACGACACAAACCATGCTTTAGAATGATTTTTATGAACATTAATAACTCTTCTCAACCGGCTGTTTTAACAAATGACAATTTATGTCCTGATAAAAACAACAAGCCCGAAACACCAGAATTAATAAAGGTTGTATCTCCTCAGATTCAGATGGCTTCTGAACCAGGGCAATTATTTCCTACAACGCCCCTTGGTGCAAAACACCAGACAACAGCAAAAACCAGAGCAGTTCGGCAGTATCCCACCCCTCAACCCGAACCTGGCCGATCATTTGGTTTTCGTTTTATGGCCTCTGATGATGAGGTGCGCAGTCTTTTGCAAGCCCGGACCCGTGACAGCGGGGGGGATGTCATGCTTATCACTCATCCCGATGACTTGTTTGAAGACAACCTGGTGCAGCGTCTGCACATTACGGCTGACAGCCAGCCCGTCCTTGAGTCTGGCCGACTCTTTGCCTGCGATACTCCGCTGACGCTGGTACTGGACATCCGTTCTCTCACCAGCGAGGAGCTGCCAGCGTTTAATGATCTGCTGGACCCTGAGAACCCCTGTCTTTACGACAAGACAAGGCAAGAGAAGCGCTCCCTGGGTAACCAGGTTTCGCTGCTGGTTCTGGCCAGCCCTGAGCAGCTGACCAGGCTGGGCAGCAACGATCAGGCTCCGGGGGCTGATTTCTGGCGCCGTGTCAACCGTCCGGGTATCAGCTGGCAGTTTGAGACCCAATCCTCCGATAAAAAAATTCCGGATGTCCGGGACACCGCTTTGCTGCCTGAATACCAGGGCACCCCCGCCGCTATCGGCGATGGCGATGTCATGACGATTGATTGCCACCTGCACAGTCACTGGCGTCCCTTGCTGTTTGGAGGTCCCGGTGTCGATCACCTGGGGCGTATCCGGCACATACCCGGCCAGCTTGAGCAGCTGCGGCCCGGCCAACAGGTCATTCTGAAGGGTGCCGACTGGCAGGATTTGCCCTTTGAGCAGTCCATCCGCCAGCTGCTGAGGCGCAGGGAGTACCCATGCAATGGCGAGACTCGTAAATTAGCCCAAGGCATCCAGTTTTACCGGATGCCCGTCTCCGAACAGGAACTGGGTACGCTGTTCCGTTCGCTGGATAGCAACAATGACACAGCCCCTGCTCGGACTGCCGGGCAGAACCCTATCCTTATCAATCCGGTCAGCATGGCCCAGTGGCTGAATCCGGTGCGCATTGTGCAGCAGGGGTATGCTGTCCCCAATACCCTGCTGGAACAGCAGATCCGGGCCGGTGGCGCGGTTATTGTCACCGCCCCCCTCAGTACCGCGCTCTGGTTCCAGCTGCTCGGTGCCTTGCAGGGCATCCGGGAAACGACGGGGATAACACCCTTACTGCAGGTTGCCGCCCCACAGCGGCAACCGGAATTACCGGGCAAGTCCGGGTGCACCAGAGGGCAGGCGTTGCTGGCCGCGCTCACCGAAAACCGGTCCTGCGCCTTCGTGCTTTACCAGCAAGCCCCACAGGCAATTGCCTGGCTTGCCGCTCAGCAGGAAGCACCGCTGGTAATTCAGGTCAACGAACAGACCACCCTGAGCCAGCTGTTTGACAATATCCACGTTACCTCGGAGCAACAGGCCCGGTTTGGTCGTTGTCAGACTCCGCTGCACAGGGCCCTGCAAGCTGGAACTCCGGTGGTTCTGCGAGGACTGGCCAGCAACCCGGAGCTGCTGCAGGCCCTGGAGCCGCTCTTCTGCGCCCAGCCCTTGCTGGTGAACGGTGAGTTGTACAGCTACCCGCGAGCCCGGATCACTGTGCTCTGGTCGGCATCAGACCACAGTCCGTCACCCCTGCTCAGCGCCGCACTGGCCAGGGCAACGCCGTGTCCCGAGCCAGATATCTGGGCCATCTGCGCCGGGCAGCACGGCATGAACCGCGCCGATCTGCCTGAACAGGCCATCACCAGACTCTACGAGGCGCTCAGGACGGTCCCCCGTTCACTGTGTGAGCCATTGCCGACTCTGACACAAGGCCTGCTGAACAGCCTGATCCTGGCCGCCCGCCAGGCGCAACACCGGGACAATGCCCCCGCGCTGGCACCCCGGCACTGGCGCAAGGGCATTGACAGCCTGCTGACCCACCGTACCCGACAGACGGCCTCCGTACGGGATTTCACCAAGGTGGCTTGCCGACGGTTGCTACCCGATGCTGACGGGAACCACTGGGTAGACCCGGACCGTTTGCAAGGCATCATTGCCAGTGCCCGGCCAATGGACCGGGCGTTTGTCAAAGAGCACTGGTGGCCGCTGGCCAGGGCCTTCGGGTCGGCGCTGCCCATTCCCGTAAAAAAAGATGGGCCGTGGTCATTATCCTTTGACGATCCACTCAGCGACTCCAACTCCCAACAACTGGACTCGCTCTGCGCCCTGCTGGTGGCCCAGGCACCCCAGGCACAGCAACCGGCGATGGCCCGGCAGTTACAGATCGACCCCGGGGACTTTAGCTCCTACCGATACTTGCCCGTCCGGCCATCGGCCCAGATCAAACGGCTGGAAGATGCCCTGACGGTCGGCTGGTCTCTGCCTCTGAAGCCCGGGCAGACGCGCTCTGATGCCATCCACACCCTGGCGAGCACCTGCTTTACCATGGCCCGGGCGGCAGGGGAAGGTGCCAGCGAAGCGGCGTCAGCGCGTATCAGCGAACAGTTAAGGCAGTCACTGGTTTGGCAGGGGTCCACAGAGGCACCCTTACGGGCACTGGCCAGGGATCTCTGTCACGCCCGAAGCCACCAGAAGGATCGTGAAAGCCGTCGTCTGGCCCGATTACGGGCTCGACTGGCCGAGGCACCGGTGATTTTCCTGCAGGGTGAGACCGGCACGGGCAAAAGTTATTTCGCCGCCACTATGGCCAGGGCATGCGGCCCGGCCCGGGTGGTCTCCCTGGGGCCGTCGGACACTGAGCAGACCCTGATGCAACGCTGGCAGTGGCAGCAACAACCGGACAGCAATGACCGCTATATGGTACAGCAGGATCAGGCGCTGATGGCCTGGGCCAACACCCCGGGAGTTGAGCAGGAATATGTCACACTGGTGCTGGACGAAGCCAACCTGGCCAGGACCGGACTGTTGGCCGCACTGAACGGATTATGGGAGCCAACCCCCTGTGTCTATGTCAGTGGTCACCCGGTCACCGTCAGCCCCAACCACCGGGTGATTCTCACCGGCAACCCGGATCATTACACCGGGCGACAGCTGGACCCCACTCTGAAAGCACTGATGCCCGCAGTTTACTACCCGCCCCTGAACCGGGCTTTTCTGCGCGACCGGGTGGTGGCTCCTGCCCTGCTGACCCTGCTGCAGCGGCATCTGCCCGAAAGCCGGGCAGAGGCGCTGGCACAGCAGGGCACCGACAGCGTCATGGCCCTCTGGCAGTATTACCCGGAGCTGCTGCCAGACCACGGGTTTACCCCACGGGACCTGACGGATATTTGCGCCTGGGTGGGCTGGTATCTGGACCAAAGCCAGCCGGAAACCCCCGGGCCGGTGACCCTTGCCCAGCTGAACGGGTTGATCCTGCAGGGTTTCCGGGATGTGCTTGACCCGGCCATCAGCGCAATACACCAGGATGCCCGAACCGCCCTGGCGATCTGGTTTGCCAGTCAATACCCGGTGAACAACACCCTGACTGAACTGGTCAAGGATAAAACCCTGAAGGACATCAACCAGACATTTGCCAGGACAGCGGCCAGGCTCAAACCCGAATTTGATACATCCGGGGCCGCCGTCAGCAACCTGGTGCATTGCCTGGGGCAGGATCTGAGCCGTTGCCAGCAGGCTAACCAGCACCAACGGCAACACGGTGGACGTCAGGCCACCCTGATTGAGGGACCGGCCGGCCGGGGTAAGGATGTCACCCTGCAACTGTTGATCAACAGTTACCGAGAGCAGCTGGGCGCGGAAACCCTGCCGGAAGTCCGCATCCTGAACGCCTGCGATTGCACCTGGGACACCCTGTGCGAGGCCATCAGGCAGGCAAAAATCCGCGGAGAGATCGTGGTCATTGCCGAACTCAACCGGATCGACAGCCAACACCTGGAAGGGGAGCTGAATGATATTCTGGCCGGTGATGCCCATCCGGGCTTCCATCTGTTCGCCACCATTAATCCGCCGCACTACGGTGGTCGCAAAGCCCTGTCACCGGCACTGGCAGGGCGGTTCCGTTACCTGCCGATTCGCCAGTACAGTCCGGCGGAACTGCAGGCGATTGCCGGTAAAGTGCTGCCGCAGACCAGGACAGCGGTTGCCGCGTCCCTTACCCGGTGGCACTGTCAACTGCGGTCACACCTGGCGCAGCATCAGTTGCCGTTGCAACCTGCCAGCCTGGATCTGCAGCGACTGGCCCGGGCCGTGGCCGACGGTGGCGACTTCAGCGACAGGGCGATCAAGGAACTGTTCAGCCAGCACTACCGGCTCTATCTGCTGGCGGCAAAAACGACACTGGAGGCGTTGTCGGACCAGCCGGTGGCAACAGGGTATAAAGGTACCATTGAGCCTCAACTGTGCACCTGGCTCAATACCACCCTCACCGACCTGGAACGCCCCTGGCTGATTCGCCGTGGTGCATGCACCCTGCTGCGGGAAGATCGCCATGAGATCACGGTCAACAGTGATCTGGACGAACCCAGGGCCCGGCAGGCGATCATCACCCTGCTGGCCCGGGCGCACTGGCAAGCGTCCGGCCTGTCGCCGGAACCGGATATTACCGGCAATGCCCTGACCCAGGCCTTTTACCGGTACTGGCAACAACAGTGGTTTAACCACCGCTTCGGGCACACCGGCATGGCCCCGGACACCGCATTTCCACTGACGGCCGCTCAGCAACAAGCCATGACGGGAACAGGGCAGCAATATCTGCCGCAAGCGGACCAGTTGATTGCCCGTTGCGGTGTGCAGCCGGTTCATCTGTGGCCCGCTTTGTGGAAAGAGCTGGAACAACTGCTGACTCATCCTGTCAGGCCGTTATCGGATCAGGTCAGGCCACAGGCAGTTTTGGCCACTGGAAACACCGGAAATGTCACCGAAGACACACAGCCAGTTGGCGGTTCCGGAACCTCCAGCGCAGCCTCAAACTCGGACAATGCTGTCGAAGCCCTATACCAATCAGCCAGCAGCAGTGAAGCCGGGTCCAGCAAACAGTCCATATTATCAGGCATAGTGGAACTCTTTACCGGTCAACGCAAGAGAAAACGCAGAGACAATTTATTGTTCGAATTTTTGCAAGCCTCACAAAAGAAGTTGTGCTTAGATACCGATTTTGAATCCCAAAACAAGCCAGACGAGGTTGTTGGCAGATACTTTATTGACAGCAAATGCCATGCGGCAAAGTATCGATTCCGTTGCCTGGATGTCATCGTGGCTGCTGACGGTGGCATCGTTATTGATGATTTGCCCCCAGAGCCGGTTGAGGTCACATTACCCAACCATCCGACCGGTTGGGAAAATAGAATACCTGCTGCTAACCAAAGCCGTGCACACATTAGTCTGAAAGCGGTCAATGGCCTGTTCAGGTTACCGGGTCTAAGTCCCCATGAAGACATTATCGGTATGGTTATTCAGCCCGGTCTGCCATTTCGTCTGACCAGAGACGACTATTGCGGCTTGCACAGCGTGGTGGTACCTGCTGCCAAACGCAACGAAACCATAGCCTTTACTTACCTGGTTCAACAACAGCCGGATAGCAGTCATCCATCGTTCACTGGTGACCACCGTGTGAAAGACTGGACGCGTCGTCCGGAAACAAGCTGTTCAGCAGAAATAAAAACAGGTATTAAGGACCTGTTTGAGCACATGCATAAAGTTCCGGAAGGGCTGCGTAAAGATCTGCTCGCTATTCAAAAGGCAGAGTCTCCCCGGCAACGCATTGAGGCAATTGCCCATTATTGTCAACAGTTTACCGGTAAGGGAAAACCGGACCCGGGCACTCACTTTTTCTCGTATCTTTTGCACAATCGGCAAGGGGGTTGCGCGCATCGCTCCGCGATATTTGTAGCACTTTGCCGCTATTACGGCATTGCCTCCCGATTGGTGGGCAATGCCATCCATACATTTCCCGAGTACTCCCTGGATAACGGTGGCAATTGGCAGTCGAGGCTGGGTCTCGGTGGTGCCCCTGTCCGGTTGGATGTATTGGAACCCGATGTGCAACCGACGCAAAAGGCAGCACCACAGAGTTCTCAATCCCAAACAGCGCTTGGCCTTTTCGATCAGGCTACTGAACAACAAAAACGCCGGGGCAGTGAACTCATCGTTACAGGGAAGCCTGGCAAGACCGTTGACTTTGTTAGTCCGCTGCCAACAATCGATCTGAATATCGTTGGACAAATCCGTGCCCTGTGCCGTCAGGGTTTAACCGGGCTGCTCCAGGGTGATGCTTTACTGGAAAAGATGGATCGGAAGATTTCGCAACTGGGTAATGACAAAGAACTCCTTCCGGACTTAAGGAACGCCGAAAGGTGTTTATATGAGGAAAAAGAAACAACTCTCAAAGCTATCTTGCTCTCCAGCTTGCGCAACGAAAGCAAGAAAATAGCAGATGGTCAAATTATAAATCAACTTATGGATATCAAAAAACTGTTTATGCATTGTAATTTTGACATTAATAAATGGCTTGAAATTTTAAGCGATGCAATACGGTTAAACGCTGATTTCTCTGAGCCTTCGACTATCAATATTGTCCGGGAGGCTTTGGCATCCGGTTTACTGGACCCGGACACACTCAATTACCGCTACAAGAATAAAATATTTTGGGGGGGTAGCGGCGCTATCCATTTTCTGAGCAGACATCGCGAATTAATAAATTACCTGGAAGGCTTTGATGAACTGAAGCCTCTTGCCATCGATGCCCGGAAAAAATGGTACACACATCTTTTTGGATATGAAAAAACGGGCAAGCGGAATTACCAGGAAATACTTGAGGCCTTGGCAGAACCCATTTTCATTACCCACGACCACGGTGGGAATTCGCCTTTCCTTCAGTCCGGGATTGCAGGCCGATCCCTGGATGATTCCTGGACCAATGATCCGACAGGAATTCCGGATATTGGACGTATGTTGGCACACAAGGCCGCCTTTCCCATGATGCGGGCTGGAAAAAACCATCAGCGCCCAGTGATTATGATAGGTCAACCAAAGTGGAAGCTAACTAACCTTCCTGATACGGTCAACGCCATTTTGCCACGGATATTTCGGGATAGCCCGGAGTTTGCCGTGCTGAGACAGAAACAGGCGACATTTGAGCTTGATGCCTGTCAGACAAATAAACTCTTTTTCATGTCAAACAAACATGATCGACTAGCGACCTTAGGCAGATTACATTTTATGAGAACAACCACATTTTCTATGCCTATACAGTCATATCTTGAATTACCTTTGAAAGCAAAAGTAATACTGCACGGCCGCGATAGGGGCGGGGAACTTGGTCACTTGCAAATCTCAAGAGAAGAGGAACGGAAGCTGGAAAATTTGGAAAAGCATTGCGAGGAATCTATCAAGCAAGCATTTTTTCAATATCTATTTCACAAGACCCACACCAACGGTGGGAGCCTGACCTTCTGCTGGGAAGGGAGGGAAGGTATATATGGCTATGATCGAATTGCGCATGATCAATTAAGGCAGGGTGCCCGTAAAATATCCTCTGCGAAGGAACTGATTGGCATGATAAACGTCACATGTCCTACATATATTAAACGATTTCATATTGATATTAATCTATCTCATTTTGACCGCTCCTGTTTACAGCAGGCGCTGAATATCAGTAATGCCCTGGTTCTGACATCCGCTGAGCTGACAACCATTGCCCGGGAGTTTTGCTCTTCGGTGGACCCGGATTCTCTGGCTGCAAAACTGAGCAAGGAATTGTCCCGAAATAATTTCGACATTTTGAACTCGATCTCTGTTCATCCTGAGCTTGTCGAAGGGTGATTGGCACAATACATGAAGCCGGAGTTCACGCCCTTCGACAGGCTCAGGACGAATGTAGTTTTGAAACTCTGAAATGTGCATATTATTTCGGGACAATTCCCAAGGCAGAAATCCGGTAAAATCGTGGCAATTTATCCAAATCAACAGAAAGCTCCCGGTAAACTCTCATGATTCCGGGCTTAAACAGGTTGTTTCACATCCTGCAGACCCCGGTATGCATTCCCACACAGAGCCAGGGGAAGCTCTGAGTGTATTAGTAATTTCCTGCACAAGACTACGAACGCCGTTTTCCCGGTTGGTGTGGCTTTTTCTCTTCCGGTGCGTTGAAGATCAGGTAAAGCTCCATCAATACTTCGGGAATCTGGCTGCACATATCCTCTGTGAGCTTGCTGTCCCTGCGAATATCCTGAAACTCCTGCTCATCATCAAACAGACCTGAGGCCAGCATGATCGGCAGCAGGAGTTCACAAACCTCCTGTTCATTGGTTCCGAACCAGGCGTCTTCATCGAGGAAGTGAGCCACCATAAAGCCGATGCACCAGTTGGCGAGGGCCTCATCGTCATGGTCTTCCAGCTCCTCGGATTCGCAGGAGAGGGAGAAGCCCTCATCTTCGTCGTTAAATCCCCGGTCGATGGTCGTTTGCATTCTGGCAATAAGTTCATTCAACTCATTGGCACTGGCAGCAGGGAGCTCAATCTCACCATCAAAAATACACTCGTTCCGTACCTGCTCGGTCAGGTCTATGGGGCAGATGGTCAGGGCCGTCAGGAAACCGTGGAGGCCATGGTAGTCAAGAGTTCCTTCATTTTGTTCCGTATAAGGCTGTAACAGCGCATCCACAGAAGCACGGGTATTGGACATAGAGGGTATCCTGAAAGTTTGAGGAGGGATTTTACTCTGGCTTTGGTGGAGATAAAAGTCTGTCCGGTGAAGCCTTTATCATGATGGGTTACCTGATAATAAGGATCACTGTTTTTTTTATAGAACTAAATGTTGGTTGCTAACGTAAGGGAGCGGTCAGCTCATAATCCGTCCAAACAATCTCTTATATGGGTTGGGCGTAAGATAAAAAATCAGATGTCGTTCATATGTATGGTGAATCCTTGGAGATTGAGTATGGATAATAAGCCTGTAGGTAGACCCTGCAAAACATATAGCTTGCGATCTGATGACCAAAGGGATAAGCCTGTTAGAGAAGGGCGCATGAAGGATGGCAAATCAGTAAGGCCATTTAAATCTTTGAGGTTGATGTTAATGCGTCAAAGGCCTGCTGAGGAACCGGTGTATGCTAAAGATCGACGGGAGCTTGTGCATTGTGATAGGCAACTTGCCGGAAAAGTCAGTTCAGAAATACGTGGCAGGATATCCCGGTCAAGAGTTGAGGCAGCGTCGACCAGTGCAAGGTCTCCTATGGGGCGAGCTGAATTCGGGGCTGCAGTGGATGTTATGAGAGGGATCCCAAACCAGTCGGCAAAAGCAAAAGATTGCTTTTCTGCGTTTTTTTTTCCGGTAACCTTCTCCTGCAAGCTCAATGATGTTGAGGAAACACTTCCCCATGAAATGGCACGTAAGATTTGTGATAACGATGCCATCCGGGATTGTGCGGCTTATCTGGCAAATGGGGGAACCGAAAAAGTCAGATTAAGGAAATATGAAGAATCGTATCAGAATGACGTAGGCAGGGTTGATTTAACCATTATTAAAGAAGGTACGCATGGTGCTCAACCACACAAGTTCAACACCAAAAACTATAAGTGCAGTTTGAATCTTGCAGATGAATCTGTCAGTAATCATGAGGTTGAGAGGATGATGGCTTCATATCTTGAGGGGCAGGGTTCTGAGCTGTCGGATTCCTTGAAAATTCTTCTTGGGCAAGGCTTGTTGAATCAGCTATATGCGTACTTCTCTGAAATGGGGTTAAAACTGAGTTGCTCAGGATCTTCAAGCTGCACTCATATTTTGGAACTAAACGACTGGCGGTGTGTTTTGAAATCAACTGTGACTTACAATGAGTATATCAATGCAGATGGTAAGGCAAAAAAACTGAAATTACCTTGTTCTTTTTCTGTGATGATCAGTCTTGGTTCTTTGAGTAAAAGTGGTAATTGGCGCCTGAATGAAGCAAAAATAAATCTGAACTTTCATGGTAAGGTGGCACGGGTGGTAGAGAGACAAATCAAGCCGGCAGCTTCAAGGCGGCTACTCCTGGACATCGAAGAGATAACCGGGAATGCCGGAGGTTTGCTTGCTGCTCGAGCACTGAATGATGGCGGGTTGAGGCGTTGTAACAGCGACGATAGTCTATTATCTACTGTTTCAAAAAAGCCAAAAACCAGAAAAACTTATTTTAAAAAAGGTTTTTTGTTAAAAGATAATAAGGTGTTTTTATGTGATACCACTCTGAGTAAGTATGATGTGCGGTGGCAGTTGAGTAAATTTAACTGGGTGTCTGAATATAATGAAGGTTTAATAATAAGAGGTATCCAGTCTGATGGTAATCATGCTGGCATGGAAGAGATTGTGGTGCGATGCTCAAATTTACTTCGCTGGTATCCTTCAGGAAAAAAACAGTTTTTTGATTTTTGGCTTGAGGGTAATATTGATACACTGAAGAATTATGGTGTTTCTTATTTGAGTGCTCTAAAACAAGCGGTTTTAGCTGAATGCAGGTGTTTATGGAATGCCCAGTTTCAAGAGTATCTTGATAAATATTTAAATTTCAATTATCAGGATTATGCCGGTCAGGTATTTCCAGAATTAAGTTTACAGGCTAATGGGAGTGAATTTTTAGAGATTGCCGTTGCCATTTGTAAAAGTCAGGAAAATACATCAAATGTAGTGGCTTGGGTGAAAGCATTGAATGACATTCGTCAGGAATTAATGGCGGCAAAATCATTGTCCAATAGCTTATGTGCCGAGTATCTTCTCAAACTGGGAAAAGCCAAGGCGGGCAGCTTTTCAATTGTTGCCAGTTATCGAGGGTGTCCCCAATTAAAACACGAGCCAGCTCGTGAACTGGTGCCGTATTTTAACCGATTCTCAACCGGAGGCCAGAAGCTGGTCAGCATTCTTCTTTATGAGAACATGAACAGGCTAAAGGTGTTGTGTAAGGCTTCATGGGTTGGTCATTATTTGACCACTATAGAGGTGCATAATAATCCCCATGAGAATGATGAATTTGTCAATAACTTATCGAGAGATTTAAAGTTATGTATTGAAACAGGTGGGCGACATATGACGATAGTATGATTTGTTGGATCCTATCAGGATTTGATGAAGATGTTGGCGAGTATCCGTATACTTGGCCTTTTATCAGATGCGATTATGTTCAATGCCTGATCCTGCTCTGGATATTTTAAAAAATACATTTGGTTACCCGTCCTTTCGAGGATTCCAGCAAGAGGTAATTAATGAAATCGTTGCTGGCCGTGATGCCCTGGTATTGATGCCTACAGGGGGTGGGAAATCACTCTGTTACCAGATCCCCGCGTTATTAAGAGGTGGTACGGCAGTTGTCGTTTCTCCTTTGATCGCCTTGATGGATGACCAGATTAACAGTCTTCGGGAGCTGGGTATTCGTGCCGACTGTCTGCACTCCGCCATGCTGGGGGAAGACAGGCTTCAGGTTGAGCGGGAACTGCTGATCGGTGATCTGGATTTATTGTATGTAGCGCCGGAAAGATTGCTGACTGAGTCGATGCAGCGGCTACTGGATCAGATTCAGGTGGCTTTGTTTGCCATTGATGAGGCTCACTGTGTCTCTCAGTGGGGGCACGATTTCCGGCCGGAATACCTGCAACTCTCCTGTTTGCAAACACGGTTTCCCGGGGTTCCCAGAATTGCCCTGACAGCGACGGCCGATCAGAGAACCCGGCAGGAAATCCGTGAACGACTGGGGCTTGGAGCTGCCCGGGTATTTATAGATAGCTTTAACCGACCCAATATTTTCTACCGGATCAGCCAGAAGAAGCAGGGTAAACAACAGCTACTGAACTTTCTTAATAAAGAGCATCCCGAAGATTCCGGTATTGTTTATTGCCTTTCCCGTAAGAAAGTGGAGCAGACTGCCCAGTGGTTGACGCAGTCAGGGCGAAAGGCGCTGCCCTACCATGCCGGGCTTTCACCGGAAGAACGGCGGGTAAACCAGCACCGGTTCATTGTCGAAGAAGGGATCATCATTGTCGCGACCATTGCCTTTGGTATGGGGATTGATAAACCGGATGTGCGGTTTGTTGCCCACCTCGACCTGCCAAGAAGTATTGAAGCCTATTACCAGGAGACCGGCCGAGCGGGGCGTGATGGTCTACCCGCGACCGCCTGGATGGTTTATGGCTTACAGGATGTGGTGCTGCTCAAACAGCTTCAGGCCCGTTCCAGTGCCAGTGTGCATATTCAACAGATAGAGCAGCAAAAGCTGGAAGCCATGCTGGCGCTTTGTGAGGTGACCGGATGTCGACGACAGGTGTTGTTGAATTACTTTGATGAGCCTCTGGATAAACCCTGTGGCTATTGTGACTTGTGTCTTGAGCCACCGGAAATATGGGATGGGACCGAAGTTGCCCGCAAGGCGTTGTCCTGTATTTACCGGAGCGGGCAGAGCTTCGGGGTGGCTCATCTTGTGGATATTCTGCTGGGGAAAAGTACCGATAAAATCCGCCGTTTTGGTCATGATCGTCTGAGCACTTTTGGTATTGGCACCGAGCTGGATCAGAGCAGCTGGCGGTCGGTCTATCGCCAGCTGGTGGCCAGAGGGTACGTGAATGTGGATCACGACAGTCACGGTGCCCTTAAACTGAATGAGCGTTGCCGGTCACTGTTAAAAGGTGATGAGCGTATTCAGTTACGCCGTGATCGTTATGAGCCTTCCCGGAGGTATGAGCAGGAATACCGGGAAGTTGGTCGTGTGGTGGTGGAAGCCCATGATCAGCAGTTGTGGGAGGCTTTGCGCCAGTGGCGCCGTACCCATGCTGAAGAACAGAATGTCCCCGCTTATGTCATCGTTAACGACAAGACCCTGATGGAGCTGATAAAGGTGCGTCCTCAATCCCATCTTGAATTGTCGAAAATCACTGGAATAGGTCAGTTTAAGCTGGAGAAATACGGCGATGACTTATTAGCAGTTTTGGGGGGCAGCCAGGGCGTTACCGAGAAATGTTAATGGTCCTTTACAGGCGGTGCACAGATAGACCGTTCCCCGTTGTGAGCGGTTGTGTCGTATGGTGCTCAGGTGAATCGTCTTGCCCTGACAGTGGCATCGATAGAGCCACTGCTTCCGGCTGCTTCTTCCGGTGTCGTACCGGTGACAACGATCGGCGGGAAGTCTGAATACCCTGGTCATGATCCCTTGCCACTCTCTGCCATGAGCCCGGATGTTTCGGCCAAACAGTTCATAGGCCAGCAGGTGTGCCACCTCGTGGGCAACGGTTTGCTGGATAAAGTGCTCACGGTTTTCCTGAAGCAGCACTTTATTAAAGCGCAGTTGATGTTTTTCAATCCACGCCTGACCCGCTGTCTCCCCGGTGAGATCCAGTCGAATATAAGGTTTTTTAAACGGTTGTTGAAAAAAGCTTTCTGCTTCCTGATAAAGCTCAAGAATCCGCTGTTCAATTTGGTGAAGGTCGTTCGACAATGGTCTGTCTGCTCTCTGAGTTTGCCCGCAAATCATAGTGGATTGCTCAGGATTGTGAAATCCGTAAGGCACAAAAAAAGCCGTATAAAACGGCTTAACCCGGATATTTCATAAACATGCTCCCGTTCTCGCTTGTCCTTCGCCGCTCTAAGGGAGCTTTGTTCAGTCGACCGTACTCCCCGGTACGGCGCTCCCTCACAAAATCCCTTAGAGCGACAGAGTCCTGCGCGAGATTCGGGGCAGTTTATGAAATATCCGGGTTAATCTGTAAGGTTGGGACTAATAACTCTGAACATACTCAGGCCCAATGCCCATACCCCAGAAAATAACGGTAGTGATCATAATGGACACCAGAACCACCAGGCCAATACAGAGAACCGAGCTGGCATAGATAAAGCCCTGTTCCTGAGGAATCTTCATGAAAATATGGAGACCGCTGTACAGCAGGTAGGCCGTGGCAGATACCGCCACAGTGCCGGCAATAATAGCCAGCCACAGGGATGGATAGAGACCGCAGATACCAATGAGAAACAGAGGATAGGCGGTATAGCAGGTAAAGGCTGTACAGTCTGCCAGCGACGGGTCGCTGTTGAAGTTACCACTCATCCAGTGGATAAACCAACTCATGACCGCAACGCCACAGACCATCGCCATCCAGGCAAGGATGGACATCCACAGGGCACTCTCAGGTGTGAGTCTTACCACATTGGTGCTGCCGGGAAGGCTCCAGCCAGTCATCGTAGTACCAATGTAAGTGCAGATGGCGGGCAGGGCTGCCAGCCAGATGATTTGGCCAAGGTAGAGCTGGATCAATCCGGGTGGGTTCTTGCGAATGCTGACCCATTCGTTGTCGGGCTCAGTAAGCAAGCCCCAGAAATGGCTTAGGATCATAACAGTGCCTCCATATATTCGGCAGGATATCAGGCCGCTTCTTCCACTGAAGTGGTGGATACTGATACTGACCGGCGCTTAACCTTTGTTATTATTATTGGCTCTCTGCAGAGGTTTTCCATCGCAGAACCGCGTTAAGCCGCTCCTCAAGTGTTGTCATGTTTCGCCCGGTTTGTAAAGAAACTGAACGTTTTTTAGTGGATTTTCTCCCTTTTTTGGCCATCAGCCTTTATCCTGTTGCTGATCAAGATGTTTTACTGAGGTACTCATGCTCAATAAGATTGATAAAATTATGTTGGGTATTTTTCTGGCGTTAATCGTGCTGTCTTTGGGGATTCACTGGCAGGGTAAGTTTGCGTCAGGGCCTGAAATACCGGGGGCGGTTGAAAAGACAGAAGCGTTGCCGGTTGTGACCATACCGGATTTCAGCAGCATGGTTGATGTCAATGCCAAGAAAAGTGCTTTCTTTGGCTTCTTATTGCCGATGGTGCAAGAAGAGAATGATACGATTTTACAAAATCGTCAGCAGATTATGGCGTTATCTTCCCAGTCAGAGCTGACGGAGAACGATCGGTTATGGCTGGCTGATATGGGTAGAAAGTACCGTATAGGTGATGTGTCAGTCTTTGATGAGCTGTTTTTTGCCGAGTTGCTGACGTGTGTCGATATGATCCCTGCTTCTCTTGCCCTGGCTCAGTCGGCTAATGAAACAGCGTGGGGGACTTCACGATTTGCCCGACAGGGTAACAACTTCTTTGGCCAGTGGTGTTTCAGACCGGGGTGCGGAATTGTACCCGGGGCTCGCCCGGAAGGAGAGACCTACGAAGTTCAGAAGTTTAAGGATGTTGCGGCTTCGGTCCGTGCTTATATGCACAACCTGAACACCAATCATCAATACAGGGCTTTGAGGCAGCTGCGGGAGCAGAGAAGAGTCAGCCAGGAGCCAGTCACAGGCGCTGACCTGGTCCATGGTTTGCGGGCATATTCCATCCGGGGTGAAGAATATATTGAAGAACTGCTTTCCATGATCAACAGCAATCAATTGCTGCGGTATGATTTACATAATCAAGGCTAAATATTAAAAGAAGGAATTCCCGTGACCATATCATTCAGCAATTCTGCCTCGCTCCGTTTTTGCTTTGTCAATCTATGGCGAACAGTAAAAACATTGTCCCTTGGTGCCTTGCTACTCATTCTTCCGGGCCTGGTGGTGGCAGCGCCTGCCAGCACCTACTGGGCATTTTGGGACAAAAGCAATCCAGAGTCTTCTGCGGTGATCAATCACCATCTCTGGCAGGAGATACTGGATACCTATCTGGCACTTCGCCCGGGTGGCAATCGTTTTCGATATGGACAGGTCAGTCAGGAAGATCGGGACAAGCTTGATAAATACCTGACGGCTATGGCCTCCCTGGACCCAAGGACATACTCATTAGCGGAGCAGAAAGCGTACTGGATCAACGTTTATAACGCGTTAACGGTTGATCTGGTGCTGGAACACTATCCGGTTACATCCATTACCAAAATTGGCCCGTGGTATCAGTTTGGCCCATGGGATATGGATATCACCCAGGTAGCGGGGCAAAACCTGACGTTGAATGATATTGAACACCGGATTCTCAGACCACTATGGGACGATAGCCGTATTCATTATGCGGTGAATTGTGCCAGCATCGGTTGCCCGGATTTGTCCCCCATGGTGTTTACCGCAGACAATACTGAGCCAATGCTGGATGAACTTGCCAGGCGCTTTATCCGGCAGGAAAAAGGCATGAGCTGGGTGGAAGGCAAGCTGACGCTGTCGCGCATCTATGAATGGTATGAACAGGATTTTGTTGATCAGGAGGGGGTTGTTTTACATCTGCGGCAGTTTGCTTCTCAGGCAGATGCCCGGCGGCTGAAAAAATACACCGGCACCATTCAGTACCAATATGACTGGCGCCTGAATGAGCTGAAGTAGCCTGTTTCTTTGCCGATCAACTTTCTTAATCAGGCGCTTCACCAAAGGATGGCTCTGAAATAACGCTAAAAAAAGGTGCCATGTATGGCCAGATACGTCGTTTCAGCTTTGCTCTTATTGTTCAGTATTGCGGTCCGGGCGGTTCCATCCCCGGATCGCTGGTCATATTGGGATAAGGCTGACCAGAGTAGTGAGCAGGTGGTTGATCACTCGCAATGGCAGAATTTTCTGGATCGCTACGTAATACTCTCTGAATCAACCGGAATGTATATGGTTGAGTATGGGCGTGTTACCAAAACTGAAAAAGAGAGTCTGGATGGTTATCTGAACAGTCTTGCCGGGCTGGACCCCAGAAAGCTGAATCGTACCGAACAGTTGGCTTATTGGATCAACCTTTATAACGCATTAACCGTTGACCTGATTCTTGATTACTATCCGGTCAAGTCCATTACCAAGTTGGGCAAGGGATGGTTCCGTATGGGGCCCTGGCGGGATGAACTTATCATGATTGCTGGTCAGGCTATCTCCCTGCACGATATTGAACATCGAATTCTCCGCCCCATCTGGAACAATCCCCGGATTCACTATGCATTGAACTGTGCCAGCATTGGCTGCCCTGATTTATTGCCTGATGCGTTCCGGGGAAGCAGGATTGATCAACAGCTGGAGGCAGCCGCCCGACGCTTTATTAATCAGAAAAAAGGCGCAACCCTGGTCAATGGTCGCCTGGTGCTGTCCAGTATTTTTGATTGGTATGAAGATGATTTTATTGATAAAGATGGGGTATTGAACGAGATAAAATCATTTGCCAGCGGTGATTTAAAGCATCAATTGGAAAACTACAGAGGACGGATCAGTTACCGCTACAACTGGAAGCTTAATGAGTACAGGCCGTAATAAAATAGCGTTGTTGTTTATATTTTGGCCATTTTATCTTTCCTGTCTTGCTACTGATATTATTGCTCTGCGTCAGACATCTTGCGTTTATTCCATCCCCACACCATGATCGTATTGGTTCATCCCCGGGGTTCTGTTAATTTTGCCGGGTATTACCAGTTATCAAGAGCAAATGTTAATGAGTCAGGAAGTACTGTCTGTTGCCTCAGCAGACAAAGCAGCACCTCTGAAAGTTGCACTGATTGGATATGGCTGGTGGGGCGCTGAAGCCTACACTCCGGCTATTCAACAAGATGGCCGGGCAGAAATTGTTGCCGTTTGTGCCCGCAGTGAAGCCACCCTGGAAAAAGCCCGTAATAGCCTTGGCGATTCTCTCAGGCTGTATACCTGTCTGGAAACCATGCTGGCCGAAGAAACACTGGATGCAGTTTTTCTGGCTGTGCCTGACAAGCTCCATGAGCAGTATCTGCTTCAGGTGATTCAATCCGGGGTGCCGACTTTTTACGAGCCACCGATCTCTCACGAGGCGGCACGTATCCCCATCATGGTGGACAAGCTTCTGAGTGCACCGCAGCTGCTCCATGGCGATACCGAGCTGGTTTATGCTCCGGTGTTTGCAAAAGCATTTGAGTGTGCCCAAAGTGGTCTGCTGGGTGACATACGCCATATCAACCTGCGCCTGAATTCCAGCTGGGGGCCGCTGACAGACAACGGCCTGTCGCTGATGAACAATATTGCCCCCTGGTACATTGATGTTATCTGTCGTGTTGTCAGCCAGCTGCCACTGCGGGTTATGGTGTTTGAGGATCAGGAATATATTCAGACACGCACCCAGAGTCAGAGTCAGGCAGTGCTGGATTTTGGCAAGGTGAGTGCCACCTTCCGGGCCAATATCGCCTCTGCCGCAGCATCCGATGAAACTGTGCTGGAGGTCTATGGCACCGAAGGTGAGCTGACCGCCAGTTATTTCACCGGCGAGTTCCGTGTGCGCGTTAAGGGTGACCAGGACTGGCGCAGTGAACAGATCGATCCAATATTGCCAATTGCTGGCTGGCCCGGCATGCATGAGTCGGTTAAAGACTTCTTTGATGCCTTGCTCAGCGGCGGCCAGACCCGAAATAACCCGGTGCGGATGGCTCAGCTCTGTGCCATTGGTGCCGCTGCCGAGCAGTCACGAAATCATCGCAACTGGGTCGATATCGATTACCCGGAATGCTGATTCCCGGACCCGGGTAAAACAGTCTTGATGCGGGTCGGTTCCCATATGGGAGCCGACTCGTGACCTGCAGGAAATACCTTCAAATAAACGACTGATGTTTATTTTGTGTAATCGCCCCGCCTTTATTAAGCACTCCCCTATATTTAATTTTTTCGGTTGATTAATCGATGGGTTTTGTTTATTTTGACATTTAATTTCGCAAAGCGAAACTAATGGATTGCAAAATGATTAAATAATAAGAACAGATGTTGTCTGGCCACAGGAATCGTTCCAGACCATAGGGTAAACCAATGATTAGAGATCAGGAAACTCTTGACCAGTTGCTGGATAGCATTGCCCGCTTTGTCCAGGGTCGATTGGTGCCTGCTGAGGCTCAGGTAGCCGAACAGGATGAAATTCCCGAAGCGATTATCAGGGAGATGAAAGAGCTGGGTTTATTCGGGTTAACCATACCGGAGGAGTTCGGTGGACTGGGATTAACTATGGAGGAAGAAGCCCTGGTGGCCATGGAATTGGGGCGCACCTCACCGGCTTTTCGTTCACTGATTGGTACCAACAATGGCATTGGTTCCGCAGCCATCGTCTTTGATGGTACTGATGATCAAAAAAAGAAATACCTGCCAAAATATGCCACCGGGGAGTTGATTGGCTCTTTTTGCCTGACCGAGCCGGATGTGGGTTCAGATGCGTCTGCGATCAAAACCACCGCCAGGCTCGAAGGTAATCATTATGTACTCAATGGTACCAAACGATTTATCACCAATGCGCCCCGGGCAGGTACTTTCACGGTGATGGCCCGTACCAATCCTGCCATTAAAGGTGCCCGGGGCATATCAGCCTTTATTGTTGATGCCGGTAGCGAAGGCATTTCCCTGGGTGTTAAAGATAAAAAGATGGGACAGGCCGGTTCCCATACGTCAGATGTCATTTTTGATGATGTCCGCGTTCCCGTAGAGAACCTTATTGGCGGCAAGGAAGGCGAAGGGTTTATTGCTTCCATGAAAGTACTCGACCGTGGTCGTTTGCACATTGCTGCCCTGAGCGTTGGTATTGCCCAACGTCTGATAGACGATGCCCTGCAATATGCCATGGATCGCAGGCAATTCGGCAAACCCATTGCCGAACACCAGATGATTCAAGCCATGCTGGCAGACTGTAAGACCGAAACCTATGCGACCAGATGCATGGTGATGGAGGCTGCCCGACAGCGTGATGAAGGACAGTCAATCAGTACAGAAGTTTCCTGCTGCAAATTGTTTGCTACCGAAATGGTGGGCCGGGTCGCTGATCGGGCTGTACAGATTCATGGCGGCTCGGGGTATATCTCCGAGTACGCTGTTGAACGCTTTTACCGGGATGTGCGCTTGTTCCGTTTGTACGAAGGCACCTCGGAAATCCAACGCATGATTATTGCTCGAAATATGGTTAAAGCCGCGAGCTGAGATCTGCGAACCTTAAATAATAATAAGTAACCGGGACGTTGTTATGAATATTGATTTTTCTCCTGAAGAACTCGCCTTTCAAAAAGAGGTTCAGGCGTTTCTCGCTGATAAATTGCCTGCGGATATCAGTGAAAAAACGCTGAAAGGTACACATCTGACCAAAGAAGACTATGTGTCCTGGCAAAAGATCCTGCACGCCCGGGGATGGGCAGGCGTCAACTGGCCCGTTGAGCACGGCGGCACTGGCTGGACCCCAACCCAAAAGCATATCTGGGCTGAAGAGTGTGCCAAAGCGGGTGCGCCGGATGTCATACCTTTTGGCTTAAAGATGGTGGCACCAATTATCTACACCTTTGGAACTGAAGAGCAAAAGCAACGGTTCCTGCCGGATATTCTGGCGACCAATGTCTGGTGGTGTCAGGGGTATTCCGAGCCTAATGCAGGTTCTGACCTTGCCTCTATGAAAACCACTGCCGTACGTGACGGTGATGACTACGTTGTTAATGGCACCAAAACCTGGACCACCCTTGGCCATTATGCTGACTGGATATTCTGCCTGGTGCGCACCGGCAGCCCTGAGGTAAAAAATCAGGAAGCTATCAGCTTTCTATTGATTGATATGGATCACCCGGGCATCACCGTGTCCCCCATTATCACGCTGGATGGTCACAGGGAAGTGAACGAAGTGCACTTTGATAATGTCAGAGTGCCGGTGGCCAACCGCATTGGGGAAGAGGGTAAGGGTTGGACCTATGCCAAGGTGCTGCTGACCCATGAGCGCACCGGTATCGCCAGGGTGGCCATTTCCAGGCAATGCATGAAGTCTCTGAAGGAGCTTGCCGCATCAACCCCTGACAGCATCACCGGGGCAGGCGGAAATTTACTGACCAACCCGGCCTTTTCCCAAAAGCTGGCCGAGGTGGAAATCGAACTGCTGGCCCTTGAATACACCAATCTCCGTACCCTGGCCGCTGTCAGTACAGGATCTGCGCCTGGTCCGGAATCGTCGATTCTCAAAATCAAAGGCTCCGAAGTGGCCCAGATGATCGATGAACTCTATGTAGAGGTCGCCGGTTATTACAGCATGCCCTTTGTGAAAGAGCAGTTTGTCGATGGGTTTGATGGTGTAGCGGTTGGGCCAGGTACCGCCGCCAATAGTGCTCCCAAATATTTTAATAATCGCAAAGTGTCGATTTATGGGGGCAGCAACGAAATACAGAAAAATATTATTTGCAAAGCGGTACTTGGACTTTGAGCAACGCAGGCATCTGAGGATTGACGTATGAATTTTTCTTATAGCGATGAACAGAAGATGCTGCAGGACAGCGTTGCCAAATTTGTTCAACAGGATTATGACTTTGATCGCCGCCGCCAACTGGTGGATAGCGAAACGGGGTTCAGTAACGATCACTGGCAACTGTTTGCCGAGCTGGGTTGGCTGATGGTTCCTTTTACTGAGGCCGATGGTGGCCTTGGGGGTTCCGCCGTTGATCTTATGATCGTCATGGAGGCGTTTGGTAAAGGCATGGTGGTGGAGCCCTTTCTGGCAAGTGCCATCCTGGGGGGGGGATTAATAGCGGCTACCGGCAACGAGGCCCAGAAGGAGGAGCTGCTGGGTGTGCTGATGCAAGGTCGGCTGCAGTTGGCTTTTGCCTTTGCTGAGCCGCAAAGCCGATACAACCTTGCTGATGTTGCCATGACCGCCACCTCTCAGGATGACAGCTATACCCTCAATGGCCAGAAGTCCGTGGTATTGAATGCCCCGGCTGCTGACTATTTGATCGTGGCGGTACGTACCTCCGGAGCGCAGCTGGACGCTGACGGTATCAGTCTGTTACTGGTTGATAGTCAGACGGCAGGGATTGATATTCGTGGTTATACAACAGTGGATGGACACCGGGCGGCTGAAGTCAGCTTTACTGATGTCAAGGTACCGGCCAGTAACCTGCTGGGCGCTGAAGGTAAAGCACTCCCTGTTATCGAACAGATGATTGACCGGGCGTCACTGGCCTTGTGTGCCGAAGCGGTGGGGGCAATGGAAGTTGCTTATAAAAAAACAGTCGAATATACCCGGACCAGAAAACAGTTCGGTGTTCCCATTGCCCGTTTCCAGGCCCTGCAACACCGTATGGCCGATATGTTTATAGAGTATGAGCAGGCACGCTCCATTCTCATTATGGCCGCCATGCAGCTGGATGCGAATCAGGGTATTGCGCCAAAAGCCGTTTCTGCCGCGAAAAGCCGGGTGGGCAAAGCGGCCCGCTTAATTGGCCAGGAAGCCGTGCAATTACACGGCGGCATTGGTGTCACCGATGAGCTGGATGTTGGTCATCTGTTCAAACGACTGACCACCATCCAGTATTTGTTTGGCAGCACTGACTTCCATACCCGGCGTTTTGCCGCTGCACAATAAATAACGGTCAATGCTCAACTTATACTTATCGGGGGGCTTGGCCGACGGATGTCAGGTTAAAGCCCGCTGATTGAATCTACTCTATTTCTCTATTGGTGAGTCATGTCGTATCAATTTGATTTGGCTACAGGTGTTGAATCTGTGGGGACAAATCGCTGGCAGGCACAGATATCGAAGGACTGGTTCTTTCGCGTTGCGCCAAACGGTGGCTATATGATGTCCATTGTTGCACGGGCCATGGGCAAGGCTTTTTCCCGGGGCGAGTACAATCATTGTGATCCCATTTCCGCCACGGCAACTTTTATTAATCCGGCGGATGCAGGCAGTGCTGAGATTGAAGTAACTACTCACCGACAGGGGAAACGCTTTTCTCAGGGGATAGCGACTTTAACGCAAAACGGTAAGCCCTGTGTGCAACTCATGGCCACTTACGGGAATATCGGGTCCATGGACGGTGCAACCTGCAACGAATTCAGCGCCCCCGTCATGCCCCCGCCAGAGGACTGTGAACTGTTGCCTGCTGATATCATCTCTTTTCGTGAACAAGTGGAAACACGGCTGGTGCCTGATGATTTCCAGTTTTTCCATGACGGGGGAAAAGGGCGGATGGAACATTACGGCTGGCTTCGCTTTGCGGATAATCGACCCGCTGATCTGTTGGCACTGTTGACCTTTGCTGATGCCTTGCCACGGGCATTGGGCATGCGAACGGGAGTTATGGGCTGGTTACCGACCCTGGACCTGACAGTCCAGTGTCTGGCAAAGCCTGCGCCCGGCTATATTGCCACCAAATTCAGCAGCCGTATGTTAGCGAATGGCGTTCTGGAAGAGCAGGGAGAGATGTGGGACAGTACCGGCAAACTGGTGGCTGTATGCCGACAGTCTGCAACCATTCGCGTGCCTGAAGACAAGGTTGTCTTACTGAATTAGATAATCACGTTATACATCGCCTTGGTCCCCCTTGGGAACAAGTCCAACAGAGCTTTGCTGTAATTATTGAAATGGTGTACCAGGAGGCTGACCGAGAATAGACTGCCCTACGCGGCAACTGCTCCTGCGTTGCTCTGGCTCCTGCATCCATGCAGTCGTGCGGTGGCAGCAAATTGGTCTAAAAAATCGGAAATTTTTAGCAAATAGAACCACTATTCACCAAAAATTTCCGACTTTTTATCCTCAATTTTCTGCCATCCTCGCTATGGGGTCGCCTGGGCGGGCACTATTCTCGTTCAGCCTCCAAGCAGAATCACTAGTTTCAGGCGTGGATGGTCGTGTTTTGTCTGCGCCAGAAAACGTCTTATTGCTGCTTTTTCACAATCATTTTTTGTGGAACCATCCTGTCGGCAAATCGCTTCCGGCGCTAAAG
>NZ_JAGHQW010000034.1 GCF_017744115.1 Salinisphaera sp. G21_0 | reverse complement strand
GCAATATAGTCAGCTTCTGCCAAGACCTTTTCCGGCATTTGCCCTAATCTGCGCCAGAGGTCGGGGTTGGCCGGCTGGCTCCCGTCCAGCATTCCGTGGTTGACCAGAAATACCCGCCGGATGTGGTTGCCCAGTGGTTTATCGTTACATTTGGGTCCCACCTGAAGAAGGTCATTAAAGCTGGCGATATCACCGGGTTTCATGGAGGTCAGGTCAAACACCAGGGTCATCGGCTCATCAGTAAACAGTCGGCCTTTTGCTTTTTGTAATTGGCCGCCCTCTAACCAGGTTTGTTGCATCAGACCATGTTTTTCCAGATCATCCAGCGCACGAATGCAATACGTTGCAGGCTGTTCATGGCGTAGTTGATCAATAATTCGCTGTTGGGTTAACGGAGTATTGGCAAAAAAGAACTCACCGGTACTCAGGCTCTGATGGGCCGCTTCCTGATCCGTTGAGCGGGCGGTGGAGTGATCGCTTTGAAAGTGAGAGGTAGCTTGACAGGCGGCTGTCGTCCTTTGTCCTAAGTCAGGCGTTGGGACTTTTTGGGGTTCTATTAATCTTGATCGCTGTGCTGAAGGCTGCTCAGGCGCTGCTTCGTCATCGGGAAAAACGGATGTTTTCCTTTTGTCTCCCGCCGGATGTAATAAAGAATGGGTTATTGTTTGATTTGGAAAGGAGTGGTAGTTGATAACTTTATTGGTTGTTTTGTTCATTTGATCATCCACGCCTGATTTATGAATGCCAGTGTCAGGAAATTATGGACAACAAAATAATAAGAACGTTCCTTCCACTGCAAACGCATGAACATTTATCGAGCAGTCATTGTTGAGCGGTTTGCTAATGCGCTTTTGGATTTCTGGTTTATTCGGATAGTTTGACTGATGGCTCGATAGCCCTTGCCCTGTTGAAATCAGGTTTCCCGGAATCTGACTTACCGACAGTTGTCCATAATTTCGAACTATCGTTTATGAATTTTTCCCGGGTTTATTTGTCCTACCCAATAACCAAAAAACGGCATGACTAATGTTTCCTTCTCCCTATTTTCCTAATCTGCGATCAATGTAAGAAACTCGTCTAAGAGGACAAGCAAATCATCCGTTTGAAGAACCACAGCGGAAGGTTGGTTAAAATAGCCTTTTATACTTTCCGGGGGTAATTTTAATTGGAGCATGGGATCAACACCATCATCGCCATCCGTAAGGAAGAACTCCTGGATAGGCTGGATAGGCTGCATTGTCTCAGCATAGTAATCATAAAACATAGCCAACCAAATGGGAGGAGTGGCATGATGAATGTGATGCGCTGCCAGCCAACAAAGGAATATTTGTTTTACTATATTATTTAACGTTACAAAATCCTTTTCACTCTCATATATTTCCCTGATTTCTGATCTAATTCCGGATTTTATTCTTTCCTCAATTTTTTTGTCTACCTCTTCTTTTGGTAAAAAAGTACAATTGAAGATAATGGGTTTGTAGCTTATAGATTTTGATACGTTCAGGAAAGCAGCCTCGCCGGACATAAGTTTTTCAGGGATGATAATGCTATTGCCCACAGGCTGGTAGTGAAGTTGTTGATGGACGCGAGGCTGCGATAGACGCTGCAATAGAGAGCGGCTCATGGTCATCGTTTTTATAAACTTTAAGCAGCGTTCTGAACATCGTACGATGTGAATACCTTGTTGTTTACTTGCATCAAAGTCAGTTTTCAAGGGGCTTAGAGGATAAGTCCCAAGCAATAATTTTACCCGGTCTTTTAACTGACAGGAGTCACAGGACCCAGAGAACGTCTGTAAGATAGCCAATAGTGCATATTTCAGAAATTGAGGCGCTGAGCGGTAAAGATCACATAGCCAGTTCAAATAGTGCACATCAGGCTTTTGTGTATGTAACAGGTGACATAATTCCGGCAGACACTGGGTAATTAAAAATTTTTTCGTACCGATATTGCCTTTAACATCTGCCATATACCAAGCGCTTTTTTCTATGATATGTTCCCAGTCTTGTATGTTTTCACCAAACCGGTAAAACATTTGTGGCGATAATAGTATCCCCCAATTATTCGGCAAATCTTTGTCAAGGCTGGAGCCTAAAGGTTCTCTGTGGAATTCAGAGTAGATATCTTTAAATTTGTGCATAAGCTCAGTCGAAACTGAGCCGTTTTGGTTTTGCTGTAATTCACATGTAAGATGAGAAAGACAATAATCAATTTTGAGCTTCAACGAAACTCCCGGTGAATCGATCAATTGGTCGGAATGGGCATACCCACTTTTAGTGGGCCGCTTCAGCTTGGAAAAGTCTGGTTGACGATACTCCCCCCAGTCGGGTTCTGTGATATCTGCAGTGGCCCGTCCGCCGCCACCGAGTTGGTATTGTCGCCAGGTGTGGCCGCCATCGGGGCTGATCTCAACAAAACGGTGCGAAGCATTCTCTACTTGCCGGGCTGGAATACCCCAATAGTGGCAGAGTACCTGGAAGATCATCGCCTTGTGTCGGCAAACCCCTTGTTTCTCCCTGAGCATATTCAGCAACAGCTGTTCATCTTGCCCGGTCACATTTTTGCTATCGGAAAATGTATCCAGCCAACCCATCAACGCATTGAGTCGTTGCGGGATATCCAAGATCCCATCAATGTCATGCAGCTCTGCATAGGCTTCGCAGGTGTTGGTTCCGGAGTAAAAAATCTTCTCTGCCAGGAGATCTGCAAGCCGTTGACTGCACAATCCCTCTTGTAATGTAAGCCGGTCGCCCGGTCTCAGTCGGGTAAAATAGGTTTGCCCGCGGGCAATGATAAAGTCCACCGTTACCGGTGACGCTGAGGATGCCTTACTTTTGATTAACAGTTGCCCTGTCAGCTCGCTTCGGGCCAGCTCAATGGGGGTGTCCGGGGTGCAGCGCAGTGCCCGGAGCTGGTCTTTGGACGTCAGGGCAGGCAGGGGCTGCCATTGGTTATTCAGGATCAGCGTAAACTTGCCGGGCAGTTCATCGGCTTCAAGGTCGGTTCGCCAGACGAGATCACCAGGCCATCCTGCCACAGAGGTTATCGTGCCATTTGTCCAGTCGATGGGGTAGTTGCGCAACTGGCCGTCTTCATCCAGACGGGTCTGGAGAAAAGAGAGACGATATTGGCAGGCATCGTAAGGGTGTTTGGGGAAGTATCTGGTGACCTTATAGTGGCGGGGAGCCACAATATCGCCAAATGCGGAAGGGTAAGCCAAATGACTGGTTTTTTTTCGCTTTACCGTTGACCCGCTCTTGCGGCTGATCTCCGGGCCTTGTTGCATGGCATGCACAATCGTCATGACGTTCTGAGCTGTTGCCTCCGGTGTCACTGTGATTTCACGGTCATGACAACGGGGTACAGGCCCGAATGTTACCGTGATGGGCGTCAACAGTCCGGGCATGCTATTAGCGCTGGCCTCAAGGGCCCGGCGCCGTTGTTCTTCCTGCTTGATTCGTTCCAGGCGTGCTGCATCCTCCAGCAGCGGAGGCAGCAGTGTCTGCAAGGCGCGAAAGGGCAGTGACAGGTGTTTTTGCAAGGCCTGATACCACTGTTCAGGCCTCTGACTGGCCAGATGCCGGGCACTGCTGAACAGGTCGTCCAGTGACAGTTGCACCGGGCAGTTCTGCTGATGCAGTGCTGTGGATAGTTGGTGGAAGTGACCCGCCAGCCATTGGGGCAACCCGTCGGGTATCTCGGGCAATCCCTGCACCAGCCTTGCCAGGTCTTCCGGGTCAAGGGCAGCCAGCCTGATTTGGGTGCAGCGGCTGGTCAGGGCCTTGCTCAGTGCTTCCCGTCCGACAAAATAGCCGGGATTGATGGTGGCAAACAGGCGGAACCCCGGTGCTGCATGGCCGGTCAATACATCATTCAGCAACCCTTCTGCATAGTGGCTGGGAATCAGGTTAAGCTCACTGATGGCGATCAGTTGCCCCTGGCTCATGGCCTGTTTAACGCTCTCGGCCAGATTGCTCCACTGGTTCGGGTTGGCATTGATATGGACAAACGGGCGTACTGGCCGTTGCTTCCTCTCTTGTTGTTGCCAGAGCCGGATGGTTCTGCCCAGCACAAAATCCTTGCCCCAGCCTGCCGGCCCTTCCACCAGCATGGCAGTGCGTCCCGAGTCATCCTTGTCCAGACTTTGCCAGTAGCGGTAGACCAGTTGCCGGACAGGCTCCGCAGAGAAGTCACCATCGGGGTTGGCGGCCTGCAGTCGTTGGATAAAATCAGTAAAGCTGCAGTCAACCCCCGCCAAAAGGGACGGATCTTCCTTGAACTGGCCCTGGTACCAGACGTTGAGGGTGTTCAGCCGTTGCTGGTATTCCGTGGTTACAGCACCGGCCAGGCTGTCCATAAATGCCCGCCTGATCAGGGCGTTGACTTGCGCTGGCGTGTCTTCGGTAGTGGAACAGTGACGGAGAATCTGGCGAACGGTAGCCAGCACATCGATGATATCTCTGGGTGTGGTCTGGTCCAGCAGCTCGCGGAACTGGTTGTACAGGGTTAATAGCCGGTCACAGGTCTGGTGTTTCAGGTGATCAGGCCAGGCCTCCGGCAGGTTGGGCAGAATGATGGCGTTGGCCAGAACGGTGTCTGGCAAGGGGTTGTAGAAGAAGGTGGGAATCCGTGATTTCAACGTGTTATCCAGGTGCCGCCCCGAATAATGATCCGGATTACCGGTGAGAATAATCCGGTGCTGTTGGTGTTCGTTGAGTCTGTATTCCCGGCCCTGATAATGGAGCACCGGCGGTTGCCGGGTTAAACCGGCCAGGGGCGCAAGCAGGCCCTCTGGCACCAGGTTGGCTTCATCAAGCACCAGCAGGGGCGGATTGTCCGATAATGCCCACTGCAGCAGTGGCCCTTCGCGAAATTCGGTGCAGTGATCCACCGCTCCATTGCCGGTTGGATAACTGACCAGCTGTTGCCCACCAAACAGGGCTTCTCGGGTGTGGTTGGGCCCAAGCTGAAGCACCTGACAGGCTGGATAACCAGCCTTGGCGGCAATGGCCCTGGCCATAAAGGTCTTGCCGGCTCCGGCCTCGCCCTGCAGGAACACCACGGGATGCTCCCGGACCCTCCGGGCCAAATGCACCAGACGCCGCTCCTGCCGGGACCGGTTATGGCGCTGCCGGGCAAGGAGGGCATCGGGCAGATCCTGACACTGCACTGGCAACTGATCATTAACAAAGGCAGTGGCCAGTACCTCCCGGATCTGTTGTGATTTCAGTTGATCGGTCTGATCCCCCATCAGAATTGCAGCAATCTGGCTCTCCAGCGTCCCGGCCGTTTGGCTGATGATGGTGTCTTGCTTGAGTGATAGCCGGTGAGCGATCAGGGTATCTTTTAAGGTTGAGCGCACATTCCCGTCAAAAAAGCGTTTTTGCCGGGCCCGCCTCAGGTCGACCCCCAATCGCTGTGCCAGTGGCCGCTGCCATGCCGGGTGGGCAGCGACGACCACATAGATGGCCAGCTGTTTCACCCTGATGTTATCTATGTCATCCGGTGCTTTGATACCTTGGTGTACAGTGACCGGACAATGCCGGGCCAGCATCCAGAAGTCGGCCTTGATGTGCCTCAGTTCCGGGGCCGGGTGGTGGGTCAGCCAGCGCTCCAGGGCGGATCGGTCGGCACGGTTGTCGGCGGGTTGATCCGGATAGTAGCAGGCAATTTTCGCCTTGATGAAACTGTAAATCTTCGGATCGCCCCGATACGCCTTGGCCAACAGCACATGCAAGGCTTGGCGTTGATGGCAGGGCAAAAGCCCGGGGCTACCATCCAGCAGACGTTCTGCCTCGGCCTGTTGCTCAAACCGATACTGAAAATCCTCCCCGGTCCAGGGCGGCCTGTCCGGATAGTTCCTTTGACGGGATTGGGGCAGTGACATCAGCAGGGAATAGACCGGGTTTTCCGGTGCAGGTGGTTGGCTGTCGGAAACGTTAAGCAGGGCGTTGATCAATGCTGAGCCGGTGGCTTGCTGCCCCGGGGGGTTCATGAATGTGGCCCGTGCCTTTGGCAGATCAATCTTGTGCCCATGAATAAACAGGTAAGGGGCAGGCAATAACAGGGTTTCCAGGTTGGCAGCCAATTCCTTGTTGCGCTCCAGACCATACAGGGTAGTTGGCGTCCCATTGACCAGGGCAGCCAACAGTGGACTGTTGGTCAGGGAAAAGGTGAAACGGTTCTGGCTGGTGAGGTTGACCTGTTGCAGGGACTCCAGGGTATCCCCGGGGTTGATCTGATAGGTGAAAGTGACGCAGTGTGGGTTGCAGGCTCCCGTGGTTGGCCAGTGGCCAGCCCTTGCAGGAAGCAACAAATCGGTTGGCAAATTGGCAAACAACCGTGGTCTTTTACTCTCCGGTAATTCCTCCAATTGGCACAATAACCATAACCACTGTTTGTCATCCAGCTCGCCAGTAAGCACCAGTTGCCTGCAACCTTGCAGCAGGTTAGCGAGCATATCTGTTTGCACAACGGTAGTACCATCTATCATCACATGGCCTTTGAGACGCTCGATTGAGCTGCCGTTAATCACCACAAACGGGCTTTGGGGACAAAAAACGGTGCTGTCGCTGATCGTCTGGTCTTTCCGGGCATTGAGTTCGGTGGCACAGATATGCGCTACGGACAGGGATATCTGTTCAGGCAGCCTGACCCATTGCCGGTTGGCGGTAAATCCGCCAACCCGTATGGCCGTTGCCAGGGCTGTCTGAAAGCCAGTGTCGTCCCATGGTGCGTTGTTAAACACCAGGTGGGTATTCTCTTTCAGGTTGGCCAGGGCCCCTTCAGAAAAAAACAGCTGACCCCGATCATTGAGGTTGATACCACCAAACAGTTGGTGGTACCAGTTGTCGGTGGTGGCAAAGTCGATGGTGATGAGGGGGACATTAGCCGGGATGTCTTCCGTGGTTTTTTGGGCCAGCAAGGTTTCGTCGGTGACCGAATCGGTAATATAGTCGGCTTCTGCTACCACCTTTTCCGGCATTTGCCCCAATCTGCGCCAGAGATCGGGGTTGGCGGGCTGGCTCCCGTCCAGCATCCCCTGGTTGACCAGAAATACCCGCCGGACCCGGTCGCCCAGTGGTTTATCGTTACACTTGGGCCCCACCTGAAGAAGGTCATTAAAACTGGCGATATCACCGGGTGTCATGGTGGTCAGGTCAAAAATCAGGGTCATCGGCTCATCCGTAAACAGTCGGCCTTCTGCTTTTTGTAATTGGCCGCCCTCTAGCCAGGTTTGTTGCATCAGGCCGTGTTTTTCCAGATCATCCAGCGCGCGAATGCAATAGGTTGCCGACTGTTCATGGCGTAATTGATCAATAATTCGCTGTTGGGTTAACGGAGTATTGGCAAAAAAGAACTCACCGGTGCTCAGGCTCTGATGGACCGCTTCCTGATCCGTTGAGCGGGCGGTGGAGTGATCGCTTTGAAAGTGAGAGGTAGCTTGACAGGCGGCTGTCGTCCTTTGTCCTAAGTCAGGCGTTGGGACTTTTTGGGGTTCTATTAATCTTGATCGCTGTGCTGAAGGCTGCTCAGGCGCTGCCTTGTCACCGGGAAAAACTGATGCTTTCCTTTTGTCTCCCGCCGGATGTAATGAAGAATGGGTTATTGTTTGATTTGGAAATGAGTGATAATGGCTAACTTCATTGGTTGTTTTGTCCATTTGATCATCCACGCCTGATTTATGAATGCCGGTGTAAGGAAATCAAGGACAACAAAATAACAATAACGTTCCTTAGCCATAAATTGATCCATCATCTGTTCCTGATTACGGCTCGTGGCTGTCACAAATACTCATGACGATTGTTCGTCACCCTCTGGTATGAAAGATTTGCCACGGAGGCACGGAGAAACAGAGGTAAAACTTTATCTTGTCTCCGTGCCTCTGTGTCTCCGTGGCAATTTTTCTTTCACGGCAAAAGACACCGAGACAAACTTCAACTCTCAGGGTTTGACGAAGAAGAAGTTGAAGTCATCCGGTATCTTTTTGGCGCGTTAATGCAGTCTGCTTAATATCGCCTCATAAATTTCAAGAGGGTCACCCCCGGCCATGGCACAGGCAACAAAGTGTCCTTCATTGATCTCGTTAAGGTGAATCTCTCTGGAGGTACACTCCGGTGCTGCATACTTGCAACGGGGCGCAAAGCGACAGCCAGGTGCCGGGTTGATGGGTGAGGTAATTTCGCCCTGCAACACTTCACGTTCCATCTTATGGTCCAGATGAATCGAAGGAATAGCCGATAACAAGGCCCTGGTATAAGGGTGAGTCGGGTTGCTGAACAAATCCCTCGCCGGTGCTTTCTCAATCAGTTGCCCCAGGTACATAACCGCGATTTCATCGGAGAAATGCTTAACCACCGATAAATCGTGAGTAATGAAAATATAAGTGAGTCCAAGCTGTTCCTGCAGATCCTGCATCAGGTTCAGAATCTGCGCCTGAATGGATACATCCAGCGCCGATACCGGCTCATCACAGATAATGAACTTTGGTTTCAGCGCCAGCGCACGGGCTATACCAATACGCTGCCGTCTACCACCGTCCAGCTCATGGGGATAAGTGTTGACCAGTCGAGGGCTTAGGCCAACCAGCTCCATTAATTCAGCGACACGTGCAGTAAGCTCCTGCTTGTTCTTCACTTTGTTGTGAATCAGCAGTGGTTCACCAATGATCTCACTGGCGGTCATCCGGGGGTTCAAAGAGGCAAAAGGATCCTGGAAGATAATCTGCATATCTTCACGCAGTCGCCGCATCTGATCTTTGTTGAAGTGGCGAATATTCTGCCCTTCAAACAGGATGTCGCCATCGGTGGCTTCCAGCAACCGCAGGATGACCCGGCCGGTGGTGGACTTACCGCAACCGGACTCACCGACAATGCCCAGGGTTTTCCCTTTCTTGATGGCAAAGTTAACGCCATCCACAGCGTGAAGGGTGCCTTTGGGGGTCGGGAAATATTTTTTGAGGTTTCTGACTTCCAGAATAGTGTCTGACATAACCTTACCCCTGCACCCTGTTAACGTCTGTTTGTTCTACCATTGACTGCAACATAAGACAGCGGGCAACATGGCCGGTTTCCGTCAAAACCGGTTCCGGTTCTGAGGCCGCACAGGTTGCTGTTGCATCCGGACAACGGGGATGGAACTTGCAACCGGACGGTGGGTCCGTTGGATCCGGCATCATGCCTTTAATGGGGTTCAGTCGTCCAACCGAGTGATCGAGATCGGGAATCGAACCAAACAGCCCTCTGGTGTAAGGATGTTTGGTATTTTCATACACATCGCGAATATCACCACTCTCCACCACTTCACCGGCGTACATAATCGCCACTTTGTCGCACACCTGGGCAACGACCCCCAGGTCGTGAGTGATCAGAATCATCGCGGTGTTGTAACGGCTTTTCAGATCTTTCATCAGATCCAGTACCTGGGCCTGAATGGTGACATCCAGTGCCGTGGTCGGCTCATCAGCGATCAGCAGGTCCGGGTTACAGGCAAGAGCAATGGCAATCACTACCCGTTGTTTCATACCGCCAGAAAACTGGTGCGGAAAGTCCCCCGCCCGGGCCGCCGGAATACCCACCATCTCCAGCATTTCGCCAGCTTTTCGGCAAGACTCTTTTTTGCTGACGCCTTCGTGGATAAGGATCACTTCGGCAATCTGCTCCCCAACCGTCATCACCGGGTTCAGAGAGGTCATGGGATCCTGGAAAATCATGGAAATCCGATTACCCCGAACGCCACGCATTTTCTCTTTGGGCATTTGCAGCAGGTCTTCACCATCAAAGACCACTTTACCACTGACAATTCGACCCGGAGGGTTAGGCACCAGGCCCATAATACCCAGAGCCGTTGTCGTTTTGCCGGCACCGGTTTCTCCGATCAAACCAAGAGTTTCCCCCCGCTTCAGACTGATATTCAAGCCGTTGACCGCGTAGGTGGTTTCACCATCCACTTCATACACGATGCTGAGGTCTTCTATAGACAACAGATCCTGTTTGTTTGCTTGTTCTGTCATAGCATTTCTCTAATAGAACGTAGGGCCTGTTAATGTTTCAGTCGTGGATCAAGGGCATCACGAAGACCATCACCCAGCAGATTCAGGGCAAGAATCGTGATCATAATGGTCAGACCCGGGAAAGTAGTCACATGCCATGCATGGCGCAGATACTGACGACCACCGGCAAGCATCGCCCCCCACTCCGGTTCGGGTGGCTGAATACCAAGACCAATAAAGCTCAAACCCGCTGTGGACAAAATGGCACCCGCCACTCCCAGCGCACCCTGTACAATGACCGGCGACAAACAGTTAGGAATGATATGGCGGAAAATAATCCGCAGATCGCTGGCACCAATAGCCCGGGCGGCTTCGATAAATTCCTGGTCACGAATGGTCAGCACGGATGCTCGCACCACACGTGCGTAAGTAGGAACGCTGGAAATCGCGATGGCCAGCATCAGGTTCATCAGGTTGGCCCCGAGAGCGGAAACAATGGCAATGGCCAACAGAATACTGGGTACGGCCAGGAAGATATCCATCACCCGCATGATAACGTTATCTATCTTGCCGCCGTAGTAACCGGCCACCGCACCGAGTCCGCCGCCCATGACAATGGCGATGGCCACAGAGAGTACACCCACCATCAGAGAGACCCGGGTGCCGTGAATGATCCGGGCAAAAATATCCCGACCAAACTCATCGGTTCCCAGCCAGTACTGGGCACTGGGTCCCTGCAGTCGATCAGCAAGATTCTGGGCAATGACCACCGTCTCATAGTCTGCAATCAGATCTGCAAAGATGGCCGCCAGCACCACCAGGGTGATGATAAACAGACCCAGCATGGCCATTTTGTCACGCTTTAGACGATGCCAGACTTCTAACCACTGGCTGCGTTTCTTCGGTGCCCCTTTTGCCGGGCTCTTATCCAGCTGACCCTGTACCGGATCCAGCGTCATTTCCTGAGACATGATTCTTGCTCCTTAGGCGTACTGGGATTTGATACGAGGGTCAACAAAACCGTACAGCAGATCCACCAGCAGGTTGACCAGACTGAACGTTGTGGCGAGGAATACCACGGTACCCAGGACGGTTGGCGCATCTTTCTGGCGAATCGCGTCCACCATCATCCGGCCAACACCTGGCCAGGAGAACACGGTCTCGGTCAGTACCGCACCGCCGAGCAACATACCAAACTGCAAACCGATCACCGTGATCACCGGGATCAGGGCATTTTTCAGGGCATGGCGGTTAATCACCACATTCTCAGCCACACCTTTGGCGCGGGCGGTACGGATGTAATCCTGACGGATGACTTCCAGCATGGAGGAACGGGTCATCCGGGTAATAATGGCGGCAGAACCGGTACCCAGAGTGATAGCGGGCATGATCAGTGAACTCCAGCTGGAATAGCCACCGGAGGGCACCCAGCCCAGGTTGACGGAGAACAACAGAATCATCATCAAGCCCAGCCAGAAGTTGGGCATGGAGACACCCAGCAGGGCGAAAAACATCGAACCACTGTCGATCATTGAATACTGTCGTGTAGCAGAGATGATCCCGATGGGGATACCAATAATCACTGCAATCACCACACCCAGCGCTGCAAGAATCAGCGTGTTAGGGAATCGGGAAAAAATTTCATCAAATACATCTCGGCCACTGGTGTAGGACTGGCCCAGGTCACCCGTCGCCGCATTCCCGACAAAACGGGCATAACGCAGCAAAAACGGATCATTTAGCCCCATTTCTTCACGCAATTCGGCCACTGCTTCAGGCGGTGCATTTTCCCCGAGAATCAATTGTGCCGGGTCGCCGGGGGTGAAGGACATGATGGCAAATACCAGCAGGGAGACACCCAGTAACACGGGTATCAGCAGCAATAGCCTTTTGAGTATAAATCTATGCATGGTTCACCTGATAAGGGGCTGAGCCCATCGGTAAAGCGTTTTGATGGGCATAAAGCTCACGCTGCTGGAAAGAGCAGCGTGATGGTCAGATTCAAATTAGCCCTGGAAGCGGACACCTCTGATTTTGTGGTGGCCCGCAGGTGCCATGTGGAAGCCAAGCACATTCTTCTGGATACCAATGTTCTGGTACTGATCATAGATGGAGAATGTTGGCACTTCGTTTTGCAGAATTACCTGAATCTTGCCGTACAGCTCTTTTCGTTCACCGGCGTCAGTAGAAGTACGGGCCTGATTCAGCAGCTGGTCCACCTCTGCATTGCTGTAGAACGAACGGTTACCGGCACCGCCGTGGGTAGCGGAGTTGAACAGTGCATAGAGACCGTAGTCAGCATCGCCGGTCACGGTTACCCAGCCCATAATGAACATGTCGTGGTCACCACGGGAGGTACCGTCCAGGAATGCGCCCCACTCAACCACTTCGATGGACATATCGATACCGATCTGACGCAGTTGCGCCTGCAGGACCTGGGCGATCTGGACACGGGTAGGATTGTCGTTGGTCCAGATAGAGGTTTTGAAACCGTCGGCATAACCCGCTTCTGTCAGAAGCTCACGGGCTTTATCAAAGTTCTGCTTGTATCTTTCAATATTCGGGTTGAATCCAAATACCTTGGGACCAATCGGTGAGCTTGACGGGGAACCGGCACCCATCAGCACCGCTTCGACAATGTCATCCGCATTGATGGCATAAGAAATCGCCTGACGTACTTTCACATTGTCGTAGGGTGCTTTTTTGGTGTTGAAGCCCAGGTAGGCAACAGAGAACGACTCTTCTTCCACCAGTGCCAGGTTGTCCTTACTGCGAACCGTGTCTTTGTCGATAGGTTCAAGGTCATAACCGATATCGATTTCTCCGGTTTCCAAAGCGATGGCACGGTTAGTGCCTTCAGGAATATTACGGAAGATAACGTTAGGAATTTCCTGTTTGCCACCGTAGTAATTATCGAAGGCTTTCAGCGTTATGCGATCACCCACAGCCCAGTCAACAAACTGGTATGGTCCGGTTCCCACTGGTTTCTGGCCATAGCTGTCACCCGCCGCTTTAACGGCTTTCTCATTCAGAATGGACGCAGCAGTGTGCGTGAGATGATAAAGCAGAGGACCAAAAGGCTCTTTGGTGATGACGTTCACCGTGTAGTCATCAACTACTTCTACAGTGCTGATGGAGTTGACGATATGAGCCACCGTTGGCGAAGCGATCATGGCTTCCAGTGTGAATTTAACGTCAGATGCCTTCAGTTCTTCACCATTATGGAATTTGACACCTTTTCTCAGCGTAAACTGAGTGGTTTTGTCATCCAGACTTTTCCAGGATTCAGCCAGACCAGGCACGATATTCATGTCCTTGTCTGTCTCAACCAGCTGGCTGTAAATCTGAACCGCCACCCGGGAAGAAGGCTGGTCATTGGTGGCATGAGGGTCAAGAGTCTTGGCATCTGCACCCTGGCCAACCACCAGCGTGTCTTTCATCTTGACTGCTTCTTCTGCTCCCCCGCAAGCGGAAAGGACAACTGCCATGCCGACGGCTATGGCAGCTTTTACTGCTTTTATCATCACTAAGCCCATCAATATTTCTAATTTATGATATGGAACTGCTAACTATATAAGCCCTGGTGCATGTTTATGCATCAGTCGTCGTGTTGCCAGGCTCCCGGGCTTTATCAGTAGCCATTCAAGAATTGCCGATATACCGACACGAATGCTTATAAAGAAAATTCAAGAAAAAATACCGCTCAGCGAGTATAAAATAAGAGTTTTTTCTTAATATTGATTTAAATCAGATGTTTATCTTGGGTAGGGCTTTCTTTCGGTGGTCGTTTGCTGAGAGGTTTGGTGTGCATTCCCAAGGGGAGAGGATTGCAAAAGTTATAAAAGCCTTGAACCACAAAGACACGAAGGCACAAAGGAAATCTTCTGTTTGCTGAGTGTAGCTCAGACAAACCCGGGAAAACCTTTGTGTCTTTGTTAAGAAATCACGGATGGACTGTAGTCAAACAGAAAGCGATCAAAAGAGTCTTCAGTATTGTCAGAAACCCGCAGGAGTGTGGTTTTTACATTCTCAAGATGTTGCCACATGGCATCCCGTGCCGCTTCCGATTTGCGCTGGGATAAAGCCTCAATAATCCTTTCATGATCGTTTACCCACTCTTCAAGATAGTCTACCTTATCAATCCATTCATGGAGACGTTTCCACATGGCGCTGTTTTTGCGGATATCCCAGAGTTGCTGGGTTAAGGCAACCAGCACACTGTTCTGGGTGGCTTCAGCGACTGCAATATGGAAAAGCTCGTCACCCTTGCCACTATTGATACCCTGGCGAATTTCCTTTTTCTCCAGTTCGAGAGCCGCTTTCATGTTTTGCAGGTTGGTTTTATTCAGCTGTGTTGCTGCAAATGCCGCGACATGGCTTTCGATGAGCTGCCTTGCCTGCAGTAGCTCAAATGGGCCAACGTCATTGGCACTGACGAGATCGTGGTCGTCGGATGCGGTGGCAGGCTGGTTACGTTCACTGGCGATAACATGAATGCCTGAGCCTTTACGCACTTCAATCAGACCTTCCAGTTCGAGCATAATCAGCGCTTCACGTACAATAGTGCGGCTGACATTGAGCATGGTTGCAATATCCCGTTCAGCCGGCAGGCGGCTGCCTACCGCGTAGACACCATCAATAATCTGCTGGCGGATATCACGTCCAATTTTCTGATATAGCCGCTTGGGTTCTGACAGGACAAGCATTGGGTTTTGTGCCACTTTTTGAGTCTGTTGGTTTATTTTATACCGCAATACCCGAGAAGTATTGCGGTAGGGAATCAGCGTGCCAACTGTTTAGCTAACAACGTTATTTCCCTCCAGTTGCCACTTTCAACCACCGATTTAGGTACCAGCCAGGAACCACCGACGCACAGAACATTATCCAGTGCCAGATAATCCTGGTAGTTTTCCGGATTAATGCCTCCGGTAGGACAAAAGGTCACCTGAGGAAACGGGCCAGCCAGAGATTTTAACATAGATTGTCCACCTACGGCTTCTGCCGGGAACAACTTCAATACATCGAACCCATAATCAAGGGCCTGCATAACCTCTGACGGAGAAGATACACCAGGCAATAACAGGATATTTTGCTCTCTGGACGCCGCAAGAAGCGCGGGGGTCGCACCCGGAGAAATAACAAAATCGGCACCGGCCTGATGAACGGCCAGTAATTGTTCCGGGTTCACCACCGTACCGGCACCCACCAAACAGTCAGGCATCTCCTGTTTAATCCGTTGAATCGCTGCAACGGCACACTCGCTGCGCAGTGTCACCTCAAATACCGAGATACCGCCATCGTACAGGGCTCTGGCCATGGGCAGAGCCTGGTCAATGTCGTCGATCACCATCACGGGCATGACGGGAAAAGCACGGTTTAAAACATCACGGGCGGTTAACATGACTGTGTTTGTTCCAATAATCGGGAGGTAACAGATGTGGGGATGATAGCGCCTTTGTACTGTATGACACTTGCCGCCAGACGGTGGGCAAAAGCGGCTGCGGTTTCCGGTACATCGCCTGACATTCTGCGGGCAAGATAACCACCATTGAAGGAGTCACCGGCGGATGTGGTATCTACGATCTGACTGACAACTGAGGCCGGTACAAAGGACAATGCCTGGTTAACAATGATGCTGCAGCCATCACCACCCTGTTTAATCACCACTTCCTGAATAGAAGACAGTCGATTTCTGGTGTCGGTAATAGACTGATCGCCAAACAGTGCCTGCTCGTCATCAAAGGTAACCAGCGCGATATCGGTTAACGCAAGAAACTCGTTGGTCACTGACTGGGCCTGTTCTCTGGACGACCAGAGACGTGGCCGATAGTTGCTGTCGAAAGCGACCTTTGCGCCTCGCTCTCTGGCTCTGGTCAGGGTTTTTTTCAGCAGTTCCCGGCTACCTTCATCCAAAATAGCCAGACTGATACCTGACAGGTAGTAGAGGTCGAATGATTCCGCCAGTTCAGAACGCTGTGCCGGTGTAAGACCATGGCTGAATAACGCCCTGGCAGCAGAATCGCTTCTCCAGTAACTGAAACTGCGCTCTCCATAGGCGTCCAGTTCAATGGCATACAGGCCCGGTACTTTTTCGGGTAGCCGTGAAATCCATTGGCAATTGATCTTCTCACTCTGGAAAAAATCAATCATGCGATCACTGAAGCTATCTTTGCCAATGGCGGTGATATAGCTGGTATCAATCGCGTGTGCTGCGGTTCGGGCTATATAGATAGCGGTATTGAGCGTGTCGCCGGCAAAGGCCTGTTTGAACAGGCCATTCTCTGCAGGTGACAGCTCCACCATGCACTCGCCAATACAGGCGACACGCACAGCATGGGCTGTCTGACTGATCATTACAGGCTCCGTTCAATGCCCATCATCAGGCCACGAAGTTCGGCAAGGCCACGCATACGGCCAATGCAGGAGTAGCCCGGGTTGGTTTCCTTGTTAAGATCGTCCAGCATCTGATGACCGTGGTCAGGACGCATGGGGATCATGCAGTCTACCCGACCTTCAGCCTTACGACGACGCTGCTCCATAACCAGTGCACGAGTAACGTCGTACAGGTTGGCCATGCCTTCCAGATGGTTGGCTTCATAGAAACTGCCATCGTCTTCCCGCTCCACACTGCGCAGGTGGACAAAGTGAATACGGCTGCCCAGACGCTCAACCATACCCGGCAGATCATTATCTTCCCGTGGGCTGAGTGAGCCGGTGCAGAAAGTAATGCCGTTATATATGCTATCTACTGCCTGGGTAATACGAATAAAGTCGTCTTCTGTGCTGGCAATGCGTGGCAGACCCAGGATCGCCCAGGGTGGGTCATCCGGGTGAATGCACAGACGTACGCCAGCTTCTTCCGCTGCAGGTACGACTTCACGCAGGAAGGCAGACAGGTGCTGGCGCAGGCCTTCGGCATCAATGTGCGCGTAGCTGTCCAGCGCCTGCTGGAACTGCTCCAGGGTGTAACCTTCTTCTGCACCGGGCAAGCCGGCAATCAGGTTTTTGGTCAGGCGCTGGATATCTGCTTCGGTCATGGTCGCAAAGCGTTCTTTGGCCCTGGCCTGCTCTTCTTCGCTGTAATCCACTTCCGCCCCCGGGCGCTTCAGAACATACAGTTCAAATGCTGCAAACTCGTAGCGGTCAAAGCGAAGCGCACGACTTCCGTCTCTTACTTCATAAGCAAGGTCGGTACGGGTCCAATCCAGCACTGGCATAAAGTTGTAGCACACCACATCAATGCCACAGGTACCCAGATTGCGAATGGTCGTGGCGTAGTTTTTCAGATGACGTGCAAAGTCACCGGTCCGTTTTTTGATGTCTTCGGAGACCGGCACACTCTCAACCACCGACCAGCGCAATCCGGTAGGACGGCCTTGTTCCTCATCCCACTCAATTTCCCGCTTGCGCTTTTCAATTTCCTCAACACTCCATACTTCACCATTGGCAATGTGATGCAGTGCCGAAACAATACCGGTTGCTCCGGTCTGCATAATGTCACGAATGGTGACCGGGTCTTTAGGGCCGTACCAGCGCCATGTCTGTTCCATGATGTTATCCTCTCCCGGGCAGAAGCCGGTTATTAAATCATTGGTTAAATTGTTTGTGCCAGCAGTGCCATTGCCTGTTTGGCACCATGCTCGCGGATTGAGTGGTAGGCTTTAGTCACTTCAGAAACGAATCGTTCATTATTCGCCAGGGCCGGATCAAACACTGCATCCAGCGCCAGAAATGCCTTTACCTGCTGTTCAGGATGTTCCTGATGTTGGCTCGCTGTGGCCTTTAACTGTTCTGCCATTGGGTCACGCACATCGATTTTATTGCCCTGCTCATCGGTTCCCGATACGTAATGCATCCAGCCAGCAATGCCCAGTGCGATGGCAGCAAATGCCTTATCTTCCGCCAGCAAGGTTCTGGCAGAATTCAGCCAGCGCTGAGGCACTTTCTGGGAACCGTCCATGGCGATTTGCCATGTCTGGTGTTTCAGGCCCGGGTTGGTAAAGCGCTCAATCAGTTTTTCAGCATAGCTGGCGAAGTCGGTAGGCTCCGGCATCTCCAGCGTGGCGGCCGCTTCATTATTCATGTAGTGACGGGTCACTTTGACAAACTGCGGGTCCTGCATACAGACGTCGATGGTTTTATAACCGGCCAGGTAACCCAGATACGCCAGAATGGAGTGGCTACCATTGAGCATACGCAGCTTCATCTCTTCATAAGGCTGCACATCGTCGACAAACATGGCACCGTCTACGTTGTCCCAGGGTGGACGCCCCATAGTGAAATGGTCTTCAATCACCCACTGGCGATAGGCTTCGGTAACAATGGCCCCTTTGTCGTCAGTGCCCAGATAAGCCTGAACATCGGCAAAGCTCTCTTCTGTCATCGCTGGCACGATACGATCGACCATGGTGCATGGGAACGCCACCTCTTCACGAATCCAGCCTGCCAGCTCCTTGTCCATGGCTTCTGCCATCTGGATCACCGCTGCACGGGCACGCTTACCATTGTCTGGTACGTTGTCACAGCTCAGAACGGTAAAGGGTGCGATGCCTTTGGCACGACGCTGATCCAGTGCCGTGACGATCAGGCCAAGGGCTGATTTCGGGTTTTGTGGGTTGGCCAGATCGTGGGCAATAAGGGCGTTATCCAGCATCAATCTGCCGGTAGCGGGGTTCAGACAATAACCTTTCTCGGTAATGGTCAGAGAGACAATACGAGTAGTGTCAGCACCCATAATTTCCAGCAGAGGACGTCGATCGTCTTCTACAGCAAGGGATTGCCGGATAGCCGTTGCCAGCTTCACCGTACGGGAGCCATCCGGATTCATTTCCGTGACGGTGTAAGCGTTGTCCTGACTTTGCAGGTCCGCGACCAGCTCCTGACCACCAAAAATATTGGCAGCACAGATGCCCCAGTGAAATTCGCCGGTGGCAGAAATCGCTTCATGGGTATAAAGCGCCTGATGAGCACGATGAAACGCACCAAGGCCAATATGCACAATACCGGCGCTCAGCTCCGAGGCGTCGTAGCTGTTGGCTACAATTTTGTCGCTGCTATATTGTTTATTAATCATCTCCGTCCCCTCACAATCGGTAAGCTTTCCTGGCCAATCCGCTGGTTAGCTCGTGAGCCAGTTCAAACGCTTCTTCTTCGGTAATGCGATGCTCACATACCAGCGATGCCAGAAAGTTACAGTCCACCCGACGGGCAACATCATGACGGGCAGGGATACTCAGGAATGCACGGGTATCGTCGTTGAAACCCACGGTGTTATAGAAACCGGCGGTTTCTGTCACCATGCGACGGTAGCGCATCATGCCTTCCGGACTGTCGTGGAACCACCAGGCAGGACCCAGCTTCAGAGCCGGATAATGACCCGCCAATGGTGCCAGCTCACGGGCGTAAACATCTTCGTCCAGAGTAAACAGAATGATGGTCAGGTTCGGATCATTACCCACTTCATTCAACAGCGGGCGCAGGTTGTGAACAAACTCCGCCTTCAAGGGAATATCTGCCCCTTTATCCGCACCAAAACGTGCCAGCAGGCTTTGGTTGTGATTGCGGTAAACGCCGCAGTGAATCTGCATCACCAGGCCGTCTTCCTGAGACATGCGGGCCATTTCAACCAGCATATGGCCACAGAACTGCTGCGCTTCTTCCGCAGAAATCTCTCCGGCCAGTGCTTTCGTCAGTAGTAACTGACAAGTGTCTTCTGATAGAACCGTGGTGTAAGGCGTTGGATAGCTGTGGTCAGTGGCGGTAGCACCTGTGCTTTGGAAAAACGCCCGACGTTTGCGTAATGCCGTCAGATAGTCAGACCACTGATGGACATCTTCACCGGTCTGCTCCGCCAGCAATGCCATATGGGCTGAGAAATCAGGATGGTACGGATCCGTTACTGAATCCGGGCGGAAGGTAGTGATTACACGTCCCTGCCAGTCACTGGCATTAATTTTCAGATGGCTCTTCAGCGTATCAACAGCGGTTTCCGTGGTCGCCAGCACTTCAATATTGAAGCGCTCATAAAGGCTGCGAGGCAGGAATGCTTCGGTCTTCAGCTGAGCATCAATATGATCGTAAATCCCTTGTGCTGTTTTGCTGTTTAACGGCTGATCAGCACCAAGCACTTCGGTCATGGCGTGGTCCATCCACATACGGGTTGGGGTGCCACGGAACAGAAAGTAGTTGTCGGCAAAAATCTGCCACGCTTTGCGAGGATCCTGCTCAACCTTTATGAATGGGTCTTGACTCTTGATACCAATGCTTTCCAGGGAAATACCCTGACTATGTAACATCCGAAACGCATAATGATCCGGCTGAAGAAACAGTGCAGCAGGGTTGCCGAACGGCTGATTGTCTGCAAACCATGCCGGATCGGTATGACCATGGGGGCTAATAATAGGCAAGTGTCTTATTTCCTGATACAGGGCACGTGCAACACTGCGGGTGCTGTTATTTGAGGAAAAAAGACGATCCGGATGAGGCCGATAGGATTGGTTGGACGTTTTGTTAAACATTGTATTACCGGCTTACCTTCGGGTTGCTAATGTAGTTCATGTTAGGACTTTTATATCAGACTTGATCAAATTGGATCAACCAATTTTACGGTTAAACGGAAATGATTTGATCTAAAGCAAGTATGCTGATTTCCGGGGAATGACGGGGAATGATAAGGATGGTCTGTCGTCAGGTTTTGGTATTAATTGCCCGGGTGTTGACCATGTGTATCTCTATGTTCTAACCTTTCCTCCGACAATTGGACTAACAAGAATAATAAAAATGACACAATACTTCTCGCAAAGTATGACCGGCATCAATTTTTTGGTTGGATATATTGGTCTAAGATATTCCACGAAAATAACTACTGTTTCCGACTCTTGCGCTCCCAGATAAATCAGGGCCGGGAGACCCGGATGTTTTAACCAATGAGTAAGACTTTTAACGCAGTAACACCAGAAGCGTTGACGGCTCATGAGGAGTTGCAGATGGCGACAAAAACATTGTCAATGGTCAACCGGATTGGCTACGGGCTAGGGGATCTTGCCAATACCCTGTCGTTTGGTATGACAGCCGGCTTCCTTCTGGTGTACTACACCGATGTTCTGGGTATCTCCGCTGCAGCAGCAGGCACTCTCTTTCTGGTAGCGCGAGTATGGGATGCTATCAACGATCCAATGATGGGAACCCTTTGTGACAAGCTATTCCAGAAGCACAATGGTGTTGGCGACAAATTTCGACCCTTTCTTTTGAAAGGCAGTTGGCTTATGTTGGTGACCGGTATCCTTGTCTTCTGGGCACCGGAAGGTCTCTCTGATACCCAGAAGCTGATTTGGGCCTATGTGACCTACATTGTCTGGGGCATGTGTTACACATTTGTGAATATCCCTTACGGTTCTCTGGCGACGGTGATGACCCGGGATCCGGGAGAACGTGCGGCACTGGCTGGTGCCCGAGCTATGGGGAGCGTGGTAGGGCAAGTAGTACCAACCATCATCGTTCCTGTTTTCCTTTCTACCTTTGCTGACGATATCGCCAAGGCTTACCTATACAGTATCACTGTATTAGGAACCGGGTCGCTTATTTGTTACCTTCTCGCCTACCGCTTTACGGAAGAACATATCAAACACGAACCGGCACCGGTGACATGCAATGTCAAATTTATGGATACAGTTCGCACCCTGGGCAAGAACAAGCCGTTTCTCTGCGTAAGCCTTTCTTCTGTGCTGTTGCTTACCGCAATAATGGGTCAGGGCTCTGTTCTTGTTTATTATCTGTCTCAAAATCTGGGCGGGGCTGTCTGGCTAATCAGTGTTAACGGAGTGATCCAGGTGGTCGGTATCGTGATTCTCGGGACCCTTATCGGTAAACTGGTAGCACGATTTGGTGCCCGGAAAATTATGATGACTGCCTTCTGTACGGTAACCGCTGCGTCACTGGCTGCATTCCTCTTGCCAACCTCAATTTCCGGTTTATTTGTCTTCATTGCTTTGGGCATGCCCGCGTTTCTGGTTACTCATATCCTGGTATGGGCTAACGTTGCAGACTGCATTGACTACAACTACGAAATTTCCGGCCAGCGTCAGGAAGGTTTGATCTACTCCTCTTATTCTTTCATGCGCAAAATGGGACAGGCCATCGCTGGCTTTATTGCTGGCATGGGGCTCAGCGTTATTGGTTATGACGCAACGCTTGACGTACAAAGCGATAGCACATTGCTGGGCATAAAAGTGATTATGTTCATCCTGCCAGCGATCTGCGCAGCGATCTGCGCCTTGCTTTACAAAACCATGTGGACACTGGATTCAAGGAAAAAGGATCAGGCCCCGGATGCCGTGGCTGAGCCTGCAATTTGCTGAGCTGATTGTTATTCATTTGATTAATAAACGGAGCATAAAAATGACTACTTTCTTATACCCGCACGAAACCAGAACCCGTCGTATTATCGACATCAGCGGCATCTGGAAATTCCGCGTTGACAGGAAAACTGAAGGTCGCACCAATGGCTGGAAAGATGGCCTGACTGATACCACGTTAATGGCCGTTCCATCCAGTTACAATGACATCACTACCGACAAGGCACTGCGTGATCACTGTGGTGATGTTTGGTACGAAACTGACTTTTACATTGCCGAAGAATGGCAGGGTCGTGATGTATTCGTCCGCTTTGGCAGTGCTACCCACCGTGCCATTGTTTATGTGAATGGTGTGGAAGTCGCGAGCCACGATGGCGGCTATATGCCTTTCGCGGGTCAACTGAACGACGTTGTTCGTTTTGGCGAAAAGAACAAAATGGTGGTAGTGGTCAATAATGAGCTGAGCTATTCCACCATCCCTGCCGGTAAGGTTACTACCCACATGGACGGTACCAAAGAAGTTAAGCCGTTCTTTGACTTCTTTAACTATGCCGGTATTCACCGTGCCGTTAAGCTGATGGCGCTGCCCAAGAGCCGTATTGAAGATATCACTGTTATCACTGATTTTGACAAAAGCCTGGGGAAAGTGGATTACCAGGTCAGCACGATGGGCAATGGCGACGTTTCGGTTGAACTCCTGGATGAAGACGGCAAAGTTGTTGCCAACGGTGAAGGCGCTGAAGGCTCTCTGAAGATCGACAACGTTAAACTCTGGCAGCCGGGTAATGCCTACCTGTATACGCTGCAAGTCAGCATTAACGACAATGGCCAATTGGTTGACCAGTATCCACAGACTGTCGGTGTGCGTACTGTTAAAGTTCAGGGTACTCAGTTCCTGATCAATAACGAACCCTTCTATTTCAAAGGTTTTGGTAAACACGAAGATTCCGACATTCGTGGCCGTGGTTACGATGCTGCGCTGAACCTGCGTGATATGGAGCTGCTGGACTGGATCGGTGCCAACTCTATCCGTACCTCTCACTATCCATACTCTGAAGAGTTTATGCAGCTGGCCGAACGCAAAGGTCTGGTGGTCATCAATGAGACCGCAGCGGTTGGTCAGTTTGATGCGCTGATGAACTTTATCTCTGCCGGTACCGGTGGTGCTTCTCAGTCCAAGTTCTTTGACCGCCCTGAAGTACAGAACGAGGGTATGGCTGCTCAGAAAGAAGCCATCCGCGAACTGTTCCAACGTGACAAAAACTACGCGTGCGTGGTCATGTGGTCCCTGTCTAATGAGCCGGATACTTCCCAGGAAGCCTCTGAGTCTTACTTTAAAGAGATTTTTGAATATTCCCGTGAGCTTGACCCTCAGAACCGTCCGCTGACCCTGATTAACTTTATGCTGGCACCATACGGTATATGTCGTGCAAGCAAGTTTGCCGATGTGATCTGTCTGAACCGTTATTACGGCTGGTACATGATGAACGGCCTGGAGCAGCGCAATGCCGCAAAGGTGTTCAGTCAGGAGCTGACAGGCTGGGCCAATGAAGGCAAGCCAATCGTCATCACTGAGTACGGCGCGGATACTGTCGCCGGTATCCACAAACTGCCCAGCGTGCAATTCTCTGAAGAGTACCAGTGCGAGTACCTTGATCAGCAGCATGAAGCCTTTGACGGGTGTTCTGCGGTGGTTGGTGAGCAGATGTGGAATTTTGCAGACTTCCAGACCTGGGAAGGTTTTCTTCGGGTTGATGGTAATAAGAAGGGGGCGTTTACCCGTACCCGTCAACCCAAGATGTCTGCCCACCACCTGAAGCGTCGCTGGGATTCAATCAGTGACTTTGGCTACAAAGAATCAATGGACAAGTAATTTAATAAAACTCTCAGAAGTTTTTATTGACTCACGAGCCTGAATGTCATTCAGGCTCATTTTAAAAAAATCAAAACGAGTGATGGTAAGAACAATTTAATAGATTAAAGTGTCACCAAACATCTCCATGTTTAAATAAAAATATTTGAATAAACAATTTAAAACCAACCTTTCAAATGAATTAATTATTTGGGAAAAATAGTATGGCTATTCGTCGTCATGCATCAAAGATTTTCAATAAATCAATATTGGCTATCACCATTACCTGCACATCATTAACCGTTTCAGCCGATTTTATTGAAGATTCCAGCTTAAAGCTTAAACTGAAAAATGAATATCGAAGAGCTGATCGTCCCAGTGCTGATGCTCCTTACGGACCAAAGATAGATGCTTGGGTTCAAGGCTATCTCTTTGATTTTTCCAGCGGCAAAATTAACGATAAAATCAGCATTGATGCCTCTTTATACCATACTCAAAAGCTTGCAGCTGACGAAGACAAATCAACCAGGTTCTATTTGGATGGCCATGACAGCGCAACCATCGGCGGCGTGAGTATTAATCTGGATTTGGCCGACTGGGCCCAGTTCAAAATAGGTCAATTTGGCACCGACTATTTACACGGCTCATTAGACCACATGGTCCCGTTAATTGACCACTCATCAAACCGAACCGATCCAACGATGGCTGAAGGTATATTATGGCGTGGCGATTTTGCTGATAATATTCACCTGTATGGCATGGTGTCCACGAAAGAAGCAGGAAAATATAAGAAATCCTGGCAGGATACCGGATTAATCGGCTTTGTGGATGGAGCATTTGTCACTGTCGATGAAAAGACCACCTATAACTTTGCTGCTTTGTGGCAAACCGCATACTCAAATCTGAAGTTTGGTTGGCAGGGAATGGATGATCAAGCCGACCAGTTCCAGGTTGAAGCAGGTCATACATGGGCCATGCCGTTTAATAGTATGATGCGTGCGGAATCCCGCTTTTACTACGCAAAAACCAAAGGGTATTCCAAGGATACCTATGCACCCATGACTGGTGGCAACGATGATACTTTTCTTGCTTCTGCCGTCGCCTGGTGGATGCTGGATCAATGGACGTTAACTGGTGCCATTGGTCAAGCCGGTAATAAGCTTCTTCCCGTGCTGGAAATTGATACCGATATCGGCTACGTCTTCGACCAGAGTATCGATCGCAACGGGCAGGATATGTTTTCATGGCAGTTGGGAGTAATGTATGATTTGACGCCAAGCCTGAAAATAGGTGGTTTGGTGACTTTTACGGATGGATATGAAGACTATACCAAAACCGTTAAGCAGGAAGGCATAGGCGGCACATTGCTGTTGATGCATAAAGTGAAAGAGGGTGAGCTGAAAGGCCTGGAAACCACCTTCGTCTATAGCAATGCCACTGAAGACCGTAAAGGGGTTGATGGTCATCCGGATAGTCAGCGCGGCGGCAATTTGGATTATTACGACATCATGCTGAAAGTTCACTACCCGGTGGATATTTTCTAGCCATACAATACCTGTTTTTGATAGCAGTGCCCGTTGATGGGTACTGGCTATCCTCAACAGTTCTCAATTACCTGCTCGCCAGGTTTCGTTCCACTTCATATGGTATCCAGCGTTCATTTGTCATTTAACCTGGAGTTATACGGCTTAAGTCCATTGCAGGATTTCTTTTGGGAGTTTCAGGATCAAGTTTTTTTAATAAAGTATTTTTTAAATCTGCATGTCGGTTGGTGAGTACAAACCCCTTAAGCTCATCATTCTTTTTGTACAATCCCAATACATCTTTACCATTACATTGAAAAACCCAGTTACCCTCATTTTCCTGCGGTGGTAAAACCACTATCGGGCAGGATGGTGTTTTCGTTGCTATAGGCATGGCATCAAATTGAACTTCTGTTCTTTTTCCTGTGACTGTTTTAGCCAAAGCTCGAGCACTTTTCATCAATGGCATCACATACAGCATTACCTTACCGTCTATTTCAGCACAATCTCCCAGAGCATAGATATTATTGATCTGGGTTTCTAAAAATGAATTAACCACTATTCCTCTATTACAAGAAATATCAGCGGACTCCGCCAAGCTTGTGTTTGGCTGCAATCCAACAGCGGAAATCACGACGTCTGTATCTAATTCCAGACCGTTGTTAAGAACCGCGCATATACCATCACTCTTTTTAATAATCTCATTTACGCTGGTTCCGAAATGAAACTTAACGCCGCTTTCTTCCAGACCTTTGACTAATGCATTACCGGCAATTTCCGGAATTAAGCCTGATAGTGCCGTTTCACTGGGGTCAACAATATGCACTTCATGATCTGATCCGATCAGATCATCAGCAAATTCGCACCCGATCAAGCCTGCACCCATAATCAGAATTCGTCTTTTATTTTCTGCCAATGATCGGAATCGCCTGTAATCCTCAAGATCATTAATAGAGACGACTTCTTCAATATCTTTCCCTTTTATCGGTAACTGCCTGCATTCCGCACCAGTTGCCAGTACCAATTGGTGATAATCTATGTATTGATCATTAACAGTGATTCTTTGAGCATTGGGGTCAATACTGTCTACCCTGGTTTGATTGAATACTCGAATATTAAATTGCTTTTCCAACGCTTGTGCGGTAGCCATGACAAGCTGAGCTGGCAGTTTACCCTTGCTAAAGCTATTGGAAAGCATAGGCTTTGAGTAGCTTTCCCCCTGGTCGGAGGTTACCACCAAAATGGACTTGTCCTTATCCAATTTTCTGATTTCTTTAACCAGGGTAAGACCCGCTAATCCCGACCCAATTATTACCACATCATAGGTGTTCATCTGGGTCTCCATTAGACTTCTACCATCTCAAATTCTTCTTTGGTGACGCCACAGTCAGGACATTCCCAATCGTCAGGAATCTCTTCCCAGGTTGTTCCCGGAGCTAAGCCATCAGCTGGACTACCCTGGGCCTCATCGTAAATCCAGCCACAAATTACACATTGCCATTTTTTCATAATACAACCTGCCAATCTCAACACGGGTAATCTCCGATAGATTACCCGGACAAATTTTTCCTATTCACTAACTAATAGGTGCGAGTAAAGCGATAAAAAGCAGAACGCTTTTCGTCCTCGTTCTGACGCCAGCCCAATCTTTCCGGTGCCGTCTTTTCAATCTTAAGCGTGCCATAAATCAACCAGTCGTAGATGGCCAGCATATTATGAAGATTCTTGGCTGAATTCGGGCCCCTGCTGTGGTGTTGGTGATGTGTCGTCGGAAAGGTAAGAATATGAGCCAAACCATAAAACAGGTTACGAAGGATTGGGTTTTTATGATTCAAAAAATACAGGTCATAATGCCAGTTGGTATGAACATGCAGTGACCATACCCCTTTTATTATCATACCCACAAGGAATACCTCGGTAAGCCCCAAATACAAAGCAATGAAGCTAAACCAGATATTCGGCATGACGAACCAATAGGCCCAACCTTCGACAAAGGTTTGCCCTACCGTCATCTGAGCTTTCTCATCATCATTACCAATTAAATGGTGAGGTCTATGGGCGGTTTTAAATATTTTTTGAATGGGACGCAGTAGCTTAAATCGTGACGTTCGGCTGTGGGCAAGCCAGTGCCCGACACCGTGGAAGTACTCCTCTAACAAGATGAAGGCGATTAACGTCCAGACAAAATACTGCTCTTCCAGAAATGCCAGGGAACCTTGGTGGTTACCCAGGGCAAAACCTGCCAAGGCAAAAATGATAGCCATGACCAGGGGTCGCTGAACCAGGCTAATGGCCCCCATACACAGGGCTACCATTTTCAGATCAACCTTGCTTAACTTTTCTGCCTTGTAATTACCGGTTAGCCATTCATATAAAATACATATGATAAAAAATGAACCTACAATGATCGTTTCCATCGAAATCTTCCTTCAACTATTTGTTTTTATTATTAGATTTCTGATCATTGTGATGTTATATCCGGTCAGGTTATTCATCCAATGGATTATTAAAATGTTGATCATTGATCTGGATGATGATTAAAATTATCCCAAAAAATAAGGGGTAGGGGCATGAGTAAAGACTTAAGAAACTTCGATCTGAATCTTCTGGTTGTATTCCATGCCCTGTCTGAAGAAGCACACTTAACCAGAACCGCTGAACGCCTGCACTTGAGCCAGCCTGCAGTGAGTAATGCCTTATCAAGATTGAGAGATCTTTTTGAAGACGAACTGTTTGTCAGAGCGCCTAAAGGCATGCGCCCCACACCCAAAGCGAAGTCTTTGACACAGCCCATACAAGAAGCATTAAATCTAATTCAGAGTCAGCTAACGCCAGTAGATACATTTTGTTCTGAAACGGCGAAAAACTGTTTTACCATTTCGGTTAATGAATACGCTGAACTTATAGATCTACCGGATTTTATCCGGATGTTGAGGGCATCAGCTCCTAACGTGTCACTGGATATTTATCCTGAAAGCAATTCCACTAATATTGAATTAATCCGTTCAGGTGAAATTGATATTGCCATTGACTACCTGCCGATTACGGGCAAGGAATTGGTTAAAGAACTGTTCTATGAAGAAAGACTTGTGGTCATTGCATCGAATGTTCACCCCATATTAAGGGATAAACTCAGCACCGGACTTTATACTTCACTCCCGTACGTGGCAGTAAGGCCAAGAGACCACCGTGGTTCTCATACTCAAATAATCCTGGGCAAAAAGAGCTTGAAGCGAAATATCACCATGACAGTCACGAACATGTTGGCCATACCACAAATTGTCAGCAAGACTGATATGCTAAGCATTGTTCCAAAACGTTTAGCAGAGTACTTTCAATCATTTTTGCCCATTGCCATCCACGCACTGCCATTTGATCTGGATAGAGTGCCAATTTATATGTATTACCATCAAGACAAGGTTAACAATCAGGCTCACAAATGGTTTAGACAACAGTTGTTAACCATTTCTAACCTGTGATCTCAGGTTAGACAGCCAGGGTCTCTGGTAAGCCCCTGAGAGCCATCCTCACCCGGACTGATCTCTTTTCGCATTTTCTCCCGGAAGGGAAGAGGTGTTTTAGTGTAGTAGAACTTTTTTTGGTTTTTCTGCAGTAGAGATGAACGTTTTATTAGTTTTTTTGTCTTAATGCTGTGAACACTGATTTTTAAGTTAATTATTTTTAATGCCACCACCGGTGCTCATTCCGGCTGATTGCATCAGATGTTTCCAGTTCGATGTCAGGGGCTTTGTCAAATTAATTTTAAAAACTATTATTTGGACGATGATTGTTTCAAAGGAAAAATCAGTAGAAAGTCTCAGGGTTTCAGCTTGTGAGTTGTCCAGAATACTGGCTTAACCCGAAAAGGGCCTGGAAACAGGGCGTCTCTATCAGGCTCTGTAATATTTGAATGAACAAGCTGCACTGGCTTACTTTCCTGAGCATCTATCAGTCTATTCTGACAACCCATTACCTGAGCCTATCGCTGAATCCCTTGAAAATGGCGCATTAATGACCCGTGTTTTACGGACTTTCAAGCCAGAGGAGATATCTCATTATCTGAAAACATTCAAGAGCTATGAACTAATGAAAGATTTCTGATTATGTTCAGTCCCGTGCCCGTTTTGCAGCCACTCACATAAGTGCTCTTCCCCGGGTTCGGGTAAGATCTCTCCACCTTCCATGATCCATTGAGCAGGCATCTCAAACATGTCGGTTTCCAGCTCTTTATCCGTGAGGATCATCAATTGACAGATGCGTCTGGCCATTTCCTTTTCTAATGTTTCTCGCATCTCAGCAGTTCGGCCTTTTCGTATACCGCCATAAACATGCATGGCGACACCGTCGTTTAAAGTAGCATTTTCCCAAAACATGACGTTCACAAATGTTTCCGGAGCGCCTGTGAGACCGCAATGAACATTCATGATCAAGTTAGCTAATTCAACACGCCTGGAGTTCGGTAAGCTTTTTGGTGTGGTAACAGTATATAGTGGCATAGTGCTATCCTTGATTTATTTTTATAACGTAACACTGGTGTTGTAATAGCCTTTCTTCAAACGCCCCATCATAAAGCGCATCAGCATTTTCAGCATGGTAGATTTACGCTTGGACGGTTTGAATCGTTTGACCAAACCCTGCTGAAATTTTTCCGACTCTGAAAAATCACTGGATGCCAGAATAATCTGATCCTGCGTGCAGCCGGTAATCTCCTGCCATTTAGCGCACACTTCCGACATAAAAGGGTGCCGCCTGGACGCTGGCAGGTCATCTTGCACAGGCAGTTGTACACTGGATGCGGAAGATAACTTACCGGCCAGATAGGCCTGTCCATAGGGCAAGGTTAACCACATAAATACCAGTTTATAGTCAGACCCAAAGTGCTTCCGGTATATATCTTTTATGGAGGATTCCAGTTGTTTGATTCTGGTATACCCAAGAGAACCTTCCTGGATAGTACACATCACGCGGATGGACTTCATTTGTTCACCTGTCATGCTTTTCTTATTTTCAATTATCTTAGGAAGTAAACACGTTGATAAACAGTGAATTGTTTTTTGACCCCCTGACAATCTGGTGCATAATCCAGCAGCCCTGTGTATGCTTTTTTTTTGGAGCACAGATAAAATAAGTTCATTACCCGGAATCCAGGTCATTAGGTATATTTCATGGGCCGTTAAATTAAGCCAAATTGCTCTGAATATTCAGCCTGTTGAGGTAAATCAATCCAGAGAGTATGTCCCATGGAACGAAAGTTATTTAGTCACTTCTATCAAGATACTGTCCGCTGGGGAGATTGTGATCAACTGGGGCATTTGAATAATGCCGCTTATATGCGACTCATTGAATCTGCACGTCTGGACTACTTTTTTAACATACTGAAGATTGAGTTGAGGCCTGATTCAGAACAGGGATGGGTGATGAGAGGATTAAACTGTGAATTTAATGAGCAGCTCCACTACCCCACACAGCTGGAAATAGGTACACGATTCATTAAAGTCGGAAACAGTAGCGCTATTATTGAGGCTGCTATTTATAGAGAAGGCGAAGAACAACCGGTCTTTACCGCGAGTGTGCCGAGTATTTGGTGTAACTATAAAAAAGGCATATCCGCCAGAATACCCGACTTCATCAGAAATGCCATAAAGGATTATGAAGTCAATGTGGAAGGCCTGTAATCAAGTCCATTAAACCGTACTTGGTAGAAATAAACGGGCACAACACAGGCAGTAACACGGGCTATTGTTAACTTTTTATCCAATGCCTTTTGTTTGGTGCACAGGAAAAATAAGTTCATTACCACGGGATGAAGTCTTACGAAATAATAACCATGGTTATTAATCCATGAGGTCAGAAGAACGTATATGACAACCACATCGCCTTTATCAGAAGAACTAAAGTTACGTTCTGGTTCAGTACTCAAAAACCGTATTTGCAAATCAGCCATGAATGAAGCCATCGCCACCGGCAAAGGCGGTGTTGTACGACAATTTGAGGTCTTATACAGAACGTGGGCGGAAGGTGGCTCCGGGCTACTTATCACCGGTAATGTAATGGTCGATAAACGCCATGCCAATGAACCCCTTGCCGTGGCCGTGGAAGATTATGAGGATTTTCAACTGTTAGAGTTATGGGTTGAAGGTGCCAAGTCCAAAGGTGGTCAAATCTGGGCTCAGCTTAACCATCCGGGCAAGCAATCACCTAAATTTCTCAATGATGCCCCCCTGGCACCCTCTGCAATTCCCCTGGCGAGCGATATGTTTATCCCGCCCCGGGAACTGACCGAGACAGAGATCAAAGACATTATTCGCCGATTCACCAGGACGTCTTTGATTCTAAAGGAAGCGGGATTCGATGGCGTTCAGCTACATGGCGCCCACGGTTATTTAATCAGCCAATTCCTCTCGCCAAACCACAACAAGCGTAACGATAAATGGGGCGGTTCCCTTGAGAATCGTATGAGATTTGTCAAAGAAATTTACGCATCCATTCGAGAGGAGGTGGGTGAGCATTTTGGTATCGGCATTAAATTAAACTCTTCAGATTTCCAGAAAGGTGGTTTCACTCAAGAAGAATCCATCGAGGTGTGTAAGCATCTGGATAAAATGGGCATCGACCTGATTGAGGTTTCTGGTGGTAGCTGGGAAAACCCGGTAAACCGACGGGGCGAGCAAAAAGAAAGCACGAAGAAGCGTGAAGCGTATTTCCTCGAATTTTCTGAACAGCTTAAGAAGAATGTATCGGCACCGATCATGGTTACCGGTGGATTCAGAAGCCAGCAGGCGATGGAAGAAGCGATTCAATCCGGCGCAGTGGATGTGATTGGCCTGGCGCGACCGTTTGTGGTTGATCCCAATCTTGCCAACAATCTGCTGTCTGGCACTAACTACCGCTCCAGCGTAAAACCCATTTCCACGGGTATTAAAAAGATCGATGATATGGCTATCATGGAAATCAGCTGGTACACCGATCAAATTCGCCGGATGAGTGAAGGCTTACCCCCAAAAACCAGAGTTCGTGGTGCTTTCTCCGCGTTTAAAGTGCTATACAACTTTTGGAAACGGGGCCAACAGGTAAAACGTGTTCGAGCGTGACTGTCTTTAGTCTGTGGCCGGGAAGCCCTCTTTAAGCCAATGGTACTGACTTAAGAGTGAAAGTCTTGCCACACGTAGGCTTTAAGGCACCCTGCGATTTGAACCACAAAGCACACAAAGAGCACAAAGGAAAAGAAAAGCTCTTCTTAGTGCTCTTTGTGTGCTTTGTGGTTCCAATTCAAATCTCTCAACCTGTATCAATCCCCATGTTTGCGGGGCTTTTAAGCTTAAGTCAATGTCATTGCACTTTAAGCGTATTCATTCCGGGGCTTCTCTTTTCACTGATTACTGCGCATCCATATACTGGGCAAACAGATCCACAACCTCTTTTACAATAGGCATTAATAAGGTTTCCGGTTTTACCAGGCATTGACTCTGCCAATACACATCATAGGGAAATTCCAGTTTCACCAGCTCGCCGGATGCAAATTCATTAAGAAATAAAGATTCTGGTCCAGCCGTCACATAATCGGAATTCATGACGATGTATTTTGCCATGGTGTAACTTTCGCAAATGATGTCCGGCTCTAATTCGGCATTTTCCAGATACACCATAACCTGTCCGCCCAGGCTGGCAGGTATGTTAGGCGTAATGATTTTGTAGTTGGATATTTCTTGTAAATTCACGACCTGTCTGCCAATTGCGTCATGACCCTGTCGCACTGCCACCACCAGTTTTTCTGAGGTTTTCAGTGGGGCGACAATATCATCCGGAACATCAGCATTAACAAAGGGGCCAACCGCCAGATCAATCTTGCTTTTTTTCAGCTGATCCAGCAATGCATCAGCCGACATGGTGACGACAGAAATTTTAAATTGATAATTTCTCTCAGCAAAATCAAGCAATACTCTGGCTAACAGCTGCTGTTCGATAATGGGGCCAACCCCCACTCTTACCGTACCGCCCACCATATCTGACATAAGTTCCAGCTGACGTTCAATCACTTTCAACTGAGCTCTGAGACCATTGCCTTCTTTAATCAGAAATTTGGCGGCTTCTGTGGGTACCATGCCCACGCTATCCCGCTTAAAAAGTTCGACACCTACTTTCTTTTCAAGGCGGCTGATTTTTTTGCTCAGGGTTGGCTGTGAAACACTTAATATCTCGGCGGCTTTATTGATACTGCCTACTTCAGTAACCACTTTGATCATGTGAATATCAGATATGTCGATCACGTCATTAGCGCCCTGAACATGAGTATTGCTGATGTTTCAGGCATATTATATGTGTTCCTGTGAAATATACAGTGGTCAGTTGCTTAACCCGGATATTTCATAAAAAGGAGGATTGAAATCATTAGGCGGGTTAAGTAGCTGGCCATATGGAATCGAATATTTCTGGCTACTTGGGCTGGTACTATGCGAGGCACAACGGAGGGAGCATAGCCGTAGCTATGTGACCGGAGTTGTAACGAAGCAGAGTGCCAGCACAAGGAGTCAGAAATATACGATTTCATATGGTTAGCTACTTATATGACTGAACTTTGATCAACAGCTGATGTCAAACTTTTCAGGAAATGTTGATCGGTTCTATACATTGTCGAATTGTGCTTATCAGATGGCTATTACTACGCAAGCCTGGGGTGTAGGAGAGGTTTACCAGGGAGCCCATAGAGCAGTGGTCAATCCTCCATCAGCAAACGTTTCACCCCATATAAGGGCGAAAGCAAGGGCTTTTGGCCGGGTTGTTTCATTTTATACCGGGTGTTTCATGGGCCGTGCTTTATCTTACCTGACACTTCATACAGATTTAACCGAACGTTTAGAAAAGAATAACGCCCTTGCCCCTGCGCTGATATTGTCAACGGCGGGAATAACTGCTGTGGCGATTGCTTGTAATCATTTACTGAGCCCCGGGGGTTTTATCTATGAGCATGTTTGTGCCAGCCTTGATGCAGAGGAGCGACAAGAAGCCTCATAGTGCAGAAAAGCGTTAATATTCATACCAACACCACCGCCGTCATTCCCGCAAAGGCGGCAATCCATCGTCGGCAGTAGATCCTCGCCTTCGCGGGGGTGACGGTTGTATGGGTATCAGCACTTAGCTGCACTAGGAGGCTGTCCGAGAATAGTCTGCCCTACTGCGGTGGCAGCAAATTGGTCTAAAAAGTCGGAAATTTTTAGCAAATAGAACCACTATTCACTAAAAATTTCCGACTTTTTATCCTCAATTTTCTGCCATCCTCGCTACGGGCGCTATTCTCGGACAGCCTCCTAGGGCAGCTTTCCAACCTTGCTATTCAATATATATGCCATATCGAATACACACTAAGCACTCTTATGGGGAATATGGCTCATGGTCCATTCCGATACAGCAGTAATGCTCAGTGACGGATTAACGCCCGGGTTGGCGGAAATGGCGGAACCATCACAGACATACATATTCTCATAGCCGAAGACCTGGCCTTTATTATTGATAACACCGGTATATCGATTCTCGCCCATCACACAACCCCCCAGAATATGTGCCGTGGTTGGTGTTCCTAACAGCGCTTCTGGGGATGAAGATGAGGCTTTACCTTCTGTAATTTTTTCTACTTTGCTGGTGAGTGCCTGGGACTCTTCGATGGTACAAGAGGGTGCTTCCCCTATTCCTGTGGTACTGCTGATGATGCCGCCGACTCCCCGTTGAAAGGATAACGTGCTATTCAACTGTTGCATAAACAGCAAATAGATGGTCTTTTTTCCCCAATCAGGGGTCAGCAGTACTCGCAGGTTTTTGATGGGCTCAACGGCCATGGTTTTTGCCAGTGAAAGGCATCTGTTCAGGAAATTCTTGCCCGTTACTCTTGGAACATTCAGCAGCTTCATAAAGCCTGCACGCCTGTTTTGACTGATGGGCTCCAAATGGCTGTTGTCATCCGTATGCAGGATAGAGCCAATGGTGACACCCCGGGCGAAATCGACGTCTTTTTTAAATGAAGTCACCGCCGTAACGGTCTCATTGTTGGTGCGAATATGGTCACCCAACACCTCGGATAAGTTTGTCAGGGACTTTTTATGCTTAAGATTCAGTAACAGCTTTACCGTACCCAGCACGCCACCGGAGAAAACCACACCATTGGCCGTGACACGTTGCTTTTTTCTGCTGGATAACATGCGTGAAGATGTAAAGGTAATCTCGTAGCCTGCCTTGCCATTGGTTTTATCCAAAGGGCGTACGTCCACCACTTCCTGTTCGGAGATGATATCCGTCCCTGATTTTTGCGCCAGGTACAAATAGTTTTTGTCTAATGTGTTTTTGGCATTGTGTCTGCAACCGGTCATGCAGGATGCGCACTCAATACAGGGCTTGCGATCAGGCCCTTCACCGTCGAAGTAAGGGTCTGGGACAAAGTCACTTTTATCCTGCCGGTCTGAAAAAAAGACACCGACCCTGGCATTGTGGAAATCTTTTTCTTTGCCAATATCTTTGGCAAGATCCTGAATGACCTGATCAGCATCGGTCAGATTAGGGTTGGGAGTGGCCCCAAGCATACGCAGGGCTTCATCGTAATGGGGTTTAAGTACCTGTTGCCAGTCTTCTAACTTCGCCCAGGTGCCAGTGCTAAAGAATTTATCCTTTGGGGTAGGAAGAGTAGCGCCATAAACTAATGAACCACCGCCTACACCAACACCAGAATAGACCGTCACATGCTTAAGAATGGTTAACTTCATGATGCCACGGAAGCCAATGGTAGGAACCCAAAGCCATTTGGAAAGATTCCAGGAACCTTTCGCGTAGTCATGGTCCTTAAACCATTTTCCTTTTTCTATAACCAGGACCCTGTAGCCCTTTTGACTAAGGCGTAACGCACTGACTGAACCGCCAAAGCCACTACCGACGACGACGTAGTCATAGTGCATGTCGTTTATTGTTATTGTCGACATCATACTTCTCAATTTTTTAATTATCGATTACCGCTTTAACACCTTAAACTTAAACCAAAGCGATTTGACCAGCATGTTGTACATGGCGTTGTTCCAGGGTGGAGCCACCATTTTGGTCACATTAATCCGGCCTTTGCGCACGATGGTTTTCGCTTTACTGAAGTTCACGAAGCCTTCTCTGCCGTGGTAATGCCCCATGCCGGAGGGGCCGATCCCACCGAATGGTGCATCGTCTACCGCTACATGGCTCAGTGTATCGTTGACGCACACACCGCCAGAGTGGGTTTGGCTTAATATGGTTTCGGCACGCTTGTTATCGTAATCGAAATAGTAGAGAGCAAGCGGCCGATCACGGTCATGAACATACTTAAGCGCTTCTTCAATTCGGTGGTAAGTTTTCACTGGAATCAGCGGACCAAAAATTTCTTCCTGTTCAATAAGCATGGTGTCATTGGTATTCAGTACCAGGGTCATAGGCATCTTACGAGTGCCTTCGAAACTTTCATGGGCAGGATTGATTTCAACAATGGTCGCGCCTTTTTCTTTCGCATCGTCCAGGTAGTTCTTTAGCCGGAGCAGCTGACGATCGTTGATAATGGCCGTGTAGTCTTTATTATCACGCAAGGTCGGGTAGGCCTGGCTCATGGATTTGATAAAGGCATTGACGAAAGCATCCAGTTTGTTTTCCGGGCAGAAGATATAGTCCGGTGACACGCAAATCTGACCAGCATTCATACCTTTACCAAAGGCCAATCGATCAGCAGCCTCTTCTATAGGGAATGACTCATGAATAATGGCCGGTGACTTACCACCCAGTTCCAGGGTCACCGGTGTCAAGTGTTCCGAGGCGGCCTTCATAACGATCTTGCCCACGGATGTAGCACCGGTAAATACCAGATGGTCAAAGGGTAATTTAGTGAACTCAGTGCTTACATCCAGTTCACCGGTAACTACAGTGACATCGTCTTCTGAGAAATACCTGCCAATTAATGCCTGCATTAAATCCGCTGTTCCGGGTGCAAATTCCGACATTTTGATCATGGCGCGGTTACCTGCCGCCAATGCTGATACCAGGGGCGATAAACCTAAAAACACTGGGAAATTCCAGGGCACAACAATACCTATAACCCCCATAGGCTGGTACATCACATGAGCGCTGGCAGGTGCCAGATTAAGAGGTGTTTTTCGACGTTCGGTTTTCATCCATTTTTTGATGCGGGACTTGCTGTACTCAATGGCGTCCAGCAATGGAAATATTTCTGCCAGCATGGTTTCGGACTCTGCACGATTGCTAAAGTCCTCGTTAATGGCTGCCACGATTTCATCGGAATGGTTAATGATTAATGCTTTTAACGCATTCAGCTTTTCTATTCGCGTCCTGGCACTGGGCATGGGCTGGTTTAAAAAGGCAGCTTTTTGCCGGGTTAACAAATGACTCAGGCGCTGATATTCATGAATTTGCCCTGGAATTTGCATAGAAGTCATATTCGCTACCTGCCATTTTGTTATCGAGCCAGTCGAAAACCAGAGTATTTTTATCGCTTCAAGCATATAAAAATCCGCTGTTAACGGATAATTAATACTTTAAGGAGGGGTTGCTAACAAAAGGCATACTTAGGGTGGACATTAAGCTTACCCCTCCATTTTCAATGGTTTTCGGATGGAACCACGAAGAACACAAAGAGCACGAAGGAAAAGAAAATCTCTTCTTTGTGCTCTTCGTGACCTTCGTGGTTCGATCTTTAACTTACCCAAGCGGGGGAGTAGGCGTTTAATGTCTACCCTAAGAAAAGGCATAGCAGGACGAAGAACTTATCTTTTTCCTGGTTTCGGCAAGATGTTATCGTTAATGACCAATTGGTTATTAATTTACCCGGGAGCAAGTGATTAACTGATTAAAGAATTTTAACTCTCAATTTAATCGTATTTTTTACTTGATTGGAATGACTTCAAGTCTATTTAATTTAGGCGTGAATGAAATCCGGGGGTAGGTAACTTAATCATTTAAAATACTGTAAATGGTTTATCAAGCAATTAAATAAAGTTAACAATACAAGGAGGAATTATGGATGCCAATACAGTGGCTTCAGGCACTACACCTGTAGCAACTACACCGTCATATGCTGATAACAATAATGAAGATGGTCAACGTCAACCATATATCCCGCAGTCTGGAACAGCTTGTTACTCATCAGAAACTGCATCATTGGAAGATCGTGTTGCCACTGAGGTAATAACGGTTACCCCGGATGAAATGAAGGAGTTAATTCTGCTGGGGAATTTTTCCAACGATGTCCATTACCTGGTTGTGGGTAACCTTGCAATTGACAAATGCCCGGCAGCCGCCCTACCCATGCAGCTCACCGTGACGGGGAGCTTTGTTCTTACCGATTGCGTCAACCTGAAACACATATCCGGAAAACTCACCGTGCATGGCGATTTTTCTGTGCTCGGTAGCACCGACCTGGTGACTCTGTCTGGGAAAATCCACATCAAAGGCGACTGTAAACTTGAAAATCGCCCCAACCTGGAGAGCCTGTCTGGGGATCTCACCTTTGATGGCGGACTTAATTTAGCATATTGCGGCAAGCTGTCGGAGCTACCCAAGAAGCTTACTGTGAAGGCAAGCCTTAACCTTAATGATTGCGAAGACCTCATTAAGCTGCCCGATGACCTTAATGTGGGGCAAGCTTTGTCACTCCGGCGTTGTACTGGACTCAGGGAACTGCCCGGGAATCTCTCTGCGTACGAGCTTTATCTCGATGAGACCCGTCTGGTTGAACTGCCTGATACGCTCTTCGTAAGGGGCAGTGTTTCTCTTACCTATTGCACCGACCTCAGAGTTTTGCCTGCGAATCCATTCTGTGGGGGCCACCTGTATCTTAATGGTTGCACTAGCCTGACAGCACTGCCTAACTGGTTTATGGAGTTGGGACGAATTGAAGATGGTTGCCTCCGCGTAGTCTATATTTTTGATACCGGGTTGTCTGATGAATTACGTCAACGTATGTCCAGCATGCCGCAACCCGAAGGAGTGCAGATTCATTATGGCATGGGCAGAGGGAACTCTGAGCATGTGTTTGAATCACTGCAAGAAGGCTTGGAATTTTGGAGGGAGTTGGCATCAACCGATTCCGAAACACCGGCGCTTGTCCCTGACGATCGCCTTACTGAATTTCTGGAGCGATTGACAGGCACTGCAGATTACCAGAACCTGGCTACCCGTCCTGTCCTGGCCCAACGGGTAATGGCGGTCATGTCATTACTGGCCGATAATGACCAGTTTCGGGATGATGCTCTGGATCGTTTATCCTATGCTGGCATTTCCTGTGATGACCGGGTTATCCTGGCCCTGGATGACCTGGAAACAATGCAATTACTGACATCTGCCCAAACCATGGCGGTTGAAAAGCATGACTCCACTGAGTTGAAGGCGCTGGGTCTGCAAATGATGATTCTGGAAATGATCAAGGCAATCGCCAGATTACATATGCAAACACTTACCTTGGTGGATGAGATTGAGGTTGAACTCGCGTTTCGGATTGAATTAAGCAAGTTCTTCAAGATTCCCGGATCAACCCAAAATATGTTATTCCGTAAGTGTGCTTTGGTGGAAGATGAGGACATTGCCAGGGCTCGCGTCAACATTGAAGAATCCTGTACGGAAGCAGCGCTTGAGGACTTTCTCGCCCAGTGGGAACCCTGGCAGAAATTTCAGCGCCAGCAGGCAGTGCGGCCCTTTGATGAACTTGAACCGATGACTGTAGATCGTATTGATGACTGTTCTTTACTTAATGTAAAAACCGATGAGATGGTTGGTCTGGGTAATCAACATTTCAGTTACTACGGCCTCGTCAATAGTTACATGCTCGATGGTCTGCACCCTTACACCCGAACCCCACTGGACTGGTCGGATGTTAAAAAGCTCATAGAGGCGGTTCCCGCCCCTGCAAAAGATGAAGACTGAACGGGTGCCTGAGTGTCACCTGATGACCTGCCACAGCAGAACCGGACCTGCTGTGGTTTTCAGGTTTTCGTGAATTGATAATTATAAAAACTAAGACAGAACAGACTTAAACGTATAACTACCCAGTAGCTTTTCAAATTGCGCCTTGTCTGTCGTATCACACTCACCCAGATTAATATCTGCCAGAACGCCGTATTTGGGGTCCTGTTTTACCACCACTTTTACAGGTACTTCCGGCAGCTCCTTCATGGCCAGGGCAGTGACACACTTTTCAATTTCCTGCATTTCAAGTTTGGGCTTGTATACCTTGCCAATGGCGGTTAATGGCAGCTCCGTGACCTTGTGAACGGCTTTTGGAATAGCTGCTTTTTCCTGAATCTCTTTACTGGCGAAAGCCAATAGCTCTGTATCTGACACCTGACTGTTATCTGCTATCTGTACATAGCAAACCGGCACTTCACCTGCATGGGCATCCGGTCGGCCAACAGCTGCTGCCAAAGCGACGTCGGGGTGCTTGCACATGGTTTCTTCAATCAGTTTTGGTTCAATATTATGGCCACCCCGAACAATCAGCTCTTTTTTACGACCGGTCAGCCAGAAGTAACCATCGGAATCCTGTCGTGCCAGGTCGCCGGAATTGAGCCATGTATCACCATTGTCGTCAGTGACCCACAGGCCCTCATTCTGATGTTCCAATTGATAACCTAACGATAAATTAGGCCCTCTCATGATCAGTGCGCCAATTTCATCGGTATCGCAAATACGTACTACTTTATTGTCTTTCAGTTCAGCACAAACCATTTGTTGATAGGGGATGCGTATACCAATAGAGCCAATCTTTTTCTTGCCGTGCAATAAATTCAAGCTGGATGCGCATGTGGCCTCTGTTAACCCATAACCTTCCAGGATTTCAACGCCGGTAGCCTCTTGAAATGAACGGGCCACTTCCACGGGTAACGGTGCAGCGCCACAGATGGCTGCGTCTAATGACGATAAGTCTTTACCCTTCGTTGGGTAGTTCATCAGGGTCGAGTATACCGTGGGCACACCACTGAATGCCGATACTTTAAAGTGCGCAATGATATCCCAGAAATTCGGAAAAACATCTTCGCCACGGTAGCCCTGTGGTGTGCAGATAACGACGGATGCACCGATCATCAGCGGCACCAGTCCGGTGACCAGGGCACCATTGACATGGAACAGGGGCAAGCCCCCCAGTATGGATTTCTCCGATGTCATGGTACTTTGACTCATCATTTGCAATGCGCGGGCATTAAACAGTTCATTAGCGTGTGTGCGACGTGCAATTTTTGGCAAACCGGTGGTTCCGCCGGTACAAAACAGGGATGAAATGGTGTCTTTGGTGAACTGTCGATCAAACATTAATTGATCGGCATTTTGTTTTTTGATGCTTTGCGTAAAGTTGTAATAGGTTTTACCGGCAGGCATGGAAATGGATTTACGCATCCTTCGTTGAATCATTCTGGCGATTGGACCGGTCAATCCCTGTACATAGTGTGCGATATCTACACCGATCACATGTTCAACACTGGTCAGCTGCGGAATAATGGGTTCCAGCTTGGGCCATAAATCAATGTTTTTCATTGGATTCATGGTAACCACAGCTTTCGTATTGACAGAATTAATCAGATCTTTAATTTGTTCTGACTCTAATAATGGGTTGATGGCCAATACCTGACAGCAAGCCTCACCACCCCAGATGACGTAATGAGTTTCCGGCAGATTGGGCATGATAAATGCCACAACATCATCCGGGCCCAAGCCAATGGAGTGGAAAAAGTTGGCGGTCTGATTGATATGAGCAATCAATGACCCATAGGTTATGGTATGGGCTGAAGCGTATTCACTGCCCTTTAAAAAAAAGGATAAGGCGGTTTTGCCGGGGCGCAAATGGGCGCTGGTCATAATAGCTTCGTAAGTGCTTTCAAACTGACTCAGGCTTTCATAGGGGTAATCTTTTTCCAGCTGCTCTAAATCTTGTAACGATGTTATTTTTATTGGGTTCATTAGCTACTGCCTCAGATTGTCACTGCGATTTTTACTGCATAGTGCTGATTTGCGTTAAAGAAATATGCTAATGCAATGGGCGGGTTAGCTTAAATGAAAAGGTTTAGGTGCCATTGGCAAGAAATCGAATAGGTGCTGAAAAAGAACCTGATGATTAAGTAGTTAACCATCAGGCGTTGTTCAGATTAACGGTGGATACGGGTGCCTGTCGTCCGGTTCATCACATCCAGAGCATGGTATAAATCACCGATATTACCAATACCTCCGGTCTTCTCGGCAAAGGCACAGCAGGCATCCACTTTGGGTCCCATAGATCCGGCAGCGAAGGCATAGCCTCTCATTTCGGCGACAGTAACATCAGTCAATGGTCGTTCGCTTGGCTTGCCCCAGTCGACACACACATGAGCGCCATCGGTCAGAATAAGTAGCTCGGCAGCCCCGATCTCCTGAGCCAGCATGGACGCTGTGGCATCCTTGTCGATAACGGCCTCAAAACCTTCAATGTCCGGGCCATTTTTTACCACTGGTACACCACCGCCGCCGCCACAGATAACAATATGGTTGCGATCCAGAAGGCACTTGATGGCATCCGTTTCCATGACTTTGACCGGAGCCGGTGAAGGAACGACACGACGCCAGTAAGCACCATCGGGTTTGATGGTCCAGCCATGCTCTGCCGCCAGCTTTTCAGCGGTTTCCCTGTCATATACAGGACCGATAAACTTCGATGGATCGGCAATAGACGGATCATTGGCATCCACCAAAACCTGGGTCACCAGGGTGGTCACTTCCGCTTGGGGCAGTTCTTTGCGGATGCCCTGCTCCAGTAAATAGCCAATCATACCCTGGGTTTCAGCGCCCAGAACATCCATCGGGTATGGCGGGCAGTCACGATAAGAGAGGTTTTGCAAAGCCAGCAGGCCAACCTGCGGGCCATTACCGTGCACAATAACCAGACGATAATTTTCGCTCAGTTTGGCCAGTGACTGGGCAGTGGCGGCAACACTTTTCCGTTGATTTTCACAGCTCATTAACTCGCCACGCTGCAGCAGTGCATTACCACCGATAGCGACAACCAGAATAGGCTTATCCATAAAAGCCCTCGTTATGATTTATTGAGGTTGAATCAGAAACAAAAATGGCAGCCCGAAGTCGGGCCACCAAAACGGTTGATTAGAATCGGCTGAGGAAGGTTTCGATACGATCCTGATGGTAAGCCAGTGTTTCTTCAGTTGGCACTTCAATATGCTTATGAGTCAGGTAAACCAGCAGGGCCATCTGTGCGGTCAGGCGGTTTTCTGCTTCGTCAAAGATCACGGAGCGTGGTCCATCCATGACTTCCCTGGTGCACTCGCGTTGGTCATTGGCAGGCAGGCAGTGCATGAACATGGCATTTTCACCGGCTCTGGCCATCATCTCTTCAGTCACCACATAGTTGGGGATGAAGGTAGCCAGACGCTCTTCTTTTTCAGCTTCCTGACCGAACCAGTAGAAGCTGTCAGCAACAATAATGTCACAGCCTTCTACTTCGTTGGTGTCGTCAGTCACGGTGAGGCGACCACCGTAAATTTCGCAGTTTTCTTTGGCGATATCCTGCCACAGCTGAGGAGCCTGATACTTTTCAGGGCCAATGTGTTTGAAGTGCATGCCAAATTTGGTGCAGCAGAACATCAGGTCGGAGCAGACGTTAGTGGCATCACCAACGAAGGCAACGGTCAGATCGTCCATTTTCTTGCCTTCAGGCAGGTGTTCCATCATGGTGAACAGGTCAGCCATCATCTGGGTTGGGTGCAGCCAGTCACAGAGACCATTGATAACCGGAACAGAGGCGTGTTCAGCCAGGCCTTCGACCGTTTTATGGTCATCTACACGGGCCAGGATAACGTCACACATACGGGAAAGTACACGACCAGTGTCTGCCAGGCTCTCTTTCGCACCCAGGTGGATATCTTTTGGTGACAGGAACAGTCCATGTCCACCCAGGATGGTGGCTGCGGTTTCAAAGGAAACGCGGGTACGGGTAGATGGCTGCTCAAAAATCATGGCAACGGACTTGCCTTTGAACAATTGAGGAACAGCATTGGCCTTGCGGGCTTCTTTAAGAAGGCTCATCAATTCCAGAATGCCTTCCAGATCTTCACGGGTGTAATCCTGAGTTTTCAGGAAGTGCTTCAGTTCTGGCTTGTGCAGGTCGGTAGCACTGGAAGATGGCAGTTTCATGGTAATACTCCTGGTCTTTATGGAGTGCACGCCCTGTTTGCCCAGAGCAGTGCAACTGACTTTTCTTGGAACTGATGGTGTCTCCATCAGCAGGTCTTGGAAACTGATGCATTAGGAGCACTGTTGTCGTCTGTGCTCTCGTCGTTGGGCACACTATAAAATCCCGATATTTATCAGTATTGACTCAGATCAATATTGATAAATATTGATCTTATTTTTAATTCTGATGAAATTTTTTGCATAAATAGCAGACGCGCCCAGGACTGAATCTCACGAAAAAAACACCTGGGAATAAGTTCCACATTTGACTGAGACTTGTTAAGGTCACCACCCGTCGCCGGACACCTGCAAGCTGCCACCTAAAAAGCGGCCTGTCTTTTTCGGGCAGCGGGAAGCGGGCAGCGTTTTTTTAAATTTCACAACAAATAAGAATAAATAAATGATTTAGATCAATATCAAAAATAAACCGATATTTATCATGTTTATAAAGCTGAAAATAAATCGATGTTTTGCTGATCCCGCATTCAGAAAGCTGGCTGATCCCGGTAACTGACTGCCGGATTGAATAATAAGCGGCCAATAGCTGCCTTAAAGGGGAAACAATTATGTCCAATGAAGCAACGGGGAAAATGGGGTTGCCCAGCCTGACCCTGTTCAGCGTCTGCGCTGTACTGGTGGTTGACGGGCTGACGGCCAGTGCGTCAATCGGTCCATCATCGATCGTCTGGTGGCTTATTACGCTGGTTCTTTTTGTGATTCCCTACGGCCTTATCTCATCAGAACTTGGCACAACCTATCCCGGAGACGGCGGAATATACGACTGGGTAAAAAAAGCCTTTGGCTTCAAGTGGGCAGTAAGAACCACCTGGTTCTACTGGATTAACGTTGGGCTCTGGATGCCTGCGGTATACATTATGTTTGCCGGTATGTTTGCCGAGATGTTCTTTCCGGACCTTGGGCTCTGGTGGCAAATCCTTATCTGTATTGGCCTGACCTGGCTGACTATCTGGATCTGTAATATCTCTGTGGATGCCGGTGTCTGGGTAACCAACCTTGGGGCGCTGTTCAAGGTTACTGTTATTGTGGTTCTGGGTGTCGGCGGCTTCTGGTATGCCAGCCAGAACGGTGTTGCCAATGAATTTACCCTGAGTTCAATGATGCCCTCTATTGATTCAGGCCTTGGTTTCCTGCCGGTTATTATCTTCAACCTGATGGGCTTTGAGCTGATTGCCTGCATGGGCTCGGAAATCAAAAACCCACGCCGGGATATTCCCAAATCCATTCTGATTTCCGCAGCCATTGTCACCGGGCTTTATGTCTTCGGAACCCTGGGCATTTTGCTGGCATTGCCAGTAGAAGAGATTGGTCTGGTTGCCGGTATTGTCTCCACTTTGAGAACTCTGTTTGGTGACGGTGCTTTTGGCCAATTCATGGTATACGGCATTGGTTCACTGGCGCTGTTGACGTTCATTGCCAATATGACCACCTGGACGATGGGTGCCAGCCGTGCCGCCATGGAAGCGGCGCAAGCGGGTGAACTTCCGGAATTTGTCGCTAAAGAACATCCGGTCCACAAAACTCCGGTGGGCGCGAACATGATTACCGGCATGGTATCTACCGTGGTTATCCTGCTCTATGGCCTGACTTCCGGTGAAAGTGACGAGTTGTTCTGGTCAATCTTTGCCTTCTCGTCCTGCATCTTCCTGCTGCCTTATCTGTTTATGTTCCCGGCGTTCTTCAAACTGCGTATCAGCGATCCTCACAGAGAGCGCCCTTACAAAGTACCGGGAAGCACAGCCGTTCAGGCCGTACTCAGCACCATCTGCTTCCTGTTTATTGTTCAGGCCGTTGTTCTCTTTGTCTTCCCGGACATTGGCAATGGCAATGTTGACTGGAATTACTCTCTGCCTGTTGCCCTGGGTATCGCCATTACGATTGGTATTGGTGAATGGATACTGAGCACAGCAACCAGACGCATGCAAGTGGCCACCGCCTGAGCAAACCAATGTTTAATGACTCAATTGTTGTAACAATAAAGCAGTAAGGAAAAGACAAATGAGCAAATCCCGGGAAAGCACTCCAAAACAAGACGGTTTTCGTATGCCTGGTGAACACGAACCCCACGAAGAAATGTGGATGGCGTGGCCAGAGCGGACTGATAACTGGCGTTACGGCGGTAAGCCAGCACAGCAGGTATTCGTCAATGTTGCCAAAGCCATTGCCGAAGTGACGCCTGTGACCATGGCAGTGTCTGCCGCACAGTACGACAATGCTCGTAGAATGTTGCCAGAGCATATTCGTGTGGTGGAGATGGCCACGAACGATTCATGGATGCGTGATATTGGTCCAAGTTATGTGGTGAATGATAAAGGTGAGCGTCGTGGTGTGGACTGGGAATTCAACGCCTGGGGTGGCCTGGTTGACGGGCTCTATTTCCCATGGGATCGGGATGACCAGGTAGCCCGGAAAATCTGCGAGATCAACCGTGATGACCATTACCGTGCACCATTAATTCTGGAAGGTGGCTCCATTCATGTCGATGGTGAAGGCACCCTGTTTACCACCGAAGAGTGCCTGCTCCATGAAAGCCGTAACCCTCATCTGAGCAAGGCTGAGATTGAAGAGATTCTGGGTGACTACCTGAACATCGAGAAAGTGATCTGGATTCCACGGGGTCTTTATAACGACGAAACCAACGGGCATGTGGATAACCTTATTCACGTGGTTCGTCCGGGTGAAGTGATTCTTTCCTGGTGCAGCGATGAGAATGATCCCCAGTATGAGATCTCTCAGGAAGCCTTCCGGGTGCTGTCTGAAGCAACAGACGCCCGTGGTCGTCAGCTGAAGATTCATAAGATGCATATTCCCGGCCCACTCTACATCCTGGAAGATGAGGCTGGTGGTATCGATATCTGTGAAGGCATGGAACGCAGCGCCGGTGAGCGTCTGGCTGGTTCCTACGCTAACTTCCTGATTACCAATATGCGGATCATTCTGCCACTGCTGGATCCCGCCTACGACGAAGAGGCAAAAGCATTGCTGGAAGATATCTACCCCGGCTATGAAGTGGTTGGTGTCGATGCCAGAGAGATATTGCTTGGCGGCGGTAACATTCACTGTATTACCCAGCAGGTGCCTGCTGTGTAGCCAGTCATCGGGCCAGACGGATCTGGCCCACTATTCAATAAAAACATGACCAGCATGGTGATCCATGAATACTCACCGACGCCTGACTCGCAAAGATATTACCCTGTTTACGCTCAGTGCCGTGCTGACTATTGACGGTCTGGCAGCAGCAGCGTCGATCGGGGTTCAATCCCTGACCTGGTGGTTGATTGCCTTTCTCTTTTTTGCCATTCCCTACGCTTTAATCAGCATTGAGCTGGGCACCCGCTGGCCATCCCGTGGCGGCATTGTTCACTGGGTGAAACTGGCTTTTGGCGCGAACTGGTCTGCTCGCACCAGCTGGCTGTACTGGGTGAATGTTGCGCTGTGGATGCCTGCTACGTTTATTATGATGGCTGGTGTTTTCTCGCAGATGCTCTGGCCAGCCATGTCGCTGACTAACCAGATACTGTTTGCATTGGTTGCCACCTGGCTGACGGTGTTGATCTGTTGTCTGTCACTGGACACCGGGAAGTGGATTCCCAATGCCGGAGCCTGTTGTAAGATGGTGGTGGTTTTTCTGCTTGGCATTGGTGGTGTGATGACGGTTTATCGCTCCGGGTTAGCCAATCCGATTAACCTGCAAACCCTGACGCCAAGCCTTGATGATGGCTTACGTTTTTTCCCGGTCATTATCTTTTCACTGGTTGGGTTCGACCTTATTAGCTGTATCGGGGATGAAATAAAAGATCCTGACAAAGATTTGCCGTTTGCTCAACTGATGGCCGTTGGGCTCATTACCATTCTTTACCTGTTTGCTGTGTTCGGCATATTAGCCGCACTGCCGGTTGAACAGATCGGTTTGATCAATGGCCTGTTGGCCACACTGGAAAAGATAGTGGCACCATTGCCGGGCAGTGACATCATTACCATCATGCTTGGCCTGCTGATTATGTTCAGTCTGGTTGCCAACATGGTGACCTGGAGTATTGGCGCGAACTACGCGGCGGCTGAAGCTGCTCATTCCGGAGAGTTGCCAGCGCTGTTTGGTCTTGAGCACCCAGCCTGTGGTACTCCTGTCGGAGCCAGTGTTCTGAGTGGTTTTCTGGCATCGCTGGCCATTTTGCTTTATGGCGTCATGGCGGATTCCGCTGACGCCCTCTACTGGTCGCTGTTCTCATTTGCCAATCTGGTTTTTTTACTCCCTTACTTGTTGTTGTTCCCGGCTTACCTGGTGTTGAAAGAGCGAGACCTCTCCCCGAACTCCGGGCTGCAATTGATCCGTCATGCCCGGGCGGTTAAGGCGGCGGCTTTTTTACCATGGATACTAACGGCCATGGCTGTGTTCTTTTTTGTTTTCCCGCTGGGTGCCTATGATCTGTTACACACCTCATCTACAATACTCGGCCTTTTGGTGGTGATAGGCGTCGGTGAATGGATGCTCAGCAAACGTCAGACTCGCGAGGAGAAGTTAAGTGGATGTCTTGCCAGTTAAAAAGTCGGCCAGTGAAACTGATACCCGAAAAGGCAGGCGCTTGCAGGCCAGAAGCCTGGAACGACGCCGGAAAATACTAAGTGTCGCCCGGGAGATGATTACCTCAGCATCAACCCCCAGTCTTTCACTGTACGATATTGCCCATAAAGCAGACATTCCACCCTCTTCCCTCTATCATTTTTTTCCAAAGATTGAAGTGTTGCTGCAGGCCCTGGCTGAGGAAGTATTTGACGCCTTTGATCAGTGTGTTTCAAGGCCTCTGCCTGACCAGGAAATTAACCACTGGAGTGATATTGGCTTTATTCTGGAAACACGTATGCAACAGTATTATCAGCAAAACGAGATGGCCCGGGCATTGATACTCGGGCAACATCTGCATGTTGATATTCTGGCCGCAGATCATCGGCACGATGATGATCTGGGCAGGCAGATCGAGAGTATCTATCAACGTTATTTTGAATTACCGGTGCTGCCAGGGGACTACAATATTTTTGCCATTGCCCTGCAAATAGCCGACAAAGTGTACGCCATTTCTCACCAGAAATTTGGCAATATCACCCCGACAATGGCTATGGAAGGCTGGAGAGCTGCACGGGCATATCTTGCTTTGTATTTACCGGAAAAGCTTCAGCGAAAACTTCACAGGTATTAGCGCTTTTCTGATCCAGCCTGTGATGCTTTACCACGGAAAAAATCAGCGAGCACCTCTCGTGTTTCCACCAGGGGAGATGTATTCCTCAAATCCACTGCAATGATGGGTGACAGCAGCTGCCCGGTATCTTTATCGAAGTAATCTCCTCTTTCGATATCCATCGATAAAAGAGGTTTGTTGCTGACATGTTTACTCTTATGCTCATCGATATACTGCACAATATCTCTCAGAAAGTGCAGGGTCATGACGATACGCGGAATCAACGCTGACTCTGCCCAGTGACTGAATTTCAGTTGCGAATCGGTATCCGCCCCCCACTGGTCAAAGCGGTTCATCAGTTGGCTTTCCTCACTCGAAAAACCATGGCTGAGTAACTGACGGAAAATAACTGGATATCTTTCCTGCCATTTCCGGGGATGCGTTGCCAGCTCAAACGCTATAACTGACAGATCATCACAGTTCAGTGAATGAATGTTCCTTAGCCGGTCGTCCAGGGATTCCCAGTAGGGATCCAGGCGATACGCGAAGAGGCTGTGTTGCTGCCTGGCAAACGACACCATCAAGTGACTGACCCTGTCCATGATTCCGGTATTACCAGTCGGTAATGCGTCAAGCCATATATCCCTGGCCAGACGGAAGAAGACCGGATAATCCAGATATACGCCTGGCTTGAGTAGCAGAAAATCGAGAGGCGGATTTTTGATCAGGTTCTGAATCTCCCGGGGAAACTCACCGAAATAGTGTTGAAATTCCTCTTGAGAAAGATCCTCACAGTCCTTTGGATCAAAATGTTCAAAAATACTGGGAAAATCAGGGTGAATGCGCGGATGGGCACGGGGGTAATCAGAACGATATAAACGACAGACATCAGTAACAGACTTGAAGTCACACAAGAACTGTCTGGAATACATGCCAACCGTCAAAACCGGCCAGCCATAGCGGACATAGGCAGCCGACTCCTTCAGGGACTCTGGCCACTGGCTGACAATCCGGGACACTGCTTGCAGGTCTGGCCAGGCCGAGGAGAGATGCATGTTTATTTCACTTTTCACACATTCATGTATTGACCGGGCGAGCGTCACGACCTCTCTGGCCATGGAGGCTTTCGCCTTGAGGCCGGGAGTGTTGGAGATCATCTGAAGAATATGATCCTTCAGAGGTGTGATTGCCCGTTCATGCAGTTCCTTTTCTGCGTCTGAAATATCCCGTTCTGTGTCTGAAATATCCAGCTCGGAATACTCCCGCATCCGCAGGTTCCCGGGCTCCGGCAAGTCAATAGCTGTGCTTCTGGAATCGAAGGTTGCCGATGGAAGGCAGGAAGCCTCCTGATCTGCCGAAAGCAGTACTTGATTGATAGCACCTCCGACAACAGGGTGAGAGTCGGATGGTAGTGATGGGAAGGGATTACTCATGAAAACTCCTGATTAAGGGTGAACACCACAGTTGTTAGCATGATTGAAAAACGACAGTCTTTTGACAAACGGGTCAGAATTAAGTTCCCAAATTCAAGTGATGCCTATTCTTGCGACTTTGGTGCAAGAGGATGACAATACTTCGATACCAGACTCTCCCCTCCTCATGCATGAATTCCCATGACAGAAGTCGTAAGCAAACAGCGCAAAGTATCCCGCAAGACTCAGGCCAGAAGTCTTGAGCGGAGAAGTACCATTCTCACGGTTGCCCGGGAACTGTTGGAAGAGAACGCTATTAATGAACTTTCACTGTACCAGGTAGCGGAAAAAGCCGGGATGCCTCCATCCTCTGTCTATCACTTTTTCCCCAAAGTAGACGCAATACTGGAAGCATTACTGGAGGACATTTTTACCGATTTTGAAGCGATTCTGGATCAGCCCCTTGATGAGAGTGCAATTCATCACTGGACAGATATCATGCGACAACTTCAGGTCAGGTATGTGAGCTACTACCGACAGCACAAATACGTTCGGGACCTGATTCTTGGACAGTACACACCCGGTGCCCTGCTACATGCTGACTATCAGCATGACGATATGCTGGGTTGTCGAATCCGGAAATGTCACGAAGCGTATTACCAGCTGCCACCCCTGCCAGCCGGGTTCAATATTTTTGCCATTGCGCTGCAAATAGCGGACAAGGTTTATTCAATATCCCATCAGGAGTATGGCAATATCACTGATGTTATGGCCCGTGAGGGGGTCAATGCTGCGCTGGCTTATTTGGGGGAGTATATCCCAAGGCAACTTATTAGCAGACAATCAGCGTTGTCTGCCCTGGGAGGCTGACCGAGAATAGACTGCCCTACTGCGGTGGCAGCAAATTGGTCTAAAAATTTCCGACTTTTTATCCTCAATTTTCTGCCATCCTCGCTACGGGCGCTATTCTCGGACAGCCTCCTGGCTTGAGCTGCTCCAGTTAAAATGTTGCACCAGAGCTTCAGTGGTCACAAAGCCTTCCTGCCTGAGCAGGGTGATGATCATTTCATGGCGTCGGCTCTGTGGGATCTGTTGCTGTTTATGCACAAGCTTTGTCGTTTTGTGAACGTCCATAAGTTTTGAATTCTCATGCTAATGACTGTGCCATGAGGGTCAACGGGTGCAGCACTTTATGAGCGGTGTTCATTTCTATCTGCATCTTGCAGGACTCGCAGTCAGTGACCACATAATCCACATTAAGCGCTTCGATCTGATCAAAGACACCCTGGCCAATGTTCTGAGAGGTTTGATAGTTCTCTTTTTTAAAACCGTAGGTACCCGACATTCCGCAGCACTTCTGATCCAGCATGATCACCTCCAGCCCGGGAATACTGTTTAACAGTTCCATGGTGTGAATCACGCCACCCTGTTTGATCAGGTGGCATGGGCTGTGATAGGCAACTCTCAGGTTAACGGGCGTCATATCCGGCTTATTGCCTTTGGCAAATTCCCTGGTAATAAACGCAGAGGCAAACAGAATACGTTCTTTGATGGCGTGGTTATCCACATGAAGCACTTCCGGGTATTCGTCCCGAAGTGTCATGGCACAGCTGGGTTCTGTTGCCAGTACACATTCACTGTCCGCTAATGAGTCGGCAAACTGCCCCATATTCAGTTCGGCATTTTTGCGGGCTTTATCGAAGAAGCCATTGGCTATCAGTGGGACACCACAGCACTTTTCTTTCTTTAACAGCGTGACACCGATATTCATGGCATTCAGGACTGCTACCAGGTGTTTTCCCACGGTGGGGTCATTGTAGTTAGTGAAACAACCGTGGAAGAAACTGATTTTACGATCGAAGCGGTTCTGCTGCGCCTTCTGCTGTTGAAACCAGCGACGAAATGTTTGATGGGTGTATTTTGGCAGGGTTTGTCGTTGATCAATTCCAAACACTTTATCCAGCAGCTTTTTAACGGGTTTCAGCTGTGTGGCGATGTTGACGACAGGTGCCGCAGGGGTAGAAAGTGACCCCATCATATCGGTGTGGCTGAGAATAAATTCCCGGGGGCCTTTTTTGAAACCGCCATGCCGGGCTTTGGCCAGTTGAATAACCGTACCTACATGAACACCCGACGGACAGGCAACTTCACAGCGTTTGCAGTTGGTGCAGTGTTGCAATGCTTCATCATACAGTGCCGGGTTTTTGATGCGTAAACGCTCCCCGTCCGGGCCTGCCTGTTTGGGGCCAGGGTAGTCCGGGTTTACTTCAGCGACCGGACAGCGGGTTGTGCAGACGGTGCATTTAATGCAGCTGTCAAAGCTGGTATCAATGGTGTTCAGCATGTTTCTTCCGCCTGAGGCATCGTTGCAATAATCCTGTTTGCAGCAAACCAGCCGGTGCCGATGGCTACCCCACCCGAACTGGCTTCCTGAACCGGATTGAAACCATTGAGCACCGCACCTGCGCAGTAAAGATTATGGATTTTCTGACCGTTCCGGTACGGGTTTAACTGTTCACTGGTGTTAATACCGAAGTGGCTGAGATTATGCGGCTTACCATCCATAAAACGATGATCTGACCACTGATCCCTACTGTCCGGTGCATCAACATCAAGGCCAAAAACCGGCTCGGACAGATGATGGCGGTCACTGGCCAGCCCCTGGCTGAAAAAGCTGCCGGTTGCCAGAATAAAGTGGCTGGCGGATATGGGCATATCGGGGTTCAGTCTGGTCTTCACCGAGCTCAGTCGGTTTTCTGCAAAGCAACCACAAAGCACCTGGTCACCTTCCAGGAACATACCGCCCAACTGCCGGAATCGCTGCTTCAGGGCAGAGGCCATGCGCATTCCGGGGAGTGATGGCGGCAAGGTTGCGACTTCACAAATACGCAGGCCGGTCAGTGTTTCAAGTTGACGGATCAGCTCATTACCACCTTCTACAGCGAGGACGGAGGGTATAACCACCAGATCAGCATTACCGGCTGCCTTCTGTAAAGCAGACGACAATATGTTTATACCATTAGGCTGGCTGAACAGGTCACGCTTAAGGGTTCGGGCTAACTCCAGAGAGCGCAGCTCATAGGCATTTCTGGTGTTAATGTTCAGGGTTGCTGTTTTGATATCCGCCAGTATGAACTCTGCCTCAGAGAATCCGGGATGTCGCTTCATACCTGCGGCCATCAGTGCCGGCTGGAAGTCACGAAAGCCTGCAATATTGATGATGGCAACACGACGTATGCCTTCGGCAGGAGCCAGCAACGGCAGGCTGTCAGCACCTTCCTGGCTCAACCAGGCTGGGCGAATGGCCCCCAGTGCTGTCAGACGACCATGGTTCTGCTGGCCAAAATTGCTCAATTGGATGCCAGCTGCTGCCATTTGTTCGGTAAAAAATGTCAATCCCTGCTGTAAAGATGCTGCTCCCACTTTCTGGTAGGGATGGGTGGATGGCAGGTGACGGATTGCTGCAAATGGACATTCCACGAAAGAATTATCTTGTTCAATGCCAAACACATCGATAGCACCGGAGGCAAAGGCCAGGGCGCTCTCTCCAGCACTGATCACAACGGTTTTCAAGCCTGCTTCTGCACAGCGGATTGCGCCGGTTAAACCCGCAAGGCCTCCGCCAATCACAATAACGTCGTAGTTCATGGGGCTACCTCTTCCTTTGACTCTTCCCCGCGGAGCACAGCAGCTTCGCCAGGATTGACACTGTGGGAATCCGGATCACTGGGTTCCAGCTGGCTGTAGCCCAGAAGGTTGTTGTACAGCCAGTAGCTCAAATCGGCTTCGCGCATCGCATCACCCCACAGCACCGGCCTGACTCCCTTCCAGCGTTCCTGCATAAACTCACCTACGCTGTGCAGCGCTTGTTTACCGTTATCGTCGTGCGTTATTTCGCTGACAATACCGGCCGCCCGACAGGCACACATTTTTCCCTGGCAAGGCCCCATGCCAATGCGAGTCCGACGACGAAGGTCAACCAGATCTCTGGCATTGAGATTATGGACGGCGTATTCAATTTCACCGCGAGTGACCATTTCGCACTCACAGATAACCGCATTCTGCTTTTTGTCGTTGGCAAGAAACTTTGCCGCTCTTTCTCCATGGCGGTACTTTGCAGAGCCTGATACCGGGATAGAAACCTGGGGGGCGTAAATATCGCTGTGTTTGCCATTAGCTCCGGGCAGTGGTCGTATAGCTGTGACACAGGGTTTGCTGTTGCCCAGGTTTTTTGCCACCGCATCCGTTGCCATTTCAGCCATCAGTCGATAGGTCATCAGCTTTCCGCCGGTAATGGTAATAAGACCCGGCAAGGCATCCGTTTCACCGTGGTCAAGCAAGACAATCCCCCGGCTGATATTTCGACCCGATGGATCATCCCCCAGAGAGATCAGCGGGCGAACACCGCAATAGGCACGAAGTACACGGGTCCTGGCCATGATCGGACAGAGTTTCTCGCCCTCAGCTAACAGTACGTCAACCTCGTCGGGGGTCACCCGGATGTTCTCGATGTCCCGGTAGGGGATTTTCTCCGAGGTGGTACCAATCAGAGAGATGGTGTCCCCGGGTACCAGAATGTCGGCATCGGAGGGTTTACGACAACGGTTAATCACCATGCCATTAATGCGGTAATCAACAATCAATAACGAACCTTTAGCCGGGAACATGCGAATGGCCAGGTCTGCGTATTCAATAATCTGCTGGCCCCAGATACCGGCAGCATTCACCACCTGCTGGGCATGAATATCCACTTTCTCACCAGTTTTCACCTTGATACAGTGTACCCCCCGTACCCGGCCATTGTTGATGATCAGGCCAACGACTTTGGTATAGCTGAGCAGACGACCACCGTATTCTTCTGCATCAAGAATATTGGCAGCGGTTAAACGAAAAGGGTCTACGGTACCGTCTGGAACACGCACAGCGCCCAGCAGCCCGGGGTTCACATTTGGCTCAATGCGCAGGGCATCTGCAGGTGTTAATGCCTCTGCCTGTATACCCGCAGATGTACAGGCGGTAATGAATGTTTCCTGAAAGGAGAGTTCGTCCTCAGGCAGGGTGATGAACAGCCCACCGGTCTCTTCGATACAGTGGCTGGCCACTTTCCTCAGAATCTGGTTTTCACGGATGCATTCAATGGCAGAGTGAGGGTCGGTCACTGCGTAGCGGGCACCGGAATGGAGCAGACCGTGGTTACGCCCGGTAGTACCGTTGGCGATATCATCCTTTTCGACCAGGATTGCACGCATTCCCCGTTGCGCACAGTCGCGAAGAACGCCCGCTCCGGTCGCGCCCCCGCCGATGATGACAACGTCGGTCTCTATCTGCCTCATTGAATTTGCTCTTACATGTTCGTTTATGTTCGCGGCGCGCACTATAAATAAACGGCAATATTTAGCAAATGACACAAATCAACAAAAAAACACGAATAGTTATCCGCTCAGACAAAAAACGAACATCAGAATTTTCTGGGTGTGGTTAATGATTAATCGAAGTTCATGAGGTGCATGAAAATTAATGTTGTTTAGTTGATTCGCTTTGTGCGTATTTCCCGCAATTGGCTTTCTTTATAGGTAATTGATTGATTTATATCAATCTTTCAGGATTGATAATGTTTGTTGTTGTTTGTAAAAATTCGCCGCCAACAAGGCATTCGCTGAATTCAGTATTTACGACACTGCCTTAACTAATAATTGTTGATCTGCGTGAAGCAGGTGGAAGTAGCCATTATGAGAAAATCATTGCTGGGGGAATGTCTTGCCGAGTTTATTGGCACCGGGCTCCTTATTTTCTTTGGTGCGGGTTGTGTAGCGGCGCTCGTTCTGGCCGGTGTTGATTTCGGTCAGTGGGAAATATCCATCGTCTGGGGTCTTGGTGTTGCCATTGCCATCTATGTGACCGGCGGCATTTCCGGTGCTCACCTGAATCCGGCAGTGACGCTTGCCTTAATGGTCTTTAAAGGCTTCAACAAGCAAAAGGTCATTCCCTTTATTATTGCCCAGATGCTGGGTGCGTTCTGCTCTGCGGCCCTGGTTTACTTCCTGTACAGTGGCTTATTCGCTGATTATGAGTTGGCTCATAATATGATTCGTGGCTCTGAGCAGAGTCTGGCCACAGCGGGTATTTTCTCCACTTATGCACACTCGTCACTCACTAACCTGCAGGCCTTCGCTGTTGAGTTCGTCATTACCGCAGTGCTGATGGGCGGCATTCTGGCTATTGGTGATGAGAATAATGGTGTTTCCAACGGCGCACTTTCCGCCCTTCTTATCGGTGTTCTTATCGCGGTTATCGGGGCATCTTTCGGCCCTCTGACCGGTTTTGCCATGAACCCGGCACGGGATTTTGGCCCGAAACTCTTTGCATTTTTTGCCGGCTGGGGCGAAGTGGCGCTGACGGGGGCACGAGCCAATCCCTATTTCTGGGTACCGATTGTTGCTCCCATCTGTGGTGCCATGACCGGCGCATGGCTTTACATCAATGTGCTGGGCAAGCAGGTAGAACCTGCTGTGTGCGCCACACCTGGTTGTGAAATCAGAACCGCCTGATCGATTGTTAGCCGATTTTTGTGAGAAGGTAGGGGTGATACCCCTGCCAGCTAAGGAATTAAGGACAAAAGAATGACCACTGAAAAGAAATACATTGTTTCTCTTGATCAGGGTACAACCAGTTCACGGGCCATTATTTTTAACCACGATGGTGACATCGTCGGTACTTCTCAGCGGGAGTTTACCCAGTATTATCCTCAACCGGGCTGGGTTGAGCACAACCCGATGGAGATCTGGGCGACCCAGAGTTCGGTTCTGACCGAGGTGCTGGCAAAAACCAATATTCGACCGGACGAGGTGGCCGCTCTTGGTATTACCAATCAGCGGGAAACCACTGTTGTCTGGGATAAAACTACCGGTCAGCCGGTCTATAACGCCATTGTATGGCAATGCCGTCGTACAACGGAGATCTGCGAACAATTAAAAAAAGCCGGTCTGGAAAGCCATATCCGTGAAACCACCGGCCTGGTTCTGGACGCCTATTTCTCTGGCACAAAAATCAAGTGGATTCTTGATAACGTCGAAGGTGCCCGTGAAAGTGCCGAGAAAGGTGACCTGTTGTTCGGTACCGTGGATACCTGGCTGACCTGGAAGCTCACCAATGGCCGCGCCCATGTGACGGATGTCACCAACGCTTCACGGACCATGCTTTTTGATATCAACCGTCTGGAGTGGGATGACACCATTTTGCAGGTGCTGGATATTCCACGCAGTATGCTGCCTGAAGTGAAGTCCAGCTCGGAAGTGTATGGCAAGACCAACATTGGTGGTAAAGGTGGTACCCGGATTCCAGTTGCTGGTATGGCAGGTGATCAGCAGGCTGCCCTGTTTGGCCAGATGTGCCATGAGAAAGGCATGGCCAAGAACACCTATGGCACAGGCTGCTTCCTGTTGATGAATACCGGTGAGGCCCCTGTTAAGTCTGAAAATGGTCTCTTAACGACCATTGCCTTTGGTATTGATGGCAAGGTGCATTATGCCCTGGAAGGTTCTGTCTTTATGGGTGGTGCTTCTGTTCAATGGCTTCGTGATGAACTTGGCCTGGTCCGTGATGCGGCGGATACCGAATATTTTGCCAGCAAAGTAAAAGACACCAATGGTGTATATGTAGTACCGGGCTTTGTTGGCCTGGGAGCGCCCTACTGGGATCCTTATGCCCGTGGTGCCATTTTCGGTCTGACCCGTGGTGCTAACCGTAACCATATTGTGCGTGCCACGCTGGAAGCCATTGCTTATCAGTCCCGTGATCTGATTGAAGCGATGCAGCAGGATGCCGGTATCGAAATGAAACAGCTGCGTGTGGATGGTGGCGCTGTTGCCAATAACTTCCTGATGCAGTTCCAGTCAGATATTTTGAATAAGGAAGTGGTCCGTCCAACGGTGACGGAGTCAACAGCAGCAGGTTCCGCTTATCTGGCAGGTCTTGCCGTTGGTTTCTGGAAGAGCATCGACGAGCTTAAGGACAAGGTAGGCGTTGATCGTGTTTATACTCCGGTGATGGATGATGAACAGCGCACAGGGTTGTACAAAGGCTGGAAAAAAGCCGTAGAACGCAGCCTGAAATGGGAAGACCAGGAATAAACACAAGTGTTCACGGGCTCAGGGTGTGTTTACTACCCTGAGCACTGCTTCTTAGGGTGGACATTAAGCTTACCCCTCCATTTTCAATGGCTTTTGAATGGAACCACGAAGGACACGAAGAGCACGAAGGAAAAGAAAATCTCTTCTTTGTGCTCTTCGTGTCCTTCGTGGTTCCGTCTTCAACTTCCCGAAGCTGGGAGTAGGCGCTTAATGTCTACCCTAAGAGCATTGCTTTGGCCAATGTGGGGTGTGGAGTCTGGTAGCCGATCTACACAACCGTAGCCTTATAAATCCAACCTTATTTCTCAGTTTGCCTGTCCTTTTGGGATGATTCTCTCCGTCTTTCATACCCACAATTAACATTTCATCACTCAACACTGACCGATAGTGCCTGTGCAAGATTGGCTGTGGATTATTACATTTGCCCAGAATTTTCGAGCTATAAGTAAATAGGTAATCCCGCCAGCAAGTGTTGTTAATTACCACTTTGTCAAAAAATCACTTACTATGTGTGCCCTGATTTATAAGAAGGGCTTCTGAGACAGGCTGCCTGTAAGGGGGCCATCTTATGAAACAGCTCAATATGCCTGAGTTTTTGCTGTGAGAATGATGTCGTATGTTGTCGGTTCCTGTGATCTTGTCAACGTACAAATCAGGTAAGAATCTTGGTCGTTTTCACAGTAAAAGTTCCAGCATTGTTGATTGGGGTAGCACTCTGAACTGGCTCCTTGTATCCGGTTCAGAAGCGCTGGGTGCTGATGCACTGAATGAAAAGTCTATTAATTTAGCTTCCGGTGACCGTTATGCGCATAGGGATCCCTGGAGAGGTCCAGGAAAACGAGAATCGTGTTGCTGCAACGCCCGATACAGTGGGCAAGTTGCAGAAGCTCGGTTTTGACGTCGTCGTTGAACGAGGTGCAGGGGTAAAAGCGAGCTTTGGGGATGAAGCATTTACTCAGGCTGGTGCCCGGGTTGTTGATCGTGATGAGGTCTGGAATTCAGACATTATTCTCAAGGTGAACGCGCCCATTGATGATGAAATTGCACTGCTAAAAGATGGCGCTACACTGGCCAGCTTCATCTGGCCAGCCCAGAATGAAGCGCTGATGAATAAGCTCAGCCAGCGTAATGTGAACATTCTGGCAATGGACAGCGTACCGCGGCTGTCGCGCTCACAGTCTCTGGATGCCCTGAGTTCAATGGCCAATATTGGTGGCTATCGTGCGGTGGTTGAGGCTTCTCATGAGTTTGGCCGCTTCTTTAATGGCCAGATCACGGCGGCCGGTAAAATTCCGCCAGCCAAGGTGCTGGTCATTGGTGCCGGTGTTGCTGGCCTCGCTGCCCTGGGTGCAGCGGGCAGCATGGGTGCCATTGTGCGTGCATTCGATACCCGGCCTGAAGTAAAAGAGCAGGTTGAGAGTATGGGGGCCGAGTTCCTTGAGCTTGATTATGAAGAAGAGCAGGACTCTTCCGATGGTTATGCCAAAGAGATGAGCCAGGCGTTTATTGATGCTGAGATGGCACTCTTTATGGAGCAGGCCAGAGACGTTGATATCATCATCACCACAGCGCTTATTCCCGGCAAACCGGCACCAAAGCTGATCACCGAAGACATGGTCAAGGCCATGAAGCCCGGCAGTGTCATTGTCGATCTGGCTGCCCAGACCGGTGGTAACTGTGCATGTACCGTCAAGGACCAGATCACTGTCGCCCATGGCGTAAAAGTGATCGGTTATACCGATCTGCCAAGCCGTCTGCCTACCCAGTCATCGCAGCTGTACGGCACTAACCTGGTGAATCTGTTGAAACTGCTCTGTCCAAACAAGGATGGGCAGATTGATATCAACTTTGATGATGAAGTGATCCGTGGCCTGACCGTGATCCGTGACGGCAGCATCACCTGGCCACCACCCCCGGTGAAAGTCAGTGCAGCCCCGGCTGCCGGGCCGGAACCGGTGGTGGCTAAAGAACCTGAACAAGAAGCAAAGGCCAGGCCCTGGCTGAAGCCGGTGCTGTTGGCTGTCGGTGCTGTGCTCTTTGGTTGTGTGGCTAACTCTGCCCCCAGCAGTTTCCTGGAACATCTCACCGTTTTTGTCCTCGCTTCCATCGTCGGCTATTACGTTATCTGGAATGTGACGTCTGCGCTGCATACGCCATTGATGAGTGTTACCAATGCTATCAGCGGCATTGTGGTGGTTGGTGGTCTGGTCCAGATGGGCAGTGACAACAATATCGTACTTGCACTGTCGGGTATTGCCATCACGGTTGCTGTCATCAATATTGTTGGTGGATTCGCTGTTACCCAGCGGATGCTCAAGATGTTCCGTCTGGATTAACAGGAGTCGCTCGCAATGTCTGAAGGATTACTGGTAGCGGCTTATCTGGTCGCTGCATTAATGTTTGTTATGAGCCTTGCCGGGCTTAGTCGACAGGATACGGCAAAAAACGGCAATATCTATGGCATCACCGGGATGGTGGTGGCCGTTCTGGCCACCCTGGCCCATGCCCATATTGCCGGTATTACCCTGGTCACTCTCTGCATGATGGTGGGTGCGGGTGTTGGCCTTTACCTGGCGCTTAAGGTTCAGATGACGGAGATGCCACAGCTGGTGGCCATTCTGAACGGCTTTGGTGGTCTGGCGGCGGTACTGATTGGTTTTGCCAGTGCGCTGGAAGTCAATGACTCACTGGCTGGTCAGTTGAAAGACCTGGTTATGTCCGCTGAGCAGTTGATTCACAGCTCGGAAATCTTTATCGGGATTATTATTGGTGCAGTGACGTTCAGTGGCTCAGTGGTGGCGGCGATGAAGCTTCATGGCAAGATTTCCAGCCGTCCGGTATCACTGCCCGGTAAGCACTGGACCAACCTGGCTATCCTTGGCCTGGCGGTGTTGATGGGTGTTGTCTATGTACAGCAGCACAGTATTCTGGCGCTAGTGCTGGTTACCCTTCTGGCATTTGGCTTTGGTATCACCCTGGTGCTGGGTATTGGCGGTGCCGATATGCCGGTGGTGGTCTCCATGCTGAACGCCTACTCAGGTCTGGCGGCGGCCATGACTGGCTTTATGCTGGGCAACAACCTGCTGATCATTACCGGTGCCATGGTGGGTTCTTCCGGTGCCATCCTCTCTTACCTGATGTGCAGGGCCATGAATCGTTCGTTTATTTCGGTGATTCTGGGTGGCTTTGGTACCGCAGAGGGGACGATCGTCGAAGGTGGTGAACAGGGTGACTATACGGAAGTCAGCGCAGAAGACGTTGCGGAACAGCTGAAGAACTCCGCCAGTGTCATTATTACGCCTGGCTATGGTATGGCGGTTGCCCAGGCTCAGCACCCGGTTCGTGACCTGGTCAAGAAGCTGCGGGACCGTGGTATCAACGTTCGTTTTGGTATCCATCCGGTGGCCGGTCGGCTGCCGGGTCATATGAATGTACTGCTGGCAGAGGCAAAAGTGCCTTATGACATCGTGGAAGAGATGGATGAAATCAACGATGACTTTGCTGATACCGATACGGTTCTGGTGATCGGTGCCAACGACACGGTGAACCCGGCGGCGGCCGAAGATCCCAACAGCCCCATTGCCGGCATGCCGGTATTGCGAGTCTGGGAAGCCGGAGAAGTGATCGTCTTCAAACGCTCGATGGCTACCGGCTATGCGGGTGTTCAAAACCCACTGTTCTTCCGTGACAACAGTCGTATGCTGTTTGGTGATGCAACCGACAGTGTTGAGCAGATTCTCAAACAGTTCTGATATTCCCTTCCCTCCAGGCGGGCAGCAAACGCTGTCAGCCTGGAACATTTCTGGCAAGAATTCTCAGTAATCCCGGTACTGTTAAAATAAAAAAACAATCATTCCTATTTGCATCTACATTTGTATTCCGAATCCTGTAACCCGGAAGCAATGAAATGACCCCTGTACTCACTTCCTGCGTAACCATGACGCCACCGTCTGATTCGGCTGACACTGATACCAGCCATAACCTTGGGCAGGGTTCTGCCTGGTCGGGTATCTGGAGTATCAGCAAGTCAGTGGCTAAATCCTTTCATCCGGACTTTGACCCCGGGCAACGGTCTGACCAGCCGGGTGGCCCATGGATACAGCTGAAAATTCAACCTAAAGAGCTGGCCCTGCGCCTGGCCCAGAGAGCCATACCTGCCAATAGCTATTTCAATACTATTAACCAGGTGGCTATGGCCTGTCTGGCGCTGGCCAGCCTGCCGGGTTGTGGGGGCGAGACGTCGCAAGACCACAATCCGGGAACCAGTAAAGAACCGACCGGTACTCCTGCCTCAACCTCACCATCGACCAGTCCTGAAACCAATGGCACTGACTTAAGGGTGAAAGCCTTGTCATACGTGGACTTTAAGGCACCCGGCGATTGGAACCACAAAGCACACAAAGAGCACAAAGGAAAAGAAAAGCTCTTCTTAGTGCTCTTTGTGTGCTTTGTGGTTCCAATTCAAATCTCTAAACCTGTATCAATCCCCATGTTTGCGGGGTTTTTAAGCTTAAGTCAGTGCCATTGGAATATAAACCGGGTTGAACCTGGCAGCCTGATTCATAATGCCATCGGTTATGCCCTGAACCAGTGGCCAAAGCTGATCATTTACTGTGAAGACGGCCTGTTGAACATCAGCAATGCCGCTGCCGAGAATGCCATTCGCCCCTTGACTGTGGGACGCCGCAACTGGCTGTTTGCCGATACCCCTGATGGCACCCGGGCCAGCGCCATTTATTGCAGCCTGATCGAAAGTGCCAAAGCCAATGGACTGGAGCCTTTCGAGTACATTTGTTACGTACTGGAGGAACTGCCGTATGCGGATACGGTTGAGAAGCTGGAAGCACTCCTGCCCTGGAATGTAAAAGCCAGCGGTGCGCTATCCCGAAACACATCTCACAGCCAGACTGCCTGACAAAACAGGTCAGCCTTCCCTGATACCGGCTGCCTAGAACTTTAACGGGCTGACTAGTTCAGTTCTATTGTTGTCATCCCCAGACGATTCTCCAACTGGAAACAGGTAATCCCCGAAGAAACCATGCAATCACCTTCCTCATCAGTAACCGCAGACACGGCATCCCCGTTAACATCCACTGAAGCCGGAAGGCACCGGCCAGCAAACAGCCGAAAACAAGAAAGAAAGCGATCCATGTCAGGTTACCAAGTGGAACAGACAACAACGGGCACTGGAACATTTCCACCGCATCAACTGCAATCTGAATCCGGGCCCATCCCATCCATAAAGCGCAGGCGTGTTACTGACAACAGCAGGAGTATTGTGTGTTCTTCAACTTCGCTACCTGCTAATCCGGAGCCAATGGAGACCGAACCAGCCATGCCTGCTGACGCAGCTTCCAGGCTTCCGGGAGTGATCAGTTCCATATCAAGAAATCTACCAACAGTCAGCGACAACAGGCTATTAACTGGCAATGAACATACCTCAGCGATGGTGCAGGTCATGCCTGACCCAATGAAGGATGTACCGCTCACTACAGAAATTAACAGTGGAACATCAATTTCAGAATTTTCTGTAAGCCAGCAAAATGAACTGCGAACACATTTAAATAATCAAGAAATTCAAGCAATATTAAAGAATGCCGGGACTCTTCTGAAAAACCTCAAAGACAGGAAAATCCAGTTAGCGCGAGACAGGGGAAAGCCGCCCGCACATTCCCTCTTTTCCAAGGTAAAAAACTTCAGCATTGTTAAAGATTCTCAGACTTTCAAAGGCTATTTTGCCAGGGCCAACACGTTCTTTTTAGCTGTAAACCCCCAGCAGATTACAAATACCAGCTGCCTTACCAGCATGCTCAACTCGAAGACTCAGATAAAAAAGTTTGCAGAAGAAAGCGAGGAAAATATTGAGGCGGTTGCTGCTAACCCATGCTTGAAACAGATTGCCTCCATGTGTAATGGCAAAGGCTTGCCCGACAAAGCAAAGGTGGAAGCGCTCAAAGCGTGGGAGTGCTGGAAGGTGAACGGCGAATTCAGCCTGGAACTGCTGCGGGCCTTTTCCTCCATGTGTAATGGCAAAGGCTTGCCCGACAAAGCGAAGGTGGAAGCGT
>NZ_JAGHQW010000033.1 GCF_017744115.1 Salinisphaera sp. G21_0 | reverse complement strand
GACCGGAGTGGACGGACCACTGGTGTTCGGGTTGTGTCGCCAGACGCATTGCCCGGTAGCTATGTTCGGACGGGATAACCGCTGAAAGCATCTAAGCGGGAAGCCCCCTTCAAGATGAGACTTCCCTGGGCCCTAGAGGTCCCTGAAGAGCCGTTAAAGACTATGACGTTGATAGGTTGGGTGTGTAAGTGCTGTGAGGCATTGAGCTAACCAATACTAATGACTCGTGCGGCTTGACCATATAACGCCAAAGCGATTTGCTAGAGACTAGATACTTGAAACTAGAGACTAGAAAAAGCCATACGCAGCAGAGTGTTTAGCAAGAAATCAACTTAATCAAAGGATTCCATCTAGAGTCTAGTTTCTAGTCTCTAGTATCTAATTAGCCTGGCGACCATAGAAGGTTAGAACCACCTGATCCCATCCCGAACTCAGCAGTGAAATGACCGATCGCCGATGGTAGTGTGGGGTCTCCCCATGTGAGAGTAGGTCATCGCCAGGCACCCAACAGAAAAGCCCAGTTGAGCAATCAACTGGGCTTTGTCATTTTGTACCTCGTTATCAGCTGCACTATTGTGCTTAACTGTCGTTATGGGCAGCGGGCTCAAAATGTCTCAAATTAAAAATTTTTCAAAAAAGAGCCGCAAGATAGTAGTCGTAAAAGAGAGATCAAAAAGCGTTTTTAGGAACCACAAAGAACACTAAGCCTTTAATAAAAATACTTTGTGGCCTTTGTGCCCTTTGTGGTTCCAGTGCTTGTGCGACTTTCGTGACAGCCCCGGAAACGAGGCCGAAAGAATATCACTCGGCATCAATTGCCCGGAGAAGGTGACCAAAGTAGCCGCCGGTATCACCGCCTGCCCAGCATTCAGCGTTCTCATTTTGGCAGGAGGGTATGTACTCCTGGCACATAGCGCTGGGTGTTGTATATACAGGGCTGATATCCATATCTAAATACCCTTCGGGATGAAAAATGCGTCCTTTGTACTGCCCTTCTTCCATAGCGACAAAGCCTTTTACGTAAATGTCCTCTTCTACGGGGTAAGATGGCATTTCCATGTCATGTGAATAACAGGCAATAAAGCCATTGATGTATCCTTCTTCTACCTGGATTACTGGTATTAGCAAGCCATACAGCCTTATGTTCCCCGTGTTCCATGGTTGAACAGGTTCCGCAAAGCTGAAAAAGCTAATACAGAGCAGGGTTGCAAAGAATATGTTTAAGTGTGTTTTTCCTGTCATGGGTATGATCCTCAATAGTTTGTTCAGAGAATTTGATAGGAAGATCATATCTTTAGTTCCCTGCAAAGGTGATAACAGGGCGGTCAGTGTTGCTGACACAATCATGTCAGTTTGCAGTGATTTCCATGGTTATTTCAAATATGCTGCATTCACATAATTTTGTGATGGACAGGCAGTGTATTGATGATAAGAACCGCCAAACCAGATGATTGTGCTCAGATAGCGGATATCTACAACACCTATGTTTTGCACAGTACGGTGACTTTTGAAGTTAATCCTGTGACCCCTGAAGAGATCAATCAAAGGTTGAAGAAAGCACACTGTTTTCTGGTCTATGAACAAGATGGTGAGGTGCTCGGCTATGCCTACGCTGCCCATTATCATGCTCGCGCCGCCTATCGTTATACGGCGGAAGGTTCCATATATTTGCGCGATGGTGCTGGTGGACGTGGCATGGGTACCTTGTTGTATCAGGCGTTATTCAGTGCGGCAAAAGCGTTGGGGATTCGGGAAATGATTGGTGTGATTGCCCTGCCCAATCAGCGCAGTGAGGCATTGCATCAGAAACTGGGGTATAGAAAGGTGGGAGTGATGGAGCGCTGTGGGGTTAAGTTTGATCAGGTTATTGATACATCCATCTGGCAGCGTTCATTAATAGAAGAGCATGGGTAAGTGGTTGCGCAGCCGATAAATACCTGTTGCACCGTGTTATTCTCAGGCTGCTTCAATCCGTGGAAATGGTCAAGTGTGACAGGGAATTATCTTCCCCACCCGGATGACCATGCATCTTTATTAACAGGCGCATGTTATTGGAGGAGTCAGCATGCTGGATAGCTTGCTGGGCGGTGATTTTTCCAGCCTCAAACAGCTTGAATATGGATTGGTCAATGGTTTGCATACCCGAGTCTTTAGAGCGCTCCATCAGGTCATGGATTTCATCCACTTTGCCCTTTTTGATGAGATCGGCCAACGCCGGTGTATTTAACAGGATTTCATGGGAAGGATAGGCTGCCGTGCCATCTTCAGAGCTGAGCAGCTGTTGCCCCAGGATCCCCTGCAAGCTCAGTGATAAATCCAGAAGAACCTCTTCGTGTTGCTCCCGGGGGAAAAAGTGAATGATGCGTTCCAGCGCCTGATAGGCCGTATTGGCATGCAGGGTTGCAATACAGAGGTGACCCGTTTGCACAAATTCAATGGTATGCCTCATCACCTCGGGGGTGCGGATCTCGCCAATCACCACCAGGTCGGGTGCCTGACGCAGGGCGTTCGACAGACCTTCTTCATAAGATTGGGTGTCCAGTCCAACTTCTCGCTGGGTGACGATGCATTGTTTATGGCTGTGGATAAATTCAACAGGGTCTTCAATGGTGATGATATGCCCTTTACCCGTAGTGTTGCGATGGTTCACCAGTGATGCCATCGCGGTTGTTTTACCGGCACCTGCAGGCCCGGTAATCAGGATTAAACCTCTCTCCTGAAGAATCAGGTCGCAAAAAACATCCGGCAGGCCAAGCTCCCGGGGGGAAGGAATATCATGGTGAATGCGCCGGATCACCATTCCGGGTTCCCCTCGTTGGAAGAACGCACTGATACGAAAACGACCGGACTCCGGGTTCTGTATCGCGTAATTACTTTCACGGGTCTCACAGAATTCTCTAAAGCGCTCTTCGCCCATCATGGTGGCAAAAATATGGTGGGCCTGCTCGCTGGCCAGCGAAGTCTTGGCTATCGGTACCAATTGGTCATTGATTTTCAAACAGGGGGGGTAGCCGACCGTCAGAAACAGTTCTGAACCGTTACGATCAGCCAGCAGTGAGAGTGCTTTGTTAATATCCACGGTATAAGAGTGTCAGGTTGTTGAGACTCTTAGTTTGTCGGCTTGCTCAGCTCTCTCTTAATGCTTTGCAGATGTCTTCTTCGATATCTTCCGGTTTGGTGGTGGGGGCATAGCGGTCAATGATCTCGCCCTTACGACCGATCAGGAACTTGGTAAAGTTCCATTTTATCTTCTGAGTACCCAGCAGTCCGGGCGCTTCGGATTTTAAATCTTTATAGAGTGGCGCGGCATGATCACCATTCACCTCAATTTTCTCAAACATCGGGAAGGTAACCCCGTAGTTCTTCTGACAGAAAGCACCAATCTCTTCGCTGTCTCCGGGTTCCTGACGACCAAATTGATTACAGGGGAAGCCCAGGATGACCAGCCCCTGATCCTTGTATTTGTTGTATAGCTCTTCAAGGGTTTGGTATTGGGGAGTGAAGCCACATTTACTGGCAGTATTGACGATTAAAACGACCTTGTTCTCATAGTCAGCGAGTTCTTTCATTTCCCCGCCAAGCAAGGGCATTTTGTACTTCTGTAGTTCCATCGGTAGCGGCTCTTTTTCTGATTAGACCAACGCAGCAGGGTTGCCATCCGAAAGGTGCCTGATAGCCAATATCTTGCTGCATACTTAACACGCAATTTTTCAGCTTATCAATAATGGACAGGATCGGATCAAGAAACAACAAAAAAAGGCCTGAAATTCAGGCCCTAAAGATGAGGATTTGCGAATCACTGGCATTTGCCAGTTAGTCAGGTCTGAAATTTCGTTCGATGGCAGTCCCTCCATAAGTCAGCGGGTTAAGTGCTTGGGTGGCTCAACAAAGGCTTGGGGAGAGTCAGGTTGAGCCGATATGTAACATCTTTAATCTTAATGATAACGATTCTCATTATAATGTTGGGTGTGTGGATAACGCAAGTTCTGGATGAAAAAAAATTTAATTATTTGTTCAAGCTTGTTATGGCCTCGGCGTGAGGTTACGGATATCAGCTTTGTGAGGCTGTAGAGGGAACCATGGGGTTCTTGTACAGCAGGCTCTGAGAGGTTCGCTTTGGTCTGTATCCTCAATGCGCTTCTTGTCGATATAGACTGTACTAATGCAGAAGACAGGTTTCGGGGAAGCTGGCATTGAACAGGCGACTGGGTATTTTATTGTGCGATGAACATCATCCAGACTCTATTAAGCGTTTTGGCACCTTTGATAATGATTACAAAATGATGGTTGACCGGGTGATGCCCGGTCAGTGGCAGTATTCTGTCTGGCGCTGTTATCAAGGCAGCTTTCCATCCTCAGTTGACCAATGTGACGCGTGGATTATCAGTGGCAGCAAGTCTTCTGCTTATGATTCAGAGCCGTGGATTCTGAAACTCAGGCTGTTGATTATCGACCTTGCCAGGAGTGATGCATTGCTGGTGGGCATCTGTTTTGGTCATCAGATTATTCATCAGTCCCTGGGAGGCCGTGTTCGTAAGTTTCCCGGAGGATGGGGGTTAGGTGCTTATCCGGTGAAAGCGCTGTGTGATTTCGGGGGGTTTACGTCCGGTAGCATTATTCGTGTTCTGGCTGTGCACCAGGATCAGGTGGACCAGGTGGCACCGGGCTTTGCCGTGCTGGCAACCTCGGATTTCTGCGTGAACGCCATTACTCGACGGGGGTCTTCTATCCTGACCTGGCAGGCGCATCCTGAATTTGTCGACGGATTTTTTATGGATGTGTGCGATAGGCTGCGCACCATGGTGGGTGATCGATTAATTGATAAGGCGTTGGGAGCGGTTGGATTGCCTGATGACCGGGCCCGGGCAGGCGAGGCTATCGTTCATTTTCTTGCGGGCAATGGGTTAAACAATTCAAGCAGAGTCAGTTTACCGTAAGGGTCTTGGTAAAGTTCCGCTTGCCACTGTGTACCACTGCTCATTTGAAAAGCAAGCATATAACAGGTACCGAGGATATTCTGGCGTTTTGCTTCTGTTACTTTCAGTACCGAGTCGTTTTGTAAGTCCCTGGCCGCAAATTTTGCCATGTTCAGCATCTCAGGGTTTGGTGGTATTTCCAGCCAGCCGCTGGCACTCTTTTTGTCAGCATATTTATTGCCATGTACAGAATTTTCTGTGATGCAGGCAGATAATAAGGTAACCAATAACAGAGTAATAACGGGGAGCTTGCACATCGCTATTCAAACCGTGGTGCTGTTTACCGGATAAAATTTTAGATTATTTTTATTGCCTCAGCTGGAACTTTTTATTTTTTTTCCGGCTCTTTGGCAGAGCGTATCCAGCAATAAACCACAGTTGCCTTCTGTCACCTGATCCCGTGGGATCATCTCCAGCCAGCCGCTTTTTCCTGCGATGACAATAATATTGTCTTCTACCGTGATCGTCTTTACCTGCTTGTAGGGGCGAAAAGCCGGTTTCAGTAATGATGAACGGATGCTGATGCCATGTTCCTCAAGGCACAGAGTGCGGGTTTCCAGGCCAAGGTCCGGCTGGTAATGAAGACCAAAGCGTTTATGCACGGCATACCTGAGGCCGAGATTCAGTATCAGGAAAGTAATTAAGGCAGAGCCAAAGAGTCCGGAAAGCAGAATGTTGCTCAGGCTGTTCCGAAAGACCAGCAGTGGCATCAGTAAACAGGCCAGTGAGGCAACCCAGATCAACAGCGTATGCTTCGGACTGTATTTAATCATCAACTGGTTGATGCGGTTCTGGGTTTTCCCGGTTATGTGATAAGTGACGTGCATCAGAGCGCTTCGGCCTTGCGGTATTTGCCATCGTAGTCGAACAGCTTATCAATGATTTTCCAGTAATGTTTTTCCTTCTGCGCTATCACAAAGTCAGGTTTGCGAAATTTCTTGCGGCTGTGGATAACATTATCCACCGTTGACGCCCTGAATGACTCAGCACGATTAATCAGGGCATGCTTACCAAAATGATGATAGAACGCACCTTGCTGAGAGGGAGTATCCAGCCTGAAGAACTCATTGACTTCGGCACCATCTTCATCGTGGTAAGTGATCCTGATGCGCTGTTTGCCCTGAGCGTCTTTATCCGCACTCATTTCCATGCCAGAGCAGCGAATCACCAGGCAGTTTTTCAGGTTCAGAGCTTCTCGAAGCTTTTTATCCGGGTCGACCAGCCCGTTCTGGCAACTGTGACACTTTCTGGCGGCTATATCGTTTTCAGCACCGCACTGGTCACACTCTTTAAAGCGGTAGCGGAACTCACATTGTTCTTTCACTTCGCTGCCGTTGTCAGCCAAAAACGTTGCAAAGCCCTGACAGCGTCGACCATAGTGTTCAACCAGATCGCCATCGCTATCGACCACTCCCCAGAAATGATTCTCATGGCCACAGGCAGGACAGGGAACCGTGACGGGCACCGCTTTGGAATCCGGTTTGGGTTCGCCCACTTCCGGGCTGTATAAACTGAAGCGGTTGCCCGCATAATCAATAATCAGGCACTCTTTTTTGTCCGGTGTCAGGCGCAGCCCACGGCCAGCTATCTGCTGATAAAGGCTAACGGACTCTGTTGGCCGCAGTATGGCAATCAGGTCTACATGGGGTGCATCAAAACCGGTGGTGAGCACTGACACATTCACCAGGAATTTAAGCTGCTGCTGTTTGAACGCGGCAATCAGGCGGTCCCGCTCTTTTGCGGGCGTATCGCCAATAATCAGGGCGCTCTCATCGTCTGGCAGGTAACCCATAATCTCACGGGCATGGTCTACTGTTGAGGCAAACACCATGACACCTTTACGGGTAGCGGCTTCTTTTTTTACCTGATTGATGATTTCCCGGGTGGCCCGGGTTTTTCCTTTCAATAGCTGATTCAGTTCCTGTTCGCCATAACGTCCAAAGCTATCCCGGGATAGTTGGCTGAAGTCGTAGAAAACAATGGGGGCATCAACCACCTCGGGTGTCGTGAGATAACCATTATCAACCATGTAAGACAGTGGCAGCTCAAACAGGCACTCTTTGAAAAAGCGAGGCTCTTCAGTTCTGACCGACCCCTTGTTTTCAGCGCTTTGATAATACTGGTACAGCCAGCCCATCCCCAGGCGATAGGGGGTTGCTGTCAGACCGAGAACCTTAAGGTTTGGATTCAGACGTTTAAAGTGTTCAATGACCTTGTGGTAACTGGAGGTTTTCTCCATGGATACCCGGTGACACTCATCAATAACCAGCAGGGTAAATGCTTTCTGACCCGGTGCGTTCTGAAACTGTTCAAGATTTCTGACAACACTTTGCACACTGCCAAATATCACCTGTTCAGAGGCTTCTTTCTGGCCAAGTCCGGCACTGAAGATGGAGGCTTGCAATCCATAGCTTTGGTATTTGCCGTGGTTCTGCTCCACCAATTCTTTCACATGGGCCAGAACCAGAACGCGGCCACGGGCAATACGGGCCAGCTCGGAGATAACCAGGCTCTTGCCAGCACCTGTGGGCAGCACCAGCAGGGCCGGGTCATTGGATTTGCGAAAATGCCGTATCACACTGTGAACGGCATCTTTTTGATAGGGGCGGAGCTGGTAGACCATTTCGTGATTAGCCAAAGCTCTTTTGCAGATATTGGATAATATCGCCGGACTCATACATCCAGATATCGTCTTTGCCCGCTTCCTGGATACGTAAGCAGGGTACCTGAACCTTGCCGCCCATCTGTTGCAGCTCATTACGGGCCTGAGTATCGTTCATGGCATCCATGGTCTGGATGTTCAGGCCAAGTATGTGAATGGCCCTGCGGGTTTTGATACAGAAAGGGCAGGCCGTGAACTGGTAGAGCGTCATATTGGCTGTCTGTGCATTCACCCGGGCCTGCTGCTCCGGTGAACGTGCCATCGCTTTCGGGCGGGTCAGCTTATCTGCTGCCGCAATACCGTAGCCTAATACATTACGAATAATTTTTAATAACATAGGTTTTAGTACCAGTGAAAAGTCCCATTGTATCAGTTAAGCCAAAGCCTATGACTGATGGCCATGGATTTATACGAAATCAAGTGCCCGATGTATGATGTGCCATGGATAAGAAATGACAATTATATTTTGCATGGTTTCAATGAGTGGTTGTCGTGCCTCCGCACTCCGTTCGTCCTGAAGCCTGTCGAAGGACCCATAGGGCCTAAAGGCGGAAACTCCGGACTCTGATAGATCGTGCCAAGCACCCTGCGACTCCGCTCAGGGTGAACGGAGACTGTACACGTCAAACTCATTGAAACCATGTACTAGTTATAAACCTTATCCGGCAACCAGGTTGCCAGTTCTGGCCATATCGCTAGCGCACACAATACCATCAGTTGAATGATGATGAAGGGAATCACCCCTTTGTAGATATCGGCTGTCGCCACTTCTGGCGGTGCAACCCCCCGTAAATAGAAAAGGGCAAAACCGAAAGGTGGCGTCAGGAATGAGGTTTGCAGATTGACTGCAATCATAATCCCCAACCAAACCGGATCCAGCCCCATTGCCAGCAGCACAGGGGCAACCATGGGCACGACGACAAAGGTAATCTCGATAAAATCGAGAATAAAGCCCAGCAGAAACATCACCAGCATGACAATCAGTACGGCGGTAAACACCCCGCCGGGCATGGCTTCAAAATAGCTGTGAATCAACTCTTCACCATTGAAGCCACGAAATACCAGGGAAAAAATGGAAGCTCCAATCAAAATCATGAACACCATGCAGGTGACCTGTGTCGTTGAGCGAACCACCTCTCTCAGCGTTTTGATACTGAGCTGTCGGCGCAGAATCGCCAGCAGGATCGCACCAACCGCACCGACACTGGCCGCTTCGGTTGGTGTTGCGGCACCCGCCAGGATCGAGCCCAGAACCGCGACAATTAACACCAGCGGTGGCAACAGACAGGATAACAGGGAACGGTTGCTGCCCATGGACGCCAGATCGTTGTCGGTCAGTGCCGGTGCAGCATCCGGTTTAACGCGGGCAACCACCACCAGATAGACGACATAACAGAAAACCAGCAGCAAGCCGGGAATGATGGCACCAACAAACAGATCGCCAACAGACACCGTATCCGGTGAGAAGACACCCATCTTTATCTGTGACTGCTGGTAGGCACTGGATAAAACATCCCCCAAAAGAACCAGGGCAATGGACGGCGGAATAATCTGCCCAAGGCTCCCCGTGGCACAGATCGTACCGGTTGCCAGTGCCGGGGAATAGCCCCGACGCAGCATGGTTGGCAGGGATAACAAACCCATGGTGACGACTGTAGCGCCGACAATGCCGGTACTGGCGGCCAGCAGCATGCCAACCACAATCACCGAGAGACCAAGGCCGCCCCGGGTTTTGCCAAACAGGCGGGCCATGCTTTCCAGCAGACTCTCTGCCACTTTGGATTTTTCCAGCATTACGCCCATAAAGACAAACAGTGGAACCGCAATCAGGGTCTGGTTGGTGATAACACCAAACAGCCGACTGGGCAGGGCGTTCATCAGCGAGAAATCAAATACGCCAAACAGTGATCCGGCTCCGGCAAACAGCAAGGCGGTACCTGCCAGGGAAAACGCCACGGGATAACCAGCCAGCAGCACCAGGCAGACGGTGGCAAACATCAGAAAAGGAATGGCGTCCATCATGATCTGTCCTCCTGACGGCTTTCTTTACCGCTAAGGATCATGAGAGAACGCATCAGTTCGGCTACACCCTGAAGCACAAGGGTAACCACCATCACCAGGAGCAGGCTTTTCAGCAGATAGATAAAAGGCAGTCCTCCGGGATCCTGGGACTGTTCCAGAATGTGCCAGGAACGTGCGATGTAATCCCAGCTCATCACACCAATAAACAGACAGACCGGTAGCAACAGGAAAACGGTGCCCAGACTGTTGACCAGTGCCTGCTTCCGTGGGCTCATGGTTCGATAGAAGACATCAACCCGGACATGGCCATTGTGCTTGAGTGTGTAGGCGCTGGCACCCAGGAAGACCATGGCGTGCAGATACATGGCCGATTCCTGCATGGCGATGGAGCCGAGGTTGAGCAAGTAGCGCAAAACCACCACGGTACAGACGACGAATACCAGCAGTAATGTCAGCCAGCTGATTAATCTTCCGGTGTGTTCTGTGAATTGGTCGATGGCGGCTACCACCGACCTGGCATGTTTCCAGGCGGGATTCATACTGTCTTTCCCCCGGCAGCCAGAGCATTTGATGCTGGCCGCTTGTTATTATCATTATTTTTCAGTGTTCCATTACCAGGCCCTGAAAGGGGCATTTTGGTGTTTGCTTGAACTTGAAAAAGTGCAGTAAACAGAACACGTTAAGCGAAGCCATTATAGGCTTTCCCATGAGGGTTGAGCAATTTCACTATCTCACACGACCACTCATGATCTTTCTTGATGGAACCGGGCGGAGATTCCGGCCCGAAATATCGCTATGGGCTGAATTCAACTTGCATAGCTTCGTCCAAAGACATGCCAGCAGCGACAAGACGCCAGATTTCCACGGTGTACTTGCCACTTAAGGTCACCACCTGCCTGCTATCAACACTGAAGTCGGCATACTGAACCGGGTCGGCATGCTTCAGAACGGTCTTCTTCTCCCAGTCGCCTTTGGGATTCCGGCCCAGGATTATTGCAGTGCCATCCGCGCTTGCGGTCACTAAAAGGCTGGCATTGGCGTTGAAGTGTGCACAGTTGATCGGGCCGTTATGGGTGATAGTGGCTCTTGGTCGCCAATTGCCATGCTCATCGCGACCGTAGATTTCTGCCTGATATTCGGTATTCAAGTTCTTTTCGTTGCAACAGAAAGAGACAATATGACGGCTATCAGCACTGAAACTGGCCTTAATGTGTAGCAATCCCCAGTCATGGTTAGGGCTAATGGTGGCTTTTTCTATCCAGCCTTTGGCTCCGTTATAACCGTATATGTAGCAGCGGGCACGATAACCATTGGGGATGACTGTCACATGGCTGCTGTCGGGACTGAAAAAGGTTTTTCCTATTGTTTTCCAAGAGGGATCAGAAATAGAGTTATGTATCCAGTTGCCGTGTTTGTCATGGCTGAGGATTGCTACGCTACAAAGATCTTCTCTAGCCATTACATGGCAGCTATCGGGGCTGAATTGGGGGTATAGGATAGGATGATCGTGTTCCAAAATGGGGATATGGTCAGTTTTCCCTATCCAGTTACCGTTGCCGTCATGACTGAAGATTGTTAGGGTTTTGCTCCTGGTTCCGGGTGTTTGGTTGACGGTAAAGACATGGCGACCATCGGGGCTGGCTGTAGCATGCGTGATCCTGTAGTCATCGTTATCGAGTTTGATGCTCTCCATCGTGATGCCATCTTTTTTGTTCAGGCGAAGGATTTTTGCCATCTCCCTGGAACCGAACATCAGTAACGGGTTGCCATTGGGGCTAAACCTGACGAGTTTAGCACTGGGGTCGCCAATGGTTTCTGATGTCCAGCCACCCTCCTCATTCTGACTGAGGATTTTTGCGCACGGGCCGGGGGGCCTGGGGGACAATGGACGGGCCAGTACCTGACTGCCATCGGAGCTGAAGCAGGCCTTCCAGCACGTGTCATCGGCAATGTCGGCTGTTAACGTCCAGTGACCAGTGTCGTTCCAGCGGTGGATTTTGATACTGCCATCATTACAGGTAATGACTGCCTGATGACCATCGTAACTCAGGTCAGCTGATATGATCCTGTCTTCATGGACCAGAGTGAGTTGCTCTGTGCAGCTGTGATCGGGTTTGTATGCAAAGATTTTCGCAGTATGGCGGTCATCCCAGGTCAATACATGACGGCCACGGGCGATGAAGCTGGTCATGGGGGCGGTTGAAGCAGGTTCTTCGGGGGTGCACCAGGAGCGATAGCTAAAACCAGCTTGTTCATTCCATTGGCCGTTCCCTGTGCAGCCAAGGATTGTCCCGGTATTACTGCTTCTGAAGATCACTAAATGGTTGCCATGGGTGCTAAAGCTGACGTCAATGACTTCCGGCTTTTCAATAATAATGCGCTTTTCCAGAACCGGATCGAATTGTTGACAGCCAGCCATGAGTTGACCCACCTTGTAAAACAGGGCATGGGGGAAGTATTTGTTTTTTTGTGCTTCACCGGTTTTAAGACTATCGTCTGTTGTTTGCTCTGGAAGGAATTGGCTGAGGAGTTCATCGGCTGCTGTTGCATTCGTGGTAAATTGTTCCAGCCAGTTCTGCAGGTCATGATTACTGATGTCCCGGGCAATCTCTTTGAACTGGTTTTGCTGGTGTTCTGCCAATGTTGCAAACCACCTTTTGGCCAGCAGATGTTCACTGGTGATTACCTGATTAAAAAACTTACACGTTTTTGCGATGGCGAGTATATCCCGTGAAGATAAGCAGCCCAGCAGCTTGAGTATGGGAATCCGTGGTATTTTCAGAAATGAACTCTGGTCTTGGTCGGTAACAATCGACATACCGCTGCTGCTCCACACACAACGGGACGCCTCAGGTGTTACTTCGGCACAGTCCGGACTGCTGCCATAACTGCCGTTGTTGTTCTCGTTAATGGGAAATCCCATGGTTAATTGCCCTCGTCTGGTGATTGCTGATCAGTTACCTTGGATGGAAAAGTTGGTCAAAAGTTCAAGGTATTTGGAATGATCGTTTAGAGGATACCTGTCTGCTATCGACTCTGAAGAAGGCGGGATGGGGTTTAGTGCGGATTGTCCAGAACCATGCCAGCAGCGAAAAGGCACCAGATTTTTACGTTGTCCGAGCCATTTACGGTCACCACCTGTTTGCTATTGACACTGAAGAAGGCAGAATTGATCCGGTAGTCATGTCTCAGAATGACCTTATTCACCCAGTTGCCTTCGGCATTGCGGCCAAAGACTACTGCAGTACCATCCTCGCTTGCGGTTACCAGATGGGTGCCATCGGCGTTGAAGCGTACGGAATAGATCGGGCCGGCATGTCTGATAAGGGCTTTTGGCAGCCACTTGCCGTGCCCATCGTAACCGTAGATTGTTACCTTGAATTTGCTACGAACGTTGTCATTCGAAAGGCTAACCGGGCACCAACAGAAAGTGGCAATGTGTCTGCTATCAGGGCTGAAGCTGGCGTTATTGTATGGCCCTTGAAAGTCATGGGGAATGATGGCGCTTTCTGTCCAGCCTCTGGCTTCATCATAACTGTATATTCTGGCAGTGTGATCATCAGAGCTAATGATTGCCGCATGTCTGCTATCGGGACTGAAGAAGGCTCTTTTACTCTTTTCCAGACAGGGAATAGAGGTCGGTATCCAGTTGCCGCGTTTGTCATAGCTGAGGATTTCAAGGTTAGATGTATTTTTGCTAACCATCACATGACGGCTATCGGGGCTGAATTTGGGCCAATGCTGGGCACCATTGTGGATAATAATCGGGATATTGCCGGTTTTCTCTGTCCAGTCGCTGTTGCTGTCACGACTGAGGATTTTCATGGTTATGCTGTCAGTTTCACCGTCTTTCCGGTTGACGGTAATGACATGGCGACCATCGGGGCTGGCTATAACGCGTATGACCGAGCCTTCGTTGTGAGTGAGGGGGTTACTCTCCAGCCAGCCACCATCTTTGTTCAGGCTGAGGATTTTTGCGGTCTTTGCGACGATCCCCTCCTGATAACAGTTGAACATCAGCACATGGCTGCTATCGGGGCTGAAGGTGACTGAGTCGGCATAGAAGTCACTGGTGGCCTCTAATGTCCAGTCACCCTCCTCGTTCCGTCCGTGGATTTTTGTGCATGAGTCTGAGTGGGTCAGTACCCGGCTGCCATCCGGACTGAAGCGAGCCTTCAAGTTCCGCCTGAAATCGGTAATATCCGCTGCCAGCGTCCAGTGACCAGTGTCGTTCCAGCTGTGGATTCTGGCGCTGCCATCATCACAGGTAATGACGGCATGATGACCATCACAACTTAAATCAGCTGAGCTGATCTTGCCTTCATGGATAATGGCGAGTTGCTCCGTACAGCTCTTGTCTGCGTTATATGCGAAGATTTTTGCGGTATTTTTTCTACAGGCCAGCACCTGATGGCCGTGGGTCTTAAAGTTGGGCTGAGGAAAACCTGTGCCGAAGTCGTAATCGAAGCTAAATCTGGCTTGTTTATGCCATGAGCTGTTCGCTGTGTAGCCAAAAATTATCCCGGTTTGATAGTTTTTCAAGATCACTAAATGGTCGCCATGGGTGTTCAAGCTGATGGTATTATCATGAATACGAAGAATTTTCCCTGCCAGAACCGGTTTGAATTGTCGACAGTCAGCCATCAGTTTACTCACCGTGTAAAACAGGACCTGGGGGAAGTATTTCCTTCTTTGTGCTTTACATGTTTTAAGACCATCGTTTGTTGTCTGCTCTTCAGGGCATTGGTTGTAAAGTTTACCGACTAGCGTTGTATCCGTGGTAAATTGCCCCAGCCAGTGCCGCAGGTCACGATCACTGATGTCACGGGCAATCTCCTTGAACTGGTTCTGCTGGTGTGTTGCCAATTTTGCAAACCACGATCTGGCCAGCAGATGTTCATCGGTGATTACCTGGTTTAAATACGTACACGTTTTTGCGGTGGCGAGTATCTCCCGGAAAGATAAATAGCCCAACAACCTGAGCAAGGGAGGCTCAGGCAAATGCAGTAATGGACATTGGTCCTGGCAGGGCACAACCGACATACCGTTGCTGTTCCACACATAACGGGATATCTCAGGTGTTACTCCGGCGCAGTCCGGGTTATCGCCATAATTGCCGCTGGTGTTCACGGTAATGGGAGGTTCCATTGTGAATTGTGATCTTCAGGTGGTTGCCATTCAGATATCTTGGATGGGGTTGCCGGGCAAAAGTTCACAGCAAACGGAATGATCGTATAGCACCAATTCCGCCTTCATAGAATTATCATATTGGAGCTCTAAATTTGATTCCCGGAAGTCAAGCAAGGAGGCTCACGCTGAAATGAACTCCCCAATCGCCTTGTCATGCAACTCCTCGGAACGAGAAAAACATATCGTTCTGCGGGTTAATCGTTTGAGGCGGGTACGGAGTGTCAGGTTTGTTCTCTCAATACTTTGCCACTTTGCCGTGAAAAATATTTTCACGCGCCAACGATCCCTCATGATCTTTCTTGATGGAACAGGGCGCAGATTCCGGCCCGAAATATCGCTATGGACTGAATTCGGCTTGCATGGTTTCGTTCAAAGACCTGCCCGCATTGACAAGACGCCAGATATTCACAACGTGTTTGCCACTTACGGTGACCACCTGCCTGCTATCAACACTGAATATGGCAGATCGGACCGCAAAGCTATGCTTCAGAATGGACTTATTCACCCAGCTGCCGTCGGCATACCGGCCCAGGATTACTGCAGTACCATCCGCGCTTGCGGTTACTATATGGCTGCCATCGGCGTTGAAGCGTGCTGAACGGATCGGGCCAGTATGGGTGATAATGGCTCTTTCTCGCCAATTACCGTTCCCAGTACGACCATAGATTTTTGCGTGATAATTGGCACTGCCATGGGCTCGGCAAGAACAGCCACAACAGAAAGTGACAATATGACGCCCATCAGCACTGAAGCTGGCGTCAATTTGTGGCCTGTTGTGGTCATGGCGAATGATGTTTTTTTCAATCCAGCCTCTGGCTGCGTTAAAGCCGTATATGCTGGCGGAGCGATGACCTGGGACGATTACCACAGCATGGCTGCTGTCGGGACTGAAGAAGGCTCTTTTAATTTTTCCCCTCAAGGGAATAGAGTTCTGCATCCAGTTGCCGTGTTTGTCACAGCTGAGGATTTCAAGGTTAGAAAGATCTTTGGCTGCCATCACATGGCAGCCATCGGGGCTGAACTTGGGGGGCAGGTCAGGGTCAAGGGGGTTAATAATGGGGATATTGCCGGTTTTCTCTGTCCAGTTGCCGTTGCTGTCACGACTGAAGATTTTTAGGGTTATGCTGTCAGTTTTTGCGTTTTGGTGGTTGACGGTAATGACATGGCAACCATCGGGGCTGATTGTAGCCCGTATGATCCAGTTTTTGTTGTTACCGAGGGTAGAGCTATCGAGCCTGCAGCCATCTTTGTTCAGGCTGAGGATTTTTGCCATCCCCCTGACACCGAACATCAGAACCTGGTTACCATCTGGGCTGAAGGTGACAGATTTGGCATCGAAGTTACTAGTGGCCTCCAATGTCCAGCCACCTTCCCCGTTCCGCCTGTGGATTTTTGTACATGAGTCTGAGTGGGTCAGTACCCGACTGCCATCGGGACTGAAGCAAGCCTTCAAGCCCCGCCCGCTATCAGCGATGTCCGCAGCTAACGTCCAGTGACCAGCGACGTTCCAGCTGTGGATTTTGGCACTGCCATCATAACAGGTAATAACTACCTGATGACCATCGTCACTTAAGTCAGCTGATATGATCCTGTCTTTATGGACAATGGAGAGTTGTTCTGTGCAGGTGTTATCGGCGTTATAGCCGAAGATTTTTGCGACATGGTATCCATCCCAGGCCAAGACATGATGGCCGCTGGTCATGAAGCTGGTCTCGACGGTGGGGGAAGGAGGGTTGACCCAGGAATGATAGCTGAAACCCGCTTGTTCATTCCATTGGCAGTACGCTGTGAAGCCAAATATTGTCCAGGTATGATTGTTTCTGAAGATCACTAAATGGTCGCCATGGGTGCTAAAGCTGACGGTATTGACATCAGGGTTATTAAGAATGCTCTTTGTCAGAACCGGTTTGAATTGTCGACAGTTAGCCATCAGTTGACCCACCGTGTAAAACAGGACCTGGGGGAAGTATTTCCTTTTTTGTGCTTCACAGGTTTTAAGATCGTCGTCTGTTGTTTGCTTTCCAGGGCATTGGCTACAAAGCTTATCGGCTATCGTTGTATCCATGGTAAATTGTCCCAGCCAGTACTGCAGGTCAGGATCACTGATGTCCCGGGCAATCTCTTTGAACTGGTTTTGCTGGTGTGCTGCCAATGTTGCAAACCACCTTCTGGCCAGCAGATTTGCATTGGTGATTACCTGGTTTAAATACGTACACGTTTTTGCGGTGGCGAGTATCTCCCGGAAAGATAAGTAGCCCAGCAGCTTGAGTATGGGAAGCTGTGGCAAGTTCAGTAATGAACATTGGTCTTTGGGCACAACCGATATACCGTTACTGCTCCCTGCACTCCCCACACAATGGGGTGCCTCAGGTGTAACTCCCGCGCAGTCCTGGCTGCTGACATAACTGCCGCTGGTGTTCACGGTAACGGGAGGTTTCATTGTTAATTGTCATCGTCAGGTGACTGCCAATCAGATGTCTTGGATGGGGTTGTCGGGTAAAAGTTCAAGGCATTCGAATAAACCTGATTAATCTTCCCGTGCGTTCTGTGAATGGGTCGATAGACCGACCCGACATGTTTCTCAATTCTGTCTGTTTGCTTCCGGCTTTTGGTTGCCAGCATGCAGAACAACACCCTGGCCAGTCGCAGCCTGTGGGGTTCCGGGCGGATTGTCCAGAACCATGCCAGCAGCGACAAGACGCCAGATTTTCACGTTGTGCGAGCCATTTACGGTCACCACCTGTCTGCTATCGACACTGAAGAAGGCAGAATTGACCCGGTAGTTATGTTCCAGAATGACCTTAGTCACCCAGCTGCCGTCGGCACAGCGGCCAAGGATTACTGCAGTACCATCCTCGCTTGCGGTTACCAGATGGGTGCCATCGGCGTTGAAACGTGCGGAATAGATCGGGCCGGCATGGCGAATAAAGGCTTTTGGCAGCCACTTGCCGTGCCCATTGTAACCGTAGATTTTTACCTTGAATTTGCTACGAACGTTGTCATCCCAAAGGGTAACCGGGTACCAACAGAAAGTGGCAATATGGCTGCTATCAGGACTGAAGCTGGCGTTAGAGCATGACCCGTCAAAGCCGTGGGGAATGATGCCGCTTTCTGTCCAGCCTCTGGCTTCATCATAACTGTATATTCTGGCAGCGCGATAATCAGCGCTAATGATCGCCGCATGTCTGCTATCGGGACTGAATTTGGGCCAATACTGGGCACCATTGTGGATAATAATCGGGATATTGCCAGTTTTCTCTGTCCAGTCGCTGTTGCTGTCACGACTGAGGATTTTCATGGTTATGCTGTCAGTTTCACCGTCTTTCTGGTTGATGGTAATGACATGGCGACCATCGGGGCTGGCTATAACCCGTCTGACCGAGCCTTCGTTGTGAGTGAGGGGGGCACTCTCCAGCCAGCCACCATCTTTGTTCAGGCTGAGGATTTTTGCGATCTTTGCGATGATCCCCCGATAACAACTGTACATCAGCACATGGCTGCCATCGGGACTGAAGGTGACTGATTCGGCATAGAAGTCACTGGTGGCCTCTAATGTCCAGCCACCCTCCTCGTTCCGTCTGTGGATTTTTGTGCACGAGTTTGAGTGGGTCAGTACCCGGCTGCCATCCGGGCTGAAGCGAGCCTTCAAGCGCCGCCTGACATCAGTAATATCCGCTGCCAGCGTCCAGTGACCAGCGTCGTTCCAGCTGTGGATTCTGGCGCTGCCATCATCACAGGTAATGATTGCCTGATGACCATCACAGCTTAAATCAGCCGAGCTGATCCTGCCTTCATGGAAAATGGTGAGTTGCTCCGTGCAGCTGTTATCTGCGTTATATGCCAAGATTGTTGCGGTATGTTTATCACAGGCCAACACATGACGGCCGTGGGTCTCAAAGTTGGAGATAGGAAGATCTGCGGTGAGCCAGTAATCGAAGCTAAAACTGGCTTGTTTATGCCATGGGCTGTTTGCTGTGCAGCCAAAGATTGTCCCGGTATGATGGTTGCTCAAGATCACTAAATGGTCGCCATGGGTGCTCAAGCTGATGGCATAACCAGGAGTGTCAAGAATTTCCTTTGCCAGAACCGGTTTAAATTGTCGACAGTCAGCCATCAGTTTACTCACCGTGTAAAACAGGACCTGGGGGAAGTATTTCCTTTTTTGTGTTTCACAGGTTTTACGACCGTCGTCTGTTGTTTGCTCTGCAAGGTATTGGCCGCAAAGTTTACCGACTACCGTTGTATCCGTGGTAAATTGCCTCAGCCAGTGCTGCAGGTCACGATCACTGATGTCACGGGCAATCTCTTTGAACAGGTTCTGCTGGTGTGCTTTTAATTTTGCAAACCACGATCTGGCCAGCAGATGTTCATCGGTGATTACCTGGTTTAAATACGTACACGTTTTTGCGGTGGCAAGTATCTCCCTGAAGGATAAATAGCCCAACAACCTGAGCAAGGGAGGCTCAGGCAAATGCAATAATGAATATTGGTCCTGGCAGGGCACAACCGACATACCGTTGCTGTTCCACACATAACGGGATACCTCAGGTGTTACTCCGGCGCAGTCCGGGTTATCGCCATAATTGCCCCTGGTGTTCACGGTAATGGGAGGTTCCATTGTGAATTGTGATCTTCAGGTGGTTGCCATTCAGATATCTTGGATGGGGTTGCCGGGCAAAAGTTCACAGCAATTGGAATGATCGTCTGGGAGGCTGACCGAAAACCGCTTTGGCAGTTTAGCCACAACCTTTCTTGCCCTGTGTACAACCTTTGCCTACGATAGTATTACTATTTCAATATAGTAATACAGAAAGAGGTGTGACGTGCATAAATTAACGACCAAAAGACAAGTGACTATTCCTCAAAGTATCTGCCAAAAGCTCGGGCTAAAACCAGGCGACTTTATACAGGTTTTCGAGCGCGATGGTGTGGCACATTTGGTAAAGATGACCTCCGATGACCTTTCTGGCACCATCAAATTACCTGGTGATACCCATCAACACCTAACGCGAGAGGACACTAGGAAGGCCATCAAAAACAAAACCGCCAGAAAATTCGCGGGCGAATCATGATTGCTGTTGATACAAATGTACTGTTGCGTTATCTGATAGCGCCGGTCGATGCCCGTAACCCGCCCTGGCAAGCGAGAGTGGCGGCTGAAACCATTAATTCTGCTGACTCCGTTTACCTCTCAGACATTGTCCTGGCCGAAACCGAGTGGGTGCTGGAAACCGTCTTTGAATTAACCAAAGCAGAAATACACTCCGTTCTCAAACAGCTCGCCAGTAACACCCGGTTCATTTTTGAAGACTGGAGTGCCCTGCAGAGCGCGCTTATGGATTACAGCGAAACTCCCAAAGTGGATTTCTCTGATTGTCTGATTGCCCGACGTGCCACCAGCAAAGGCACCCAAACGCTCTACAGCTTTGAAAGCCGCAAAAAGCTGGGGGCTTTATCCATCGTCACCACGCTGGTAAAGGAGCAAGTTGGGAGTGACTGAGAAACGCCTCCTGCTCCCCGTAAAGCTACCGTCTTAAACCTCTTAAAAAATGAAAGACCCGGCCACGGTTTGCTCTCTTCACTTTTTAAAAAGTGGGTGTCCTTTTTCTTTTCATAGAATTGTCACATTCAAGCTCTATATTTGATTCCCGGAAGTCAAGCAAGGAGGCTCACGCCTCAGATCAACCTTTGATAGCCCTTAATGATGAGAAGGTGCTGTTAATCGAACAGGGCGCGTAAATCCTGGAGAGCAAATGATGAAAATAACAACACACGTAACGGCATTTAAGCGAGTCCTGGCTGTGTCTGCTACCGCAGCGCTGGCGTTGGCCAGTGGTACTGCCATGGCCAGCCAGCTGGATCCATCCCTGCCAAAGTACAGTAAGTCCAGTGGCGTGTCCGGTAACCTGTCCTCCGTGGGTTCAGACACGCTGGCAAATCTGATGACGCTCTGGGCCGAAGATTTCAAGCGCATTTATCCCAATGTGAATGTTCAGATTCAGGCGGCGGGTTCTTCTACTGCACCTCCCGCTCTGACCGAAAGTACCTCAAACTTCGGCCCCATGAGTCGGAAAATGAAGGACAAGGAGCTGGAAGCATTTGAGAAAAGGCATGGTTACAAGCCAACGGCCATTCCTGTGGCGATTGATGCGCTGGCGGTCTTTGTTAACAAAGATAATCCCATCAAAGGCCTGACCATGGCCGAAGTGGATGCGATTTTCTCGTCAACCCGCAAGTGTGGTGCAGGCAGTGAAGTGAAGACCTGGGGTGATATTGGCCTGAGTGGATCCTGGCAGAACCGCTCTGTGCAGCTGTACGGACGTAACTCGGTATCCGGCACTTATGGCTACTTCAAAAAGAAGGCCCTGTGCAAGGGGGATTTTAAAAACAGTGTGAATGAGCAGCCAGGTTCCGCCTCGGTGGTTCAGTCGGTTTCTGCATCGCTGAACGGCATTGGCTATTCCGGTATTGGTTACAAAACCTCCAGCGTGAGAACCGTTGCACTGGCGAAGAAAGAAGGCCACTCCTTTGTTGAGGCGACGCCGCTGAATGCGGTTGATGGCAGCTATCCTCTGTCGCGCTTTCTGTACGTGTATGTGAACAAGCAGCCTAACAAGCCACTGTCTCCCCTTGAGCGCGAATTTGTTAAGTTGCTGCTCTCGAAACAGGGGCAGGAAGTGGTTGTGAAGGATGGCTATATCCCACTGCCAGGCAAGGTGGTTGATAAATACCTGGCTAAGCTCGGACTGGATAATACAACGATTGCCAGCAAGTAATGTGATTGCTGAGTTGATATAAAGCCACTGTCTTCAGTGGCTTTATTTTTTGGTTAACACTTCAAAGGATACGCCTTGATTACAGAATCATTGCCGCGATCCAGGCAAACAGGATCATGGGAATGTTGTAGTGCATAAACGTTGGAATAACGGTGTCACGGATATGGTCGTGCTGGCCATCCACATCCAGCCCGGCGGTGGGGCCAATGGTGGAGTCGGAGGCTGGAGAGCCTGCGTCACCCAGCGCGCCGGATGCACCAACAAGCGCTGCGGTTGCCAGAGGTGAAAAGCCAAGAGCCAGTGCCAGTGGGACATAAAGTGTGGCAATAATGGGAATGGTTGAGAAGGAAGAACCAATGCCCATGGTGATCATCAATCCAACAGCCAGCATCAGAAATGCGGCCAGTGCCTTGCTGCCATAAACCAGCTCTTCAATCATGGCCACCAGGGCAGGAATATCCCCGGTTGTCCGAAGTACTTCGGCAAAGCCAGAGGCAGAGATCATGATAAATCCACACAGAGCCATCATTCTTACACCCCGGGCAAAGACATCATCCGCTTCCCGCCAGTGCACAATGCCGCCGAGAATCATCATCATAAAGCCTGTGGCTGCACCCATGGCCATGGAGTCGGTGAACAGTTGCACGCCGAGTGCTGCCGCAATGGATACCAGGGTAATCAGCACGGCCTTTGGCTCCATGGATGGCTGCTGTTCCTTAGCGGTTTTCAGGGCGCTCTCTGCAATGTGGTAGTGGCGGGGTTTACGGTAAGTCCAGAACACGGCCACAAGCAGACCAATAAACATGCCGAGTACTGGTAGAGCCATGGCCGATGGCATCAGGTCAGGGTCAATGTTCAAGCCATTATCGTTGAGATTGCCCGCCAGGATCTGGGTCAGGTAGATATTGCCGAAACCAATGGGAACCAGCATATAGGTGGCGATCAGACCAAACGACAGGGTGCTTGCTACCGCCCTGCGGTCCAGCTGCAAGGAGCTGAAAACACCCAGAAGCGGTGGGATCAGAATAGGAATAAAGGCGATATGCACAGGGACCACATTCTGAGAGGCAAAGGCCATCAGCAGAATGCTTCCCAGGATCGAGATTCTGAGGCCAGCTGTTTTGTGGGTCTGTGCTACCCTCTGAATAATTCGATCGGCCAGCCACTGGGGAATCCCGGATGCGGATATAGCCATGGCAAAGGCACCCAGCATACCGTAGCTTATGGCGATGCTGGCACCACCCCCCAATCCTTCGGCAAAAGCGGACAGTGTGGCATCAAACCCCAGTCCACCGGCAAGACCTCCACCAATAGCCCCTAAAAAAAGGGCAAGTACAACGTTTACACGCAAGACACTCAAGGTCAGCATGATGGCAACAGCCAAAATGACAGCGTTCATAATAATCCAGTTTGTGTTCTTTTGAGTTATAAGCGGTTTGCGATACTTCAATCCACAGCATTATCCAAAGCACGATCTATAACAGATCAGTCTAAAGCAGATCAGTGCAGAGCTCGTCAGGAGCTATCGCATTCCTTGATTGGTTGTGCCTTGAACTCTTTTTTCTAGTTGTAAATTAATATATTACACATTGAGGCTAGAAGCTCAGGCGATAAAAGTAAATGTATTCGATCAGGGTCGAATCAGTACTTCAATGGTGATGATGGTGTCGGTGGGCATGCAGGGAAGGGATCATGGAAAGGGCAGAGCTACACTGTTCTGATTGAGTGTCAGTACCGGGTATTGTTAGCAGATTTCTGGGTAACATCGTTATTTTCTCTGATCATGATGCACTTGCTACAGGCCTGTAAGCATTGAAATTCAGGCTTACATCAGTCAATGGCCGTCACTAAATTACAATGATCCGTCGGCCCGGGCAATGATTTTTTCCCGGTGTCACATTACTGTCATATTGATTCTGTAAGTTACGGGCATGATTTAATCAGACTTGCGCCATGTATCAAAATTCGATGGATAACAGCCCGGGTATTGATTTCAATACACCGGCACTAAAAAAATATCGTTCTCTGCGCTTCTTGAAAGACCGTCTCGCCCGTTGGGGGGTTGCCTCCGGTGGTCTTGGCGTGATTGTGGCGATTCTTCTGATTTTCTTTTACCTCCTCTACGAGGTCCTGCCGCTATTTAACCGCGCTGAGATTAACCAGGTTGCTTCATACCCATCGCCCGTGACTGTCGTTGATGAGCCAGTTGCTACGAAAAAAGCACCGATATTTCTCGCCGTTGAAGAGCAGGCAGAAGTGGCCATGAAAGCAGAGGCTTCCGGTAATCTGCGTTTTTTCTCCACCCAAACCGGTGAATGGCTACAGAATGAGTTGCTGCCAATACCTGCGGGCAGTGAGGTGGTCAGGGTGGTCAGGGATGCTGCTGGTTCCAATCTGATGGCGGCCGGTCTGACAAACGGTGAGGTCATACTGTTCGATCAGGGCTATAGGATTACCTGGCCAGATGACCGTCGAAAGATCACACCGGAAGTCAGCTACCCCTATGAGCGGCAGCCCTTTGCCATCAAGGACTTTTCGGCTCCGGTTGCACAACTGGCCATCAGTGACGGTGAGGAAAAGCTGTTGATGGCCGCCAGCAGCAATAACCGGCTGGTGATGGAGGTTGTCCATAAGGAAGCGGATTTTTTAACCGAATCCGTCACTGTTGATCAGCAGTCCGTCGCCCTGCCGGTTATCAGTGGACTTTCTGCGCAGGGTGGCCTGGATATCCGCCAGTTGCTGATTGATCCGGAACAAACTTGGCTTTATGTCCTCAGCGGCAGCAATCAACTGACGGTGATCAATATCAGCGATATTGACCGTCCCTATATCCATGAGACGCTCAACCTGACCGCTAAGGGAGTGGACGTTACCGCGATGACGTTTCTGTTGGGTGGGGTGTCCCTGCTGGTGGGTGACTCAGAAGGCAATATCGCCCAGTGGTTTATGGTTCGTGAAGATGGCCGTCTGAATTTGCACAATATTCGTTCTTTCAGCCTCGGCAGTGATCCCATCGACAAGATTGTTCCGGAGCATCGGCGCAAGGGCTTTCTGGCGTCGGATGTGAAGGGTCAGGTCGGTCTGTATTACACCACGGCAAACCGTTCTTTGCTGGTGGAGCCCTTGGCTGTGGGTCGAATTGATCAAATGGCCGTAGCGCCAAGAGGCAATTATCTGATTCTGGCAAGTCAGGGTGAGACTCAATTCCTGAAAATCGACAATGAGCATCCGGAAATATCCTGGTCTGCCCTGTGGGGTAAAGTCTGGTATGAGTCTTACAATCAGCCGGATTACATTTGGCAGTCCTCGGCATCAAACAATGATTTCGAGCCCAAACTGAGCCTGATGCCACTGTCGTTCGGGACGCTCAAGGCGGCGTTTTACGCCATGTTGCTGGCAGCGCCGCTGGCCATTTGTGCGGCTATTTACACCGCCTACTTTATGGCTCCGGGCATGCGCAGAAAGGTAAAGCCGGTGATTGAGCTGATGGAGGCCCTGCCTACGGTCATTCTGGGTTTCCTGGCGGGACTGTGGCTGGCCCCGCTGATTGAAAATCAGTTGGTGGGTATTTTCGCCCTGTTGCTCTTTGTGCCAGCGGGCATCCTGATGTTTGCTTTTGCCTGGGATGGCTTGCCTTCAACTATACGTCACCGGATTCCTGACGGAATGCAGGCCGGATTGCTGGTGCCCGTGGTGTTACTCAGTGGTGCCCTGGCCATGTCACTCAGTTCCAGTCTGGAACTCTGGCTGTTTGACGGTGATATGCGCACCTGGCTGACCACCGAGCTGGGCATTCCCTACGACCAGCGTAATGCCCTGGTGGTAGGACTGGCCATGGGTTTTGCCGTTATTCCAACCATATTTTCCATCGCAGAGGACGCGATATTCAGCGTACCCAGGCACCTGACCTATGGTTCCCTGGCGTTGGGAGCAACGCCCTGGCAGACCCTGACCCGGGTAGTTCTTCTGACCGCCAGTCCGGGTATTTTCTCTGCGCTGATGATTGGTATGGGAAGGGCCGTGGGTGAAACCATGATCGTGCTGATGGCCACAGGGAATACGCCCATTATGGATGCCAATATCTTTGAGGGCATGCGGACGCTGGCGGCCAATATTGCGGTTGAGATGCCAGAGTCTGAAGTGGGCAGCAGCCATTACCGAATTCTCTTTCTGGCCGCCCTGGTGCTTTTCCTGTTTACCTTTGTGGTGAACACGGCGGCGGAGATGGTGCGTCATCGACTCCGCAAGAAATACAGCTCGCTCTAAGAAGGGAAAGAGGATAGGAAATGACCATGAATAATTCCCTTCAAAGCCCCGGAAAACGCTCTGTTGGTGCTTGGATTAACAGCGGTGCTCCCTGGGTCTGGCTGAATGCCGGTGCGGTTGCCATCAGTCTGGTTCTGGTGATCGGGCTGCTGGGGTTGATTGCTGTGCGGGGGCTGGGGCACTTCTGGCCGGGCCAGATTATGGTGGCTGATTACCAGCCTCCTGGGCAGGCTGTCCGAATGGTTGCCGGAGAGATTACTGACAGTGAAGAGGTTCCTGCGGCTCGTTTGGAGTCGTCCGGCCTTGAAGTGGTCAACGGCCAGGAGCTATATACCCGTGATCTGCTGAAGCAGGGCAATCGGGACCTGAGTGGTGCTGACTTTGTCTGGATCGTCGATGAGTGGCTGAGTAACCGCCAGTACCCTGAAGACATCATGGTGCTTGAGCGTCGTGAATGGGGCAATTTCTACGGTTTCCTTGAGTCCGTTCAGGAAGATGGTGCCACCATTGCCAGTGGTGAATCGGCCTGGACCGTTTTCAATGAGCGTTTGGATCGGGCTCTCGGGATTTATCAAGCAATCTATCAGATTGAAAAGCACGACATTGGCTCAATTAACGCCGCAATTGAGCAGTTGCGGCTGGCCGAGCGTCGTTTGGAACTGAGCGGTGATATGGACCCTGTCCGTCAGGCAGAGATTCAGGCTGAGCGAAAACGACTGAATCAGGAATATCAGCAACTGGAAACCCAGCTGGGTGATCTTTACCGGGCGTTCAACCGCGACAGCTTTGTGGCCAGAACCGTTGCTGGTCAAACCCTGGAACAGCCAATCAGTAAGGTGGTTCGTGCCTATCAGCCCAATACCCTGTCACTGACCGATAAAATCGGCTTCTACTTTGACAAGGTCGGAGAGTTCATCCTAGATGACCCCAGGGAAGCCAATACCGAAGGCGGCGTATTCCCCGCCATCTTTGGCACAGTGATGATGGTAATTCTGATGTCCATTATGGTGACCCCTTTTGGTGTTATTGCTGCTGTCTATCTGCGAGAGTACGCCAGTCAGGGCTGGATGACCCGGGCCATTCGGGTGGCAGTTAATAACCTGGCGGGGGTTCCCTCCATCGTTTACGGGGTTTTTGGTCTTGGTTTTTTCATCTACTTTGCCGGGGCAAAAATCGATAATCTGTTTTTTGCCGAGGCCCTGCCATCCCCCACCTTTGGTACTCCGGGGCTGCTGTGGGCATCCATCACCCTGGCTCTGCTGACCCTGCCGGTGGTGATTGTCGCTACTGAAGAGGGGTTGTCCCGCATTCCCCGCTCCGTTCGGGAAGGGAGTCTGGCCCTTGGTGCCACCAAGGCAGAAACGCTGTGGCGGGTGGTGCTGCCCATGGCCAGCCCGGCCATGATGACCGGTTTGATTCTGGCGGTTGCCCGTGCGGCTGGGGAAGTAGCACCACTGATGCTGGTGGGTGTTGTTAAGCTGGCTCCCAGCTTGCCGCTGGATGGCAACTACCCCTATTTGCATCTTGATCAGAAGTTTATGCATCTGGGCTTTCATATTTTTGATGTGGGCTTCCAGAGCCCGAACGTGGAAGCTGCCAGGCCGCTGGTGTATGCCACTGCGTTGCTGCTGGTGATGGTTATTGCTGTGCTGAATCTGTCCGCCGTAGCGATTCGCAACCGGTTACGGGAAAAATACAAGAGCCTTGAGGACTGAACACGATGTCTGCGGAAGAGCTTTATAACGTCATCGATAGAAAGCCGGAAGGGGATGAAAAAAAGGATGAAAGCCTGAACAAGACTCTGAGAGAGGCTCTTACTGTGAAAACCGCCATAACGTATCCTGAAGACAGCCCTGAGAAGTACGCCAGTGTTACCGCTGATGGTCGTGCTGAACCGGCTTCCGCACTTCCCGGGGCTGTTAATCCTGAGTCTCTCGGGCGTGGTCGTTCTGTACTGAATCTTGAGCTTGAACCGACCAGTATGGAGGTGTCTGGGCTGAACCTGTTCTATGGCGAAAAACAGGCGCTGTTTGATATCTCCATGAAGATACCGCAACAGCGAGTAACGGCGTTTATCGGGCCTTCGGGTTGTGGTAAATCCACGCTGCTACGCAGTATGAACCGGATGAATGATCTGGTGGATGGCTGTCGTGTGGATGGGCAGATAGGGCTCACCGATACTTCCGGTGTGCAGCAAAATATCTACGAGAAATCCGTCAATGTGGCTGATCTTCGTCGTCGGGTGGGGATGGTGTTCCAGAAGCCCAACCCATTCCCAAAGAGTATTTATGAAAATGTTGCCTATGGCCTGAGAATTCAGGGCATCAATAAAAAGCGGGTACTGGATGAGGTTGTGGAGTGGGCGCTGAAAGGGGCTGCGCTCTGGAATGAAGTGAAGGATCGCCTCCATGAAAGCGCACTGGGCCTGTCCGGCGGGCAGCAGCAGCGTCTGGTTATTGCCCGGACCATTGCGGTGGAACCCGAAGTATTGCTTCTGGATGAGCCGGCATCTGCACTCGACCCCATCTCCACATTGAAGATTGAAGAGTTGATCAATGAGTTGAAGTCCAGATTTACCATTGTGATTGTCACCCATAACATGCAGCAGGCGGCACGGGTGTCGGATTACACTGCATTTCTGTATATGGGGCGGATGATTGAGTATGGCGACACCGACAGACTGTTCACCAACCCCCGCAAGAAACAGACTGAAGACTACATTACTGGCCGTTATGGCTGAAGTTCTTTCCTGAATCTCAACAGCTTCTGGCCGCCTCCAAGGATTACCCATGCCTAACCAAAGCGATTTGCTGACCCACCATATTTCTCAGCAGTTCAACCATGAACTGGAAGAGCTTCGCAATAACCTGTTGTCCATGGGCGGCATGGTCGAGAAGCAGGTCAGTGATGCCATTGAGTCGCTGATCAATGCCGACAGTGACCTGGCCATCGTTGTTTGTGAAAAAGACACCGACATCAATTTTATGGAAACGTCCATTGATCAGGAGTGTTCCAGAATTCTGGCCCGCCGCCAGCCTGCAGCCAGCGACTTACGTCTGGTTCTGGCATGCACCAAAGTGGCGACGGACCTGGAGCGCATTGGTGATGAAGCGGCCAAAATTGCGCGATTTGCCATAAAATTGTCAGAACAGGGGGAAGCACCCAAAGGCTATATTGAAACCCGTCATATTGGCAGCCATGTCCGCCAGATGACTCAGGATGCGCTGAATGCCTTTGCCCGGTTTGATGCAGAGCAGGCCCTTGCGGTGGCCAAAGAGGATAAAGCGGTTGATCGGGAGTATAAAAGTGCCACCCGGGAACTGGTCACTTATATGATGGAAGATCCCCGCTCCATTACCCGTGTTTTGAATATTATGTGGGTATTACGCTCTCTGGAACGTATTGGTGATCATGCCAGAAATATTGCCGAGTATGTTATTTATCTGGTAAAAGGCAAGGATGTCAGACACATTGGTCTTAAACGGATGCAGGAAGAGGTGTTTGATAAGCAGCTGGATGATTGAAGCAGTAATGTCTTTTATTTAATCAAAATGGTTTAGGGGAATTTAATTCCCCGGTTTTTATTTCTGATATGAACACTATTTAAAAATTTGGTTTTCAATTTTTTATTTTTCAATTAGCTGTTTGGTATTTTGCGCTAATCTTTAGTTATTAATACCTTTCAGGCAATCATGCTGTTTGTTTCTGAATCAATCTATTGTAAGAAAACACGGATGAAACAATCAGCAGGTAGCTATGAATTACTCCAGTACCCTTCATGACGGCTGGGATATCCCTGATGAACAACCCGTCAGCAGCGATGACCTTCTTGAATGCCTCGCCTTGTTAACCCGCCATTATGGCAATCCGTATTCACGGGAATCTTTAAAAGCTGGAATGCCCCTTGAGAAAGGCAAATTTACAGCAGAAGTATTTATTCGATCGTCCGAAAGAGCGGGGCTGGCCTGTAAAGTTCATAAGCGAGAGATTGCCGAAATATCGTCACTGGTTGTTCCTGCCGTGTTGTTACTGAATAAACGCAAAGCCTGCATTTTGTCGGATATTGACCATGCAAAAGGCACTGCCCGGATTATTATGCCGGAAACCGGTGAGGGCACGACAACAATCAGTATTGAAGAATTAAATGAATTTTACAGTGGCTATGTTATCTATGTCCGTGAAAAGCATCGTTATGATCGTCGGACCCCACAGAAATTAACGGTTAAATCCAGACACTGGTTCTGGGGAACTATTCTCGGTTCATGGAGAATTTACCGTGATGTTTTACTGGCATCACTGTTGATCAACGTCTTTGTGGTTGCCAGCCCGCTGTTTGTGATGAATGTTTATGACCGGGTGGTTCCCAACCAGGCGTTTGATACACTCTGGGTTTTGGCCATTGGTGCGTTTATTGTTTTCAGTTTTGATTTTATTCTGAAAATGGTGCGCAGCTATTTTATTGATCTGGCCGGTAAAAAGTCCGATATCTTGCTCTCTTCTGCCATCATGGAGCAGGTTCTGGGGTTGAGCATGACGGCTAAGCCCGCTTCTGTTGGTTCCTTTGCGAAAAACCTTCAGGATTTCGAAAGTATTCGGGAGTTTATTACCTCTTCAACGGTCACTGCGCTGGTTGACCTGCCGTTCACCTGTATCATTCTTTTCGTGATATTTATGCTCGGTGGGCCGACGGCCGTCGTACCTTTGGTCGCCATGCTCATCATTGGCCTCTACAGTTTCCTTATTCAGGAGCCTCTCAAAAATTCCGTTGAAAAAACACTCCGTTCCAGTCAGCAGAAAAATGCCACATTGATTGAAAGCCTCTCAGGAATGGAAGCCCTGAAAATTGCCCAGGCCGAGAGTGATATTCAGTACCGTTGGGAAAAAGCCGTTAGCCATATTGCCACCTGGAGCATTAAAACCAAACTGCTCACTTCTTCTGCCACCAGCTTCAGTGCCTATGTTCAACAAATGGCCAATATAAGTATGGTTATTCTTGGGGTTTATCTGATTGCTGAAGGCGAGTTGAGTATGGGGGGGCTGATTGCCTCGGTCATGCTTTCAGGCCGCTGTCTGGCACCCATGGCTCAGATTGCCGGGCTGGCAACCCGCTATAACCAGGCCAAATCGGCTCTGGATGGCCTGAATCAGATCATGGACATGCCAACCGAACGTCCTGAAGACAGGGATTACGTTAATCGTCCGGACCTGAAAGGCAGTATTGAATTTGATGGGGTTAACTTTTCCTATCCGGAGCAGGAAATTCAGGCCTTAAGAGATGTCAGCCTGAGAATTAACGCCGGTGAAAAGGTTGGGATTATCGGGCGGATTGGTTCGGGCAAGACGACCATCGAAAAGCTGATACTGGGACTTTATGAACCGGGAGAAGGCGCGGTTCGGGTTGACGGTGTTGATTTACGACAGATCAATCCCACTGACCTGCGCTCCAGTATTGGCTGCGTTAGCCAGGATATCACACTGTTTTACGGCTCCATTAAAGACAATATCACCCTGGGGGCAAACCATGTTGACGACAGCCAATTACTTGAGGCTGCTGAGATTGCCGGAGTAACGGAGTTTGCCAATAAGCACCCTAACGGGCTGGATATGATTGTGGGTGAGCGCGGGCAAAACCTGTCCGGAGGGCAGCGACAAAGTATTGCCCTGGCCCGCGCCCTGCTGATGAATCCACCGATTCTGGTGATGGATGAGCCATCCAGTTCTATGGACAACACCACAGAGCTGCGAATGAAGGAGCAGCTGAAGACCAGGTGCAACGGCAAGACGTTGATATTGGTTACCCATAAGGCCTCAATGCTGGATCTGGTGGATCGACTGATTGTAATGGACAGTGGACGTATTGTTGCGGATGGACCCAAGGATCAGGTACATGCGGCGTTAAGGCAGGGCAAACTCAAAATAGGATAGGCTGGAATGAGTAGCAGCGATGATAAGGACGTAAAGGGCTCGACAGAGGCTCCTGTGAATCAGACTGAACCGTCAGAAGGCCACATTACCAAGTCGGTTGAGTCAGAACAGTTGATGCCAAGCCTGGCATTTAGTGTTGCTGATGGCGAGGAGCAGAATGCTTCTGAGGATGGCAAAAGGGAGGATTCTCTGGAGAACTCTTTAGAGGCTTCTTCAGAGACCTCTTCAGAGAACTCTTCAGAGTCGGCTGAGTCAGAACAGGCATTTAATGTTGCTGATGGCCAAGAGCAGAGTACTTCTGAGGAGGGCAAAGGAGAGGATTCTCCGGAGAACTTCTCAGAGACTTCTTCAGAGGCTTCTTCAGAAAACTCTTCAGAGAACTCTTTAGAAAAGATAGAAGACACAGTGCTACCAGATGATATGGAATATATCTCTGATACTAATGTCGCCATGCTGATAAGAACGCCAAAAGGTGGCCGTTTACTGATATACACTATGCTGCTGGCGCTGTTCTCCTCCATCGTCTGGGCCAGTGTTGCCCGGCTGGATGAAATTACCAGGGGCCTGGGGATCGTCATTCCATCGTCGCGGTTGCAGGTGGTGCAAAATCTGGAAGGTGGGATTCTGGAGCAGATTTTTGTTGCAGAAGGTCAACAGGTGCACTCCGGGCAACCGTTGATGCAGCTGGATGATACCCGTTTCTCTTCCAGCTTTCGGGAAAGTGCCATTGAGTATTACAGTGAGCTTGCCAAAGCGGCCAGACTGAGAGCCGAGTTGTCTGGTGAAGCATTGAACTTCCCGGCTGAGTTGGACGACTATCCGGCTTATATGGAGCGAGAGCGGGAAATTTTTTATCAGCGTGCCGACCGCTTCATCGCAGAACTCAATGTCGCCCGGGAGCAGGCTGTCCAGGCTGAGCATGAGTTAGCCACCACAGAAGATCAGCTGATATTTTTGACCACCAGCTTTGAACTGGGACAGGATGAACTTGAGTTGACTGTTCCTCTGGCAGAGCAGGGTGTTGTCTCCAGGGTTGAGTTGATTCAGTTAAGACAGCGGGTGAATGACCTTGAGTCACAAATGCGAAGAACTGAGCTGAGTATTCCAAAGTTACAGGCGGCCCATCAGGAGGCACTGTCCCGTAAAGAAGAGGTTGTTCAGGAATATCGTGCTGATATTGTTCAGGAACTCAAGGAAACTGAAGTCCATCTGGATCAGTTAGGTGAGTCTAATCATGCCCTTGAAGACCAGGTAGACCGGACTCTGATTAAATCACCCATGGATGGCATTGTTAAGAAAATCCATGTCACTACGCTGGGTGGGGTCGTTCAGCCCGGCATGAGTCTGCTGGAGATTGTGCCACTGGAAGATAACCTGATGATTGAGGCGCAAATTCAGCCCAAAGACATTGGTTTTCTGCGCCTGGGGATGAAAGCTGTGGTTAAGCTGACGGCCTATGACTTTGCGATTTATGGTGGGCTTGAAGGCGAGGTTGAGCATATCAGTGCTGATACCATCAAGGATGAGAAAGGCGAGAGCTTTTATATTGTCCGAATCCGGACCAAAAATAACTTCGTCGGCTCAGAAGATAAACCGCTTATGATTATTCCCGGTATGAGAACCAATGTGGACATTATTACCGGAGATAAGACGCTGATGGCCTATCTGCTTAAGCCGATTCTCAGGGCCAAACAGAATGCGTTGACAGAAAGATAAACAGGATGAGGCTGGTTTTCCGGTGTGATCATAGCCACTGAAGCGGCCAGCCTTACTCAATCATTGTATCCGGTGCGATTCGGGTATTGTGCAGTTGCCACTGATCAATATCTGAGTCTTTGATAATGCTTCCGATAAAACAACTCTGGCTGAAGTGTGCATCGGTGAGGTCGGTATGTTCGATCAATAAATGATTCAGGTGGCAATGGGTAAAGGTGGGTGCTTTTTCCACACTGAAGCAGTCGGTGAAAACGCCTTCATTGAAGCTGACCTTGTTGAATACCGCATTATCCAATTGGGCGCTGGTTAAGCTGACACGTTCCCAGACACACTGAGATATTTCAGTATTGGCCAGACTGACAGACCGTAGTTCACAGTCAGCCATGGTTACTTCACTCATTGTTGCCCCGGAAAAAGAGGGGCCTTCATCAAAACTTTCACACCCTTTGAAGGATGCGTTTTGGATCGCCGCATTGTTGAATGAGGTTTTGGTCAGGGTACAGTGACGAAACTCCATATCCTGAATCTCTGCCTGTGAGAAATCAGTATTATCAAAGAATCCGTGGATGATATGACTGTTGTATAAACGTATTTCCCGGCAGGAGCTGTTGTGGAAGGTTTGTGCGGTCATATCACAGTTTTCAATCACCGCCTTATCCAGCACGGCATGATCAAAATTTGCTGCTGAGAGGTCGGAATCAATGACTCTGGCATTGGCCAGGTTGGCGTGACGAAGGTCGGCCCCATTCAAATTACAGCCATCCAGAATGCAGTCCCGCAGATCGGTATGGCGAAAATCGGCACCACGCAGGTCACAGTTTTTCCAATAAACGCCACGCAGTTTGCCGGACCGGAATTTACAGCGCTGCATCAGGCTGTTTTTAAAGCGCATGCGCTCCAGATCCCGATGATTGAGAGATAGCCCGGTAAAGTCGGATTGCTCCGGGGCGGTCCATCCGGGGTGCAGACTTTCCAGCAATGCCCGTTGCCGCGCAGCCTTCTCTTTTTCCTGCTCAAATTGAGAAGCCAGCCCTGATGTCTGTTGGACCTGATATTTGCCAACCTCTTTATTCACCAGAATGCTGTTATTGGCTCTTAAGCCAGAGGTTTTGAGCCCATCGGTATCCAGAATGTTGTGGTTACCCGACGTTGTTGAAACCTTCTTTTTTGGTGAAGACTTCTGTTCTGAAGACTTCGATGATGGGCGTTGTTTCTGTGGCACAGGTGGAAATCTCCGGACAAACTCATTTTATTCTGAGTCGCCCGGATAGGTTAAAGGTTTAGGCCCTCTTTTTATTTCGCAATAGCCTGAGAGCATTGGCGGTGACCAGGGCTGTGGCACCGGTGTCGGCAAGGACAGCAACCCAGAGTCCGGTCATGCCCAGCAGGGTAGTGACCAGGAACACGGCTTTACTGCCCACGGCCAGGAAAATGTTCTGGCGGATAACGGACATGGTGGCGCGGGAAAGACCAATAAGGTCAGCAAGTTCTACCACACGGTTATGGGTCAGCGCACAGTCTGCGGTTTCAAGAGCGACGTCGGCACCCGATCCCATGGCAATGCCGATATCTGCCGTCTTCAGTGCAGGGGCGTCATTGATACCGTCACCGATCATGGCAACCCGGCCTTGTTTTCGTAGCGACTCTATTTCAGCAGACTTATCTCCGGGCAGGAGATCCGCGCGATAGGCCATTCCCAATTGGCTGGCGACGGCTTTCGCAGCCCGTGGGTTGTCACCAGTGAGCATGATACTGTTGATACCCATGGCCTTAAGGGCTGCGATGGCATTCGGAGCCTCGGCTTTTGGCTCATCCCGCAGGGCAATAAAGCCCACCAAATGCCCTTCAACCGTCACCACCGCAATGGTATTACCCTGCTCTTCAAGCTGTTCAAGTTTTTGTTGAGCGCCTGTAATCAGATCAATACTGTCCTGTAAGTGTCGTGGTGAGCCAACGACCACGGCTTTACCTTCAACCTGACCTTGCACACCCAGTCCGGCTTTGGCCACAATGTTCCCGGCGGCAGGGATCCTGATATTCATCTCCTCAGCTTTGGCGACGATGGCTTTGGCCAGTGGATGTGTTGAACCTGACTCGACGGATGCAGCCAGTCGCAGGATTTCCTGTTCTTGGTTGAGTGTTGAGCGGTCAAAGGATGCTATGTGAGTAACTGCAGGCTTTCCTTCAGTCAGTGTGCCGGTTTTATCAAAAGCGACCGTTGTGACCGAACCCAACAGCTCAAGGGCAGCACCACCCTTGACCAGTGCACCGTTGCGAGACGCTCTGGCCAGGGCCGAGGTAACAGCAGCAGGTGTTGAAATCACCAGTGCACATGGGCAGGCGATCAGTAACAGTGCCAGTGCCTTGTAGATCCATTCTACCCAGAGCCCGGCAAACACCAGCGGAGGAACAACAGCCACCAGTGCCGCCAGAAACATCATTAATGGTGTATACCAGCGGCTAAATGCATCAATAAAACGTTCAACGGGCGCTTTTCGCTCTTCTGCTTCTTCGATCAGACGGATGATACGGTCAACCGCACTCTCTCCGGGCTTTGAAATCACCCTGAGTCGGGCAACCCGATCCACAGATAGCGAGCCAGCCATTACACTCTCACCGGGGTTATGTTCAACAGGGACGGATTCGCCGGTCAGTGCGCTTTCATCAAAGCTAACGTCAGGCGTTAAGAGTTCACCATCAACGGGCAGGCGACTGCCCGGTAATATTTCGATGATGTCTCCCGGTGTCAGCGTATGGGCAGAAACCTCTGTTTTATGTCCATCGCGGTCAATACGGTAAGCCGTTTCTGGCGTCAGTGCCATCAGCTTCTGGACACCCTGTCGAGCCCGCCCTGCCGCAAACGCCTCCAGATGCTCACCAATCATGAATAGCAGAAGCACCATGGCGGCTTCAACGGTTTCACCCAGAAACAGGGCACCAATGGCCGCGATGCTCATCAGGGTTTCGATGGAAAAGGGAGAGCCACTCCTGGCTAATTGCCATGCTTTGGTCGCAACAGGGTAGAGCCCCCAGAGTGTCGCCAGGTAAAAAAACACGTTGCCAGCAACGGGAAAGGTGCCCTGAATCAACACCGCGACCAGCATAAATAAGGCCAGTGATATAATGCGCCAGTATTTTTTCAGGACACTGTCAGCTGCCGTTTCTGAAACGGCGTCGTCCTTAACCGAAAAGCCCAGTTCTTTGAGAGTCTTAAAGATGTCATCACTGATGCCTGCTCGATTTTCGACCTCTACCAGCAGGCGCTCCGTTGCAAAGGTGACCCGAGCCTGAGTAACACCGTTCAGCCCCTTTACGGCATTCTCAATTTTGGCGGCACAGCCCGGGCAGTCCATGCCGGTGATGATCCAGCTTAGCTGCATACTATCGGATACCGAAGAAGTCTGACTTTCTATTGTAGAAGCTTCTGATTGAGTGTTATTGCCGCAGCATGAAGATGCAGCACAGCTACTTTTCATTGTGTCACTCTGTGGGCTGTCACTGTGGGTTGCTGAGCAGGATGACATGACTTCACTCGTATTAATATAAAAATAAGTTTATATAAAAATAATTTTATATTTATGGTGAGTCAAGCCATGAAAATGAATATTGTTAAGTGCATTGTGTAATTATTAAGCGTCTGTTCGATTAATCCTTCCTTATTATGGACCAGAGCATAAACCCGTGTTTGATTCACGGAGCGTAGCGCAGTAACCACTCTGTGGAGAAATCCACTGCTAAGCTGAATACCAGAAATAATGGATTTTTGAATCAGGCAGAATGGTTATCAGGAGAAAGAATAATGAGCATTAACCCCACAGGTCCTTCATCACAATTGACTATTCCAGATAATGACATTGTGTCTGATTCTCCGGGTAAAACCGCTGACAATAAACAGGTGACTTCCACTGAGGCCATCAAGCAGATACCAGAAGCCTCGGGGGAGAACACTAAACCATCAACCTCACTGGCGGAGCGAAAGATAGAGCATAGTTCAGACATTGCCACACCGGATGAATTTCAGGCCAGAATTGACGAAATGATGTACTTAAATTCGATTGGCGAATTGATAGAAGAATCTTTCAGTTCTCATGGTGTACAAAACGGCAAGTCTGAAAAAAACCATGCCACTGCCGCTGGTGCCTCGGTATCAGCTGCCTTCAACTCTATAAACCATGCCAGTGGTGAAAGAATGGAGGCATACGATTTTAATGGCGCTTATTGCGTGGATACGACTCCTGCTGAGGGTGCAACTACCCATGGGGCAAGAGTTCACCTTGAAAATGCATTCGGCCACATCAAAGAGATGCAAAAACAGAAAAACAAGCTCAATGAGTTTTCCAAAGTGGATATTGCCTTGTCTATGACTCAACATAAAAACAGATCCATCCTTAGACCTCATATTGAAGCAGCTTTCAGCATCCAGGAAAATAAACTCAAGCAATAACCCGTACTATCTTACTGACGCTCCTTAACATGATTAGCCATATCAAGAATGACATGACGGATATGGTGGTCATCCAACTCATAGAGTACCTGCTTTCCTTTGCGGGTTGATCGCAGGATTCGGGCTTCCCGCAAACTGCGCAGATGATGGCTGGTTAAAGGTTGCGACATGCCCGAAATTTCCGATAGACAGCATACAGGCTGTGGCTCTTCCAGACAGGCAATGACCAGCTGCAGTCTTTTGGTGTCTCCCAGCAGCCGGAAAATTTTTGCCAGTCGCCCCATGTCCTGTTCAGACAGCTCAGGCAGCAGAGAACAACAGGTTTGATGCATATCGACCATAGGCTTGTCCGAACCTTAAGAAAGTAATTATTGGTAATGGTATTGTGCCATGAAGGCTTAGTCTATTTTCCCGGGTTTGCACCATCAGTCGATAAACGCTTTTCGAGCTTTGCTGCTGGTGGCAAAATGATCTGAGCAAAAAATCAGGCGACAATGATAAGCCGCTGATAGCGGTATAAGCCTTCACCAATAATAATCGGGCCAGCCTGACAAAAGGATGGCCACAACAAGCCGGGTTGTGCACTGTGAAAACCAAAGCGCTTCGAGCAGATATTCTACTACTGGGGGTGTCTGCCATATGGGGATTTGCCTTTGTTGCCCAGATCAAAGGCATGGAGCATCTTGGACCATTTCTGTTTAATGCCTGCCGTTTTGCTCTGGGCTTTATTTCGTTATTACCGGTTTATTTTCTATTGGAAAACATCTCCAGAAAGAAAGTCTCCGGCCATAAAAAGCAATACGACAGTCAATTGCTGCTGAAATGGGGGCCATTGACCGGTGTCGTACTTTTTCTTGCTTCATCCTTTCAACAGGTTGGTCTGTTGTATACCACAGCGGGTAACTCTGGCTTTATCACCGGTTTCTATATCATTCTGGTACCAATACTGGGGATCTGGTTTGGGCATAGTACCCGCCCTGCAACCTGGCTGGGTGGAGCCATTGCGCTGGCGGGCCTGTATTTCCTGACCGTACAGGATGGCCTGAACTTCAATAAAGGTGACGTGCTGACGTTAGGCTCTGCCCTTATGTATGCCGTTCAAATACTGCTTATTGGCTGGCTTTCCCGGCATGTTCATCCGCTGAGGCTGTCATTAATACAGTTTTTTATGACCGCTTTATGCAGCATGATGGTTGCTCTTTATCTTGAACCTATCAGCCTTGATGCCATTCTAAAAAGTGCAGGGCCTCTGCTGTTTGCCGGCGTTCTTTCTACCGGTGTCGCCTTTACGATGCAAATCATTGCCCAGAGAGATGCAGCTTCTTCTCATGCGGCTATCATTATGAGTCTGGAAGCTGTTTTTGCGGTACTGGGAGGCTGGTTATTGCTGGACGAGCAGCTTGGACTGAGAGGTTTTTTAGGGTGCGGCCTGATGATGACCGGGATGCTACTGTCGCAGCTTAGACGCTCCAAGGCCTAAAAGGAAAACAAACAGATGGGTTTGCAAGCTGTGTGGAAAATAGCTTTATTTAACTTCCATATTCCCAGTTTTGCCTGGCCGCCTTTCCGATATTACTCCGGATTTAGCTGATCTTCTAAGCGCTCTGGTATCCCTGTTGGTGCTGTGTCCGCAAAAAAGCACCTTGTAAACCCATCTGCTTGTTACTGCCGACTCTTTATTGTTCTTGTTATAAAACGCTCTGATGAGTCGGCACCAAACCCTGTTATTGTTTTTATGGTGGGTGTTTTGTTCTTGTTGCTTTCACTAATACAACTGCTGTGCCAAAAATAGAGACAATTCCCTGATGCCTTGCTGTACGTGGTTTCCGAATGATGACGTGTTTTTTTATGATTAAATAATGCACAGTTCGTCGGTTGTGATTTGTTACCTGGCTACCACAAAATGTGACAATGCTCCTGCAAGGTAACAAATACCAGTTCTTAGCCTCAGGGCAAAATCCACCAAATCTTTGAGACAGTCTGTTTTTCAGACAGTTGCTGCCGACGATATACATGTTTGATTATTTCGGTTATTCCGTTTGTTCTGCTCCTGCACTAAGGATTATCCTTTGTGCACCTGCTGACACTGCCTGTTATATCAGCAGTTGCGGTTACACTTTTGTTGAAAAAACGGCTGACACATCGGCCGAAAAAACGTAGGAAAACAATGAGCGAACACGACCAAAGCATCCATACTGGCCTCACAGGCCGTTTGTTGCTGGAAAACTCCCTGTTGAACAAAGGGACCGCTTTTTCTATGGAGGAGCGGAGTGAGCTGGACCTTCATGGTCTTCTGCCGCCAAGGGTAGAGTCGATGGAGGAACAATGTCGTCGAGCTTATAAGTCTTTCTCCGTCAAGCCTACGCCGATACTGAAGCACATCTATCTGCGCGCATTGCAGGATACCAACGAAACACTGTTTTATGCTCTCCTGCAACGTTATCTTCAGGAAATGCTGCCTATCATCTACACGCCGGTTGTAGGGCAGGCCTGTCAGCGCTTCAGCGACCTCTACCGTCGACCAAGAGGCATCTACATTTCCTATCCCCAGCGTGAACATATCTCAGCCATGTTGGCCAACTTCAAGCGCAATATTGAAGTGATTGTTGTCACGGATGGTGAGCGTATTCTGGGCCTGGGCGACCAGGGTATTGGCGGTATGGGGATCTGCATTGGCAAGCTGTCTCTCTACAGTGCGGTGGGTGGCATCGCACCGAACAAAACACTGCCTATCGTCCTGGATTGCGGCACCAATAACCGACAGTTACTGAATGACCCGAATTACCTGGGCTGGCGTCATGAGCGAATTGCAGATGATGAATACTATGCGTTCGTGGACGACTTTATTCGTGCACTGAAACGTCGCTGGCCGAAAGCACTGTTACAATTTGAAGACTTTGCAATCGACCATGCAACACCACTGCTGGAAAAATACCGGGATGAACTCTGTTCTTTCAATGATGATATTCAGGGCACAGCCGGTGTTACTGCCGCATCACTGCTGGCTGCGGCCAAAGCCGCAGGCAAGTCCATTGAGGAGATGACAATTGCCTTCCTTGGTGCCGGCTCAGCCGGTTGCGGTATTGCCGAGCAGCTGATCCGCTTGATGGTTGGCCGGGGACTCAGTGAAGAAGAAGCCCGTCAGCGAATCTTCATGGTTGACCGCCATGGCGTGCTGAATGATCAGATGGCAGACCTGCGGCCGTTCCAGCAGCGCCTGGTACAAAGTTGTGAAGAGCTCCGTCAATGGGGGTGTGATGAGAATCCCGGATTGTTAGACGTTGTCACCTACGCCAGACCAGACGCTATCATTGGAGTATCAGGTCAGCCAGGCCTGTTCACCCGGGAAGTCATTGAAAAAATGGCTGAGAACCATGAGCGCCCCATTGTCTTCCCACTGTCCAACCCCATCAGCCAGGTTGAAGCCACGCCAGAAGATATTATTCAGTGGAGTGAAGGTCGGGCGTTGATTGCTACTGGTAGCCCATTTGATCCGGTTGAGTACAATGGTAACCGTTACCCTGTCGCCCAATGTAACAATATCTATATCTTCCCGGGGCTGGGTCTTGGTGTCTTGGCCAGCGATGCTGAAAGAGTATCTGATGGTATGCTGGATGCAGCGGTGGAAACACTGGCCATGGCCTCGCCAGCGGTTATGAATCCGGACGCCGCTCTTCTGCCTGAATTGAACCGTATTCATCAGGTGACCTGTGATATAGCGATTGCCGTAGCCAGAAAGGCGCAGGAAGAGGGGCTGGCACCTAAATGTGAACAAACTACACTGGAAGCCAGAGTCAGAAGCAAGCGCTGGAGCCCTGAATATTGCAGAGTTTATCTGTCTGATTCTTGAAAGTAGTACCCAGATTTACGTTACAGCGTAGAAAAGGATAAGCAGATAAGTTTACAAACTACCAGGCATCTTTATTGTTGTTATTGACTGACAGATGTCTGGTATGTCCCGTTGCCTTCCTGATGGTGCAGTCTTTAAAAAAGCTGCGGCAATCTTGTTTACATTCCAGCACTTTGCCAGTTGATGTCCTTCAGTATCATGCAAACTTATCTGCTTTAATCACCGACCTGTTGTTTTTGTTATTGGTGGTCAGGATTTGCCATGTAGTTGTTATTATTTGGCATTTTTTTGTTTGCGACTGGTTATATACAAAGGGTGTGCCAATAACTTCTGTCGTTGCTTAACTGGTTGATATTTAAGGAGATGATTTTTCCTGTACCGTTCAGGCCATGCCATGGAAAAAGGGTAAACTGTTACTTGTTGAGTACTGGGTTGTGAAGAGTGTAACCCGGGTAACAGACGAACATGGTTCAGGGTTTATGCACTTCTATACGACTGATCAGACCTTCTTTGGAGAAAAAAATCCTTTCTACACCTGGTACATTCACAGATTCATCCGACGCAATATCAGTACCTGTTCTGACAAACTCAAGTTCTACACAACAGCCATTCAGGCTGCGGTAGCTGTTAACATGCCAGTTCACATCAGGGATTTCTGAAAAAAAAGCAGTCATCATATCAAGAATGGCGGCCTTTCCCTGGAAGTCACCAAGAAAGGCAGAGTAGTAGCTGGCACTTTCATCAAACATTTGAGATATCCAGTCCAGCCTGTGCGCATTGGACAGAGCAATATAGGCTCTGGCAGCTTCGATTTGTTCATCGTTGGTCATAATTTGAGATACCAATGGTTTGTGAGTAGATACCCAAAATTCACAACATAGCACTAACTCGACATATCGACCTGCTTCAAGTTGTCACAGGCTGGATTCCGGGGAGTAAAGAAGAGAGTTAAATAAGAAAGGGGGGGAGAAGTTTATAGAATGAAAAAATAAACAAACAAACAGGTTTACAGATACGCAGAAGCTCTTTATTTCTTCCCTGTCGAATGCCCGCGCTGCCTTTTGTCGCCTGTTACCAGACTCAGTCAGTCTTCTCGGCTTTCTTATCCCTGTTTGTCGGCTACCTTAAAGTACCGTGCAAACCTGTCTGCTTGAGTGGCCCGGCCATATATTATTATTTTTGTAGGCTGGGAGTCGTCGTTGTTATTGTTGTTATGTTCTGACGATTTTTGTTCTCGCCTGACATAATACAAGCGGTGTGCCAGCTTTTATAAATGTCTCTACAGGCCTTGGTAAATAAGGAGTAAGCAGGTCATTCATATTTTATAGCCAGATGTCTGGTGCAGTTTTCCTGTTACTGCGTTTACCCTCTGGATGTAACCTTCGGAATAGATGTAACAAATATGATTTCATTTGGTTAGGTATCAAATGCACATTAATACTTTAAATCGGGCAGTTTGACCTTATAGTACTCAGAGACTTTCACGGGGCAGGCTTATGTCGGCTCTGCAATGATCAGGACAATAAAATGACGGCATCAAACCACTTTGATTATCTGGTAATCGGCGGCGGAAGCGGTGGTATCGCTTCAGCAAATCGTGCAGCTATGTACGGGAAAAAAGTGGCGCTGGTAGAGGCTAAGCATCTGGGAGGAACCTGCGTAAACGTAGGGTGTGTTCCCAAGAAAGCCATGTGGTTTGCCGGGCAAATTGCTGATGCCTGTCGTTATGGGCCTGACTACGGCTTTGATATCAGCATTGACCAGCAGTTGCAGTCATTTAGCTGGAGCAAGCTCGTCGATAGTCGGGAGGCTTACATCAGTCGTATACATGCTTCTTATGAACGGGTTCTTGGCAATAATAAAATTACCGTAATAAACGGCTATGGACGATTTGTTGATGCCAGAACAGTAGAGGTGAATGGTGAGCATTACACAGCGGACCATATCACCATTGCAACCGGTGGTGAGCCCCTGATTCCAGACGTTCCCGGAGCCGAATACGGTATCGACTCGGATGGGTTCTTTGAGTTGACTGAGCGCCCTGGCCGGGTGGCTGTATTGGGTGCGGGTTACATAGCTGTTGAACTGGCCGGTGTGCTACACGCCCTGGGCAGTGAAACGCATTTGCTGGTTCGTAAACACAAGCCATTGCGTAATTTTGAAGCGATGCTGTCTGATACGCTGGTAGAAGTAATGGCGTCCGAAGGTCCTCAGCTTCATACCCATTCAGTACCAAAAGAAGTTGTAAAAGAAGACGATGGAAGTCTGACCGTTCATTTGGAAAACGGTAACTTATTAAATGTTGATACGGTGATCTGGGCTGTAGGCCGTAAGCCACATACTGCGGGTATTAATCTTGATGCAGCAGGTGTTACGGTGGACGCCCGGGGTTACATTCCGGTTGATAAATACCAGAATACCAATGTTGCTGGCATTTATGCCGTGGGTGACAACATCGGCAAGGTTGAATTGACACCGGTTGCTGTTGCTGCGGGTCGCCGCCTGTCAGAGCGCCTGTTCAATAATAAACCGGATGAGCATTTGAACTACGACAATGTGGCCACGGTTGTCTTCAGCCACCCTCCGATCGGTACAGTGGGTTTAACGGAACTGGCTGCCCGTGAAGCTTACGGTGATGATAATGTCAAAGTGTATACCAGCCAGTTTACGGCCATGTACAGCGCATTGACCAGTCATCGCCAGCCATCACGAATGAAGCTGATAACTGTCGGTGCAGAGGAAAAAATCGTCGGTATCCATGCGATTGGTCACGGTGCGGATGAAATGCTCCAGGGTTTTGCTGTTGCTTTAAAGATGGGAGCTACCAAGGCTCAGTTTGATGACACCGTTGCCATTCACCCAACCTCCGCTGAGGAGTTTGTTACTATGCGGTGAGCCAATTGGTGGAGGATGATTATTGTTTGGGTGAAAGTCTCATACTGAGCACAACTACAGACCCCGGAGCATAGGATTTACGTCCCGGAGCCAAAATACCCAAACAGGAGAGGCGACCAAACGCAGCTATGATTTTCATGTGACAAAAGAATCATCTGCGAGAGGCCGCCCTATGGAAGTATGTCAGCTACTGACCATTCCCGCTAGAATTCTGCCCTGCGATCGAGATGCTGCAACATCGGTTATCTCTTCTTCGCCAGTCATGCCATGGGCTCCACTGGGAGGATTACGAAAATGAACTACCATTGATCCTAACTCTGATTACGAGGGTTTGATGGTCAGGAAGGATGCGGCACGTTGGTTGAACAAACTGGTCGATTACGGCTACCTGGCTCAGGCACAGCAGGCACAGAAATAAGCCTGAGTTTTTTATTAATACGAAAGTTTTTTGTTCTGTACAGGGCGGTTGCTTGCATCTTGAGTTCCGGGATTTTCACGGTAAAGAACACGGTTTCGATGCCTCCATTGTGCGCCACGCCCTGTTTGCCATCCACGAGAGCATCAAACAGGAATCCGCGCCCAACAGGGCATAAACTACCTGAAAACCGGGGTGTCCACCTTCTGGAACGACCGGAAAAAGCTGATCGAAGTCCTCCGCTACCTCAGCCGCCTCGCCCATATCGACCATATGGAACACGGGGAAACCGACGCCGAAGCCGCCAGCACCCTGACCGGGGCGCTGGAAGATACCAAAGGTTGATAAAAGCAGAGGAGGCAGAGGAGAACGTTGTGGGTTGGACCGGGCTGAAAGTCACTTAAACTTGCACATTCAGCCCCGGCGGCTACATCTTTAGCAACAGGCCTGTAACAGTGCCCATTCATATATTTAGCGAATGGCACGGTTGCAGGCTTTTTGCGTTTCCGAGGATGTATGCACAAAATAGCCTTCTTTATTGACGGTGGTTACTTTATTCGCCGTGTTCGTTTCTTCCCTCAATAAGTAAGTTGGAATTCCATGGCCCAGCGCAGGCCGATGCCACGCTACAAATAACAAAACGCCACCCTGAAAATGGGTGCCCCCTGATGGATTTGCAGTAGAAACCACTGATCATAAATGTACCTACAGCTGATTTTCAGCAGATTGATAAGTGTCACCTCCTTGGAAAAAGGGCTGAAGTTAGTTTGTGGGTAAACCCACGGGCAGTGACGTTATTAGTTAGCTGGCTGGCTTGGGAATACGTATTATGTGCAGCTGTTAATGTGCCGAAGCGTTTTCGAATATTTCGTTTATTGCTATTTCGTTTATTTCGATTAGACTGTAAGAAGTAACCTTATTCAGGAAGCCAGTCTTCAGGGATTTATTATGACGATCAAAGACAAACTGGCGTTGCCCACCGCCGAAGAAGTGGCCATAGCGCAAGAGTGTAGCCGGGAGATTTCCGCCTATCTGGAAACCGGGGGGGAGACCCAGCAGATTGATATCAGTGCCAGAGATGGGAAGAAACACGCTATTTCCATCCCTACCCGAGCCTTGAGTTTGTTGGCTGATATCCTTGCTCAACTCGGGCAGGGTAATGCGGTAAAAATTATTCCTATTCATGCTGAGCTAACGACCCAGGAGGCGGCAGATATTCTCAATGTTTCCCGGCCTTATCTGGTCAGGATGCTGGAACATGGGGAAATTCCCCATCATAAGGTGGGGCGTCATCGGCGGGTTCGCTATCAGGATTTGATGGACTACAAGATGGCTGTGGATGCCAGGCGGTCATCTGCGCTGGATGAGCTTTCTGCCCTGTCCCAGAAGTATGATCCGGAGTATTGATGGCCTCTCAGTTTACGGTAGTTTATGATGCCTGTGTGCTTTACCCGTCTGTCCTCCGGGATGTTCTGATGCGACTGGCCCTGACCGATACCTTCCGGGCTAAATGGACAGAGGCAATTCATGATGAGTGGACGCGCAACCTGAAGGCAAACAAGCCAGACATTGATGAAGGCTACCTGCAACGTACAAGGGAGTTAATGAATGCCCATGTTCGTGATGCCTTGGTGGAAGGCTATGAACATTTGATTAACTCAGTTGTCTTACCGGATGAGGATGACCGGCATGTGGTCGCTGCTGCCATTGCTGCCAGTTCCGATGTGATCGTAACGTATAATCTGAAGGACTTTCCGGATGACGCGCTTGAGCCTTATGGACTTCAGGCCATACATCCGGACAGCTTTATTCATGATTTGATCGATTTACATCCGGCAGAGGTGATCGGGGCCATACGTTCAGCAAGAGCTGGCTTGAAGAATCCGCCCGTCACCGTTGATGAATACCTTTATAAACTCAGAAAGCAGCGATTGCCGGAATCTGTAGCCTGGTTTGAGTCTATCAGACTGGCCTTGTAACACTGCCCATAAAAAGCCCGCCAATCAACCTGAATCGTTTCGAAAAGCTCTACGAGTTTCTGTCTGCCGGAAAAAAGGAGGTCCGTTCTACCCTATTTTCCTAATCTGCGATTAGTGCAAGGAACTCATCTAAAAGAACAAGCAAATCATCCTCTTGAAGAACGACAGCGGAAGGTCGGTTAAAATGGTCTTTTAAACGTTTTGGAGGTAATTTTAATTGGGTCATGGGGTCATCTTGCTGATTAGCAGGCGTAAGCATCAGCTCATAGTAAGGCTGCCTTGTCTCAGAATAGATATTATATTGATAAGTCACCCAAATTGGAGGAGTGGCATCATTCCTTTGATGCGCTGCCAGCCAGCTAAAGAATATTTTTCTTATTACTTCGTTGGAATCACTATCCTCTACACTCTCAGATATTTCGCTAATTACTGGCTTTAAGCCGGATTTTATTTTTTCAGCAATCTTATTATTTACCGCTTTTCTGGACAAAGAAGTACAGTCGAAAATAATAGGTTTGTAGCTTGTAGATTTTGATACGTTCAGGAAAGCAGCCTCGCCGGACATGAGTTTTTCAGGGATGATAACGCTATTGCCCACAGGCTGGTAGTGGAGTTGTTGATGGATGCGAGGCTGGGATAGTCGCTCCAAAAGGGAGCTGCTCATGGTCATCGTTTTGATAAGGTTTATGCAGTGCTGTGAAAATTGTGGATCTGCGCCTTCAAGAAGGCCAACTCTATCGGGCCTTAGAGAATAAGACTCAAGCATTCCTTTTAACCGGCCTTTTAACTGACAGGAATCACAGGACCCAGAGAGCGTCTGTAAGATGGCCAATAATATATATTTCAGAAATTGAGGCACTGAGCGGTAAAGGTCACATAGCCAGTTCAAATAGTGCACATCAGGCTCTTGTGCATGTATCAGTCGAAATAATAGCTTCAGTTTATTTTTGAGTTCTCCTCTCATAATCTGCCTGTCTACTGAATAATTCCAGGCACTTTTTTCTATGATACGTTCCCAGTCTTGTATGTTGTCACCAAACAGGCAAAACATTTGTGGTGATAATAGTATCACCCAATTTTCCGGCAAATCGCTGGAGTGAACAGGTCCTATGTTGAATGTAGAGTAGTTATGTTTAAGTTGGTGCATAATATCAGTCAGCACTGATCTTTTATTGGACGACTGTAATAAATCTGCAAGACACTTGAGAGAATTCTCAATTTTGCGCAATAACTCAGAGCCTCTTTCCGTTGAATTGATAAATTGGTCAGAAGAGGCATACCCTCTTGTAGCGGGTCGTTTCAAGTCAGAATTACCTGGTTTATGATACCCCTCCCAGTTGGGCTCTGTGATAGTGACCTGTTGTTCGCCACCACCGAGTTGGTATTGTCGCCAGGTGTGGCCGCCATCGGGGCTGATCTCAACAAAACGGTGCGAAACATTCCCTACTTGCCGAGCTGGAATACCCTAATAGTGGCAGAGTACCTGGAAGATCATCGCCTTGTGTCGGCAAACCCCTTGTTTCTCCCTGAGCATATTCAGCAAAAGTTGTTCATCTTGTCCGGTCACATTTTTGCTATCGGAGAATGTATCCAGCCAACCCATCAACGCCCTGAGTCGTTGCGGGATATTCCTGATCCTATGGATGTCACGCAGCTCGGCATCGGCTTTGCAGGTGTTGGTTTTGGGATAAAAAATCTGCTTTGCCAGTAGATCTGCAAGCTGTTGACTGCACAATCCCTCTTGTAATGTCAGCAGGTCGCCCGGTTTCAGTTGAGTAAAATAGGCTTGCTCGGGGGCAATGATAAAGTCCACCGTTACCGATGATGCTGCAGATGCCAGACTTTTGATTAACAGTTGTCCTGTCAGCTCGCTTCGGGCCAGCTCAATGGGGGTGTCCGGTGTGCAGCGCAGTGCCCGGAGCTGGTCTTTGGGCGTCAGGGCAGGCAAGGGCTGCCATTGGTTATTCAGGGTCAGCGCAATGTTGCTGGGCAGTTCATCTGGGCCAAGGTCGATTCGCCAGACGAGATCAACAGGCCATCCTGGCACAGAGGTTATCGTGCCGTTTGTCCAGTCGATTGGGTAGTTGCGCAACCGGCCGTCTTCATCCAGACGGGTCTGGAGAAACCAGAGACGATATTGGCGGGCATCGTAAGGGTATTCCGGGTAGTACCTGGTGATCATGTAGTGACGGGGAACCACAATATCGCCAAATTCACAAGGGTAAACCGAATGACCGGTTTTTTGCGGGTCAACAGAGCTTACCGTTGACCCGCTACTGCGGCTGATCTCCATGCCTTTTTGCATGGCCTGCACAATCGTCATGACGTCCTGAACGGTTGCCTCCGGTGTCACTGTGATTTCACGATCACGACAACGGGGTACAGGCCCGAACTGTACCGTGATGGGCGTCAACAGTCCGGGCATGCTATTGGCGCTGGCCTCAAGGTCCCGGCGCTGTTGTTCTTCCTGCTTGATTCGTGCCAGGCGTGCGGTATCCTCCTTCAGCGGCGGCAGCGGCGTCTTTAAAGCGCGTAAGGGCAGTGACAGGTGTTGTTTCAAGGCGTGATCCCACTGTTCAGGGCGGTGACCGGCCAGATGCCGGGCGCTGCTGAACAGGTCGTCCATTGCCAGTTGCACCGGGCAGTTCTGCTGATGCAGCGCTTCGGCCAGTTGGTGGAAGTGACCCGCCAGCCATTCGGGCAAACCGTCCGGTATGTCGGGCAATCCCTGCACCAGCCCTGCCAGGTCCTCCGGGGCAAGGCTGGCCAGCCTGATTTGGGTGCAGCGGCTGGTCAGGGCCTTGCTCAGCGCTTCCCGTCCGGCAAAATAGCTGGGATTGATGGTGGCAAACAGGCGAAATCCCGGCGCTGCATGGCCGGTCAACACATCATTCAGCAACCCTTCTACGTAGTGGCTGGGAATCAGGTTAAGCTCACTGACGGCGATCAGTTGCCCCTGGCTCATGGCCTGTTTAATGCGCTCGGTCAGAGTGGTCCACTGGTTCGGGTTGGCGTTGATATGGACAAACCGTTGCTTCACCCTTTGCTGTTCTTGCCAGAGCCGGATGGTTCTGTCCAGCACAAAGTCCTTGCCCCAGCCTGTCGGGCCTTCCACCAGAACGGCGGTTCGCCCCGAGTCATCCTTGTCCAGACTTTGCCAGTAGTGGTAGACCAGTTGCTGGACAGGCGCTGGAGAAAAGTCACCATCGGGGTTGACGGCCTGCAGTTGCTTCAGAAAAACAGCAAAGCTCTGGTCGACCCCTGCTATAAAGGACAGATCTTCCGGGTACTGGCCCTGGTACCAGAGGTTGAGGGTGTCCAGCTGCTGCTGGTATTCCTTGGTGACGGCACCGGCCAGGCTGTCCATAAATGCCCGCCGGACCAGGGCGTTGACTTGCTCTGGCGTGCTCAAGGTAGTGGCACAGTGCCGGAGAATCTGGCGAACGGTGGCCAGCACATCGATGATATCTCTGGGTGTGGTCTGGTCCAGCAGCTCCCGAAACTGGTTGTACAGGGTTAACAGCCGGTCACGGGCCTGGTGTTTCAGGTGCTCAGGCCAGGCTTTCGGCAGGTTGGGCAGAATGATGGCGTTGGCCAGCACGCTGTCCGGCAGGGGGTTGTAGAAGAAAGTGGGAATCCGTGATTTTAATGCGTTATCCAGGTGACGTCCCGAATAATGGTCCGGATTACCGGTGAGAATAATCCGGTGCCGGTCGGACAGTGTGTACTCCCGGCCCTGATAATGGAGCACCGGCGGCTGCCGGGTTAAACCGGCCAGGGGGGCAAGCAGGCCCTCTGGCACCAGGTTGGCTTCATCGAGCACCAGCAGGGGCGGATTGTCCGTTAATGCTGCCCACTGCAGCAGTGGCCCTTTGCGAAATTCGGTGCGGTGATCCTCCGTTCTATTGCCCGTTGGATAACTGACCAGCTGTTGTCCACCAAACAGGGCTTCCTGTGTGTGGTTGGGCCCAAGCTGAAGCACCTGACAGTCCGGATAACCAGCCCTGGCAGCAATGGCCCTGGCCATAAAGGTCTTGCCGGCTCCGGCCTCGCCCTGCAGGAACACCAAGGGATGCTCCCGGACCCTCCGGGCCAAATGCACCAGACGCCGCTCCTGCCGGGACCGGTCAGGGCGCTGCCGGGCAAGGAGGGCGTCGGGCAGGTCCTGACACTGCCCGGGTAACTGATCATTCTCAAAGGCCGTGGCCAGTACCTCCCGGATCTGTTGTGATTTCTGTTGATCGGTCTGATCTTTCATCACAATGGCGGCAATCTGGCTCTCCAGCGTCCCGGCCGTTTGGCTGATGATGGTGTCTTGCCTGAGTAATGACCGATAAGCGATCAGGGTATCTTTTAAGGCTGAGCGCAGGTTCCCGTCAAACAAGCATTTTTGCCGGGCCCGCCTCAGGTCGACCCCCAGTCGCTGCGCCAGGGTCCACTGCTGTGCCCGGGGGGCGGCGGCGACTACACAGGTGGCCAGCTCTTTCACCGAGTTGTTATTTATGTCATCCGGTCCTTTGCTGTCCTGGTGTACTGTGGCCGGACAGTGCCGGGCCAGCGCCCAGAAATCGTCATTGATGTCCCTCAGCTCCGGGGCCGGGTGGTGGGCCAGCCAGTGCTCCAGGGCGAATCGGTCGGCCCGGTTGTCGGCGGGGTGATCCGGATAATAACCGGCAATTTTGGCCTTGATGAAACTGTAAATCTCCGGATCACCGCGATACGCCTTGGCCAACAGCACATGCAAGGCACGGCGTTGATGGCAGGGCAGACGCTCAGGGCTACCATCCAGCTGGCGCTCTGCCTCGGTCTGTTGGTCAAACCGAAGCTGAAAATCCTCCCCGGTCCAGGGCGGCCTGTCCGGATAGCGCCTTTGACAGGAGCGAGGCAGTGACATCAGCAGGGAGTAGACAGGGTTTGCCGGTGCGGGTTGGCTGTCGGAAACGTTGAGCAGGGCGTTGATCAATGCCGAGCCGGTGGTTTGCTGCCCCGGGGGGGGGCATGAAGGTGACCCGTGCCTTTGGCAGATCCATCTTGCGCCCATGAATAAACAGGTATGGGGCAGGCAACAACAGGGTTTCCAGGTTGGCAGCCAATTTCGGGTTGCGCTCCAGACCATACAGGGTAATCGGCGTCCCATTGATCAGGGCAGTCAACAGTGGACTGTTGGTCAGGGAAAAGGTGAAACGGTCCTGGCTGGTGAGGTTGACCTGTTGCAGGGATTCCAGAGTGTCCCCGGGGTTGATCTGGTAGGTGACAGTGGCGCAGTGTTGGTTGTTGTCTCCAGTGGTTGGCCAGTGGTCAGCACTTGCAGCGAGCAACCGGTAGGTTGGCAAATTGGAAAACAGCCATGGTCTTTTACTCTCCGGTAACGCCTCCAGTTGGCACAGTAACCATAACCACTGTGTGTCGTCCAGCTCGCCAGTGAGCACCAGTTGCCTGCAACCTTGCAGCAGATTGACGACCATGTTCGTTTGCACAACGACAGTGCCCTCTATCATCAAATGGCCCTTGAGACGCTCCATTGAGCTGCCGTTGATCACCACAAACGGGTTTTGGGGTTGGAATAGTGTGTTGTCGCTGATCGTCTGCTCTTTCCGGGCGTTGAGTTCGCTTGCACAGACATGGGCTACGGACAGGGATATCTGCTCAGGCAGCCTGACCCACTGCCGGTTGGCGGTGAATCCGCCATCCCGTATGGCCGTTGCCAGGGCTGTCTGGAAGCCAGCGTCTTCCCAGGGTGCATTGTTAAGCACCAGGTGGGTATTCTCTTTCAGGTTGGCCAGGGCTCCGTCAGAAAAAACCAGCTGCCCCCGATCATTGAGGGTGATACCACCAAACAGTCGGCGGTACCAGTGGTCGGTGGTGGCAAAGTCGAGGGTGATTCGGGGGGCATTGGCCGGGATATCTGCCGTGGTTTTTTGGGCCAGCAGGGTTTCGTCGGTCACCGAATCGGCAATGGCAATATAGTCAGCTTCTGCGACGACCTTTTCCGGCATTCGCCCCAATCTGCGCCAGAGATCGGGGTTAGCGGGCCGGCTCCCGTCCAGCATCCCGTGGTTGACCAGAAATACCCGCCGGATGCGGTCGCCCAGTGGTTTATCGTTACACTTGGGCCCCGCCTGAAGCAGGTCATTAAAACTGGCGATATCACCGGGTATCATGGCAGTCAGGTCAAACACCAGGGTCATCGGCTCATCAATAAATAGTCGGCCTTCGGCTTTGTGTAACTCGCCGTTCTCTAGCCAGATTTGTTGCATCAGGCCGTGTTTTTCCAGATCATCCAGCGTGCGAATGCAATAGGTTGTCGGCTGTTCAAGGCGTAGTTGATCGATAATTCGCTGTTGGGTTAATGGATCATTGGCAAAATAGAACTCACCGGTGCTCTGGCTCTGATGGATCGTTTCCTGATCCGTGGGAGAGTGGCCATTTGGCAAGTGACAGGTAGCTTGACAGGTAGCAGCAGGCCTTTGTGCCAGGTCAGGCATTGGGACTGACCGGGATTCTGTTAAATTTATTCGCTTGACTGAAGGTTGTTGAAGCCTGACTTCTCCATCGGAAAAGCCTGATGTTTTCCTTATATCTCCCGCCACTGCAGAGCGCTTGACTGTTTGACCGGGAAAGAAGGGGGAATTGGTGGCTTCAGTTGTTTTGTCCATTAAACCATCTATGTCTGATTTACGATTGCTGGTGTCTGGACAAAATTGGACAACAAGATAATAAGAAGGTTCCTTTCACGCCAATCCTGTAAGCATCTGTCAAATCGTATATTTCTGGCTAAGTGGGCAGTTACTATGCAGGGCGCAACCCAGGAAGCTGTCCGAGAATAGACTGCATGGATGCAGGATCTTGTTTTTGTTATACCCTTTTCCTAAATTGCGATCTGTGCAAGAAACTCATCTAAAAGAACAAGCAAATCATCCGCCTGAAGAACGACAGCGGAAGGCCGGTTAAAATACTCTTTTAAACGTTTTGGAGGTAATTTTAATTCGGTCATGGGGTCATCTTGCTGATTAGCAGCTGTAAGCAACGGCTCATTGTCAGGCCGCTTTGCCTCAGAATAGATATTATATTGTTGAGTCACCCAAATTGGAGGAGTGGCATCATTCCTGTGATGCGCTGCCAGCCAAATAAAGAATATTTTTCTTATTGCTCCGTTGGAAACACGAACCTTTTCACTCTCACATATTTTGCTAATTACTGGCTTTAAGCCGGGTTTTATTTTTTCAGCAATCTTATCGTTCATCGCATTTTTGGACAAAGAAGTACAGTCGAAAATAATAGGTTTGTAGTTTGTAGATTTTGATACATTCAGGAAAGCCGCCTCGCCGGAAATCAGTTTTTCAGGGATGATAATGCTATTGCCCACAGGCTGGTGGTGGAGTTGTTGATGGATGCAAGACTGGGATAGTCGCCCCAAAAGGGAGTGGCTCAAGGTCATCGTTTGGAAAAGGTTTATGCAGTACTGTGAAAATCGTGGATTTTCGTATTCAAGACGCCTATCTGTTCCGGGTCCTGGAGAATAAGACTCAACCATTCCTTTTACCCGGCTTTTTAACTGACAGGAATCACAGGACCCGGAGAGCGTCTGTAAGATGGTCAATAATTCATATTTCAGAAATTGAGGCACCGAGCGGTAAAGGTCACATAGCCAGTTCAAATAGTGCACATCAGGCTCTTGTGCATGTATCAGTCGATATAATGGTTTCAGTTGATTTTTGATATCTTCTCTTCCAATATCCCTGACAACTGAAAAATTCCAGGCACTTTTTTCTATGATACATTCCCAGTCTTGTATTTTGTCATCAAACAGGCAAAACATTTGTGGCGATAATAGCACCCCCCAATTATCCGGCAAAGCGCTGGAGTCTTCCGGTCCTCTGATGAATGTAGAATAGTCATCTTTAAGTTGGCGCATAAGATCAGTCAAGACTGATCTTTTATTGCACGACAGTAATGAAGCTTCAAGACACCCAAGAGACTTCTCAATTTTGCGCCGTAACACAGAGCCACTTTCCGTTGAATTAATAAATCGGTCGGAATAGGCATACCCTCTTGTAGCGGGTGGCTTCAGGTCAGAACCACCTGGTTGACCATACTCCCCCCAGTCGGGTTCTGTGATATCTGCAGTAACCCGTCCGCCACCACCGAGTTGGTATTGTCGCCAGGTGTGGCCGCCATCGGGGCTGATCTCAACAAAACGGTGCGAAGCATTCATTACTTGCCGGGCTGGAATACCCCAATAGTGGCAGAGTAGCTGGAAGATCATCGACTTGTGCCGGCAAACCCCTTGTTTCTCCCTGAGCATATTCAGCAAAAGTTGTTTATCTTGTCCGGTCACATTTTTGCTGTCGGAAAATGTATCCAGCCAATCCATCAACGCCCTGAGTCGTTGTGGGATATCCAGGACCCCATTGATACCACGCAGCTCTTCATAGGCTTTGCAGGTGTTGGTTTCGGAGTAAAAAATATTTTCTTCCAGGACTTCTACAAGCCGTTGACTGCACAATCCCTCTTGTAATGTCAGACACTCGCCCGGTTTCAGTGGGGTAAAATAGGTTTGCCCGGGGGCAATGATAAAGTCCACCGTGACCGGTGATGAGGATCCCTTACTTTTGATTAACAGTTGCCCTGTCTGCTCGCTTCGGGCCAGCTCGATGGGGGTGTCCGGAGTGCAGCGCAGTGCCCGGAGTTGGTCCGAGGGCGTCAGGGCAGGCAGGGGCTGCCACTGGTTATTCAGGGTTAACGCAATGTTGCCGGGCAGTTCATCGGTGCCAAGGTTGGCCCGCCAGACGGTATCAACAGGCCATCCTGGTACAAAGGTTATCGTGCCATGGGTCCAGTCGATGGGGTAGTCGCGCAACCGGCCGTCTTCATCCAGACGGGTCTCCACAAAGAAAAGACGATATTGGCGGGCATCGTAAGGGCGTTCGGGGAAGTATCTGGTGACCTGGTAGTGGTGGGGAGCCACAATATCGTCAAATGTGGAGGTGTAAGCCGAATGACCGGTTTTTTTCGGCTTTACCGTTGACCTGCTCTTGCGGTTGATCGCCGGGCCTTGTTGCATGGCCTGCACAATCGTCATGATGTCTTGATCTGTTGTCTCCGGTGTCACGGTGATTACCCGGTCACGACAACGGGGTACAGGCCCGAACTTTACCGTGATGGGCGTCAACAGACCGGGTATGCTATTGGCCATGGCCTCAAGGTCCTGGTGCCGTTGTTTTTCCTGGTTGATTCGTGCCAGGCGTGCGCTATCCTCCTCCTGCAGCGGCGGCAGCGGTGTCTTTAAAGCGCGAAAGGGCAGTGACAGATGTTGTTGCAAGGCCCGATGCCACTGTTCAGGGCGGTGACCGGCCAGATGCCGGGCGCTGCTGAACAGGTCGTCCAGGGCCAGTTGCACCGGACGGTTCTGCTGATGCAGCGCTGTGGCCAGTTGATGGAAGTGACCCGCCAGCCATTGGGGCAACCCGTCGGGTATGTCGGGCAATCCCTGCACCAGCTCTGCCAGGTCTTCCGGGGCAAGGGCGGCCAGCCTGATTTGGGTGCAGCGGCTGGTCAGGGCCTGGCTCAGCGCTTCCCGTCCGGCAAAATAGCCGGGATTGATGGTGGCAAACAGGCGGAATCCCGGTGCTGCCTGGCCGGTCAACACAGTATTCAGCAACCCTTCTACGTAATGGCTGGGAATCAGGTTAAGCTCACTGATGGCGATCAGTTGCCCCCGGCTCATGGCCTGTTTGACGTGCTCGGTCAGAGTGGTCCACTGGTTCGGGTTGGCATTGATATGGACAAATGGGCGATTCATTCCTTGCTGTTGTTGCCAGAGCCGGATGGTTCTGCCCAGCACAAAATCCTTGCCCCAGCCCGCCGGGCCTTCCACCAGAATGGCGGTGCGCCCCGAGTCATCCTTGTCCAGACTTTGCCAGTAGCGGTAAGCCAGTTGCTGGACAGGCTTTGGCGAGAAGTCACCATCGGGGTTGGCGGCCTGCAGCTCCTTCAGGAAAACAGCAAAGCTCTGGTCGACCCCTGCGATAAAGGACAGGTCTTCGGGGAACTGGCCCTGGTACCAGCGGTTGAGGGTGTCCAGCCGCTGCCGGCAGTCATGGGTGACCGCACCGGCCAGGCTGTCCATAAATGCCCGCCGGACCAGGGCGTTGACTTGCCCTGGTGTGCTCAAGGTAGTGGCACAGTGCCGGAGAATCTGGCGAACGGTGGCCAGCACATCGATGATATCTCTGGGTGTGGTCTGCTCCAGCAGCGCCCGGAACTGGCTGTACAGGGTTAATAGCCGGTCACGGGCCTGAAGTTTCAGGTGCTCAGGCCAGGCCGCTGGCAGGTTGGGCAGAATGATGGCGCTGGCCAGCACGGTGTCCGGCAGGGGGTTGTAGAAGAAGGTGGGAATCCGTGATTTTAGTGTGTTATCCAGATGCCGTCCTGAATAATGGTCCGGATTGCCGGTGAGAATAATCCGGTGCCGCGGGTTCAGTGTGTACTCCCGGCCCTGATAATGGAGCACCGGCGGCTGCCGGGTTAAACCGGCCAGGGGGGCCAGCAGGCCTTCTGGCGCCAGGTTGGCTTCATCGAGCACCAGCAGGGGCGGATCTTTCAATAATGCCCACTGCAGCAGTGGCCCTTGACAAAATTCGGTGCCATGATCCTCCGCCCTATTGCCCGTTGGATAACTCACCAGCTGCGGTCCGCCAAACAGGGCTTCCTGGGTGTGGTTGGGCCCAAGCTGAAGCACCTGACAGTCCGGATAACCAGCCCTGGCCGCAATGGCCCTGGCCATAAAGGTCTTGCCGACTCCGGCCTCGCCCTGCAGGAATACCACAGGATGCTCCTGGACCCTCTGGGCCAAATGCTCCAGACGCCGCGCCTGCCGCAACCGGTCAGGGCGCTGCCGGGCAAGGAGGGCGTCGGGCAGATCCTGACACTGCCCGGGTATCTGATCATTCGTAAAGGCCGTGGCCAGTACCTCCCGGATCTGTTGTGATTTCTGTTGATCGGCCTGATCCCCCGTCAGAATGCCAGCAACTTGGCTTTCCAGCGTCCCAACCGTTTGGCTGATGATGGTGTCTTGCCGGAGTGATTGCCGGTGAGCGATCAGGGTATCTCTTAAGGTTGATCGCAGGTTCCCGTCAAACAAGCATTTTTTCCGGGCCAGCCGAAGATCGACCCCCAGTCGCTGCATCATGGGCCCCTGCCGTGGGGGGGCGGCAGCGGCGACCACATAGGTGGCCAGCTCTTTCACCGAGTTGTTGTTTATATCATCCGGTCCTGTGATGTTTTGGTGTACCCTGGTCGGACAGTGCCGGGCCAGTTCCCAGAAATCGGCCTTGATGTCCCTCAGCTCGGGGGCCGGGTGGCGGGTCAGCCAGTGCTCCAGGGCGGATCGGTCGGCCCGGTTGTCGGCGGGTTGATCCGGATAATAACCGGCAATTTTCGCCTTGATGAAACTGTAAATCTTCGGATCGCCCCGATACGCCTTGGCCAACAGCACATGCAAGGCACGGCGTTGATGGCAGGGCAGAAGTTCAGGGCTGCCATCCAGCCGGCGTTCTGCCTCGGTCTGTTGGTCAAACCGAAGGTGAAAATCCTCCCCGGTCCAGGGCGGCCTGTCCGGATAGTGCCTTTGACGGGATCGGGGCAGTGACATCAGCAGAGAGTAAACCGGGTTGGCCGGTGCGGGTGGTTGGCTGGCGGAATCGTTGATTATGGCGTTGATCAATGTCGAGCCGGTGGTTCGTTGCCCCGGGGGTTTCATAAATGTGACCCGCGCCTTTGGCAGATCCATCTTATGCCCATGAATAAACAGGTAAGGGTCAGGCAACAACAGGGATTCCAGATTGGCAGCCAATTCCGGGTTGCGCTCCAGACCATAAAGGATCGTTGGCGTCCCGTTGGCCAGGGCATCCAACAGTCGAGTATTGGTCAGGGAAAAGGTGAAACGGTTCTGGCTGATGAGGTTAACCTGTTGCAGGGATTCCAGGGTATCCCCGGGGTTGATCTGGTAGGTAAAAGTAGCACAGTTGCAGGCTTCCATGTTTGGCCGGTGGTCAGCCCTTGCAGCGAGCAACCGGTGGGTTGGCAAATGGGCAAACAACCATGGTCTTTTACTATCCGGCAACTGCTCCAGTTGGCACAGTAACCATAACCACTGTTTGTCGTCCAGTTCGCCAGTGAGCACCAGTTGCCTGCAACCTTGCAGCAGATTGGCGAGCATATCCGTTTGCACAACGGCAGTGCCCTCTATCATCACATGGCCTTTGAGACGCTCCATTGAGCTGCCGTTGATCACCACAAACGGGCTTTGGGGGCAAAAAGCTGTGTTGTCGCTGATCGTCTGATCTTTCCGGGCCTTGAGTTCGGTGTCACAGACATGGGCTACGGACAGGGAGATCTGCTCAGGCAGCCTGACCCACTGCCGGTTGGTGGTGAATCCGCCAACCCGTATGGCCGTTGCCAGGGCTGTCTGGAAGCCAGAGTCTTCCCAGGGTGCGTTGTTAAGCACCAGGTGGGTATTCTCTTTCAGGTTGGCCAGGACTCCGTCAGAAGAAACCAGCCGACCCCGATCATTGAGGGTGATACCACCAAACAGTTGGCGGTACCAGTGGTCGGTCGCGGCAAAGTCGATGGTGATGCGGGGGACATTGGCCGGGATGTCTTCCGTGGTTTTTTGGGCCAGCAAGGTTTCATCAGTGACCGAATCGGTAATATAGTCGGTTTTTGCTACGACCTTTTCCGGCATTTTCCCCAATCTGCGCCAGAGATCGGGGTTGGCGGGCTGGCTCCCGTCCAGCATCCCGTGGTTGACCAGAAATACCCGCCGGACCCGGTCGCCCAGTGGTTTATCGTTACATTTGGGCCCCACCTGAAGCAGGTCATTCAAGCTGGCGATATCACCGGGGGTCATGGTGGTCAGGTCAAAAATCAGGGTTATCGGCTCATGAGAAAATAGCCGACCTTCTGCGTTGCGTATCTGGCCGTGCTCCAGCCAGGTTTGTTGTATCAGGCCGTTTTTTTCCAGATCATCCAGCGCACGAATGCAATAGGTTGCGGACTGTTCATGGCGTAAGTGATCAATAATTCTCTGTTGGGTTAACGGGGTATTGGCAAAATAAAACTCACCGGTGCTCAGGCTCTGATGGACCGCTTCCTGATCCGAGAAGCAGGCGGGAGAGTGATCAGCTGGCAAGTGACAGGTAACTTGACAAGCAGCAGCAGGCCTTCGTGCCAGATCAGGCGTTGGGACTGACTGGGATTCTGTTAAATTTATTCGCTTGACTGAAGCTTGCTGAAGCTTGACGTCTCCATCGGAAAAACCCGATATTTTCCTTATGTCTCCCGCCCGATGTAATAAAGAATGGGTTATTGTTTGATTTGGAAAGGAGTAGTAGTTGATAGCTTCATTTGTTGTTTTGTCCATTTGATCATCCGTGCCTGATTTATAAATGCCGGTGTTCGTGATTCAAAAAATTCTTGGACAAAAAGATAATAAGAAGGTTCCTTCCACGGCAAACGCATGAACATTCTCGAACAGCCACTTGGGTGACTCATTGTATGGTGGCAAGCCATCTTATTTTTGTCATACCCGGAAGGCTTTTCCCTTTCCCCAATTTTCCTAATCTGCGATCAATGCAAGAAACTCGTCTAAAAGAGCAAGCAGATCATCCTTTTGAAGAACGACAGCGGAAGGTTGGTTAAAACAGTTTTTTATATGTTCCGGGGGTAATTTTAATTGGGCCATGGGATCAACATTGTGATTGTTATACGTAAGGAGCATCTCCCAGAAAGGCTGCGCCGTAACATAATAGAAATCATAAAGGTGAGTCAACCAAATGGGAGGAGTGTCATTCATGTGGTGTGCTGCCAGCCAATAAAAGAATGTCTTTTTTATTAACTTGTCTAACGCTACAAAACTCTTTTCACTCTCATATATTTCTCTAATTTCTGACCTTATTCCGGATTTTCTTCTTCGAATAATCTTGCTGTTTACCTCTACTGTTGGTAAAGAAGTGCAATCGAAGATAATGGGTTTGTAGCTTGTAGATTTTGATATGTTCAGGAAAGCCGCCTCGCCGGACATAAGCTTATCAGGGATGATAACGCTATTGCCCACAGGCTGATGGTGGAGTTGTTGATGGATGCGATGCTGCGATAGCCGCTCCAAAAGGGACCGACTCATGGTCATCGTTTTGATAAGGTTTATGCAGCACTGTGAAAGTCGTATATCATCATTTCTTCTTGGCCTGAGACTATTAGTTTTTATAGGCTTTAAAGAATAAGACATAAGCAATGATTTTATCCGGTCTTTTAACTGACAGGAGTCGCAGGACCCAGAGAAACTCTGTAAGATAGCCAATAATATGTATTTCAGAAATTGAGGCACTGAACGGTAAAGGTCACATAGCCAGTTCAAATAGTGCACATTAGGCTCTTGTGCCCGTATCAGCTGAGATAATATCTTCATTTGACTTTCAATGAAGCAACCTTTCATACCGCTATTGCTTTTATTCTCCGCCATACGCCAAGTGCTTTTTTCTATGATACTTTCCCAATCTTTTATGGTTTCACCAAACCGATAAAACATTTGTGGCGATAACAGTATCCCCCAATTTTCCCCAAAATCTCTGATACAAATGTCGGAGTCTTCAGGTATTCTGTTGAGTGCAGAGTAGATATCTCTAAGTTCGTGCAAAATTGTGGTAAAAAGGATTGCGCTTTTGCTTAACTGCAATTGTTTTGTAAGACAATCCAGATAAATGTTAATTGAAATAATGATGTCTTTCGTTGAATCGCTAAGTTGGTCGGAATCGGCATACCCCTCGATTGGTATCAGCTCACAATAGCCTGGTTGATGATAATCCCCCCAGTCGGGTTCTGTGATATCTGCAGTGGACCGTCCGCCGCCACCGAGTTGGTATTGTCGCCAGGTGTGGCCGCCATCGGGGCTGATCTCAACAAAAAGGTGCGAAGCATTCTCTACTTGCCGCGCTGGAATACTCCAATAGTGGCAGAGTACCTGGAAGATCATCGTCTTGTGTCGGCAAACCCCCTGTTTCTCCCTGAGCATATTCAGCAAGAGTTGTTCATCTTGTCCGGTCACATTTTTGCTATCGGAAAATGTATTCAGCCAACCCGTCAACGCCCTGAGTCGTTGCGGGATATTCAGGATCCCATGGATGTTACGCAGCTCTGCATAGGCTTTGCAGGTGGTGGTTTTTTTGGAAAAAATCTTTTCTGTCAGCAGACCTGCAAGCCGTTGACTGCACAATCTCTCTGGTAATGTCAGCCACTCGCCCGGTCCCAGTCGGGTAAAATAGGCTTGCTCGGGAGCAATGATAAAGTCCACCGTTACCGGTGATGCTGAGGATGCCTTACTTTTGATTAACAGTTGCCCTGTCAGCTCGCTTCGGGCCAGCTCAATGGGGGTTTTTGGGGTGCAGCGAAGTGCCCGGAGCTGGTCTTTGGGCGTCAGGGCAGGCAGGGGCTGCCACTGGTTATCCAGGATCAGCGTAAACTTGCCGGGCAGTTCATCTGCGCCAAGGTCGGTCCGCCAGATGATATTATCAGGCCACCCTGGCAAAGGTGTTACCGTGCCATTTGTCCAGTCGATGGGGTAGTTGCGCAACCGGCCGTCTTCATCCAGACGGGTCTCCAGAAAAAAGAGACGATATTGGCGGGCATCGAAAGGGTGTTTGGGGAAGTACCTGGTGACCTTGTAGTGGCGGGGAACCACAATATCGCCAAATTCACAACGGTAAGCCGAATGGCCGGTTTGTTGCGGGTTTACCGTTGACCCGCTATTGCGGCTGATCTCCATTTCTTCCTGCATGGCTTGCACAATCGTCATGACGTCCTGATCTGTTGCCTCCGGTGTCACCGTGATTACCCGATCACTACAACGGAGTGCAGGCCCGAATGTTACCGTGATGGGCGTCAACAGTCCGGGCATGCTATTGGCCATGGCCTCAAGGTCCCGGCGCCGTTGTTCTTCCTGCTTGATTCGTTCCAGGCGTGCTGCATCTTCCAGCAGCGGAGGCAGCAGTGCCTGCAAGGCACGAAAGGGCAGTGACAGGTGTTGTTTCAAGGCCTGATTCCAATTTTCAGGCCGCTGACTGGCCAGATGCCGGGCACTGCTGAACAGGTCGTCCAGTGCCAGTTGCACCGGGCAGTTCTGCTGATGCAGTGCGGTGGATAGTTGGTGGAAGTGACCCGCCAGCCATTGGGGCAACGCGTCGGGTATCTCGGGTAATCCCTGCACCAGCCTTGCCAGGTCTTCCGGGGTCAGGGCAGCCAGCCTGACCTGGGTGCAGCGGCTCGTCAGGGCCTTGCTCAGCGCTTCCCGTCCGGCAAAATAGCCGGGATTGATGGTGGCAAACAGGCGAAATCCCCGTGCTGCATGGCCGGTCAACACATTATTCAGCAACCCTTCTACATAGTGGCTTGGAATCAGGTTAAGCTCACTGATGGCGATCAGTTGCCCCCGGCTCATCGCCTGCTTGACGCTTTCTGCCAGGGAGGTCCACTGGTTCGGGTTGGCATTGATATGGACAAACGGGCGTACTGGCCGTTGTTTCCTCTCTTGCTGTTGTTGCCAGAGCCGGATGGTTCTGTCCAGCACAAAATCCTTGCCCCAGCCTGACGGCCCTTCCACCAGCACGGCGGTGCGTCCCGAGTCATCCTTGTCCAGACTTTGCCAGTAGTGGTAGACCAGTTGCCGGACAGGCTCCGCAGAGAAGTCTCCATCGGGGTTGGCGGCCTGCAGTCGTTGGATAAAATCAGTAAAGCTCGAGTCAACCCCCGCCAAAAGGGAAGGATCTTCCTGGAACTGGCCCTGGTACCAGACGTTGAGGGTGTTCAGCCGTTGCTGGTATTCCGTGGTTACAGCACCGGCCAGACTGTCCATAAATGCCCGCCTGATCAGGGCGTTGACTTGCGCTGGCGTGTTGTCCCCGGTAGCGGAACAGTGACGGAGAATCTGGCGAACGGTGGCCAGCACATCGGTGATATCTCTGGGGGTGGTCTCCAGCAGCTCCCGGAACTGGTTGTACAGAGTTAATAGCCGGTCACGGGCCTGTTGTTTCAGATGATCAGGCCAGGCCTGGGGTAGATTGGGCAGAATGATGGCGTTGGCCAGCACGGTGTCCGGCAAGGGGTTATAAAAGAAGGTGGGAATTCGTGATCTCAGCGTGTTATCCAGGTGTCGTCCCGAATAATGGTCCGGATTGCCGGTGAGAATAATCCGGTGCCGGTCGGTCAGTTTGTACTCCCGCCCCTGATAATGGAGCACCGGCGGCTGCCGGGTTAAACCGGCCAGGGGGGCAAGCAGGCCCTCTGGCACCAGGTTGGCTTCATCGAGCACCAGCAGGGGCGGATCGCGCAATAATGCCCACTGCAGAAGTGGCCCTTCACGAAATTCGGTGCCATGATCCACCGCCCTGTTGCCAGTTGGATAACTGACCAGCTGTTGTCTACCAAACAGGGTTTCTGAGGTGTGGTTGGGCCCAAGCTGAATCACCTGACAGTCTGGATACTTAGCCTTGGCAGCAATGGCTCTGGCCATAAAGGTCTTGCCGGCTCCGGCCTCACCCTGCAGGAACACCACGGGATGCTCCCGGACCCTCCGGGCCAAATGCACCAGACGCCGCTCCTGCCGGGACCGGTGATGGTGCTGCCGGGCAAGGAGGGCGTCGGGCAGATCCTGACACTGCACTGGTAACTGATCATTCTCAAAGGCCCTGGCCAGTACCTCCCGGATCTGTTGTGACTTCTGTTGATCGGTCTGATCCTTCATCACAATGGCGGCAATCTGGCTCTCCAGCGTCCCGGCCGTTTGGCTGATGATGGTGCCTTGTTTGAGTGATAGCCGGTGAGCGATTAGGGTATCTTTTAAGGTTGAGCGCAGGTTCCCATCAAAAAAGCGTTTTTGCCAGGCCAGCCGAAGATCAACCCCCAATCGCTGCGCCAGGGTCAACTGCTTTGCCCGGGGGGCGGCGGCGACCATATAGATGGCCAGCTGTTTCACTGCTTTGCGAGATACAGGATGCGGGTCCTGGCTGTTCTGGTGTACCTTGGCGGGACAGTGCCGGGCCAGCATCCAGAAATCGGCCTTGATGTCCCTCAGTTCCGGGGCAGGGTGGTGGGCCAGCCATTGTTCCAGGGCGGATCGGTCGGCCCGGTTGTCGGCGGGTTGATCAGGATAATAACCGGCAATTTTCGCCTTGATGAAACTGTAAATCTCCGGATCGCCGCGATACGCCTTGGCCAACAGCACATGCAAGGCACGGCGTTGATGGCAGGGCAGAAGCCCTGGGCTACCGTCCAGCAGGCGTTCTGCCTCGGCCTGTTGCTCAAACCGAAGCTGAAAATCCTCCCCGGTCCAGGGCGGCCTGTCCGGATAGCGCTTTTGACAGGATTGGGGCAGAGACATCAGCAGGGAGTAGACCGGGTTTGCCGGTGCAGGTGGTTGGCTGTCGGAAACGTTGAGCAGGGCGCTGATCAATGCTGAGCCGGTGGTTTGCTGCCCCGGGGGGTTCATGAAGGTGACCCGTGCCTTTGGCAGATCCATCTTGTTCCCATGAATAAATAGATATGGAGCAGGCAACAACAGGGTTTCCAGGTTGGCAGCCAATTCCGGGTTGCGCTCCAGACCATAAAGGGTCGTTGGCGTCCCATTGACCAGGGCATCCAGCAGTCGACTGTTGGTCAGGGAAAAAGTGAAACGGCTCTGGCTGATGAGGTTGACCTGTTGCAGGGATTCCAGGGTATCCCCGGGGTTAATCTGATAGGTGAAAGTGGCGCAGTGTGGGCTGCAGGCTCCCGTGGTTGGCCAGTGGCCAGCCCTTGCAGGGAGCAACAAATCGGTTGGCAAACTGGCAAACAACTGTGGTCTTTTACTCGCCGGTAATTCCTCCAGTCGGCACAGTAACCATAACCACTGTTTGTCGTCCAGCTCGCCAGTGAGCACCAGTTGCCTGCAACCTTGCAGCAGATTAGCAAGCATATCCGTTTGCACAACGACAGTGCCCTCTACCATCACATGGCCTTTGAGACGCTCGATTGAGCTGCCGTTAATCACCACAAACGGGCTTTGGGGACAAAAAACGGTGCTGTCGCTGATCGTCTGGTCTTTCCGGGCATTGAGTTCGGTGGCACAGATA
>NZ_JAGHQW010000032.1 GCF_017744115.1 Salinisphaera sp. G21_0 | reverse complement strand
TTTTTTCTACATCGGTAAAAGCGTTAATAGGGGTTTGGTAACGGTAGCCAGTTTTATGGCAGTGGTAAGAATAGTTTGAATTACATGGGGCTTTTTTTGCTATGAAAATGCAATTCCCGGACAGCCGCTTAGGAATTGTCTTTTAATAAGTTCCCGATTTCCGTTCACCCTGAGTGCTGAGCTTGTCGAAGTATCGAAGGGGCGTGCCACCAAACTTCGACAAGCTCAGTCCGAACGGAGTCAGGCAATGAAAATAGTGAGGTTATTTCCAGACAACTCCTTAGCGCTGTTGGTGCGGCAAATGTGACAGAACCCGGGCCAGAAAAGGTCATGCCTGGTACTGTGGCCATCGTCTCTGTGATAGGAGACGGTAGAGCGGTTCAAAGCATGGCCATAGTGTTTGGTCGTCTACTGGAATGACAAAAGACAGAAGTGGGGTTTAATATCCGGGTTAAGATTATCGATTGAAATAAATATTATCAATCAATCGGGCTTTGCCTAAATAGCCAGCCGCAAGAATGACCAGTGACTGCTCATTATGCGTTGCGGGCAGCAGGGTTTGTGGATTGCAGATATTAAAGTAATCCGGCTTGAACCCGGCCTGGGCCATGTGGGCAAACGCATTTCTGCGCAGCAGGTCAAAGTCGGTTTCGCCCGCCTGAATCGCGTCTCTGGCTTCCGTCAGGCAGCGATAAAGAGCTGGCGCTATCTCTCCGCGCTCTTGTGGGGTCAGATAGCCATTGCGAGAACTCATGGCCAGACCGGTTGGCTCACGGGCGATTGAGGCACCGAGGATTTCAACCGGCATCACCATATCTTGCACCATTTTGCGAATGATGGTCAGCTGCTGGAAATCTTTCTCGCCAAATACCGCGATATCCGGGCGCACAATGTTGAACAGCTTGGTGACCACCGTGGCGATTCCCCGGAAGAAACCGGGCCGGGTATTTCCGCAGTGCATACCGTCCAGCACATCGACACTCACATGGGTATGGTTTTCGCTGCCTTCCGGATAGATTTCATGGGTGCTGGCGGCATAGAGCAAATCAACACCGTGATCCATCAGCAGCTGCTGGTCCTGCTCCATGGTTCGTGGATAGGAATCATAGTCCTCGTTGGGGCCAAACTGCAGGGGGTTTACATAGATACTCACCACCACAAAGTCGCAGCTTTCTTTGGCTTTTTCCACCAGGGTCAGGTGCCCGCCGTGCAGGTTACCCATGGTCGGTACGAAGCCAATGCGCAGCCCGGCCGATTTACGGGTGCCAACGATATCCTGAACTTCAGCAATAGAGTGTACAGTTTGCATGATGGATACTTTCCGTTTAGTCGAATCCGTGTTCCGGACCCGGGAATGTGCCGTTCTTGACGTCTTTAACGTAGGTAGCGACAGCATCCTGGGCAGAACCACCTTCCGCCATAAAGTTTTTCACGAATTTGGGTTTGCGCCCGGCGGTCATATTCAGCATGTCGTATATCACCAGCACCTGGCCGTCCGTGTCAGCACCGGCACCAATCCCGATCACCGGAATCTGAACGGCACGGGTGATTTCCCGGGCCAGCACCGAAGGTACGCACTCCAGCACCAGAATGGCGGCACCGGCCTTTTCCAACCCGATGGCGGCTTCAATCATGGCATTGGCGCGGGCTTCATCCCGTCCCTGAACTTTGTAGCCACCCAGAACATGCACTGACTGTGGTGTCAGACCAAGGTGGACGCAGGACGGGATCCCCTGCTCACGCAGGCGGGTAACAATGGGTGCCAGCCAGGCCTCACCTTCCAGCTTGACCATTTCAGCACCGGCCTGCATAAGACGGGTTGCGTTAGTCAGCGCCTGCTGCTCATTGGTGTAGGAAGCGAACGGCAGGTCGGCCATTAACAGGGAGTCACCCGCTTTGGTACTGACACAGCGAGTGTGATAACACATGTCGTCCACAGTCACGGGAACCGTACTGGTTTGTCCCTGACAGACATTGCCAAGGGAGTCACCAACCAGTATCACTTCCACGCCCTGACTGCTGGCCAGGTGAGCCTGGGTGGAATCGTAGGCCGTCAGGCAGGTGAATTTCTCACCCGTTTTTTTCATCTCGGACAGGATACTTAGGGTGACTTTAGCCATGGGTAAAGACCTTGATTAGTTGCTGTCGCGGATTATACGAGAAGTGTGAAGGCTTGTCAGTTAAGGGCTTGGCGCAATAGTCAGGCCGCCCTGTTGCCAGAGTGCGGGTTTCCAAAGCCTGACTGTTCACATCCATGGATAACGGTCGGCAATAACCTTCAGTCCCTGGTACCCTAGTTCATCCACCATTGCCTGCAATAGAGTACCATCCGGAAGTTCAAGATCCGGTGCAACATCCAGCAAAGGGCACAGCACAAAATTGCGAACCTGCATCTGATAGTGAGGAACGGTCAGTCGTTCTGACTCAATGCACCGGTTGCCAAACAGAATGATATCCAGATCCAGAGTCCTCGGCCCCCAGCGTACCGAGCGCACACGACCATGGGCGTTTTCTATCGACTGCAGGGCATCCAGCAGCCTGAGCGGTGCCAATGTGGTATTCACAGCCACCACCGCATTGCAGTAATCGGGCTGGCCGGGGGGGCCAACCGGGTCACTTCGGTAGAGCCTGGAACAGGCAGCAACCGTTATTTGAGGCATACTGTCAATGTCATCCACGGCACGCTGCAACTGAAGGTCTGGTTGCTCAAGGTTACTACCCAGCGCCACATAGGCGGTTTCTGCCATCAGGACTCTCCGGATTGATGCGCAGACGAGGCATCACCACTGCGAGGCTTACGCCTGCGCCGTCTGCGTTTATTGCCCTGCGCTTTCTGGCCGCCATGGCTGGTAAGCGACCGGATCATGGCATGACGGCCATGCTCATCCAGTTCCTGTATTTCTGTCCACCATTGACCGACCGCCGACAGGTTTTCACCGGCTTGCTCCCGAAGTACCAGGAAGTCATAGGCCGCACGAAATTTGGGGTGTTCCAGCAAGGTTTCAATCAGTTTGGGTTGTCTGCGTTCCAGTCGAATCTGCAGATCCCAGATATCACGAACCACCATGGAAAACCGGCGGGGAATCGCGGTGTGATGACACTGGTTCGTGATCACCGTCATGGAAGCCTGCTGGAATGCCGGAACAGGCGGCATGCCCTGGTCCATAAGCTCTCTGGCCATTCGCCTCATGGGTGCCCATAAAAGCGCGGCAAAAAGGAACGCTGGTGTCACAGGACGATTCTGTCTGACTCGTTTGTCGGTACTTTCCAATGCTTCAATAATCAGGTTACCGGCGTGTCTGTCCTGTTCTTGCAAGCAATGCGCTGTTGCTGGAAACAGTGGAGCAAACAACTGGTATTCCTGCAGTAGTTCAAACGTACGTACACCCTGACCAGACTGCAGCAGCTTCAGAACCTCATCAAACAATCGTGCAGCTGGAATATCATGCAACAACTGCCCAAGATCCCGAATGGGTTGCTCGGTTTCCGGTGCCATCGTGAAGTTGAGTTTGGCCGCAAACCGTATGGCCCTGAGCATACGAACCGGGTCTTCATGGTAACGGGTAACCGGGTCGCCAATCAGTCGCAGGGTACCGGTGCGAATGTCATCAACCCCGTTGCAGAAATCCACAACACTGAAGTCACGCCCATCGTAGTAAAGGGCATTAACGGTAAAATCCCGGCGCATGGCATCGTCTTCCATGGTGCCGTAAACATTATCCCGGAGAATTCTTCCGGATTCCGAGTGGCGGGACTTTTCCTTACCATGGTGCTGCTCATGTCTGGCACGGAAGGTGGCTACCTCAATCATTTCACGACCGAAGAGCACATGAACCAGTTTGAAACGTCGGCCAATCAGTCTGGAATTACGAAACAGCCTGCGCACGTCTTCAGGACTGGCATTGGTCGCGACATCAAAGTCCTTGGGGTGAAGATCAAGATACAGATCGCGGATACACCCCCCCACCAGATAAGCTTCATAGCCCTGACTGGTTAACCGGTTAATCACTTTGAGCGCATTGTCGTTGATGTAGCGACGGGAAACCGGATGTTTATCCCGGGGGATAACGGTTTTCTGCGGGTCGCCCGTTACATCAAATGTGGGCCGATGGCGTTTTGACCGATTTCTGTTACGCATGAGCCAGAAAATAAGTGTGCCTCCAAGCACCAGGACAGCCATTGCTGTTATAAAACTGTACATTCCGGTGCCTGGCATCATAGGTTTTGCAGGATTTGTTTAAGTTGTGTAAAAAAAAGTTGCATGGATAAAGTGGCTTACCGTGGTTGTTTGTGGCTTTGACCTGCCTGATCAACTTGACCTGAAGGGTAGGTCCGTAAGGATCAGCGCTTATCATAGCACCGCCGCTGTTTTCACTCCATTTGTCTTGACATCAGTGACAACTGTTGTCGGTTTTTAGCAATAAAAAAGTTGCTGTGATTCAGAAATTTCACAACCGGCACCCCGAAAAAATCCTGATCTGAAAATTCAGTACCAGTTGCCACCGGAGTGCTGACCAGAACATTTCCGGCCAAAAATTTTACCAGACGATGTACCAATAATTAATTACAACTGGTATTTACGTACTTCTATTTCTTCACTGGTAATGGGAACAAATCATTTTTCTACTTGTCAGAGTTGTCGGTACGTCCATAAAACTTTTCACAACGTAACGAGAGGATAGTAATTATGAGTATCGAAGCTCCCGGCATGTTCCCTAACTACACTTTGGTGATCACCACCACAAACAAAGAGAAAGAGTCGGCTGCGATAGATGCCGTTGGTCGTCTATTCGGCCAAAACGAGCGTACATGTGCCCTCATCAAACCTCCAATACATCGATTGATGACGCCTACTCAACCGGTTGGCAAAGACATTCAATATGGAGCCGCCAGCCGAATTGATGTGGTCAAGGAGCTTATAAAGGAAGGTAAGACTCCGGTTTGCCCGGCAGAGGCTGTAAATCCTACTATTTACATCAGCTTGGAAAATGGTTTGCTGGTCGACCCTGAAGGGGGTCTCTCCGACGTTGCCTGTGCTTGCGTGGAGGTCAACGGCATTCGCTATTTTGGCGAATCCGATAAGGTCCCTGTTCGGGTCAATAACGAGCAGGTTAACATGATGACGCAGGAAATCCGGGATGAATTAGGTCCGGACGCAGACATCTACGACTTCAATTCCTGCTACAAAACCCTCAGCACGAAACAGAAAGAAGCCTTTAACCTTATGGTATTTGGTCATCGTCAGGGTTGTGACGAAAAAGATAATGTGCCGGAGCCACAAGTTCAAGGCCTGCGTCAGAGATTGATTAAACCTCTGCTGGATGAAGGCGTCAAGGACTTCTGGGAGACATATTCCGGTGGTATCCTGACCCGAAGAAAAGGTCTGAATCAGGCGATTAATAAAGCTTTAGACAATTTCATAAATGCTCAGAGCGGTGAAGATAAACTTCGGCTCGTCCAGACCCTGAAGCAATCCCTGATCATCCACGGGCTGCCTGCATCCCTTGGGGATCGCTATAGGCAAACAGTATGGATGCGTGATTATGGTATTATGATCGATACCCTGAGCAAACAAGACGTCGCCCGCCCTGAGGCCTTCAAACAGCTGACGGACTCTCTGGCAACCATTGCCAGCAAGCAGTTTGACAGTGGACTGATTCCTCAGGTAGTGATTCCAGACCCATTTTTGAGCGAATTTGTCTATCACCGGGTGCTGGGGGGGGACACCGGGCCTGGCTGGTACCACCATCTGCGTGACTATATGAAAGAAAAATTCCCCGAGATCAGCATGCCCACTCTGGATTCGGAGTCCCTGAAAACCATCGCACCGGAAGAACTGAAGACCATACTCAACCAGCTTTATGCTAACTATCTAGTGGCTAAAAATACGGGTGACCCGGATGTACCCAATCCGAGCCATACCTTGAGGGGCTTACTGACCGATACCCTCGGCACATTAACGCCGGGCACCACCGACAGTGAAATTCACTTTATTCGCTCCATGACCAAACTGCTGGAACTTGCCGGCACTCAGGAGCAACAGGACGACGTCCGGAAACTGGTTCCCAACCTTGCCCATGCCATGGCTTACCTTGACAAAAAAGTACTGGACCCGGCCAATGGCTTGCCTCAGGGTGGCGATAACCGTGATATGCTCGACACCTGGATGTATCAGAAACTGCTGTGCAGTAATGCCTGTTTTCTCTATCAGGGCTTCACCGGACTGGCCCATCATCTGGAAGAGATCGGCCCCCAGCTCAAGATCGAACTGAGTAAACATTTCCCACCCGGGACAACCCCCGTTTCCGGTTTTATTTCCGCCTTGCTTGATGATAATCCGCAGGCCGTCAGCGATGAACTGGCGAAGTTTAAACAGTTGATTAAAGAAACCTTCCTCTATAACCAGGACGGCAAATTTGACCCGAGGGACTTTGTCCATTCGGATAATCCCACAGGCCGCGAGTCCATGAACAAACCCATGGAATATATCTCCCCACTGGTTAATGCCAACAAGGATTTTCTGGAGGGTAAGGAAGTCAACCTGCAGGGGCTGGCACTGGCCATTGAAAACGGGCTGATTCAACCGGAAGATCACCCGGCGGTGGTAAAACTGATCAGATCACAACTGACGAAAGCTGGCCTGAAGGTGTTCTCTCCCATCAATATGGCTAGCACTGACGAAAAAGACATGCTGATTAAAAGCAAAGGTTTCCTGGTATGGCCGCAGATCGAATACCGGATAATTGATGCTCTGACCAATCACATGGAGAGTACTCCAGAGGTTAAAGAACTGCTGTTGGAGTTGCACGAGGCAGGTGAAAGACGCCAGGGATTAAGCGAATGGTATAACACGTATGAATTATGGAAGGGGGAGAAGAAGGAGACAATCGTTTATGGTGGAGGAGCCACTGGCCAGGGCTGGTCAATCATGTTGATGGAAAAGGCACTGAGTCCTGCCAACCGGACGGGTGAAGAGGCAATGGAAGTCGATGGATGAGAGCGACTGAAAAAATAGTGCCCATCCTGAAGACCCTCTTCCAAAAGGTTGCCCGGTAAAATAATCCATCCGGGTGTCACCTGAGGAAGGGGTGGCAAAAAATTGAGGGTAAAGATTCCGTTTTGTGAGGTGAATATAGGTTCTATTTGTCGCACAAAACGGATTTTTTTGTTTAATTCTCTGCACGACCATGTGAATGCAGGAGCAGTTACCGCACAGGGCAGTCTATTCTCGATCAGCCTCCTGGGACCAATGGCACTGACTTAAGGGTGAAAGCCTTGTCATGCGTGGGCTTTAAGGCACCCGGCGATTGGAACCACAAAGCACACAAAGAGCACAAAGGAAAAGAAAAGCTCTTCTTAGTGCTCTTTGTGTGCTTTGTGGTTCCAGTTCAAATCTCTAAACCTGTATCAATCCCCATGTTTGCGGGTCTTTTAAGCTTAAGTCAGTGCCATTGCTCCTGGGACACCCCCATCTATTGACTCCAAAATGATTTATTGTTGAGCTGAGATAAGAGCTACTTTATAGAACAGTCGAGACTTGCAATGAGGCTCTGATAGAAAGTTGTCCTTTTTCTCAGGAGATCTTCTGTGCGATGTGTAAATGAATATATTGATAGGAGAATACGCTAATGAGTTCAAATCATCAGAAGAAAGTCGCCGTCATTCTCTCCGGGTGTGGTGTCTACGATGGTGCTGAAATTCATGAATCAGTATTAACGCTACTGAGTATCGAACAGCAGGGAGCAGCCTATAAATGCTTTGCTCCTGATATTAATCAACACCACGTCATTAACCATTTGACTGGGGAAGAAAACCAGGAACAGCGTAATGTTCTGGTGGAGGCCGCCAGAATAGCGCGGGGGGATATCGAACCCCTGGCGGCGTTGAAAGTCGCTGACTTTGATGCACTGATTGTTCCGGGTGGCTTTGGGGCAGCGAAAAACCTGTCGGATTTTGCGTTTAAAGGCGCTGACCTGCGTGTGCAGGTTGATATGATGGTTGCCGTCAAGGCGTTTTCGGAAGCCGGTAAGCCCATAGGTTTGATCTGCATTGCTCCGGCAATGGCTGGTCGTATTTTTGCAGAAGGCGTTAGGGCAACCATTGGTAATGATGCAGCAACTGCTGAAGCAATGGAACAGACCGGAGTTGCTCACCAGCCCTGTGCAGTTGATGAAATTGTCATTGATGAGACCCATAAACTGGTGACCACTCCAGCTTATATGTTGGCACAAAATATCAGTGAGGCCGCCGCTGGTATTGGCAAGCTGGTCACTAAAGTGATTTCAATGACCAGTTGATGATGAGCTTCAAGCCCGGGAATATGCTCAAGATGTGAATATTCTCTGGCGTTCGCTCTTCATATTTTTATTTGCGACTAACTTGAACAAGCCGTTTAATGTCCGTTTCCGACAGATAACCCAATGCAATGGCTGATTTGATGATCCCTGCGGGCTTAATATCGCCTTGCTCCCCGTAAAAATCGAGCAGTTTAGCAAATATTGAGGAGCATTCCTTTAATCGAATAAAGTTCCTGACATGAAGAGATTCTAATGTATTTGTGGGGACCTTTGCTTTCCGCAATGAATTCTCAAATATTGGGTGCCGGAAAAGAGCAAGAATTTTACCTTCATCACGGCCTATATTGGCACCCAGTATTAAACAAATAACTCCGCGATGTCTGTTAGGCATATCTTTAATGCCAAGACCACTCTCCCACCGATCCAACTCCCAACGGTCAGGATCTGTCGGGTTATTGCTGGCTGGTTTATTTGCCGCAGTGCCACTGACAACCGATGGCAACACTCCGGTTTGATCCTGAATATAATTGATCACCCTGTCCAGAAGGCTGGATAATTGTTCTTTATTAAGATTGAACTCGCCATTGAGATTGAGCTTGCCGTCACTGCAATACCGGATAATACTTTGTCCGAATACAACAGCTGCACTACTGTCAGGATTTGTACCCTTTGCAACAACGACTGCACGGCTATCAGGATTATGTGTACTTTCTGCACGATCAACTGAGGATGGCAAAAGGGGTGATTTTCCAGCTGAAGTATTCATATCAGAAGTCCCTGGGTATTTGATTCAGACGAATATGCTCAGGCTGTGAATATTCTCAGCGGACCGCTTTTCATATATTTTTGTCTTCGGCTGTCAAGTTAAGAATCTCTTCAATGCCTTCTTCCGGCAGATAGCCCAATGCAATGGCTGATTTGATCAACCCTGTGGGCTTAAGGTGACGAAATGTTTCGGCCCCACTTTCACAGATAGTAAATAGTTTAATTAATATTTTTGAAGTTGAAGCACCTTGGTTTTTTTGAAGAATGTCCCCGACGTCGAAAGAGTTTATATCTGTTTTGAAATTCCCGGCCCGCAATGATGCTTCAAATAGTGGGTGCTGGAAAAGAGTAAAAATTTTACCTTCATCAGCCCCTATATAGCGACTAAGTATATCAAAAACGAGGTTGCGATTCCGGTAATGTATCAGTACATTTATGCCAAATCCTTCCGTACTGAAAAACTTACTCTCCCAATTATCCCATTCCCAAGGGTCAGGAATTTTCAGGTTATTGCTGGCTGAGTTTTGTGCAGCACCACCACTGACAATTGATGGCAACTCCACCCCGGCATTCTCAGCAATATACTTGACTGTCATGCTCAGAAGATCGGTTAACTTGTCTTTTCTGAGCTCGCCATTAGAGTTTGAGCAATATCGGATCATACTTTTAGCTATACCAACAGCTTGCATGCTATCAGAATCCTTTGTGTCCCCTACGCAATAAGGAGAGGGCGGAAAATGGGGGAATTCACCCACCGGAGCTGAGCTTTCCATGTTAGATCACCATTAATATTTCATTCAGAGGAATTTATTCTGTTGGACAACTAACCGGCAAAAATGTTCCATATTGAAATTACTATCGCAGGTGTTTGTACAGTTTTTTAGTAATATGGTTCAAATTTTCTGCCGGGCACACGCCCACTGCCAGATTTCATATAACTCGTTAACAATGAAGGTCATTTCAGAGCCAGGCTGCAGAACCAGCTCCAATTAAAGGAAAAGCACGCTATCGAGGAATCAGCACATATAGCTTGCCTGGCTCCTGTTGTGGCCCGGCAATAAAGGCTGCATCCTTGCCAATCCCCATATAGATATCTCCCCGGACGGGACCCTTTATGGCACTGCCGGTATCCTGGGCAACCATCAGCTGCTGGAATTTCTCACCGGTGGCGGTGAGACGGGTATCGAGCCATACCGGCAGGCCAAGGGGGATATAAGATGGATCCACAGCCAGTGTTCTTTTCGGTGAAGCAGGCACACCCTGAGCGGTGATGGCACCTTCCTCAGAAAAACTGAAGAAGATATAGCGAGGATTCTGGTTCAGTAGCCATTCCCGCTGGTCCGGATTGTTTTCCAGCCATGACTGGATGGTTTGCATGGATACTTCTTCAAGTTCCCCTTGCTGTTTCAGTATCCTCCCAATGGCCACGTAGTTGTGGCCATTATTACCGGCGTAGCCAACATGAATAATGTTACCGTCAGGCAGCTCCACACTCCCTGACCCTTGGATCTGCAGGAAGAATTTATCAACAGGGCTGCTCAGCCACAGGAGCACATCGCTGGCTTTCGCTGTCTGTTGATTGATTTCTGCCCGACTGCCATAGGGTTTCAGGAAGCCTTTCTCAACCCGGCCAACCAATCCCGGGCCACTGAGTCCAAAGTCAGCAAGGCGAACCTTGACCAGGTCATGGGGCAGTTTCAGTAACGGGATCGGGTAATCTTCCGACGGTTTCAGACTGCCGGGAATAACCGGGGAGTAATAAGCGGTAAACAGGCCTTGTTTCTGGGGAGAGAGCTGGACAGGCGTAAAATTTTGCTCAAAAAAGGTTTTCAGTTGACGGTCGGGGGTTTGCATCAGCTCCTTACACAGCAATTGCCATTGCCGGTAGTTACCCCAGGGGCTGTTGTCGGTCAGCACCGAACGGTTCAGGTGCTGGCAACTGTTCAGCAAAGCCGGTCTTACGGCAATGGCCTGTTGCTGGCTCCAGCCCTCCAGCTCACTGAATGTTATCGGCTGGCGTTCCGACGCTTTGGTCAATAGCCCGCAACCACTGAATAACAGAGAGCACAGAAGAGGAATAAACCTGAAAACGTTGCCGGTGACTGACTTGGAAAAACCGGGGGTAGCGAGTTTGAAGTGCTGGAATGCAAAGGTCACGTTGAGTGCTTCTGGTTAAGAACTGTGAAATAGAGGAAGGTGCTGAATCAGCTTGCCTATTAAACCATATTTTTTGGCCTGTTGTGCAGGCAACTGCTTGCACAGTGACTGCCCGGATAGCCGGGGCGTTCTCAATTTCCCATGTGACCAGAACGCCCCCGGAACACTATTTATACTACTTCGGGTTGTTAAGAAACAACAGGCTCTGGCATACCACTCATCAATTTGCCCACTTCCTGATCAATGTAATAGAGGCCTTTATTTTCCATACCGATCATATCAATTTTATCGAGAATCGTTTTGAACAGCTTCTCTTCTTCGTGCTGCTCCGCAACGTACCACTGCAGGAAATGGAACGTGGAGTAGTCCTGCTCGGTGAACGCAGTATGAGCCAGGGCGTTGATCTTCTGAGTAACAGTACACTCATGCTCATAGGTCGCAAGGAATACATCCCGGACAGACGCGAACGTATGGGGAGGCGCATCAATACCGCCAATAATGGCCATGGCACCCGTTTCGTTGACGTAGTCAAAGAGCTTCTGCATGTGCTCCATTTCTTCCCGGGCATGGCGGCGGAGAAAGTGATTGCACCCTTCCAGCCCCTGGCTTTCGCACCAGGAGGCCATTTGCAGATACAGATTTGAGGAGTAAAACTCCAGATTAATCTGTTCATTCAACTTGTCGATCATGATCTGGCTGAGCATAAGGTCTCCTGACATTTTTAGTATTTGAATTATTTGGGCTGTTGAGGATTTGCCTGTGAACGCAACCCGCTGCCTGGGCCGATTACGAATAGTTATCAATAACCTTATAAAAGATCGGGTTTTGAAAGGGGAGTATAATACCAATTGGGTTTTCTAACTACATCATTCAAAACATTGCAGGCTCCACCCTGCTGCACTTTGATCAGGGATCATACAGCCTCTGAGGTGTCTTTCTGGATTTATGTCTGATCATGGTTTTTGGTACAGACCTCAACCCGTTGCTGCCTGGTATCCCTGCGGTAACAAGGCGGGATTGGCTAACTATCGGGCATTGTCAAAACCACATTGTTCATGCCATCTGGCAAAACGTCACTTTGCAGATTGTTACGTTTCACATTCCCTGAGGTAAAGAACTGGTTATTGACCGTGAAGTAAAAATCCAACGTGGTTGCAGACACATCGGCAGCTGCGGGGTCATGCTCACCAGAACTCCAGGGGACGGTAATACTCCATAGCCCACCACTGTTTATCATGGATACCGGGTCGTAGCCGTTGGAACTGAGATTAATCTGCACAGAAGTGTTGATGTTTGCCACATCCTCATAGGTTATGGTTACCGAACCATTGTCATTATCAGTGTAATTAACCACGCCGGTTAAATTGGCGACGGTCTGTCCGGGCTCGCCAATCCCCCAAGGTACACTGTCGTTGGCCAGCACAGGCATTTGACGATACACCTGCTCAACCACGTGCCCCTCGGTAAAGATGCTGTCGGCACCATTAAGAAACCAGTTTTTTCCCCCCCAGGTGGTATCGCTCAAATACCAGTGACTGAACACATTGACAAAATTCCAGGCATGCAGCCCACCACCGGCATGACCTTCAACCCAGATTGTTTCGATGCCAAGGCGTTGCATCAGATACTCATAGCCTTTGGCATAACCACCACAAATGGCGGTACGAGTTAAAAACGCCCCTCGGATGTCGCTGCCATCAGCGTCAGCCCTATAGGTTACCATGCGCTCGTAGTTGACCTGAATCACCTGAATGATCTGGTAAATACTCATATCCGGCTGAATCAGGCTCAGCAGGTATGACACGGACGGTTCCGTTTGCAGCAACTGCTGAGCATAATCATTACCATCCTGTGCCGAATTGCCAATATAAAACGTCTGGCCGACAACGGTTGAACCACTGTATTTGGGCGATGCAGGCCAATCTTTCAAATGGAACAGCCTGGGACAGTTACGAACCAGGTATTTCTGAATCATTTCCGCTTCCTCGCCAGTGATGGTGATTCCGCGGGAAGCATAGTCAACATAGAGTTCAACATTGCCCTGAGCATCTCTCGGATATCTGTTGCCTGTGTTGTCGTAAGCCAGCAATAGCCGGTAGACGAGATCCCAAGCTTTTACTGCATCAGGGGTCAACAGTTTGGTGGAGTATACAATCTCATGAGGAAAAGGAGCCGTCAGATAATCCAGTCCGGCATTGAGCATGTAGTTATACCCGGTCACCGTTTCCTGGGGCAGGTTATTTTTCGGCAACAGTGTTGGGCTTATCGTCTCTGAAAATGCCCCCCAGTTAATGACAATAGGCGTTGCTGCGGTAAACCCGTCATGGTCGGTAATCGGAAAGGAAAAATTCCCGCTACTGTCCACGCTACCAGAAAACATCCTGCCGTTGACAACGGCGGAAATTTTACTGTTTGCCGGCGCAGTACCTGATATTACAGCGTCGTTTACCGTGCCGGCACCAAGAATCTGTATGGGCTGCACCCGGAAACCCGGAGTATAAGGCGTCAGACCATCAGGGGTGATGGCAAAGTACTGGTACTTACCAATGCAGTCTACTGGCCCGCTACTGCTATTGCCGTACAGAGTTGGATTTTTCAAGCCAGACCCGGGGTCAATGTTCAGGGCCACTACATCGCCATAGCTGAAGCCCGAGCCATTAATTTTTCGCACAAATCGGTTTACGTAAAGACTGTCTGCATTTGCCTGTAAAAAGGCGTTACCGGTATGCTGGTCTATGACCTTGAAGGAGAAATTATCGTTAACGTTGCTAAAGTTACCGGACTCTGCAGTGGCCTCAATCTTCATGGTGCTTAAATTAAAGAGAATTTTCAGTGAATTCCCGCCCCAGATGTTTAAAAAATTGAGATAGGGATTTTCCTGCGCAGTGTTGCCTGCATGGGTGCCAACATCGTCGGCCACCAGAGGTTCTTGTATAATCACAACGGTGATCAGGACAAAACTGATGATCAGATTCTTAAACATAGGGAAAGACACCGGGGAATTAAAACCTTTCTGGAACAACGCTCTGCTGCAATAACATAGTTGATAAAATCCAATACGACAAAATAGTAATAATTTACTGTCGTCTTTCCTGAAGGAGGGCTGGCAAGAATACTTTTTCGACCAGACCTGGTTTTGCGCTGAGTCAGCATCCTTATGTCAACAGGCCCTAAGGGTACAGGCATTTAATATTGAGATTCAGGCAAATGAACCACCATGCCGTCCATCTCATCAGTGACGACAATCTGGCAGCTCAGCCTGCTGGTTTCTCTCGGCTCACGGACAACATCCAGCATTTCCTGCTCCATGCCTTCAGCAGGTCCGACAATTTCAGCCCAGCCTTCATCAATATAACAGTGGCAGGTGGCACAGGAGCAGGCACCACCACACTCTGCGAGGATGCCATCGATCATGTTATCAACGGCACCCTGCATCAAAGTACTACCTGAGTCGATGTCGGCTTCATACTGGTTGCCGTCATGAGTAACAAACTGAATCAGAGGCATGGGAGTCCTTTATTGTCTTTCTTTATTGTCTTTTTATTGCTGTTTCACTCTATCGGACTCACCTTGGAAAGAAAAGTAAGACACTGTCTGTTGGACAGACAGCCCGGTCATTATTTGTTGTATATATCGGGCGTTTCAAAGGGTCCATCACAGCCAAGCTCAGGATGCTTGCCCGGATGAGAGAGAAAGAACTCATGCATTCTGGCAAAGTCAGAGGGAATATCTCCAGACATAGACATAGGTGCGCCCATAATGACCTTTCGCTGCTGAAAGTCGAAGGCAATGGGTACAACCGGAACGTTGGCACCATTCGCTATATGATAAAAGCCGGTTTTCCACTTTTGCACTTTTGACCGGGTGCCCTCAGGTGCGATAGCCAGCACGAAGTGGTCACTGCTGTTGATCTCTATGATGGCCTGATCAACCCGGTTGATGGATTTATCACGCTCAATGGGAATACCGCCAAGCCGACGCATCAACACACTCAGTGGCCAGAAAAACAGCGAGTGCTTGGCAAAAAACCGGACACGTATACGGGTTACCAGCTTAACCGCAACGCCGATAACAAAATCCCAGTTTGATGTGTGATGAGCGACGATGATCACGTATTTATTGAGGTGTTCCGGCAGGTTTCCCTCAATTTTCCATCCGCCAAGTAACCACAGGACAAAGTGTCCCAGGCCTGTCTTGAACCGGTTTTTGGGAAGGTAGTTGCTGGTGAAAGACGATTGCATAGTTAACTTGCTAAAGCAGGAAAGCGCGGCAGTATGTCACTTTTGTTGCACTGCGTCAGTCGGTAAATACCTTGCTAGATCAACAATCCTGAAGCCAGCCATTACGGACAGAGTGATCAATCTGTTCAAGAACGTAACGCCACAGTTTGGGAGCCAGGTGCTCCAGATACTGGTTCCGTCTCAACACCTGACTGCGGGTAACCTGATACTTTGCCCAGGTACCACCCTCACTGTCCATATTCTGGATCACGGGTAACAGGCAGTCCATGGCTTTGGCGAAGCGGGCATCCGGGCTGTGAACCTGCTCAAATTCAAGCCAGAGCGCCCTGAACTCATCGGCCTGCTCCTGTGGCAGCAGCCCGAACAGGCGCTCTGCCGCCGCCATTTCTTTAGTTGCCTGACCAGCCAGCTCGGTAGTCCCGGCAAACGCAAAGGTATCTCCGGCATCAATTTCCACAATATCGTGGAGCAGCAGCATCTTAATCACCCGGCTAATATCAACCGGCTCTTCAGCGTACTCTTGCAGGGTCATCGCCTGCACTGCAATATGCCAGCTATGTTCGGCACTGTTCTCCTGTCGGCTGTTATCAGGCTTTACCATGGTTTTTCGATAAACCGCCTTGAGTTTATCCAGCTCCTTAATAAAATCCAGTTGCTGCCCAAGCCTTGAGGAAATAACAGACATAAATTTTGAACCATATTGCTAATATTGCATCTAAGAATATAAATCCTAACAGAACACTAAGCCAGCAACTAAATATCGTTTTTAAAATCAATAAGTTAAAAAATAAGCTGGTCATTGAGCAAAACCGGCAGAACACTCAAAACATAGTCGAATTAACCACCTGGTATGCCCGATGAACCCATCTATTGCAGTAAGCAGCACTCTCTTTGCTCACAGCCTCCCTCCTGAGCATGTCTATCACAACGATGAACCATCTGAAGAGTACCCGAATACCACCACTGAAGCTTGCTCTCAAAGTAACGCACCTTCAGGAAAAAGTGATGGGCTAGCCGTTAGAACGTGTGAGGTTATCGAAGAAACAGAAACATTTATTTCCAGGGTAAAACGTCATGGTAAATGCTTGCTGTCAAAAGTGCCCGGGGCTCTGTGCACCCCACTGAAAGTCTGCACTACTTTATTACATGCGGGCATTTTTGCCGGTTATTACGTCACAGTAATGACCATTACCGGAATTGGAGCGCTAACCGGGGCGATGACGGGGGTAGCAGCAGCAATAAAAGCAAGTATCAGACCCTGCCCGGCAGAAAAATCATTTAAAGAATACACCGTCAGTCATGCACAAAAAGTCTTTAAATGGCTGGCTCTGCCCTATGAGACATTGCCAGAAACGTTTAAGGGTTCAATATTTCCGGCGATAGCCAGTGTCGCGCTTTTTATTGTGGAAACGGTGACTATTCCGGGAAAACAGCTCTCCATTCATGTTTATGAAAACATTTGCCAGGCAACTTACCAGGCGACCAAACCCTATAAGCCTGTCACTGATATGACCGTAAAGCTGTTTGATACCACTAAACGATGGATTCAGAATTGAAACAAAAGCAGGGGGGATTTAATTCCCCCATCATTAACCTTGTTCCAGTAAACGCCGCAGATCAATAATCGCCGCATTCGCACGGGAGACATAATTAGCCATAACCAGGGAGTGGTTAGCCAGCAAGCCAAAACCGGAACCATTCAGTATCATCGGGCTCCAAACCGCATCCTGGGTGGCCTCCAGCTCGCGGATAATCTGTCGGACACTGACCGTGGCATTTTTCTTGTCCAGAACGTCAGCAAAGTCCACTTCCACCGCCCTGAGAAGATGTATCAGAGCCCAGGAAGTGCCTCGGGCCTCATAGAAAACATCATCAATCTGTGACCAGGGTGTTTTTACATCAATCAATACAGCATTGTCCGTGGATTGAGCCGCCACGCCGGAAAGGTCGGTATTCAAACGCGGTTTACCAACACTGGCACTCAGACGTTGGGAAAGGCTGCCGAGGCGCGTCTCTACATCCCCCAGCCAGCGCGTCAGATTATCGGCCCGGGCATAAAATTGCGCCGAGTCATTGGGATCGGACAAACGGGCCATGTAGCTGTTCAGCTTATCAATGCCCCTCTGGTATTCCCGCTCACTGGAAGGCAGAATCCAGCTTCTGGCATCAAAATTAAACTGCGGCTCGGCCACCGCAAGGTCCTGGTCTTCCCTTGACTGCGACTGGGAACGACTGAAGTCCTTGCGCAGAGCCCGGGCCATATCACGCACCTGAATCAGAACACCCACTTCCCAATTGGGCATATTATCCATCAGTACGCCCGGTGGCATGATGTCATTGCGCAGGAAACCACCCGGCTTATTCAGCAGCGTACTCGCCAGGGTATAGAGTGTTGCTGTTGTGGTGTAACCAGCGACGACATTCTGAGCATTGTCAGTGGCCAGCTTTTCGGCATTGGCCTTTACTGAGAACAGGTCTGGCTCCTGACTCCAGTACCAGCCAACAAGTGATAGAAGTAGAATCAATACGCCAGTGCCAACGGCCAGGGCTTTACCATAGATAAGACCCGACATTTTCTGCATACCCGACTGAAAAGCCGATTTAATCTTTTCCAGCGCCATAATTTCCCCGTTCGTCACCGCTCAGACATTTATCCTGAATATGGCGTTCCAATATGGATGCGCTTCCAAGCGGCCATTATCCTCTAATAATTGTGGTTGTGCGAGTTTCTGTTAGAGCCTGTTGAGGTTTTGTTGCGAGCGCAGTGATAAGCAGTTAACCAAATGAAATCATATTTGGCCAACTACTTAAGAATTCACTGAGTTGAGTTCACCCGATCTTCTTCAGGGCGCATCATGGCAAACAGTGTTTTAACAAACTCCTTCTTCTTGATCTGGTGATCACTCACATAATGAGTGGTTGCCAGCCAGTCGTTAACCCAGTGTTCAAAATCATGAAAACAAATATGTCGGCCCAATTTCATTTGCAGGTTTTCAGTCAGTGCATAAAGGCGTTGTTGCTCTTTTTGCAGCTGATGACTCCATCGGTCAGGTTTGCCGGGATTGTCTTCAGAATACAGAGCGATAAACTTGCTGGCTTTATTCAGGGTAAGCAGGCAGCGAAACAGCAAGCCATAAATACGTTCCCCGGTATTTTGGGGGTTGTTAAACAGAAGGGTTCGAGGTACGTCAAATACCGGCCCGTTTTGCAATTGCTCAGTCAGCGGGTCCAGGTTCTCAGCGAGGTATTCCAGCGTATCGTTCAGTAACCTGGTTTCCTCAGCAAACGACAAACACCATACCGGCCTCTCAACGCCGGGGACGTGAACGGCTAATTGTGCGGCATTTCCATAGACTACCCTGTCATCAATACTGACCTGAAGTCCCATTACTTTTATCCCAAAATCCCCGTCTTTAAGATGAATATTGTAGGCGCTTGGCAGTTTAATCTCCTGACATCCCCGGATTGGCGAGATGATGATACTTTTGAGAATTTCAGAGCCCCTGTCGGTGTTCAGCGTCTGCAGCTTATCAAAAAGCAGTCTGGCCGTTTTTTCTGTCGTACAGATAATGTCAATGTCATTAAATACCTGGCAGATGTTCTGTAAAAAACGGGCGTAAGAACCAGTAATCAGAATGGGGGGATGCGTACAGGAAACATTGATTTCCTGAATAATCTCCAGTGTTTTCAGCGTTAGCGCATTTAACCGCATAACCGGCTTTTGCGGGAAAACCGGTCTGCCTGACCATTGCCTGAGAGTTTGCGCCACGCTGGCGGTCATTGCCCCGGTAGTGAACGTATTTTCTGTTGCATCCCGGGGTAAACTGCCAGACCGGGGTTTGTATGTACCCTGTTGTTTCGATACGGGGTACTCGCAACTGACGACAACAGAAGCCTTATGTTGACTGGCTGAGGGTTCGTACCCATTAAAGCTGTCACTGTTCCACCATGAGTCCACGGCATTTTCCCGTAACAGTAAACCATCCATTACCCAAGCCTCGGAGCTGCACTCTTCAAACCAGCGGCCTAAAGCGTGGCGCAGCTTACTTCCTTCAGGAAAACTCTGAAGGCATTCCAGTACCTGGTATTGATGGATTTCCTGTCCATCAATAGGCTGCCTGGTGATGTAGCAGTGTGCCAGAAAGAAAAAATGCAGGCGTGAGTTCTGAAATGAACTCCTCAGTGCATTGATGGATTGCAGTACCTGTTCTGCCGAAACGCCCTGATGATCAATGGTCAATTCTTGCTGCATAGCCATAAATTTCAAGAGACATTGCAGTCGGTGTTGCTCATCTTTAACCGGTACGTTGTTTAATATTTGCAAGGCCTCTTGCAGTGTACCCTGAGCTTCGTTGATATCATCGCACTGCTGAGTTTGCTGCAGCCTTTGCATCAGATACCTGGTTTGCCTTGAGGAATGATCCCCGGGAACTTGATTAAATGCTGCCAATACATCCTTGTTGTCCAGATAGTTGCCATTCAATTTCCTGGCATTCAATGCCAGCTGAGAATAAAAAATAGCGACTTCGAGTAACCCGCCACAGCGTTCGTAATCCTTAATCACCTCTTCCGGTGTGACCTGCTGACCATTCAACAGCAGCCCCCTCAGGCAACATTCGGCTTTAAAGCGAGCCAGCGCCAGTGGTGCCCTGGCTGCCTGAAAATCGTTAACCAGCTCATCCGGTGTGACCTGCCGACCATTCAACATCAGGCCCATCAGGCAACACTCCGCCTTGAAGCGCGCTATCGCCACTTTGCCTTCCGGGCTATTCGGGAAACCCTTAACGACTTCATCCGGTGTGACCTGCTGGCCATTCAACAGCAAACTCCTCAGACAACATTGTTGCTTGAAGCGCACAGCTCCCAGTCTGCCTTCCGGACTATCCGGGAAATCCCTTAACACTTCATCCGGTGTGACCATCCGACCATTTAACGCCAGCCCCCTCAGGCAACATTGTTCTTTAAAGTGTGCCAGCTCCAGTGGTGCTTTGGCGGCCCGAAAATCCCTGACCACCGCATCCGGGGTGAACTGCTTGCCATTGGACAGCAGCCCCTTCAGGCAACATTGCTCCTTAAAGCGCGCTATCCCCAGTTTGCCTTCCGGACTATCCGGAAAATTCATTAGCACTGCATCCGGTGTGATCTGCTGGCCGTACAATGACAGGCCCCTCAGGCAGCATTTCACTTTGAAGCGCACTATCGCCAGTATGCCTTCTGGATTACCCGGGAAAATTTTAACCACCTCTTCGGGTGTGACCGGCTGGCCATGTAACCGCATCCCCCTGAAGCAACATTCCTGTTTAAAGCGCGCTATCCCCAGCTTGCCTTCTGAACTGTCCGGGAAGCTATTCAACACCGCCTCCGGTGTGACCGGCTGGCCGTGCAACACCAGCCCTTTCAGGCAGCATTCCTGTTTAAAGCGCGCTATCCCCAGCCTGCCTTCCGGAGTATCCGGAAACTCCCTGAACACAGAATCCGGTGTCACCTGTCGACCATGCAGCAACATCCCCCTCAGGCAACATTGTTCTTTAAAGCGCGCCAGCTCAAGGGTTGTTTTGGTGGACTGCAAATCCCTGACCACCTCCTCCGGTGTCACCTGCCGGCCATTCAATGGCATGCTCCTCAGGCAACATTCCACTTTGAAGTGTGCCAGTTCCAGTGTTGCCCCGACTGCCTGATAGCCCTTGACCACCGCATCCGGTATAACCGGCTGGCCATTCAACGGCACCCCCTTCAGGCAACATTCCGCTCTGAAACGTGCCAGTTCCAGTGTTGCCTTGATTGCCTGATAATCCCTAACCAGAAAATCTGCATTGATTGGTCGGCCATTCAATAACAGCCCCCTCAGGCAACATGCCGCTTTGAAGCGCACTATCCCCAGTTTGCCTTCCGGAGTATCCGGGTACTCCTTAACCACCTCATCCGGTGTGATTTGTTGGCCCTTCAATGGCAGACGCCTCAGGCAACATTCCGCTTTGAAACGCGCTATTCCCAGTTTGCCTTCCGGAGTATCCGGGTACTCCGTAATCACCCCATCCGGTATGACCTTCCGACCTTTCAACGGCAAACTTCTCAGGCAACATTCCGCTTTGAAGCGCGCCAGCTCCAGCGTTACTTTGATAGCCTCAAAATCCCTGACCACCGCATCCGGTGCCACCCTCTGGCCTTTGAGCACCAGACCTCTCAGGCAACATTCTGCTTTGAAACGCGCTATCGCTAATTTGTACTTATTATTCCGATCCGGCAGCCGGTTGAATTCCTGAATAACCTGGTCTGCGGTCACTTTTCTGGTGCCATGCAAGATGTTCTGCAGGCAGAGCTTTTGCAGGAAGAAGCCGCTTCTCAGAGATGTTGTTTCATTCCCATAGGTGCAGAGCACCGCAGCCGAGGTGATTTGGCGTCCTTGAAATGTTTTTTTTTGCCAAAAGGCATCCTCAGTACATTTGCCTTTATCCAGGGTGGTAGCTCTATCTCTATGAGACGGATGGTTTATGACTTTTTTACCAGTAAATGAACTTCCTGCGCGGTCACGGATTCCGCTTGAACGGGCTTGTTGGCCAGCCCGCCCGGCAGGCTTTGGGTAGGAGCAGGTTGATGAGGTTGCTTTCAGAATGGAGCCCTGCAAACTTTGACTATAAATACCGCCGTTTGACCTCAAAATGATGATCAGGTTCACACCATTCTTATTCTGGCTGCATCATCGCCAGCAGTGCCTTAATAAAGTCCCTTCTTTTGAACTCGTATTCATTAACATGATGGGCGGTTGATAGCCAGTTATTCACTCTGTGCTCAAAATCACTACGACAAACATGGCCAGACAATTTTGTTTGCAGATTTGCCGTCAGTATATACAGCCGTTGTCGTTGTTCTTGCAGCAGGTTAGTCTGGAAGTCCGGTGTTCCGGGTTTGTCTTCAGAGTGCAGATCGATAAACTGCCTGGCTTTATGCAGAGTAAGCAGCGATCGCATAAGCAAACCATAAATACGTTCCCCGATGTTTTGGGGAGTGTTAAAAAGAATGGTTCGTGGCAGGTAAAAAAACTCTCCTTTTTGTAATTGCCTGGTCAGTGGATCAATATTTTTTGCGAGATATTCCAGGGTGTTGTTCAGTAATCGGGTTTCTTCGGCAAACGACAGACACCATACCAGCCGCTCAACGCCAGGAACCTGAACGGCGCATCGTGAGGTATTGCCATCGGTTACTCTCACGTCAATACTGACCTGAATCCCCATTGCTTTCATACCCAAATCACCGTCTTTCAGGTGAAGGTTGTAGGCCTTTGGCAGTTTAATCTCCTGACATCCCGGGATGGACCAGATAACGATATTTTTGGGAATTTCCGCGGCCCTGTTGGTGTTAAGTGCCTGCAGCTGGTCAAACAGTGTTCTGGCAGGCTCTGCCGCCGTACAGATAATGTCAATATCATTGAATGATGAGCAGCGGTTCTGTAAAAAGCGCGCGTAGGAACCGGTAATCAAAATGGGGGGATGGCTATAAGAACCATTGATTTCCTGAATAAGCTCCAGTGTTTGTAGTGTTAGCGCATTTAACTGCGGATGCCTGTTCAGGAAACCCGGTTCAATGGACCATTGCTTCGGCGCTTGAGCCGCACTGTTGGCAACTGCCTGAGTGGCAGACGTATTTTCTGTTTCATTCCGATATTCACCGGCCTGACAAGTTTGACCGGCTGAGACTGCGTATCTGTGGGGACTATTGCGCCTTGGGGCAGCGGCCCGTTCCTGTTTGAACAGGAATTCATTCATTATATTGGCTTCAGGGCTGAATCGTTCAAACCAGTAGCCTAAAGCATGGCGCAACTTGCTTCTTTCAGGAAAATCCTGAAGGCACTCCAGAACATGGCTCCTATGGATTGTTTGTCCATCAATAGACTGTCTATTTATATAGCAATATGCCAGGAAGAAGAAATGAGTGCGTTTATTCTTAAATGAGTTCCTGAGTGTTGTGATGGATTGCAGTACCTCTTCTGCTGACACCCGCTGCTGATCAATCAGCAACTCATGCTGCATCGCCGTGAATTTCAGGATACATTGCAGCCGATGTTGCTCATCTTTTTTTACCGGTGCGCTGTTTAATATTTGCCAGGCCTGTTGAATAATAGCCTGAGCCTCGTTGGTTTCATCGAACCACTGACGTTGTTTCAACCTTTGCATCAGGTATTCAGCCTGCCTTGAAGAATGATCTCCGGGGGCTTCATTAAACGCGGCTAATACTTGCGGGTTATCCAGACAGGAGCCATTCAATTCTCTTGCATTCAATGCCAGCCGGGTCTGAAAAATAGCGCTTTCGAGCAACCAGCCACCGCTTTCAAAATCCTTAACTACGGCACCCGGTGTGACCTGCCGACGATTCAACGCCAGGCCTTTCAGGCAACACTCCCCTTGAAAGCGCACCATCGCCAGTTTTCCCTCCCGACTATCCGGAAAATCATTGGCCACCTCATCCGGTACGACCTGCTGCCCCTGCAACATCAGGCCTCTCAAGCAACACTGTTCCTTAAAGCGTGCTAACCCCATTCTGCCATCTGAACTACTGGGGAAACTCTTAACCACCGCATCTGGCGTGATCTGCTGGCCATTCAATGGCAGCTCCATCAGGCAACACATTTCCTTGAAGCGTGCTATCGCCAGGCTGCCCTCCGGGCTATCCGGGAAGCTCTTAACCACCTCATCCGGTGTGACCTTCCTGCCACGCAAAACCAGGCCTTTCAGGCAACAGTCTGCTTTGAAGCGCCCCAGTCCCAGTCTGCCTTCCCGACTATCCGGGAAATCCCTGACCACCTCATCCGGTGTGACCGGCTGGCCATGCAACAGCAGGCCCAGCAGACAACAGTCTGCTTTGAAGCGCGCCAGCTCCAGTGGTGCTTTAGCGGTCTTAAACTCCTTAACCACCTCATCCGTTGTGACCTGCTGACCATTCAATGCCAGACCTTTCAGGCAACATTCCGCTTTAAAGCGTGCCAGCTCCAGTGGTGCTTTAGCTTCCTTATAACCCTTAACCACCTCCTCTGTTGTGACCGGCCGACCATTCACTGCCAGAGCTTTCAGGCAACAATTCTCTTTGAAGCGCGCCAGCTCCAGAGGTGCCTTGATGGCCTGAAAACCCTTAACCACTGCAGCCGGTATGACCTGCTGGCCGTTCAACGACCACCCTCTCAGGCAACATTCCGCTTTGAAACGCACCAGCTCCAGTGGGGCTTTGGTTGCCTGATATTCGACCTGCTGATCATTCATCGCCCCCCCCTGGCGAGCCTCTGTGTTGCAGCGCGCCTGCTCCGCGTCTGCTTTGGCGACCTGATAATCCTTAACCACTTCATCCGGCGTAATCTGCTGGCCATTTAACGCCAGGCCTCTCAGACAACATTTTTCCTTAAAGCGTGCCAGCCCCAGTAGTGCGTTGGCTGCCCGATAATCCTTAACCACCACCTCCGGTAAGACCTGCTGACCGTGCAACACCAGGCCTCTCAGGCAACATTCCATTTTGAAGTGCGCCAGCAACATCGTTGCTTTGGCTGCCTGATACTCCCTGACCACCTCATCCGGCGTAACCTGCTGGCCATTCAGCGTCAGACCTCTCAGGCAACATTCCTTTTTGAAGTATGAAAGTTTCAGCTTTGCGTTGACTGCCTGATACCCCTGAGCCACTGCCTCCGGTCTGACCTGATGGCCATTCAGCGGCAGCTCTGTCAGGCAACATTTCTCTTTGAAGATCGCCAGCCCCAGCTTGCCTTCCTGACTGGCCGGGAAAGCCTTAACCACCTCATCCGGTGTCACCGGCTGGCCATTCATCATCTTGCCTTTCAGGCAACAATCCGCTTTAAAGCGTGCCAGCCCCAGTTGGCCCTTCAGACTGTCCGGGAAATCCTTAACCACTTCATCCGGTGTGATCTGCTGGCCATTCAATGCCAGGCCCTTCTGGCAACATTGTTCCTTAAAGCGCGCTAATCCCAGTTTGCCCATCAGGTTGTCCGGGAAATCCCTGATCACCTCATCCGGTGTGACCGGCTGACCATTCAGCCGCAACCCCCTCAGACAACATTCCGCTTTGAAACGCGCCAGCTCCATCGTGGCGTTGATTGCCTGAAAATCCTTAGCCACCGTATCCGGTGAAATCTTCTGGTCCCTCAAGGGCAGGCCCTTAAGGCAACAGTGTTCCTTAAAGCGCGCCATCCCTAACTTGCCTTCCCGACTCTCCGGGAAATCCTTAATCACCGCCTCCGGTGTGACCAGTCGGCCATTCAACCTCAGCCCCGTCAGACAACATTCCTCTTTGAAGCGTGCTATCGCTATTTGGCACTTGTCATTTCGCCCTGGCTTTCGATTGAGTTCCCGAATGACCTGATCCGGGGTCACTTTGCTATTGCCATGTCGAATGTTCTGCAAGCAAAGTTGCTGCAAGAAAAAGCCGCTTCTAAAAGATGTTTTATCCTTTCCATAGGCGGTAAGCACATCAGCCGTGTTGATTTGACGCCCTTGTAATGGTTTTTTCTTCCAAAAGGCATCCTCAATGCGCCTGCCATCATCCAGCGTGATGGCTGTGCCTGTGCGGGACTGGTGGTTTGAAACCTTTTTGCCGTTAAATTTACTTCTGGAGCCGCCAGGAATTCTGCTTGAACCGGCTTGTTGCCCCCCGGCAGGCTTTGGGTGGGAGCAGGTTGATGTGGTTGCTTTCAGAATCCCCCCCTGCACACGTTAACTATAAATTCCGCCGTTTGACCTCAAAATGATGATCAGGTTCCCTCCATTGCCGCTGAACCATTCAGAGTAACTCGGGATGTCCCAGATAATATCCCTGACCACCAGCAACACCCAGCTGTTTTAATGCCTCCCACGCCTCTTCCTGTTCAACGCCCTGGGCGAGAACACTCATATCCCGGGACTCAGCCATCATGGACAGGGTTCTTATGTACAATTGATTCTCATAACTGGACGTCAACTGTCTTGCAAAACTGCCGTCCACTTTCAGGTAATGGGCATTAATCATCTGCAGGAATGTCAGCGCCTGGCTGGACACACCAAAATGATCAATAGAAAACTGACAACCGGTTGCCACCAGTGTATCCACCCGTTCTGCAACCCTTTCTCCCACCAGCATAAGGGAGCGCTCAGCCGTTTCCAGAATCAGACGCCTGGCCAGATCCTGACGCAGTCTGAGGGCATCCAGCAACCAGTGATAAAAATCATCATCCATCAGGGAGTAAGGTGAGATATTCAGGCTGTAGGTTCGATAGTCATCCCGGTCATCCATATAGTCCGCCAGGGCAAAAAATACCGCACGATCAAAGGCACCATACAGATCATAGCGCTCAACCACAGGCATAAAAGCATCGGCAGACACCACTTCACCGTTCAGCTTTATCCGTGCCAGTACCTCCGTAAACGCTACTTCACCATCCACTCCCTTAATGGGCTGGCCATACAGTTCGATAAGGCCTTTTGCCATCACCTCTTCCAGCGCTTCGACCCATTGAGTGTCACTCCATCCCATGTACGGATAACCAGACTCACCACTGATATCCATAACATCCCAGCAATTTTTAACCCGGGCCTCCTGTTCCAGCAGCTGCTGATCCGCATGCTCCAGCAGCAGCTCCGGGGAACAGCGCCCCTGGTGGGTCACTGCGGCAATATGCAGGTTATTGCTACCTTCCGGTGACGAGAAAAACTCCATGGCCACCAGAACCTTGAATAACCGTTCCGTAACCTTACGGATTTCATCGACATTGCAGGCGGGCACACACACGCTAAAACCGGATCCATTCCAGCGGCCAGAAAAAGCTTCAGGCCAGGCCAACAGGGTTTTGCCCAGCCAATAGCTAACTGTCACCAGCAGGTCATCAACAAACTTTTGTCCATGACACCGGTTCAATGCCTCCAGCCCTCGCACCTGAATCATGATCAGACTGGCACCCGCCTCACCGATGTCTTCACTTAACACGGTCTTCATCCGACGGTTAAAGGCCCGTCGATTGAGTAATCCGGTCAATGGATCCTTGACCGACTTGCGACGCAGCTCTTCTGTCAGAGCCACCTGCTCAGAGAACGCCTTTTCCAGCTTCTCTGCCATCCGGTTCATGGCCTGAACCACTCTGCGCAAGTCTCTGGTTTTTGGTAACTCGGGTTGTATCTCAAAATGACGGTCACAGATTCGGTTCGCCTGCTGCTCCATCCTTGTTAAAGGCCGGAGAACCACTCCCAGCAGCATATTCAATCCGACCATGGCAACGATCAAACTGACACCAAATAGCAGCGCATCTTTGTTCACCTTGGACCAGAGACTGCGGTAGGCATAACCCGGATGACTGGCTACCAGAAGCTGCCCCATGGGCACCCAGCCACTGTTAATCTCGCTGGTGACTGCCGGAGTTTTCAGGTCAATCAGTTTCACAAACCAGTCCGGTACACCCTCCAGCGTTCCCGGGTGCTCACTGTTGACCAGAACGTTGCCCGACATATCGGTAAAACGAATCTGCCGGTAGTAACCACGATCAAAAACCGCATCAATTATCGAATCCATAGCGGCAATATTGCCAGCCCCGGCGGAAGCAATGGCAACACCAAGGGAGGTGGCCGTATCCTGGGAGTGAGAGTTCAACTGTTTCTGAAGGTAATGACGGGCATCATTGACTGACAGCACGAAGCTGCCAGCAAACAACAGAATCAACAGCAAAGTTAAAGATAGTGCCAGTTCACGAAGTAGTGTCATGGTGGCATCCCTGTCCGTTTTCAGTTCCGGGGAAAGCAGGATAAGCCATCAGCTGCTCCCGTCATTCAGTCGTCCCTGACTGTTCGACTTCTGCAGCCGCCGGCGCAGCTCAGTCCAGGTCTTTATCTTGCTGGACTCGCCGATGCGAACCCCTTCACCACGCTGACGGGAAAGCCAGAGTCCGTCACCGTTAAAGTTATAAACGGGAACCAGATCTGTGCGATGACTGGCGGGACGAATCTCACTGACCAGGTTGTCCAGAATCAACGGCTCTTCCCCCGGACCGGCGAAGTAACTGAGCACCATATGGGCCTGATCAAGCTCAACCGCCTTTACGTAGGTAATCCTCAGCTTCTCATCGGCCACGCCAAGCTCACGAAGGGTAAAATACTTGGCAATGGAGAAGTCCTCACAATCACCCGCGCCGCTGGCCAGCAGTTCCACCGGGGTTGCCCAGAAATCCTCTTCTCCCCAGTGATCAATATCATGCACAAAGCGCATGCGGTTAAAGAAGTCATTCACTTCAACCAGCTTCCGGGGTTCTGGCAGCTTCCTGCTGTAAGTCATCAGATTCTGCCAATGGGTCAGCCGTTCAGCAGCTGCGATGCCATAAAGCTCGCGGGCACTATCCACCAGGGCTTTCCCCACCACCAGGTCGCCAGCCAGCACCACGGCAACGAACCAATGTCCCCATTTGAATGGAAGAAGGTGGGATAGCATCCAGAATATTTCCAGCCGATTCCTGATCTTATATAGAGTCGGCAGTGATCAGCCGAGCCTGTAAGGAAAAACCGTCAAAAGGCGATAACAGGGTTGGCGGCGGGGTAAATCTATGCGTATAATCCAACCGCTTCAGGGCCTATAGCTCAGTTGGTTAGAGCAGCGGACTCATAATCCGTTGGTCCCAGGTTCAAGTCCTGGTGGGCCCACCATATACACCGATACTTTCAAGATAAGTACTTGCTCACAACCTCTCCATAAATTCTTATCTGCGCCTGCTATTGCGCCTGCTTTCTGTCGGAATGTATTAGAACTGTAAGGGACAAACCTTTTCTTCTAACAAGACAGAAATCCCTTTGCTTATTCACTCCATTCTTTCTGCGATTCTCAATTCCAGCGAAATTGAAAATTAAAAATACTTAAAAATGCATACCCGAAAATACCCGAGAAAATAGCATCAGGCTCTTAGTTTCTCTATGTGGGCAAAAGGTAGGTTCTGCCCACATAGATAGTAATGTGGGCAAGCTGCCAGATTTGTACAGTCACGACCTTTGTACAAATCGGCAGTCATTTTGGCAGGAAAGTTATATGTGGACAGTTACCCCCTTTTGTCCACATAGATAGTAATGTGGACAGGAGGTGTCAGTTTGTCCTTTTCCGTTTGTTTCGGCGTAACGGATTCAGGTAGGTCAAAATAAACAATAAAGGACACCCAAGAACAAAATAAAGGACACCCAAGAATTTGACTAATCGGCCACACCGTCTATTTTTCCTCTGGAGCCTCTTAAGAAATTAAGAAATAAAGGACACCCAAGTAACAACAAAATAAAGGACAAAATAAAGGACACCCAAGAATTTGACTAATCGGCCACACCGTCTATTTTTCCTCTGGAGCCTCTTAAGGGCATTAAGGATATATACCCAGTAACCAAAAAAATGACATGACGACCGCCCGAAAAAACATCATAGATCCAGCCAGTACGCCCTACTACCACTGCATGGCGCGCTGCGTTCGCAGGGCTTTCCTGTGCGGCAAAGACAATTTCTCAGGCAAAAACTATGAGCATCGCAGGCAGTGGGTGGTTAATCGGTTGAAAGCGCTTTCTGGTATTTTTGCTCTGGAAGTCTGTGCTTATGCGGTGATGTCGAATCATTATCATGTGGTGCTCCATATTAATAGTCAGCAAGCAAAAAAATGGGACACCAAAGAAGTCTTGCAACGCTGGACGCAGCTGTTTTCTGGCCCGCACCTGGTTCAGCGTTATCTTGCCGGGGACCAGCCAGACAAAGCAGAGCTGCTGCGTGTCGAAGAATATGCCCAAGAGTATCGAGGTCGTTTAATGGATATCAGCTGGTTCATGCGCTGCCTTAACGAATACTTAGCCCGGCTGGCCAATAAAGAGGATGAGTGCAAAGGGCGCTTTTGGGAAGGTCGTTACAAAAGTCAGGCCCTGTTAGATGAGGCTGCATTGCTGACTTGCATGGCCTATGTCGACTTAAACCCCATCCGGGCAAAAATTACCGCAACGCTGGAAACCTCAGAGCATACCTCTATTAAAGAGCGCATTGAGTCATACGACAGCGCAAGCGGAAAAAAACAAAAGGCGCACTTGAAACCGTTAAAAGCTCAGGGTCAAAACCCTGAACAGGCAATTCCATACCCACTCTGTAGCTACTTTGAACTGGTTGACTGGTCTGGTCGAATTGTCCGCAAAGGCAAACGTGGTCGTATAACTGACGGTGTACCAACTATCCTGGAGCGTTTGGGTATTGACCCAAATGAATGGCTGGAGACTATGCGCTGGAAGAATCGTTTTCGCCGCGCAGTCGGCAAGCTGGCTTCACTGAAGGCTTATGCAGAAAGCACCGGAAAATGCTGGGTTCATGGGATGTCTGTGAGCGGTGTTCTCTATCCTACCTGATCAACGCATTTTCATTTACTTTAATGTGACCAGAATTTTCTGAGTGCTCTTTCTTATATTGTCTCGATATTATCTTCTATCTAGCTGTTGCTGAGTACTTTTTATACTCTTCCTGCTTGGTATGAATGAGAATTTCTTTAAAATGATCAATACTATCATTTTAAAAAATGGGTGTCCTTTTTCATTATCTTTTTCATTCCTTCCTTTTTCATTCCTTACATGAAAAGCCTTGGGGTGTGCGATTTTCAGGCTGATTTCTTAGTTGGGAATTCGCGGATTCAGGCTTTAGCAAAACTGTGAAAATAGCCGTCATTGACATATATCAATATTTGATTGATTTAAGTAAAAATACCTACCGTTCTTCTGCTTCCCTCAGTAAGCTAAAAGCATTGTTGGAGCGCCTTCATGATAGATAAGAACGAAGGTGTGTTTGCTCTTATTTAGTTTTTTTGAGTATTGAATAATGACAATAAATCCCCCCCTGACGATTCTTTTTTTGGTCTTGGGAATAAGCTTTACGTTTAATAGTTCAGCCAATAATCTTGCGTCTGATGGAAAGTTAGGCTCATCATCGGTTGGAGAGATACCCGTAATCCTCCAGATGCCACAGCTAGTTAAGATAAGTGCGCTGGATGCAGTTAATTTTACAGAGAGCGATGTTGCAGGTAGCCTGGGTGGTTTAGAAAAGGAAGAAAGATTCTGCGTGTATAGTAACAGCAGCGATGCTCAAAACACCGGACAATACTCTATTACTTTTTCTTCAAACAATCTTATTGACGGGGCTTTTGCAATGTCGTCCAGTGCGGGCGGAGACTCGATCCCATATAGTTTAAATTACAATCAAATCATACCTGGAGAATCTACGGTTGAGCTGGTAAATGTGCCACCAAACCGAGATATACCTAGTAGAGGAGCGAACACTACATCATATGATTGCAGCGGCCAAGAAACGGCTTATATCAAGGTTTCTATAACAGGGGAGGCACTGCAAAGAGCAGCAAATGGTTCTTACTCAGATGTTTTGATAGCGACTGTTTCTACGATATGATAAAGAAATTTTTTTGTTGCCTCAACAAGAATATATAAAGTTAATGATTGCCGGTAGTTCGATCTCCATCGGCAATTTCTATTTGATTTTGGCAAAAAAATTCAAATATTTACTGTGCTTCACAACCTGATATAACCAAATTTGCCATAGCTCTGGCTACTGCCACATACAAAAGACTCGATTCCTTTTCTGAGTAACGTTTCTATCCGGCATACCCAAAATCATCTTCCAGTTTTGCAAGACTCCACTCTCTACCTTGGATTTATGGGCAGTAGATAGCATAAGGTCAGCTTAAGTCTATGGATAGATAGTGCCTGTCCGAAAACCCTAAGCCCTTGAAAATCAATGCCTGCGGCCCAACATAGTCTCTAAAGATTTCTCAAAAACAGGCAGTTTTCAAATTTATGCGCCAATGCATCAATCCGCAAATGCAGTTGGGTGAGGTTGATATCTCGGCTGTCACTTTCAACCTAAAATCCAGAGACGACATCCCTCGTCTTTTACGGGCTTTCCAGCACATCTATACTCATCCGGAACTCCGGCAGCAGGTCTTTGACGTCCTTGAGACAATGATTACTGCATCCCGGAACAATGGTCGTCCCGGCATGAGCCTATGGAACATACTGGTCTTTGGCACGCTTCGACTGGTGACGAACTGTGATTATGACCGCCTTCAGGAACTGACTGTGAGATCCGGAAGAGCCAGCGTCAACATGATATTGAGATGGCACATCTTGTTGTACATCTCAGGATTATCCATAAAGCTGAAGACACTCTGCTTGAATTGATCAGGCTTCAACCGGCTGAGCCCAGGCTTGAGAATCTCAAATATCACATTGCTCACGGTAATCTCCAGATCCAACTGATATATCGCAGGGTTATCAAACAGGAAGTTATTCCCCACGTTGAAAAAGTGTTTTCGATCCTTGACCCCCACACAGAATGGATCAGCAAAGGAAAAGCCGGAGTTCCGGTGGAGCTGGGGTTACGGGTTTGTGTACTACAGGGTCAGTTCGGTTTTACCCTCCATCACCTTGTCATGCAAAAGCAAACAGACGACCAGGTTACAGTTCCTCTAGCGGAAGGGGCGAAGAAACGCTTTCCTGCCCTGAGTCAGGTCAGTTATGACAAAGGGTTCTGGAGTCAAATGGACTGGACAAGTGTCCGGATAGAGGGTTGGATGCCTTCAAGCGCTATGTTGCTTTGGCTGTTGTTGCCAGTAACCTGAAGCGCCTTGGAAAGATATTGCTAACGTGACAGGCAATAGCCCAAGCCTGGATAGAACGCTGTATTGGTTTTTACGATCATGCAGGCCATGAGGCTTTTGCATATATATCAGATGAGAAATTTGACTATTTTATGAACATATAATCAAAAACACAGTCAACATGCTTGACCAGCTGTATGAAATTTAGCCACCGGAAGTAATGTGGCGAAGCTGATAGTTAAATTAGATGGGTTTTCTGACAGGCACTATTTATACACGGCTATGCTATACCCCTTGCCAGACTCTTAAGAGCACTGCCAACGCCCATCAGCGCTTGAGTGGTTTAGCATATTCCGGTTTGGTGCCAAGTGCTTCAAGGTAATCTGGCAGGTTGAGTATGCAGAGGAAATCGGTCCGGGGTAAAAAAGTAAACTTATTCTGGAGAAGGTGTCGTATATCACGAGCTTCCGTGGAGTATAGAAAAGCTGCCAGCCTGTTCACATCACTCAGGCTTTGCATATGAGCCTCATATAACGCATCACTGCTGATCTCTATTTCTGTGGGCAACTGTCCTGTGGCACCATCAATGCCCTGCCGGGCTTTTGCCAGATTATGGATACCCATGCATCCCTTTGCTGTTGACTCTAATGCCTTGGGGTCAATCCCTGCTTCAATCATCCCCCGCCGGAAATGGGAGTCTCTTTTGATCAAGTAGTACAAAAGACATGCCTGATAACAGGGGATTGGCAGGTTTTTATCCTCTTTGGTCAAGCTTTTTATCTTCAATCAGGCTGGTCTGTGTGGGGTGAAGCCGGTAACGGCCTTTTTTAACCGTAAGCAGCAGTTTTTTTCACAGAACTACTGGATTCATTTCCTGTTCGTCATATGCGGCATCCGCTACGATGGCTCCGGCAAGCGCACCGGCAGCAAACCCGATAGCCGTGACAGTCAACCCGAAATCCCCGGCAGAATCCTCTGCAATAGACCCGACAGCAGCCCCGACAGCAGCCCCGACAGCAGCCCCGACAGCAGTCCCGACAGCAGCCCCGATAGTTCTGGCAGCACTCCTGTCAACCTCGCTGGCAGCCCCGGCAGCCCCGGCAGCAACCGCGGCAACAATAGAGGAAAACATGACAGCAGCGCCTACAGCAGCCCCGGTAACCCCGCAAGCAGCCCCGGTAGCAGGCCCGACGTTTCCGAAAAAACCGGTAGCCGCGGCAGCAACGCCTACAGCAGCCCCGACAGCAACAACCGCGGCAACAACCGCGGCAACAACGCCGGCAGCCAAGACAGCTTGCGTGGTGGCAGTCCCGGTAGCACAGTTCAAAATAGTTCGGCCAAAAAGTGTATAAGTTTTTTCCAAAGTAATTACCAAACGCTCTTGCAATGGAATATCTTTGATCTTTTTTAGCTCATTAACAGTTAATTGATGTGTACAGAGAAGGCATTTTTTTTGTTTAGAACTTTCCACCCATTTCCGCATGCATGATCTACCAAAAGCATGTCTGCATTTCAAATTAATGGTTTTATCTTCTGCTGAGTCATAACATATTGAGCCACGACATATTACACATTGAAAACCATTAGCGCCGTTAGCGCTTCCTTTATCAAAACCGACCATATCAAAACCGACCTGCCTAATTATTTTTTGTTCAGCTCCAAGCCAGTAAGACATTTTTATTTGGCTTTGGTTCCCTGTGGATACTTCTTACAGCAGACATTAAGGAGTTCATAGCAGTAACCGGCTTTCTGCAATGCTGCTTCACTTACCATTATCCAGCCTGAAGCCGTTGGATGAAGCCGCATCAACGGTTGTTAATGGTAAATTCTGTACTACCTCTGCTTAGACCAGTTTGCTGCCATCCTCGCTACGGGGTCGCCTGGACGGGCGCTATTCTCAGTCACCCTCCTGGCCCGGGTATTTCATAAACTGCCCCGAATCTCACGCACGGCAAAATGGATAAGGGAGGATCTGTGTTGTCTGAGGGACCTGCCATTGAATGGCCAGCAGTTCACACCGGATGGGTGGTTAAGGATTTCCCGGATAGTCCCGAAGGCAGGCATCAAGAACAAGCGGAAAAACTGTGGATGGGACGAAGACTATAAGTAGTTAACCAAATGAAATCGTATTTTCTGAATACTTATGATGAAGGTTCCTGATCTGATCAATTTTTGATCATGTTTTTGCCGTAGCGGGGGTTATATACAACTTTTACAGGATTCACTGAAACTAATTTAAAGAATAATAGGGAACTATTTGACTCAAAAGTAGTCAAAACTATTTATTACAGTTAGCTGCCAACAAATCTGGGAAAATATTCACTTAAAAACGAATATTTTAAGGTAAATACCCTTCTCTAATGTCAAACTTCCAGACGCATAAATAAATTGTCAGATAGCCTTTCTATCGAAGACATATCTGCCTTTATAACACAGCAGCAGGAACACTTGGCTCAGCTTTATGACAAATATAGAACTTCATTTACAGGATTTCTTATTGTAAAGCGTTATAACAAAAATACTCTTTCTGGTACTGAATAACCACATTAAATAATCAAGAGAAATTAATAAATGATACCAATAAATCACCCTATTTTATTCCAGAAGCCATCTTCCTCAGAGCTTGCTGAAAAACCAGAGGATTATAACAAGGATTATGTTCCTTTTCCTAAGGGGAATTTTAAAACGCTTGAAGCTGTTAAATCGTGTGTGCCTGTCGAGTACATCCGCATGAAAGATCAATTTATGGTTGATATTGACAGGCTGAAATTATTGTCACAACGTTTAATCGTTAGTGCTGAATGTGATAAAGACATTGATCTTTTTCGAAAAAAGGTAATAAATGATCTGAAAGTCTATGATAAACAAATTTCCAGCCTGATAGCATTCCAGAATACTCGTTATTATCTCCATAACATCGTTAATCGAACCGAGAGGTTTCTTGAGCTGGAAGCGCAAAACCCTGATCAGACTGATAAATTTGCTTTCAATAGAGACGGTTTTTGTGCTTATTTTGTTGACTTTCTTTCAGGGATAGAAAATTGCCTTAATGGCAGTAACAGCCGTATTCAAGGTGCATTTATCAGTCTCGAGAACTCCCGTAACCCACAAAGGGAGCTGTTAAAAATCAGACACGGGTTACTGGAATATGGCGTTAAATCATTTCTGGCAAAAGAGCGTGCCAGTGGCAGGGCTACATATGGTTTTGGAGATGAAGTGCACTGGTACAATGCGCTTTACAATATCGCCTGTGATCGGTTTGGTTTGGAGCCCCTTATTGATCCGGGAGCAACACTGGGTAACAATACAAAAATTATTGGCCGACTTGAACGCATCCTGCCATCCCTGATGCCAGAATTCGAAATACTCAATAAACTGACCGAATTGTTTTATCAAGATTTAGTATTCGCTTTAAAAAAGCGAAATAAAGAAGGCTGGCTAACCCATCCGGTTTCCATCGAAGAATTAAAGAGTGAAATCATTGATGGAATTAAAGATGAGTTTATAACTCCAATAAATCTTCGGTTCAAAACCGATAATGCAAGCCAGCTTGATCTACAGACAATCATCAAACAGTGCGATCATGGAGGCTATGAATTTTCAGAGAGTCGGGAGCGGCTCCAGGTATGGTTAATCGATAATTTTTTGAATAATGCCCCTACCGCGAACGTATTCACCATTATTGGCAAGGAAAATAACACATCCTCTTTGCGAGATCTTTCGAAGACAGATAAACATGAAGATAAAGCACCATTTTTCCACATTGGCTCGAAGGATAATCTTTATTTTTGGGTCTTTGAATCAGAGATTCCTCTTATGCAAGGTGCAAACTGCAAACTGGACTGGGTTAACCATCAAGCACTGACTCTGGGTCATTTAATAACAGTCGATTTTTATAGCTTACCAAAAGAAATACGTTTCAATCTTCTTTATCATGCCTTGAACAACTCCAAACCAGGTGACTTTTTCGACTTTTTCTTTAATAAAACCATATCCAAAGAATGGTTTAAAATGGTTGAATCCGACCCTCGATTAAAGGAAACCATGTTAGAAAAACTTTTTCATGCTATGAACGATGGTAACGATGGTGAAACCGTTGTCCGGGAGTTAACCAAACGCTTAAACAGTCTATCGGTGAGACATCTTAAAGAGTATGCCAGTCAGTTCTTCAACGACTTAATATGTCAGGCATTTAAACTGAAACAGACTGGTGTAATTGACTGTTTATTTAAATATGGCCTGCGCAAAGATTTAACTAAAGTGAGCAAAGTTGAATATCAAAGAGCTTTGTTTTCAGCGTTACGTTCTGACTTAGAAAAATTTAAAACACTCTACAAATACTCTCTTATTGACATCAACTCAAAGAATGAACAAGGTGAAACGCTGTTAATTGCAGCAGTAAAATATGGGCAAACGGAGTTCCTGAAAGAACTTCTGGCACACAAAGAAATTGATGTAAATAAGCGGGACAATAATGGCAATACTGCACTCATGCTGGCTGCAAAAATTGGGCGAACCGAGGATCTGAAAGAACTTCTGAAACACAAAAAAATTCGTATAAATAACCAGAACAAAAATGACAATACCGCACTCATGCTGGCTGCAATAAGCGGACAAACGGAGTCTCTGAACGCGCTTCTGAAACAAAAAGAAATTAAAGTAAATCTACGTAACAAGTGTGGCTGGACACCATTAATGGGGGCAGCAAGAAACGGTCATGAGGACTGCGTTAAGGTGTTGCTTGAGCATGACGTGCCGTTGATCAGTGCAAGAAGTAAATACGGCAATACGGCGTTGATGCTGGCGGCCATTGGAGGGGATGCAGGTTGTCTATCGTTATTACTCCAACAAAATGATATTGACATCCATAAAACAAATAATAACGGTAAAACTGCACTCATGCTGGCTGCAATGAATGGGCAAACGGAATGTCTGAAGGTGCTTCTGAAACAAAAAGCAATCAATCTGAAAAGGCTGGACACTGATGGCAATACTGTACTCATGCTGGCTGCAGCAAATGGGCAAACGGAGTGCCTGAAAGAACTTCTGGCACACAAAGAAATTAATGCGAATAAGTGTGGCAAATATGGCGTTACTGCACTGATGCAGGCTGCAAAAAATGGGCAAACAGAGTGCCTGAAAGAGCTTCTGGAACAGGAAGAAATCGGACTGAATAAGCAGGACGGTCACGGTTGGACCGCATTAATGTACGCAGCAAGATATGGGAAAACGGAGTGTCTGCAAGCGCTTCTGAAACGGCAAGGAATTAAAGCAAACCGGCCTGACTACCGTGGCTGTACACCATTAATGCTGGCAGCAAAACACGGTCATGAAAACTGTGTTCAGGCGTTACTTGAGCATGACCATGAAGTGATCAATGCACAAGACAAGATGGGCCGTACGGCTTTAATGCTGGCGGCAATTGGAGGGAATGAATGTTGTGCCACGTTATTACTCCAACAACCCAATATTGACATTAATAAAACCGATATATCCGGTAAAACTGCGTGGCTCTATGCGACGTCCGGCAGTGCATCAGAGCAGTACTCATTGAAACTATTACAACAAATCTGGGTTGCAGCAGACAGTGGTAATGCGGCATTACTGACTGAACTGCTAAATTCTGCCAAAGCATTGATCCATGTTCGCGATAAACAAGGGTTAACGCTGGCAATGTTGGCCGCAAAAAGTGGCCATGTTGATTGCCTGAAAGCAATTCTGGCGGAGAAAGTTATTAACGTGAACGAGAGTAACAATAACGGAACTACGCCACTCATGCTGGCTGCAGAAAATGGGCAAACGGAGATCGTGAAAGAACTTCTGGCTCACAATGAAATTAATGTGAACAAACGGGACACTAATGGCAATACCGCACTCATGCTGGCTGCAAAAAATGGGCAAACGGAGGTCCTGAAAGAACTTCTCGCACACAATGAAATCAATGTGAATAAACGGGATACTGCTGGCAATACCGCACTCATGCTGGCTGCAAAAAATGGGAAAACGAAGTGCCTGGAAAAGCTTCTGCAAAGGAAAGATATCGAACTGAATGCGCAGAACAATGCAGGTTTTACCGCATTAATGTACGCAGCAAATAATGGGAAAACGGCGTGTCTGAAGGCGCTTCTGAAACGACAAGGCAATGCAAACCTGACTAACAAACGTGGCTGGACGCCATTAATGGCGTCAGCAAGAAACGGTCATGATGACTGCGTTCAGGAGTTGCTTGCCCAGAATGATCCGCCGATCAATGCAAAACAGCATGCAGGCTATACGGCTTTGATGCTGGCGGCAATTGGAAAGCATACGCTTTGTTTCAAGCTTTTGCTTGCACACCCTAAGGTCAACATTAATCTGAAAGCTGCCAAACTGACTTTAAATAAAAAGCAATGGGCAAATTATAAGCAACTGGTAGCCTAGAATTTATATATCCAGGATTTTCCGGAAACTTTTTTTACGCTATGAACAATAGGCCTCCCAGGAGGCTGAACGAGAATAGACTGCACTACTGCATATCCCCCCGATATATCCATTGAGTACTTTTATACTTCAGCGCTTGTGCGGATTAACATATTCCGGTTTGATACCAAGCGCTTCAAGGTAATCCGGCAGGTTGAGTATGCAGAGGAAATCGCTCCAGGGTAAAAAAATAAACTTATTCTGGAGAAAGTGTCGTATATCTTCAGCTTCCGAGGAGTATACAAAAGCGGCCAGCCAGTTCACATCACTCAGGCTTTGCATGTGAGCCTCATATAACGCATCACTGCTGATCTCTATTTCTGTGGGCAACTGTCCTGTGGCACCATCAATACCCTGCCGGGCTTTTGCCAGATGATGGATATTCATGCATCCCTTTGCTGTTGAATCTAATGCCTTGGGGTCAATCCCTGCTTGCATCATCCCCCGCCGGAAATGGGAGTCTCTTTTGATCAAGTAGTACAAAAGACAGGCCTGATAACAGGGGATTGGCAGGTTTTTATCCTCTCTGGTCAAGCTTTTTCTGAGAATCTCTTTTTGAGGCTCAGCCAGAAAACCGGCAGCCCATGGGGACGTCAATATCATGTTAACCAGCCCGGAGTTTGGGGAGGTCATCTGCTTCAGGGCCCAGGACATACTTTGTTGCAGTCTGTCTCGCTCTGCACACAGTGCGTACTCATCACCGGGCAGCATTCTGTTAGCCTCAATCTCAATAATGGTCTTCTGATTAGCCAGGTTGAATTTTTGTGGTTGCAGGGGAAACAATCCCGGAGCGTATGCATTAGCTATTTGCTGGCCAAACTTCGTCAGGGCATTGATTATTTTCTCTGCTGCTCCATCGTGGGCAAATAATGCTGAGTTTTCCCGAATGTAGGTGTCGCGCGCCCTGCATCTGAACGACGAGAGTTGTTTTGTGCCCACCTTGATCGTTATCCCCCGGTAGTGATCATATCCTTCTGGCATGGTAATCGCCAGATCCCGACGCTCAAATGCGAGATTACTGGCCAGGTTTTTTGCTGACTCGTCGTCCCAACCCTCTGTAACCAGCTTTTCCAGGCTTTTGATACAATCTCCCACACTTTGAATGCGGTCGTAGGACGCTTTTATGCCTGTTCGCCCATTTGCCATACGGACATTGATCAAATCGGCGATCATCAGGTTAATGATGAATTTTTTTGACCTGTCATCAACAGCACAATCTGACAGGTCGTATTTGTTCAAAAGAACATTCTGAAATAATTCATAGTTGATAATTGCGGCATGTAATTGAGTAGTAACAACTTTTGCCTGCAACTCCTCCAGGCACATTTCTTCTTCAAAGCCAAGCCAGGATGCATCATAGTAAAACTCCAGTTTCCCATTGTTTGTCGCCTGTCCTGGCGTTTGTGCATGTTTCCAGGGTGTTGGCTGAGCCAACACAAGAGTATCAGGTGCTAAAGGATTCATCGTTGTCGGCGCTCCTGTCATTCACGTTATTTGATTGGCATACAGAGTTACAACTTTTTTGACTGGATGTTCGTGCATAAGTTCAATTTTTTTCACTGCTGACAAAGCTAATCGTTCAGGTTATAAAATATCCAAATCCAGTTGCAGGAACTAAAAAAATCAACGGCTGAGAAATAAACAGAAAACTTAGGTTTTATACCTAAAAGACGCTGACAATCTTTTTTGTTATATTGTCAAACCATTAAACAAGCCAAAGACCAGCACAACCTGGTAAACGACTCTGACTGAGTTGATGTAAACGAGAGCAAGCTGTGACGTCACTGAATAACACAATAATTAGCCATGGAAGCGTTATTGCCCGCCAACTGACGTCCTCCGGATTTTTCAGGCTCAATCACCTCAGAACACTCTGCCAGGCTATTCTGATTATCCTGCTTGCCAGACAGCTGGCCATGATCACATGGCAGCTTCTGCCAGATAACCCGACCGGGCACTCAGCAGTCCAAAGTATCAAGGCACAGATCCCGGCAGCCCAAACTACGGCCAGCAACAATCCGCTTTCTTCGCTGGAGAACCTGCAGCTGTTTGGTAAACCACCCGCCCCACAGCAAACTCCTGTTCCGGAGGATGTCCCCGTTTCACGCCTGGCGGTGCGCATCACTGGCCTGGTTGCCAGCAGTAACCCGGATGAATCCCTGGTCATTATTCGTTCCGGGTCTTCTGATACCACCTATCGGCCCGGCGACACGCTGAAAGGGACACAGGCAAAAGTGGACACGATTTACGCTGACCGGGTCATCATTCGTAATGGCGAGCGGTATGAATCACTGCTGATGTACCCGGATGAAAACAGAAAAAGCCCTGCTATTCAAACAACCTCAGCAAACCGCCCCAAAAGCCGTGCTGTTGCCGATATTCGCCGAAAGCTTCAGGACAAACCGGAGTCCTGGGCAGAGATCGTGACCATTTCACCCGTGCGCAGAGACGGGAAATTACAGGGATACCGGGTCAATCCGGCCAAATATCCGGACTATTTTTCTCAGCTTGGCCTTAAAGCCAACGATATGGCTGTGGCTATCAACGGTTATGACCTGACAGACACCAGTGAAGCCATGAAAGTCATTGGACAACTGTCTTCAATGACTCAGCTCTCATTAACCATTGAGAGGGATGGCCAGCGTTTTGAGATTGACCTGTCTTCCTGATTATTAAGATAACCAAAGGTACCGCTATGTTTTCATCGTCGGTGTGCGCAGGGGAAATCCGTGCACTGATATCCAGGACACGTTTTTTATCCCTGCGCTGGCCGCAGGCGCTATTAACAGCCATACCGTTTGCGCTGGCGTTGCCTTTATCACCCGCTGCACTGGCCAGCAGTTCTTCTGCACCGAACTATAACTCTATGGGAACGGGCAGTTATGCATCCGCCCATTCCCTGTATTCCGCCAGTTTCGATAAGGCGGATATCAAAGAGTTTATCCGCACGGTCAGTGCCAACCTCAACCGCACCATCATTATTGATCCCGCCGTTCGGGGTGAGGTGACTATCCGGGCTTATGAGCAACTGAACCGGCAGCAGTACTATCAGATGTTTCTGTCAGTACTGTCCGTTCATGGGTTCGCGGCGGTTGAAGATGAAAATGGTCTGGTCAAAATCATACCGGACAAAAATGCCCGCACCTCGTCCATCCCGGTGGTGGCCGGTAAAAAGCTGGGCGAACAGGTCGCCCATGGTGGTGATGAGATGGTCACCTGGGTACTGCCGGTAAACCACGTACCTGTCCGTGAGTTGTCACCTATTCTCCGACAACTGGTTGATAATTCAGGCAGTGTCGTACATTACGACCCGTCGAATATTCTGATTCTCAGTGGCCGGGCCAATAACCTTGAGCGTGTTGCCGAGGTGGTTCGTCGTGTTGATCAGGCAGGGATGCGCAATATTCAGATTGTCCAGCTGTTCCATGCCTCCGCCAGTGAGATGGAGCGGATTCTTATGTCGATCTACGCCGGACAGGGCCAGAAAGCCAACGGTATGCCCCCCGTCATTGTCAGCAACGAGGCCAGCAACCAGATCATTCTCTCTGCCGATACCCAGACCCTGCAACGCATGAAAAGCCTGTTGCTGCAGATGGATGCCGAGCGTAAGTCTACTGGCAATATCCGTGTCTTCTATCTCCACTATGCCAAAGCAGAAGACCTGAAAAAGGTACTGGACGGCGTTGGTAAAATGCTGATTGCCTCTGGTAATCGCAGTAAAAGCGCATCCGGTGATTACAGCATTGAAGTCCATGAGCAGACCAACGCACTGGTGGTCACCGCACGCCCTGATGTGATGCAGGCCATGGAATCTGTGATTGAACAGCTGGATATCCGCCGCGCCCAGGTGATGGTGGAAGCCATTATTGTTGAAGTGGCGGATGGGGATGGCATTAACCTGTCATTCCAGCTGGCCAATGCAGATGGCACCAGCCTGATGCAGTTCCAGGATGGTTCAAGCGTTCCTATCGGGGAAATTCTGATGGGGATGAAAGAGGCTGAAGGTGAGAAAGGATCAACCGTGGTCACGACTGATCCCAATACAGGCCAATTAATCACTACCACAAACCCGGATAAAGATGGAGATTACACCGCCCTTGCCGCAGCACTGGCAAAAGTCTCCGGCGCAGCCTTCAGTATCACCTCCGGTGACTGGACTGCACTGCTTCAGGCCGTCACCACATCCAGCCAGTCCAATGTGCTGGCGACGCCAAGCCTGCTGACCCTGGATAATGAAGAAGCCTCCTTTATTGTCGGTGATGAAGTGCCCACACTCACTGGCTCCACGCCCAGCTCCGGTAACGATAACCCTTATCAGACCATTGAACGTAAAGAAGTGGGTGTCAAACTGACGGTCACGCCACAGATCAATGCCGGAGATGCCGTTAAACTGACCATTGAGCAGGAAGTCTCCAGCGTTAATGGCCGAACTCCCGTTGATGTAACCTTTGCTACCCGCAAGGTAAAAACATCGGTGATGGTGAAAACCGGAGATACCGTTGTTATAGGCGGACTGCTGGATGAAAACGTCCAGGAAAGTGTTTCCAAAGTACCGCTGCTGGGTGATATACCCGTCCTTGGTCATCTGTTCCGTTCGACCTCCAGTAAAAAGGTGAAGAAGAACCTGATGGTCTTCCTTCGTCCGACCATCATTCGGGATGATCTGACCATGAACGCCATCAGCGGCCAGAAGTACGACCTTATCCGTGCTTACCAGCTGGACAGGCAGGCCCGGGGTATTTCGCTGATGCCTGGTTTCGACACCCCGGTGCTCCCGGAACAGCCAACGGCCCGGGATTTCCTTGATGAACTAAGACGACAGATGGATGAAGAGTCTGCAGAAGCCGAAAAGGCTGTGGAACTGGAAAAAGCTTCAACCCAGGCATCCATAAAACCAGTTCGTCGTACCGGCGGGGAAAGGTAATGACCGAAGCAGCCTTGAGCCCTGATACAGCTTTAAGCCATGGAACATCCCAACGGGAAGAGCAAGCCCTGAGTGAAGCGCTGGCCCTGACCATTGAGAAACGGATGAGGGATTCGGTGATCGCCGGGCCAGAGTCTGTCAGCCCGGAAAGAAAACGCAACTTACCGTTCTCTTTCGCCCGTCGCTTTAACTTGCTGCTCGCATACAATGACCAGGGCAAGGCTCAGGTCTGGTACAAAGGGCTGCCGTCTACTGCTGCACTGCAGGAGGTCAGACGTTTCGCTGGCGTATCACTGACCCTGATAGCCCTGGACGACGATGAGTTTGAGCAGAAACTGGCCAACCATTATCAACAGGACTCCTCAGTTGCACGACAACTCATGAACGATATCGGTAATGATGAAGGTCTTCAGGCCCTGGCAGAAGAACTGCCAGAAGATGAAGACCTGCTGGAAGCCGACGACGGTGCACCGATTATCCGCCTGATCAATGCCATGCTCAGCGAGGCCATCAAGGAAGGTGCCTCTGATATCCATATTGAAACCTTTGAGCGAAACCTGACCGTTCGTTTTCGTGTTGATGGTGTTTTACGGGAGATCCTCCGTCCCCAGCGCAAGCTGGCAGCCGTGCTGGTGTCTCGGGTAAAAGTCATGGCCAGACTGGACATCGCGGAGAAGCGTATCCCCCAGGATGGTCGTATATCCCTTCGTCTTGGTGGCCGTGCCGTCGATGTTCGTGTCTCAACCCTGCCTTCTCGCCACGGTGAACGTATCGTTATGCGTCTGCTGGATCGCAACAGTGTCCGGCTGGATCTGGCCAGTCTTGGTATGGAAGGCATACTTTGCCAACAGTTTCGGGAGCAGTTGCATAAACCCCATGGCATCCTTCTGGTTACCGGCCCTACCGGTTCCGGCAAGAGTACCACGCTCTATGCGGGGCTGAGTGTTATTAACAACAGTGAGCGCAACATTCTCACGGTTGAAGACCCGGTGGAGTACGAACTGGAGGGGATTGGCCAGACCCAGGTTAATCCAAAGGTAGATATGACCTTTGCCCGTGGGCTGCGGGCAATTCTACGACAGGACCCGGATGTGGTCATGATCGGTGAGATCCGTGACCTGGAAACCGCCGAAATTGCCGTACAGGCGTCGTTAACCGGACACCTGGTACTCAGCACACTGCACACCAATACCGCCGTCGGTGCCGTCACCCGCCTCAGGGATATGGGGGTAGAGCCCTTCCTGCTGGCCTCAAGCCTGCTGGGAGTACTGGCCCAGCGCCTGGTCAGAACACTCTGCCCGGACTGCCGACAACAACGCCCTGCTACCGACCTTGAAATCAGCCTGATGGGGCTTTCGGCAAACCATTTGCTGTGGCAATCCACCGGTTGTGAGGTGTGTCATAACACGGGTTACCGTGGCCGAACCGGCATCCATGAACTGTTTCTGGTCAATGACCGGGTGCGCCAGCTGATTCATGATGGTGCCGGTGAACAAGTCATTGAACAGGAAATACGTCATTCGTCGAATAGTATTCAAACGGATGGTTTCAGAAAAATTCTCAGCGGCATCACCTCTCTGGAAGAGGTGATGCGTGTCACCAGGGAATAACAGCCTATGAGCGTATTTGCTTACGAAGCCCTGGATGCCAAAGGGAAAAAAAGTAAAGGCGTCATAGAAGCCGACTCGCCTCGTCAGGTGCGGCAAAAGCTGCGGATTTCCGGACTCAATGCCATCGCCGTCAGTGCAGCCACTGGCCAGGAAACGTCGGATACGACCCAAAATAAACGTTCATCATCGGGCAGCCTGTTTCGCTCTCTTTATCAAAGAAAGGCAACTGATGCGGAAGTCGCACTACTGACACGGCAACTGGCGACGCTGGTTGCTGCAGGCATTCCCCTGGAAGAGTGTCTACAGGCACTGGTAAGACAGCTGCGCAAACCACACCTGAAATCCATCGTCACCACGGTTCGTTCAAAAATTCTTGAAGGGCAATCGCTGGCAGACAGCCTGGCCTGCTACCCGAAAACCTTTGACCGGCTTTACCGTTCCATGGTGGCGGCAGGGGAAAAATCAGGCCACCTGGATGGCGTGCTGGAAAGGCTGGCCGACTTTACCGAGCATCGCCAGAAAATCAAAGGGCAACTGATTCAGGCCATGATCTACCCGGCCATCCTGACACTGGTTGCCATTTGTGTTGTGGCAGCGCTGCTGGTGACCGTGGTCCCCACGGTGGTTGAACAGTTTGCCCATATGGGGCAGCAGCTGCCAACCATGACGCTCACTCTGATCAGCATCAGTGACTTTGTTCGTGCCTATGGACCGGGCATCGCCATGGCGCTGCTTGTCACCCTGGTAATACGCCAACAGATCCTGCAGCGAAGCCGAACCTGCCGACTGGTACACGACCGCTGGCTACTAAAATTGCCGCTGATTGGCAGTGTTCTCAGCGGGGTCGATGGTGCCCGTTTTGCCAGAACCCTGAGCATACTGACCAGCAGTACCGTGCCATTACTGGAAGGTATGGGAATTGCGGCAAAGGTGCTGGTGAATCAACACATGCAGGCGTCATTGCTTAACGCCGCTGAACGGGTCAGGGAGGGTTCTTCCCTCTGGCAGTCGCTGGAGCAGACCGAACTGTTCTCCCCCATGATGCTTTACATCATTGCCAGCGGTGAAAAGTCCGGTGAACTGACCGGCATGCTGGCCAGGGCGGCAGATAATCAGGATCAGCAATTTGAATCCCAGGTAAATATCGCACTGGGCATTTTTGGCCCATTGCTGATTGTTACCATGGCCGGTGTCGTACTTTTTATTGTTATGGCCATTTTGACGCCAATGCTGGACCTGAACTCACTGGTGGGCGGTTGATGTCTGTGTCCATGGTCCCGTGGGAATGCATATCGTACTTACATTCTGTTGCCAGACTTCAGAGTAAACTTTGCCGTGAAAGAAAAATTGCCACGGAGACACAGAGGCACGGAGACAAGATAAAGTTTTACCTCTGTGTCTCCGTGCCTCCGTGGCAAATCTTTCATACCAGAGGGTGACGAACAATCGTCATGAGTATTTGTGGTAAAAAACCAGTATCAGACCATTAGGAAAACCCAATGAATCCTCTTAATAAAAGACAGAAGCAGTCAGGTTTTACCCTGCTGGAAATCATGGTGGTGATTGTCATTCTTGGCGTACTGGCCAGTATGGTTGCCCCCAACATTATCGGCAATAAAGATAAGGCAGATCTGCAAAAAGCGGTGAGTGATATCGTTGCCCTGGAAAATGCACTGGATATGTACAAGCTGGAAAATAACAACTACCCCTCCACCCAGCAGGGACTGGCAGCGCTGGTCAGCAAACCGTCTGGCAGTCCGGAGCCAAGATCGTACCGTGACAATGGCTACATTCGTCGTCTGCCAAAAGACCCGTGGGGTAACGATTATCTGATGCTGAGCCCGGGGGAACATGGTCCTGTGGATATTTTCTCCGCTGGCCCTGATGGTCAGCCAGGCACCGATGATGATACCGGTAACTGGAACCTGGATAGCTAACCACGCTCAATGGCTAACAACGTTACACACTCCGAAACAGGACAGCGAGTAAACCAGCACGGTTTCACACTGCTGGAAATCATGCTGGTGATGGTACTCCTGGGGTTAGCCATATCCGCCATTCTTCCATCACTGATGCCTGACGACAGTGGTTTACTTATGCAGAAAGAGGCCCGACGTCTGATCATGCTGGCTCAGACCTCGCAGGAGAAAGCACTGCTCCATGGTATGGATATGGGGCTGCAACAGACAACCGAAGGCTACCAATTTCTGGTTTATCAGCAGGGGAAATGGCAGCCAGTCAGCCAGGACCGGACTCTTTCGCCGGTTGCCTTGAATAAGGCCCTGCGGTTGGCCATTTTGCCCGGGGAGTCGGTTTGGCGAGACACTCTGGAACAGGATCAAGGTTTTACCTTTGACACTGACGATAAAGCGTCTTTATCAGACTCCGAACTTAAGGCTGAACCAGATCTGTTCTTCTGGGCCTCCGGAGAGATTTCACCGGCGGAGTTAAAACTCTTTTCTGCGGATGACCCCAGGCACGCCCTGTCTATCAATATCGAAGAACATGGCGAAATCGCCCTGATGGAAGGAGTCCAACGGTGATGCCTTCCAGAGTCTCTGCGGCACAGGGTTTTACTTTACTGGAAGTACTGCTGGCCCTTGCACTGCTGGCCATTGCCGGGATGTCGGTACTGTCCATGAGTGGCGAAAGTGTGCGCAACACGCCGATACTGGAACAACGCACCCTGGCAAGACTGGTGGCTGATAATCAGATGACAGACATTCATCTGACACAGCAGTGGCCAACACTCAGCTGGCAATGGGCAGAGCATGAACTGGCTGGACAGCAATGGTTTGTCCGTTTTCGCAGTATCAAAACCGCTGATAACGATTTCCGGGCGATTGATGTTGAAGTACGCGGTGAACAGGGCGAACAAAGTCCGGTACTGGCGACACTGAGAAGCTATATGGTCAAACAGGGATGATGCAGATCAAACGACAGCAAAAGGGCTTTACCCTGTTGGAAATGCTGGCGGCCATCGCTATTTTCAGCATCATCAGCCTCAGTGCCTGGCAGATTTTTCAGGGCGTGATGACCGCCCATGATGTTGTGCTGACTAAAAATGAGCGCCTGCGACAACTGCAATACACGCTGTTGCTGATTGACCAGGACCTGCAACAAATTGCCGACCGGGGAACCCGGGTAGATAACCGGGTCACGGCGCAAAGCCTGTTCAGCGACTCGCAGATGCTGGACAGTGACGATGAAGCACTGGCACTGGTGCGCCATGGCTGGCACAACCCGGACTACCGGTTACCCAGGCCGGAATTGCAACGGGTCTTTTACCGACTCCGTGATAACCGTCTGGAGCGCCAGTATCATCATGTTCTCGATCCTGCATCCATCAATGTCGAGCCGGTTACCCAGATCTTATTAACCGATATCAACTCACTGAAATTCAGTTTTTACATCAATGGTCAGTGGCGGGACTCTTTATTATTGGCTGAAGGCTCTTTACCGGAAGGACTGAAAATTGAGTTTGATATGAACGACTTTGGACGTATAGAGCGCCGCTATATACTGCCAGCACCCTGGCAGCCTGCATTATGACGGGTCTAAATAATAATGATTCACCACAGAGACACAGAGACACAGAGAAAGACTTTCTTTTCTCCGTGTCTCTGTGCCTCCGTGGCAATGTCTTTTACAAGCCCAATGGTAGCAAAGCCCATTACCCTGATCGCCAGCAAGGCATTGCCCTGCTGAGCGTATTGCTGATACTGACCCTGCTGGTTTTACTGGCCAATGAGTTAACACTCTCCTTTCGCACCCAGTTGACCAGAACCCAATCCATGCAGCAACGGGAGCAGGCGCGCTGGTATGCCTTTTCCGGGGAAAGCCTGGCGATTAAAACGCTGAAACAGAACTTCGAAGATGATCCGGACATCACCCATCTCGGGCAATACTGGGCCACCGCCAATGTAGTATTACCGGTTGAAGGTGGCCAGATTGCCGGTCAACTGAAAGACTCACAGTCCTGTTTTAATATCAATGCCCTGGCAAAGCCGTTCAAAGAAACGAACGACACCTTACAGAGGTCGCCTGAAAGTCAGGTATTTTTTGCCCTGCTGCAATACCTGGAAATACCACAGTGGGAGTCAGACAGGATTACCCGGGCAACCCGAAACTGGGTCAGCAACGAAGATCTTCCCGAAGGTGAAAGTGACCCGGATTACCTCGCCCGGCCACTCCCTTATTTAAGCAGCAAAACCCTGATGCGCGATATCAGTGAATGGCGCGCCGTGGCCGGAGTATCATCGTCAGTCGCCCAAAAAGTTATGCCTTACCTCTGTGCCCTGCCCAGTACCGAGCTGACCATCAATGTGAATACCATTCCTGTTGACCAACCGGAAATACTGGCCGCGCTCTATATTGATCAGCTGCCCGTTGATCAGGCACGCACTATTCTGGAAACCAGGCCACGGGAAGGATGGGATGCGGTGGCTGATTTCACCAGCCAGCCATTGCTGGCCAATTTCAGCAGTACTGGCGCAGACAAGCGTCTGACCATCGTCAGCTACTATTTCGAAATGCATGCAACAGCCAATTACGGCGCAAGCGAAGTCAGACTTAACAGTCTTCTGGCTCGTTCCAAAGACAACCAATTAACGGTCATTCGCCGTAAATTTGGAGGAGTTTAATGAATCCTCACCTGCTATTGAGGTTACCGGAGCATCACGACCAACCGGTTTATTGGCAGCTTTGCCTGGCTATCGCCACTGAAACGCTTCAGGACAACCCTGAACAATACCGCATTGCCCATGGTTTCTGGCCAACAGTATCGGATTTTATTGCACAATATGCCGACACAACCGTCAGCAGCGGGACATTTTCCGGTCAGCCAATTGCTACGATGGCCGTTACCATTCTGGTGCCATCATCCCGGGTGACGCTGCATACTCTGACTATTCAGGGACGACTGACCCCCGCTGTTCGCCAGTCCCTTCCCTGGCGACTGGAAGAAGAGCTGGGTGATGATGTTGAAGACCTGCATGTTGCTGTTCTCCAACATGGGGACAGTCAGGCTCATCTGGCCGTCATCAAACAGGCCGATATGACACAGTGGCAAGGCTGGCTGACCGATGCCGGAGTGATCACCAAACGCTGGGTACCCGATGCCCTGATGCTGCCCATCGAAGAAAATCAGTGCCGTTTATTGCAGATTGATGATTTGACCATTGCCCGATATGGCCAGTGGCAGACAGCCGTCTGTGAGTCACAGTGGTTAACGTTGTTTATGGATGGCCTGAAAAAGGAGCATCCTGAACTGACGTTTTTGGAAACAGAGCAGCATTTCTCATCGCCATTAACACTGCTGGCCCCTCAGGCCGGTAATACACCACTCAACCTGCTGCAGGGAAAATGGCAACCTGCCTCACCCTGGCGCCAACGACTACTGCCCTGGTGGTCCACCGCTCTGATGGCCTGCCTGTTTCTTATACTGGTAACCGCTCACTCGGTGCTGGAAACCCATCAACTGGATCAAACTGCGGCATCTTATCAACAGCAGGCCAACAGTATTTACCAGCAGCTGTTTCCGGGCGAGCGGGTTGTCAGGCTGCAATCCCAGATGCGACAAAAGCTGGCAGCGTTACAACAACCGGAAGAAACATCACAGAGTATGCTGGCCATGCTGGCCCGGATTACCCCGGTGCTTAATGCATTCCCCGAGCTGCAAGCCAGTTCCATGACTTTCTCTGTCAACACCAGAGAAGGTGCACGACAAAGCCTGCGTATTCAGGCGCAAGCCGGTGACTTTGAGGTTTTCACCCGTTTCCGGGAACAGTTTGAACAAGATCTTAACCGGGGCGAAGGGCTGACCATTGCCATAGAAGCCCTTGAACGTACCGGAGATGAAGTGACTGGCATGCTGGTTATTTCAGGAGGTGTGTCCTGATGAGCTTCCTTACCAATACCATCAACAGCGCCAGCCCTTTCTGGCAAAGCATGATTGGCCGCTGGCGGCAACTCTCCCGGCGGGAGCAGTGGCTCACCGCCACAGCCCTGGTCACATTGTTTATCTGGCTGATCTGGCAGGGCCTGATGACACCGCTTGCTGAACAACAGGCACTGGCAGAGAAGAAAGTGGCTGCCAGCCGCGCACAGCTGACGCAGATACAACAGCAGGCGGAGCAGGTCCTCAGCTTGAGAGCTTCAGGTGCCACTGCCCGCCCTGTCAGCAATATGCCCATGGACCAGACCGTCCATCAATTGGCGGGCAGATATCAGCTGGTAATCCAGCGGGTTCAGCGAGCCAACGGCCAGGACGAAACGCTGGATATTGATCTGGCCAATGCCCGCTTCGATAAACTGATAGGCTGGCTGACAACATTGGAACAACAGCACCGGATCAAGGTGGCCAGCATACAACTGGAAGCCACGGATACCAGTGGTTTTGTTGAAGTACGTCGCCTGCAACTTGAACGTGGTTGAGCAGAATATGAAACAGGGAAAAACAGGTAAGGTTATACTGCTTTCGACGCTTGGTCTGGTCAGCTACAGCGGCTTTCTGATCGCCAATATGTCGGCGGCAGCCGTTTGGCAGTACCTGCCAACCAGGCAACTCCCCGTCAACATGTCTGGAATTACCGGTACTCCATGGTCTGGAGCCGCCGAAAGTGTCACGCTGGCGGTGTCTCGAAAACCGCTGGCGCTGCCAGCCATCCGCTGGCAGATTGAACCCGTCTCGCTCCTGAAAGGTGAGGTTCAGGTTTCGGTGGAGCTGGGCAATGCAGCATCCCCTGTTGAAGGCCAGGGAACGGTTGTGATTAACCGACAGACGCTGACACTGAATAATGTCGTACTGGATACCACTGCGCCGTGGCTAGTCGCATCTTTACAATACACGACAGGCGGCAACATTCCCGGTGAATTACAAGGAAATGTCCTGCTGGAACTGGATGAGCTTATTTTAAACGACAAAGGGTGTGTGAATATTAATGGTAATGCAGCACTCACAAACAGTGGGTTAACCTCGCCCTTTGGCCAGTTTGATCTGGGGAACTCAACCGCACAATTAAGCTGCCAGAACCGAAACCTGATCGCCAGGGTGACACAGAAATCATCCATCATGAACAGCTATGGCGATTTTAAGCTGAGTACCAATGGCCGTTATACCTTTACCGGAAAAATGTCACCCGATTCGTCGTTACCTGCACCGATGAAACAAGGGCTGGCTTTTCTCGGACAGCCGGACAGTAACGGTGCCTATGGCTTTAGCTTCAAAAGCTCGATCAAACAAGTATGGATTCCTTAATCGAAACATTGCACAAAGCAGGAGCCCGGCCCGGGAAAGATCCTGCAACAGTTAATGTCATCTCCCACAAGGATGAAAAACTGCTTAACCACTTATTCAAACAAGCTAATTTGGCGGTAGCTTCATTACAGGCAGGGCCCTGTGGAAGCCATCGTTATGTGTCTGTTACTTCTGCAGGTGGTTCACAATGATGGCAAGAGTGTCTTCTATCTTGTCAAAGCGTTCACGGGTTTCTTGGCGTAACGTTCCAACATCCTGCTGAAGTGAGCTGACATCCTGCTGAAGTGAGCTGACATCCTGCTGAAGTGAGCTGACATCCTGCTGAAGTGAGCTGACATCCTGCTGAAGTGAACTGACATCCTGCTGAAGTGAACTGACATCCTGCTGAAGTGAACTGACATCCTGCTGAAGTGAACTGACATCTTGCCGAAGTGAGCTGACATCTTGCCGAAGCGATTCAATGGCTTGTTCATGTTTAACGCTGTGCAGGAACAGCCTTTGAATGCCGTCTTGTGTATTCCTGACACTGATTTCCATGCGTCCCATAGATCATCACTATGTCTGTTATGAGCCATATATCCACCTGTTGTTATTGGAATAGAGAGCGTAGCAGATGGTTTTGGACTTGCCATAAAACACTCAGTTTTACCACCAGCATATTCATCAAAAATGACAGGGATCATTAACATGAAAACTATTTTATGGGAGCATTAAGCAGTTAGCCTCTTTCGATAGATGCATCGGGTCAAACTCACTCAAGCTGATATTTTTGCCGGAAACCATGCAAACTGCGCAAATCATAGTAACTAATGAAAACGGCCTGCACACTCGCCCTGGCGCTGTATTTGTCAAAGCGTGCCAAGGGTTTGCCAGTACGGTCACCGTTGATAACAAGGGACACAAGGCTGATGCCAAAAGCCTGATGAAGCTCATGTCTGCCGGTATCACCAAAAACGACATGATCACTTTGACCATTGAAGGGAGCGATGAAGCAGCGGCAATGGAACAACTGAAGGTCATTATCGAAGGCCTGATTGGCGAAGGAAAGACCAGCGATTGTCACTGTCCATGCCATGAAGCGCCAGGTTGATCATCTTAACCTGATCTGCTCTATCTGGTTTTGAAAATCCCTCAATATATCTTCAATCTGTTTGTAAAGGTTGATATGCGCCTTTTCCAAATCGTTAATTTGCCTGTCAATACCCTTTAACCCTTGATGATCTTTCCTGGTGACTTTTGCATAGGTCTCTTCATACATTTTTGCGGAGTGATAATATTCATCACTTTTCATATCCAATAATTCCTGAGCCAACTCACCCTCCTCGAGCTCAACAATAACCGCAGGAACCTCAGGCTGCTCTTCCAGGTGACTCAGCTTTTTTTCCATCAGCCTGTCAGCAAAAGAGCTGAAGCTTACTCTTAATTTTTTATCCGGAGATCCAGAAGAATCGTCGGGAACGTGCGGTGAAACAAGATGCCCTTCCACCATAAGCCCTGAACCATGAGGCGTACTCATTTCCTGCGCTTTCCTGAGAAAAGAAAATTCATTGCCTGCCTGGGGCATTACAATCACAAAATGCTCTTGATCACAGGACCCAATGATATCAACACTATTTCTGGTAAACCTGGGTTCGGGCAACGTTTTGCTGACTGCGGGAATCAGGTTTTTTACCTCATAGTACAGCCTTTTTGAGTGTTCAGGATCTGTCAGGTTAAGGGTAAGAGTGAAGGCATAGTGCAAATCGTTGCCCTTCATTCCGAAATGCACAGAGTCTCTCTTAATGTTGTTAGCTTCCAATGTACCGAATCGAATGGGTACACTGTACTCTTCACCAACAACAATGTTAAAGACCTTGTTTTTCAAAAAGCAATCATCTGATTTATTATCATTAATTGGCTCAGCAGCCAGACAATTAACATCCAACAGCGCACAGCTCATTATGAATATGGGAAACAGAGTCTTCCAGATCATAAACTACAACCTATTGAGCATTGAGGTCTGTTCAGTATATGTTATATCCAGCATTTAGCCTGTGGATTATCTGGCTATTTTAATTTGGTTAACTACTTAATAAAGGAACCACAAAGGTTCAAGGCTTTTTCTGAGCTTGCCTGAGCAATGCCAGGCAAATCAATAAAGGCACCCTTTTGTGGTTCAGAGCTTATTACACCTATTGCAACACCATCAAAGCATGGGAACGAGGCAACAGGTCAGTGCTTCCTCGCTCCATCCACGGTACGAATGTAGTTGGCCCGTTCAAAGGCTTCCGGGTTGGCCACAGAGCACTGGCTCATCAGTCCGCGCATGTCATTCAGCCCGACAAAATCCCGCTGTTTCAGCCACACTTCCAGGCCTTTTAACAGCACAGACACATAGTCCGCCCCATTGCGGATCAGTGCAGAAGCCAGCATCACCGTATCCGCACCACCGAGCAGATATTTGATAATGTCTTCATGGTCGTAGGCCCCGGATGTGGCCGCCAGAGAGGCATTGATCTTGCCGTGCAGCACACTGATCCAGCGCAGTGGAATACCGATCTCTCCGGCTTTGCTGATAGGCCAGCTGGTTTCAACCTGCATATTGTTGAGATTAAAGTCCGGCTGCAGCATCCGGTTGAACATCACCAGGGCATCAACGCCAATCTCATCAAACTGTCTGGCCATATTGCCGAAGGCACTGAAGAATGGGTCAATTTTCAGGGCAACCGGAATCGTGACACTGTTTTTTACACTTCTTACGACGTCCAGATAGACGTCCTCAACCTGACGTCCGGTGATCTCCAGCGAGGGTGGATTGTAATAAATATGCAGCTCAATACCATCCGCTCCAGCCTGCTCAATCTGTCGGGCATAATCCATCCAACCGCCCTCCGAGCAACCATTCAGGCTGGCAATCACCGGGATACCCACCTCTGCCTTAACTTTATGAATGGTGTCCAGATATGCCTGCGAACCACGTTCCAGGGTCAGGCCTGCAGGCAGAAAAGAGGTGACTTCCGGAAACAGGTCATCCCTGGACAGGGCAATCCGTTCTTCCTCTTCCTGTTCCCGGCGAATCTGCTCTTCAAACAGGGAAGGCAGAACCACAGCAGCAATACCGGCCTTTTCCAGACGCTGGATGCTTTTCAATGTAGACGTCAATGGACTAGCTGCCGCTATTAACGGATTTTTAAGGCTTAACCCCATATAGTTGGTGGTCAAATCCATCATCTTTTCTCCTCAATCACCACAGAGACATCAGACTACCGGGTGCTATTTCTGCACCCTGAGCCTCGTTCCAGAAGGAACGATGGATTAACTCTGTGTCTCTGTGGTCACTCTATTAATGAACAGCCGACGCCTTCTCAGGGACAAAGTCCATGGCATTGTGTGTTGCCATTTCCTCATAGACGCCCCACTTCCGGTTGATCACTTTCTGGGCCTCGTCAAGAATCGCCTCCGCTTCATCCGGGCAGGCAATATTCAGGGCCCGATAGCGAACCTCACCACGGATATAATCCGTCAGAGGCACACTGGGCCTGAGCGAGTCCAGTTCAAACGGGTTCTCATGGTGCTCTGTACGACCAGGGTTGTAACGGAACAGAGGCCAATGGCCAGAGCGTACGGCCAGTCGCTGCTGCTCCATACCGTGGGTCATGTTAATGCCATGGGCAATACAGTGCGAATAGGCGATCACCAGTGAAGGCCCGGGCCAGGCTTCAGCCTCACGAATGGCCTGCAGTGTCTGCTGCGGGCTGGCCCCCATGGCAATCCGGGCCACATAAACATTGCCATAGGCAATGGCCTGCAGCGCAACATCTTTCTTGGCGGACCGTTTACCTGCCACCGCAAATTTTGCCACTGCACCCATCGGCGTGGATTTTGACGCCTGACCGCCAGTATTGGAATAGACTTCGGTGTCCATTACCAGCACATTGACATTACGGCCACTGGCCAGCACATGATCAAGGCCGCCAGAGCCAATGTCGTAAGCCCAGCCGTCACCGCCAACAATCCAGACGACACGTTTCAACAAACGGTCGAGCACAACCTTGAGGCTTTGTGCTGCTGGTGTTTTTACTTCTACAAGTTTTTCCCGCACCTGCTGCAGTCCTGCAGTCGCTCACGCTTATTTTGTACATCAGTGTCATTCAACTGAGGTGCATGGATGATGGCATCCACAAGATCAGCACCCAGCAGTTCCCGGAAAGACTCCAGCTCCAGCATCGCCTGCTCCGCCATATTGGACGACGGAGTAATAGGATAGATGGCACAGACTTCGTTGGTCCGATACGCAACATAAGCAGCCGCCTCATTACCATCAATGGTGACACGAACAGGCTGTTCTTTAGGCTGAGACATTACCGTACCTCCATTTGAGTTGCCATGTCGGGCTGTAAGACGTTTTGTGGCATGGCCTGCATCTCGATGGCATGGCATGGACACTGACGGTAGCAGGCCATGCAGCCGGTACAGAGTTCATGGTTAACCTGGTAGCCCTCACCATTACCCAGCCTGGTAATGGCACCTTCCGGGCAGGCCCCGAAACAGCCATCACACTCAAAGCAGTTACCGCAGGAGAAACAGCGACTGGCCTCGAAACGAACCTGGGCCTCACTGAGACCATGACCCACTTCACTGAAGTCATTACGCTGCGCCACGCTGAGCGCATGCTCATGCTGATGATCGGCCCGGGTAGGTACCAGAGATGCAATCCGTCAAAGTCCACCAGGTGTTTTACGGTGATCTCATTCACTTTTTTACCGGTTAGCCAGCTATCCATAAAGCGGGCGGCTTTCTTGCCATGCCCCACCGCAATGGTGGCAGTACGATCAGACGGCACCATATCACCACCGGCAAAAATACCTGCACAGCCGGTCATCATTTGCTCATCAACGGTCAGTGAGCCCCAGCGATCAAATTCCAGACCGGGTACTCTGTCCAGCATCTCTTTCCACATCCTGACCCAGGGCCAGAATCAGGGAATCCACCGCCAGCGTTTCAAAGCGGCCGGTTGGATGTGGACGACCATCATCACCTATCTCCATAATCTCAACGTTAAATTCACTCCCTTCAATATTCTGGATGGTTCGCAACCAATGAATATTGACACCTTCTGCTTCGGCTTCATCCGCTTCAAAACGGTGGGCGGGCATATGATCACGGTCCCGGCGATAGATGATCATGGCCTCATCCTCACCCATTCTTTTTACCGCGCGTGCGGCATCCATCGCCGTATTACCACCGCCGTATACTGCTACCCGACGAGACCCAGCACAGGCTTTTCGCCCACACCGGTTTCCCGCAGGAAGCTGACCGCATCCAGCACTTTGCCAGCGTCACGGGCAGGAATATCAACCTGCTTGCCAATATGCGCACCAATGGCCAGGTAAACTGCATCATGCCACCGACAATCGGTGCGGCTTCACGTATTTCAACGGTATGCCCTAGGAGGCTGACCGAGAATAGCGCCCGTAGCGAGGATGGCAGAAAATTTCCGACTTTTTAGACCAATTTGCTGCCACCGCAGTAGGGCAGTCTATTCTCGGACAGCCTCCTAGCAGGCGCAAATGATAAGCGGCACTCAGACCGGAAGGACCGGCACCGATAACCAGAACCTTTTTCCCGGTCTCGCTTTTGGGCGTCGGCATAGGCCAGTTCTGCTCAATGGCCATATCCCCCAGGAATCGCTCGATGGAATGAATACTTACAGCGTCGTCCACTTGCACACGACTGCAGCCGTCTTCACAGGGGTGGTAACAGATCCGGCCATGGGTTCCCGGTAGCGGGTTGTTTGTTCATGAATGTACGCCAGGCTTGTTCAAAGCGCCCTTCCTGAGCCAGTGCCAAAGCACCCTGGATATCATTTCCCGCCGGGCAGGTGTGATTACACGGGGGCAAAGAATTCTGATAAACCGGCTTGCGGGTAACCACCGGACCAGTACCCTGTACCGGTGATCTTCCCGGGGGTTGTGTCATATCCAGGGTATTCATAACGACTCCTCTATTTGAACACTCATAAGTAATTAGCCAAATGGAAAATATGATTTCATCTGGTTAACCACTTGCCATTACCACCTGCTAACAATAAGTGCGGGCAAGTCATTGTGGCCTGTGGGACAAGGCAAATTGACGAGTTATAACCTGAACTATGGTAAGAAACTTCAACGCAGGCGATGGGCCAGGCTCTGCAACCCATGGTTATTGGGTGGCAATGGTGCCGTCACCATACCAGAGCATTTCTGAACAGCAATGATCAAGGTCATGGGAAGTGCTGATTACATCAATTTCAAGACGCTCATTCAGCCTTTCGGATCCTTCATCCGCCCAGTTTCGATAAGTTGGTCAAAAAAATACCGTGAATCAACATCAACAGGATTTTTTTGTGAATTTTTCCCAGCATCAGTTGCTTTTGAAGTTAGAAAACATGGTTTAGATAACCATTAACAACTGATGGAGCGTGGAAATGCTTTTGGACTCGTTCCCCCGGACGCGAGAAAGCTGACCGGAAATAGCCCGGGGCATAAAAGCAACACAGGAGCCGTTGCCGCGTACAGCCGACTCTTGGGTAGAAATTCTGGGGTCGGTAAAAATGAACTAATTCTGGTCTGACTGGTCAAATACGTAAAATAATTTACTAAAAGGATTTTATTATGATCCCGTCTTCCTCTGTCCAGCTGAGCTGGCTAGAAAACATTCGTTACAACTACAACACTGCAGGCTTGTGTAGCGCCCTGTTCGCTGTCTTCTGCTTCTCCGGAAAATCCAGAACCATCTCATCTCAGTGCACGCGGCCCAGAATTATATCAAAACCTTTCCTGATTCCGGGCTGACACCGGCTCTAACCAGAAAAATTGCCAGCAGGACGGTGACTCATAGTCCTACAGGCAACTTGCAAGTTCAGACTCCAACACCACGGCCTGACCCGGAAAGCACTCAGACACCACCCATGCCTCAGGTAACAGCCCAGTCATCATCCTGTAAACCGGCTGCCCCTGCCCCCAAAAAAGTTCGGTTTTTGACCCAGCCAGAGACTATTGTCCCAGTAAAATCAAAGCCAGAGCCTTTGGCGACAAATACCCATAATCCGGGAAATGATGGCGCATTTGTGCAGCGAGCTGTCCAAAACAGCCCTGAAAGCAGCTCGGCAGGTACTGAGAGTCAACATAGTGTTTCTGCACAGCCTGATACCAATAATACCGATAATGCTTCTACCGATCGGGCAGAAAGTGTCTTGGGCAGGCAAAGCCAACCTGAGCCAGGCTACCGGGCGAGGTACGGTGGCAAAGGCATGTTTCTGAAACACATGCAGGAACACGGTATTCCGGTACCTGATTTCCGTTGTCTGGAGATTGCACAGACACAGGCTTTGGAAAACCTGCCTGTCAGTGTTGCCACTGTGGCCCGGATAATACCGGGTATTCAGTCACGCTGTTCCGGCAGTACCACCAGTTTGCATGAGCTGAAAACGCTGGTTAATGCCACTGCTGACCAACAACTCCGCGAGCAACAACTGGCGGCATTATCGACTTTTATTGCCGGGGAAACCTTCTATCAGCTGGTTAAGGACCACCCGACGGCCAGGAGCATGCAGCAACTGTTTGAAGAGCTGTGCCAGGATCAGCCGGAGCAGAAAATTATCGTACGCAGTTCCGGTGCCAGAGAAGATGGCTACGGTGACGCCCAGGCCGGCAAGTACGAATCACTGGTGCACGGTGAGGATGATATTGTTCGCACCTGTCTGAAGGTGCTGGCTTCCGGTTATCGCCCGGAGGTTTGCGCCTCGTCCATGCCCGCCCCGATGGCCCTGATCATGCAACACTGTGTGGACTGCCGGTTTGGCGGTGTGGCAATGAGCTATACCGACCTTAAAGATAAAAGAATACAAATTGAGTTTGTGCCCGGACAACCCAAAGGAGCAGTTGCCGGTCAATTTGGTATTACCCCGCACCGATGCACCATATCCCGTGGTCATAACATCACCCCTGTTTACACGGCAGGCAATGTTACCAATACGTTTGTACTGGACCCGCAGGGCAACAACACTGCTGCAGAAAGACTGGCACCCATTGCTGACGGGCAGTCGCAAACACTGCCAGAGTCTTCAGTTAGGCAGCTTTATAACTATATTGAACAGCTGGAAAACCTGCTCGGTTGTCCGGTGGACGTTGAGTTTGCCATTAACCACCAGGGCGAAGTGGTCATCCTTCAGGTTCGCCCAATGACACGCCTTTGCGGGGGCAGGCAATTTTCCGCCGCCAGGCCTGCGGAGTTTATCTGTTCTGGCAGGCTGGTGAGTGAAGGGCTGTGCCAGGGGCCGTTGATCCGGTTACAGCCCGGTGAGTCCAGCCGTCACATCCCCCAGGGAGCCATTATTATGGCACCACACTGTGAACTGTGGATGCTGGCACCAGAGGTTCTGGCTAAGGCAGGCGGCTTTGTTTTCCAGCAGGGAGGCAGTGGCGACCATGTGGCCATTAGCCTGCTCCAGGCCGGTAAACCCTGTGTTATTACCGGTACTGACGAGGCTGCGGGTGAAGGTCTTGAGGGACAGCAAGTGACTCTGGTTTGTGGCCAGTTTGACCAACAGCCCGGCGCTTTTTTACTGGCCGGCAGCCAGTATGAACAGTTTGCAGAGAGTATGTTGCCGGCAGTCAGCGGTGATTTCAGTACCGCTATCGCCTATACCGACCAATGGCAGCCAGCAGAGCACAGTCCAATGAGGGTTGATGAGCAATTCCGGGAGTTGAACCGGTTAAATGGCCTGTTACTCCACTATTTCAGCCGTGATCGTCTGTTGAACCAGTGTCTGTCACCGGATAATAATCTGCTGTTAAGCATGTCGCCCCAGCGGGCAGAGGTATTGCTGAAGCTGGAAGAAGAGATTGCCCATTTACTGGCAGATACTAACGCGTTGTTGCTCGGTTATGAACAATATCTGCTCACCGGCGCAAAAGGGGAAGATGCCACCGATAAAATCACTACTGCCCTGGACAGCCTGGAGGTATTGAAAGGTCGGGTTAACCAAATACAGCAACGTGTGGCAACACAACTGGTAGCAGTAACCGCTGGGCTGACTACCGCGCAGGAACTGCTGCCTGACCCGGTCTGTTTCCGTCAGTGGCGAATGGACTGCGTGGCATTACGGGATTCGTTGCTGCAGCTGAGTTTGCCAAGGCAAGCGGATGAAGTGGATTCCATTCACGATATCGTCTTTCTGATTCACCAATGGTTTGTGGATATGCTCGGTGATATTGCCGTAGCTTCCGGGCAGGGAGAAACAATTAAAAAATCCAAAAAGTTGACCATGGTTCATTTCCCGTCACCGAACAGCGTTGACATATTCACAGATGAATGTGCAGCAGCTCTTGAGGGATTTGGCTCGGACAATACTGTGTTGAATATGGACGGTGTGTGCATTATCAATACCCAAATTAATTATCATAAAGGGGTCATTGAGGTAATGGCGGATGGACCCGGTGGCAAAGGCAGAACCCTGAAGGTCAGGATGGTTGATGACTTCAACTCCAGGTGGGTAACATCCTCGAACCCCAAAGGGCGGGATGGGAAATGCAAGCGTTTTTTTAATCTGGCGTTACTGATGAATGCAGTGGCAAGCTCACATCCCGGGCAAAGCTGCAATATTGCAATTAATGAATCAATTGGAGAAATCGTCTGTGAAATTAACAGGGTGCCCTCTATAAACCGGCTGCGGGATCAATTGCTCATGGCAATAAACCTGTTAAATAACAGTAATAATGAAGATATACGTTTTTACAGACCAACGCCTGGCATGCCATCTTTTGATAACTTTACCGGGATTAAGTTTCATATAGATAGTCTGGATAAAGTCGATAGTCAGTGGATTTTAAAGTGCAGCCTTTTTAGTATCGGGTTTTCATGCGAGGGTAAGGATATACCTGATCTACTGTGCACGCTTTTGGGTGAGGGGCCACAAAGCAAACTCATCAGGTTTGCTGCCACCCGCGTGCCTCAGTTTAGCCATGAGTTGCCTGAACTTTCTGATGATGATTTCACCCATAATCAGGAATGCATCAAGCTTCTTCTTATTTTACGTCCGCAAGTAATGATCCCCCTGGTCAAAGCAAAGACGGACTGGCTGAGTGATAAGCAACTGATGTTACCACTGGTCAAATTAAATGGACTGTTGCTTGAATATTTGCCCAGTGAACTAAAGCAGGACAAAGAGGTTGTTTTGAATGCTGCTACCCACACCCCGGAGGCATTACAGCATGCCGATGAGAAGTTCTGGGATGATCCTGAAGTGCTCAGGGCCGCGGCTAACGCCTGCCAAGAACTATTTTTCAACATGGTTCAGGCCATGAGTGGCAAAAAAATACTCAGAAATGCCATGTTACAACTATTGGATTTAAACATGCGTTACCTTTCGTTTTTAGATTGGCGGCCTTACGGTGATGATCCGACAATAATGCTTGGGTTGGTAAAATGTGGTGAATCTTATTACATGTCTGAAGCTCTCTCTGACACCCTGAAAGATGACACAGCTTTTTTTAAAATGGCGATGGATATTGATCCGAAAGTTATCAAATATGCTTCTGAGCGGATACGTAATGACCATGGGATGGTGTAGCTTCAGTAGTAATACGAATAACATCCTTGCCCTATCAAACTGGAAAATTCTCCGGAACATTCTGTTCCGGAGAATCTTCCAGCATGATATGGCATTAAAAGAGCAAGCCTGCTGTTTAACTTTGCATAGACAAAATATTTTGTATTCGGGAGTCCAATTTCTTTTTTAATTCCTGATAATCTTCATTGCCTTGTGTCATGGAAAGTACCCTGTCAAGAACGTAATGGCCATCGTCTATTAGCTGCTTTAATTCTTTACCCGTAGCAATGACTCTCTCCTCAGCATGAGAAATACATTTTGTGTTTTGATAAGCTTTGGTATTCGATCTGATGTGAGGCATCAACCCGGCAACTTGATGATTGAGATTTTTCAGGATTTCACCTGCTTTCGGTTGGAATTTCAATTTTTTAAATCTGGATCTGAATTGGGTCAGGGCCTGTGCTGCTAATTCATCAGTGATCACTTGTGATGAGTCAATAACATTGTTGTCAGATCCTAATTTCAACACCTCACTCCAGGATTTCAAATCGCTGATGATTTTTTCGGCAGAGGGGACATTATGGCCATTATCAATAGCTGATAGTTCTTCGGCTACAATTTCAGAGTATAATGGGATTTCAGATACATTACGGACGAGTTCAAGATAGTCTGTTGCCAACTCCTCAAGTTTTACCATGTTCTCCTGCAATTGATCCAGCCTCTGCTGTTCTGATAGCTGACCTCTGTTGACCAAAGACTGTGACTTGACCGGGACATGCAAGTTGCCTGCAGGACTAAGAGTCACAGTCCTGCTGGCAATTTTTCTGATTAGAACCAGTTTCAGCCCGGAATCAGGAAAAGCGTTGATGTAATTCCGGGCCGCGGCCTCTGAGATGGTTCTGGAGCAGCCGGAGAAGCAGAAGACAGCGAACAGGGCTTTACACAATCCTGAAGTTTTGTAGTTGTACTGAATGTTTTCTAGCCAGCTCAGCTGGACGGAAGTGGACGGGTTCATAATATAATCCTTTATATTAATTGTTATTTCCTTCTTTTGACCAGTCAGACCAGAATTAGTTCAATTTTACCGACCTCGCGGAATGTCTACCCAAGAGTCTGCTGGAGACTGTCAGACTTAAGACTGTCCGGGGGATCGAGTCCAAAAGCATTTCCACGCCCGGCCAGTCGATAATGGTTATCTACACCATGTTTTCTAACTTCAAAAGCAACTGATACTGGGAAAAATTCACAAAAAAACTCTGTTGATGTTGAGTCACGGTATTGTCTTGCTTACTTAAAAAATGGGGCAGGTAGTTGTCTAATACATTTTCAAATAACCCAACTTCTCGATCACTCAGTGATTTATAGGCATCTACAGCAGCAACTGCAGGAATATCCGCCTTGTTATGCTTGAAATGCAAAATGGCATCGAGAATATCTTTACCTGCGTCTGAAACTTTAAACTTTGACAGGATACCTTTCTGATTGACTGCTATCGCTGTTGCCTCATCAGCACAGTGACCAGAACCTGACAAGCTACCCGTTTCTGATAAACGATTCATCAGATTTACACCCGTTGAGATTTTTCGTCAGGATAGTTTTTCAGTTCACCCTTATCGATTTGAATTCCCAACGAGAGCAAAAACACTTATTACTTTATCTTTGTGCTTTTTGAAGGGTATTTAAGTAGTTGTTCGTACAAGGGCTCCCAGGAGTAAAGTCTTCAAAAGAGAAGCGGACGATGGTTACTGCGCTTCCAAGAAAAAGCACTTCTATGGCTTTCAGGGGCAATTGCTGGTTGAAGCACGGGGCATCCCAGAGGATTCCCTCTTACTGCGGCCAATGTCGATGAGCGCGATGCTGCGTATGACATGATGGAAATTATTGCTGGTCTCTTGTTGGGTGATAAGATGACCACCGTTTAAGGAAGATTGCCGGGAACTGGGGATCGACTTACAGACACCACTGAGAAAAAATATGAAAGACCCAAATCGTTTGTAAAATTAATCATGCGGGTGCGGCGTAGGATTATAACTGTTATTGGGAGGGAGTATTGGGAGGGAGTGTCGTTGCCCCATGATCAAGCAGGAGTTTGGCAACTTCTTCGTGCTCATTATCCATCGCCGCCATGTAGGCTGTACGACATTGGCGGCTTGCATCATCAGGTTTTTCAACAGGATTGGGGTCCGCGCCGGCCTCCAGGAGTGCTTGGACTATCGTCTTATATCCGTAGTGGCTGGCATACCACAGCGCTGTACAGCCTTTCTTTGCTTCGGCACCCATGGCGGCATTGAGGTTGGCTTTTTTATCTAGCAGAAATTTGACAAACTCTTCATTGCCACAGCAGGCAGCAGTTATCAGGGATGTGCCTCCCTGTATATCACCAGCTCCACTTATGACAGCATCAACATCAGCCCCATGCTCTACCAGAATTTTTCCGACATTGGTGTGTCCATATATGGCGGCCATCAGCAAGGGGGTACGGCCATCGTTTTCGCCCGCATCGTATTGGGCTTCATTGGCGTTTGATCCCTTCTTCAACAGATATTTAACGATGTCGACGTGGCCTTCCTGGGCAGCCATCATCAGGGGTGTAAAGCCGTTAAATTTATCACCGCTCAGGTCTCCATCAACCTTCGCCCCATTGCTCACCAAAAATTTAACAGTTTCGATGTCTCCCATCTGGATAGCATTAAGTATGGGTGGCTCGGTTAGCATCTCACCGGAATCGCTCATTATTGCATTGACGTCAGCCCCCCGCTGTACCAGCAGATCAACTATTTCCGTATGCTCATTACCATTTTCAATAGCGAGCATCAGGGGGGTGAAGCCCCGTAATTCCGGCTTGTATTGAATGTAGGCATTGACATCTGCCTTAAACCTCAACAGGAGTTTGACCACAGAGAGCTGTATAGAATCGACGGCAGCGTGCAGCAAGGTAACCTCGTGGCCATACTCAGGATCATTGAATTTTTTCCGCACGGCCTCAGGGTCGTCAGTCAGTATTGCCTCAAGGTCTGTTGTATTACCTGTACAGGCAGCCTCCAGGGCGGGGTTTCGGCAGTAACGGTCAGCATCATCGCAACGACCGAGAATTACCTTGAGGGGAAGAGGGTTTTTATTATTGCATACAGCACAAACCCTGTCTTCAAGTGTCTTGCCATCAAACGATTTGAAAATGTTTTTCTGCTCAAAGATGTGCCCGCACCTGGTCTCTACCAAACAGGCACCGGGGACAGATTTGTCAAAATAAATAATGGCAGGATCTTCACTGAGGCTATTAAAGGTGGCAGGTTGAGCGGAAGAAACGTTATTCATAGTGTAATACTCCGCTGTCTTAATACGTAAAATACGAGTAAGAGTTCTTTATGATCATTCACTAATTCGAAGATACGACTAATTTTATTCATTTTAACGCGATGTTCGACTTAACGGTTTTCATCCTTGGATGGGGGTAAGTCCAATATAAATATCGAAAGTAGCACAAAAACAAAATTTCACTATTTTTTAAGCTGCAGCTATCAGGTTCTCGAACTGAATAGGCGCTTTACCTGCACTGATATTGAGATATGACCCAATATTATGGGCCAGCAGCTTTCTGGCTATACGTGATGTCATATGCCACATATCACGACAGCGGCATTTTTCCATCTCAAATCGTTCTGCAAGCTGGCCAATAACGGTTTCAATCCTGCGTCGCACTCGCATGATCAATTTCACAAACGACTTCGGTCTTTCATCTTTCATGTTTTTGCGTAGTGGCGTCTGCAAGTCGATACCCACTTCCTGGCAATCATTCTTGAACTCAGGCCGTATATATCCATTATCACCCAGCAAGAGACCTGCAATGATCTCCATCATGTCATACGCCGCATCACGCTCATCTATATTAGCAGCAGTCAGCGTAAAACCAACAGGAATGCCTCGTGCCTCAACCAGTAGATGCCCCTGAAAACCATAGAAATGCTTCTTATTGGATGCGCAGGGCTTGGTTAAATAAGTTCTGCGGTTATTGCGTTATAGTGACCGGCAAAACACCGGCAATAGACTGGGCATTTTCAAAAGATTGGGTGAAAGTCTCATACTAAAAATTACTTTGGATCTATTTTATTAGGAAATGGGATGACATTGTCGTTATGACCGCTGATCTTGGCTCGATAGGTGACCGACAGAAGCTGCCAGCCCTTATCAAACCAGTCGCCCTGGATTAAAGACCTGAGTGTCAGAATCACCTGGCCTCCCGGATTTCTCCACCGCATTCCCGAACATTTCATGCGCTGAGTAACCAGTGTTTTACATGCTGCTTCAATCACTCCGGAGCCGATGAGAAGACTTTTTGACAAATGCTCTACGTACTTCAGGTGATTCTTTTGTCACATGGAAATCATAGCTGCGTTTGGTCGCCTTTCTTGTTTGGGTATTTTGGCTCCGGGACGTAAATCCTATGCTCCAAAGTCTTTAGTTGTGCCCAGTATGAGACACCCATTTCATTCGATAGCTCAACAGTTTTTCCAGACACTATTGATTGTCAGGTTGTTTGAACCCCACCAGGGTGATTTGCTCTTTGGCGAACAGTGTTATCAGGCACACATTGTTCATCTGTTTGTGGAGGATTCCCTACGTTTTTATCGTTACTGGAGATATTTGAACCCTCGATAGAGTCCCGAAGAGGCTGAGAAGTCACTACTGCATTCGCTTCGCTGCTTCAGCCTCTAATCGATCATATTCCTCAAAAAACGCTTTTGCGGTCGATAAACCCATCTGACTGCCAACAAACAACCCAGCCAGGGTTGCGCACGCAATATCTGCATTACTATCTAACATAGATTTCGCAACACGATAAGAGATAGCGGAAACAGCAAATGCAAGTCCTATCCTCATATTAAATAATGAAAAAGACTTACTTAATGAAGATTCTTGTTTATAAGTATCAACATCCCAGAAAATGTTGCTGACATGTATTCTTGTTACGGACCTCTTCAGGAATCGGCCAAGACTTGCCTCCCTGTTTGGTTCTGCTTGTGCGCTTTGGTCAACAGCAGGATGACGGGCTCCATTTACATTAATCATAAGATAACTCCTTATTTGAATTATAAATCGATAAATTACTTTATATTCAGAGAGTGAGTTTCACTATCATCTGAGATAGCGCATCTGACAACAATCCAGCGGAAATTTGGGATGCCCTGTAATGTAACGTGAGTTCGATGCAAAAAAGACAAGGAGCCCCTGATCAATAGCTATCTTTCGGATACCAGTCCATAGACAGCTAACCGGAGGCTCCATGTCTATGACTAGTGTATTCTGTGATATTGATGATTT
>NZ_JAGHQW010000031.1 GCF_017744115.1 Salinisphaera sp. G21_0 | reverse complement strand
TTCCAACTCGCTAACGTTGCTCTCAAGCCCTGTCAGCGGAGGCGCATCTTACCGCGCCAGTTTGATTTGTCAACCGGTTGTTTTTCATTCACTTCCAAACAACCCATTTTCAAACCGCACTTCCCGGTCAGCGATGAACATTCATTCTGCTGATCTCTGACAAGCTTTTGGGAATGCCTTTGGAAGAGCAGCGTATTATAAAGAGAAAACGGACGAAGGCAATACTTCATCCGTTAATTTTCAGAACAATATACGACAACCCTCCAACAGGCTGATGCCTTCTTTATTGTGTGTCCGTCAGTCGCTCAAGAAATGCCCGGTGAAACAGCCTGATTTCATGATGAAAGGCTCTTACCTCTTCATTCGTCGCTGGCTGAACAGGTCTCAGCCCATTCAGCAGTACAGCGAATATCAAAGGTGCGTTATTTTCCGGAAAGGCATAACCCACCATACTGTTTACCCCACTCATATAACCAGTCTTTAGCCAGCGACGTTCGTCATCCCGTGAGGCCAGCCAGGGTGCTTTCTCCCCCCAGCTTTTCCAACCGGTTTGCAACACTTCAGTAAAGTCATCAGCACTGAGCATGTTGTATCGGGACAATCCTGAACCATCCACCAATCGCCCCCTGGTCAAGTCAACGCCCTCTTCCCGTAACATAGCCAGAACCGCCTCTGTGCCTGAAGAGTAAGAACCCTTTTCACCCTTTACCGATGACCCTATGGTTTTCAACAGGCTATCAGCGTACAGGTTGTCTGACTTATCCAGCACTCGCTGTAAAAGATCAGGCACCGGCGCAGAACGATGACTGGCCACAAGCCAGGTAAAATCCCCCCGTGGCTTCTCAACCACAACCCTGCCTTCAAGCCTGATGTTGTTTGCCTGCAAAAAAGACTCAACAAACCTTGCGGCAGCCCGCTCCGGATCACGCACTGAAAATGCCATGCGCATGGGTTTGGCATCAGGGGCAATACACCCTTCCAGACGGTACTCATGTTTTGATGATGGCCACACTTCCTGAACACAACCGTCTGGCTCATGGGCCTGGGGTTTTCTAATCACTATGCGATTATCAACAGAGAGCTGCCAGTGTGGCTCATCGTAAACCATTTTTGACAACTGCCCCTCTGTTCCAGAAGGCACCAGCCAGCCAAAAAAACAGTTACGATCCAGTATCATGGCACTGACCGGCGCAGCAAAGCAGATATTATGGTCATCCCAACTTGCACCACCGGCTCTTGGATAACCACTATATATAGAACCATCAAGCCAGATATTCCCGCGTATTACTTTTACACCTTTATTAATCAGTTTTCCCAGTAGCTCAGAAAGGTCATGCCTGGTCAGCGATGGGTCACCTGAAAATGTTAACACCAGGTCTCCGGCATATTCCTTTCCCTCTGACAAGGGTTTATTACCCAGCAAGCGGGTTTGGTACCGGTACTCTTTTCCCAACACCCGATAAGCCGAGATGGCCGTGATGGCTTTGACCGTGCTTGCTGGCAGCAAATTAAAGCGACTGTTCCGGTCAAACAGCACCTTTCCGGTTTCAGCTTCAATAACTTTAATGGAATGAACATGCCCGGGCGGTAATGTGGAGATCAGTCGATCCAGGTCATCATTGATGGACGCAAAACCCTGGTTAATTCCAAAAGCTATAAAGGTAATAGACAGCCATTTTTTCCAGACGTTCATAAAAAAGCTCTGCAGCCTCTGACAACACTAAAATCACTGGTCAATTTATAGATTCTCAGTTCAACACACTGATCTCAAGGCCGACAAACCTTTCTAATGAGAGTACCATAGGGCCTGTTGACGTTTCGTTGTGAGCTCAGCGGGACGTGAAGTATGGCTCAAAAAGCGTCATTTATATAACAAAAGCTTCACCCACTCTCATGGTGTAAGCAATTTGCGGGAAATGGCAAGACTTGTGAAAAAACTCAAACTAACAGCGAATCAGCTTATTGCTAAGCAACCAGTGAAGGATTTGGGTTTCAAGTCCACAGAAGAGCTGGAAAATTACGTCGGTATCCTGGGTCAGGAGCGAGCTACCAGTGCGATTCAGTTTGGTGTCGCCATGCACCGCTCGGGCTACAACATCTATGTCATGGGCGAGTCCGGAACAGGCCGGATGTCCTACCTCCGTAAATACCTTGAAACAGAAGCCAAGCGACAGAGCTCCTCGGATGACTGGGCCTATGTCAATAACTTTGATAACCCCCGTGAGCCGAAAGCCCTGAAGTTACCCGCCGGTCTGGGCAGTGACCTGCAGAAGGACTTTGAGAGTTTTATCGATAAGCTGCTGATGACCTTCCCGGCGGCGTTTGAAAACCCCACTTATCAGCAAAAGAAAAGCGCCATCGAGCGTAGCTTTAATAAGCGTTATGACCAGGCCATCGATCAAATTGAACAGGAAGCGCTGAAACGGGATATCGCCTTATACCGGGATACCGGTGCCTTGAGCTTCACGCCAATGTCCAGCGGTAAGGCGATGGATGAAACCGAGTTCGCGCAATTGCCGGATAAAAAGCGGGAAAAGTTCAATAACGACATCAGTGAACTGGAAACCAAACTCAACGAGTCTCTGGTGGAACTGCCCCAGTGGAAACGGGAATCCAACGAAAAGTTGCAGGATCTGAATCAGGATACCATTGACCAGGCTCTGGCTCCGCTGATGAAGCCTATGCTGAAAAAATACAGCAAAGAGCAGAATGTTCTGGATTACCTGGAAGCCGTCAAACAGCACCTGCACAGAACGGTAATTGAATACCTGGCGGATGAACGGGCAATGGAGTCCAAAGAAGATGCCAGCAAACGATCAGCATTAGAAGAACTCTACGCCCCCAACCTGGTGGTCGGCCATAAGAACGATGCCGCTGCGCCGGTTATTTATGAGTCTCATCCCAACTACAAGAACCTCTTTGGCCGCATCGAATACGCCAGTGAGATGGGAGCCCTGGTAACCAACTTCCGTCAGATCTGCCCCGGCTCCCTGCACCAGGCCAATGGTGGTTATCTATTACTGGAAGCCAACAAGCTGCTGGAAGAACCTTTCGTCTGGGAAGCACTGAAACGGGCGCTGAAAGAGCGGCAGTTGAAAATTGAATCCCCTTACTCCGAGATGGGGTTGATGAACACCATCACCCTCACCCCGGAAATTATTCCATTGCATGTGAAGGTGATTCTGGTTGGCTCCCGGGATATTTATTACATCCTTCAGCAACTTGACCCGGATTTCCACGAAATGTTCCGGGTACTGGTGGACTTTGATGACCAGCTGCCACGCTCTCCTGAAACCATTCAGGCGTTCGCCCAGCTGCTGAAAAACCGGGCGGATGATGAAAACTATCCACCGCTGTCGGCATCGGCGGTTGCCCGGATGATCGAACAAAGCTCACGGATGACCGAAAACCAGACTCAGCTGTCAGCAAAAATCGGTGAACTCTTTGACTTGCTGGCCGAGGCCGACTTTATCCGGCGCACCGGCAATGGCCGTAAAATCAACCACGAGCACATTGACCGGGCACTGGATGCCAAGGCCGAGCGCACTGGCCGGGTCAGTAAGCAGATTCTGGATGATATGCTGGAAGGCAGCATTCTGATTGATACTGACGGTGAGCAGATTGGTAAGATCAATGGTTTAACCGTGCTCTCTGTGGGAGATGCCTGTTTTGGCTCCCCTGCCCGGATTACCGCAGCGGTTTATCCCGGCAGCCAGGGTATTGTGGATATTGAGCGGGAGGTCGCCCTGGGTCAGGCCATTCACTCTAAAGGGGTTATGATCCTGACCGGTTATCTTGGCAGCCGTTATGCACAAAAATTCCCACTGGCGATTTCCGCCAGTCTGGCAATGGAACAATCCTACGGCTATATCGATGGCGACAGTGCCTCCATGGCTGAGCTCTGCTGCCTGCTCTCAGCACTGACCAACACCCCGATCAAGCAATGCTATGCCGTCACCGGCTCCATGAACCAGCACGGTGAAGTTCAGGCCATTGGTGGTGTTAACGAGAAAATCGAAGGCTACTTTGATCTCTGTAATGCCAGGGGTCTGACCGGCGAGCAGGGAGTAATTATCCCTCAGGCAAACGTTCGGAACCTGATGTTGCACAGCAAGGTAGTGGATGCGGTAAAAGCCAAGAAGTTTAATGTTTATGCCGTTTCTCATGTTGAAGAGGCGCTTGAGCTGCTGACCGGCCATCGCCCGGGTGTTATGAACAGCAAAGGCAATTATCCAAAAGGCTCCATCAACCAGAAAGTACTGGAGCGCCTGAAAGAAATCGCTGATCTGACCAAAGAAAACCAAAGTTAAGCGTACGAACTGATACACGGTCAAGCCAGACAGTTGTCTGGCTTTTTTATTGAAAAATTCATTGACCCTCCCCTGGAGGCTGCAACATTTCCAGCAGTAATTTGATCAAGTCCTTCCGCTCGATATCGTCATCACTTTCATTATGAATTGTCGATAGCAAGCCCTTCACTATTAGCTCAAAATCAACACGGTAAGCGTGGCTATTCAATTGCGTTTGCAGATTCGCAGTGAGTGTATGCAGGCGTTGAAATGCTTCTTGAGGCGAGTCAGGCGGCAAGTCGGGTTTGCCTCCAGAAGAGTGCAGGGCAATAAAATCCCTGCCGTAACTCAGGGACATCAGAGCACAGGTAAGCAAACCATAAATACGCTCATCAGGGGTTTTGGGGTTATTAAAAAGAAGGGTTTCAGGTAATTCAAATACTGCTCCTTTTTGGAATTCCACGGTCAGCAGATCAAGGTTATCAACCAGGAATCCCAGCATATCGTTCAGTGATCTGATTTGTTCAGCAAACGACAAATCGCTGAATGTTCTCTCAACACCAGGAGCGGCCAATTGTGTTGCCTTCTCATCGGTTACCCCGGTATCAACACTGATGTGAAGCCCCATTACTTTGGTGCCCAGATCACCGTAATTAAGATGAACACTGTAGACTTTTGGTTGTTTAGTCGCCTGACACCCCGGAATTGCCCAAATGATGATGCTTTGGGGAATGTCTGTATCACTGTCGGTGTTGAGTATCTGCAATTTATCCAGGAATCTTCTGGCAGACTCTTCTGACGTGCATTGAATGTCAATATCAATAAATAATGAGCAGCGGTTCTGTAAAAAGCGTGCGTATGAACCGGTAATCAGGATGGGTGGATCAGCATAAAAACGATTAACTTCCTGAATAATCTCCAATGTTTTCAGCTTCAGCGCATGTAACCGGGGAAGCTGAGTGTCGGGGATTGCCGGTTCGCCGGTTTTTGACCATTGTTTTGACAAAGACTGCTGAGCCCCACTGCCAGCAACTGCCTCGTTGGCGAAGCTGTGTTGACTGGCAGAGGTTGCGTATCCGCAAGCACCATCACTGTCCCACCTTGAGGGAGCGACAGCTTTCAGGTTGTAGAGAATATTTTCCATTAAATTGGCTTCACAGATGCTTTGTTCAAACCAGAAGCCTAAAGCATGGCGCAGAGCGGTTCCTGCGGGAAAACTCTGCAGGCACTCCAGCACCTGACTCTTATGGATATGCCGTCCATTAACAGACTGTCTCGTGATATGGCAGTGCGACAGGAAGAAGAAATGCAGGCGTGAATTCTGAAATGAACTCCGCAGCAATGTGAGGGATTGATATACCTGTTCTGCTGACACTCTCTGACAATCAATTGGCAGCTCATGGTACATAGCCATGAATTGCAAAAGACTTTGCAGCCGATGTTGCTCATCGTCTTTGCTTGATACGCTGTTTAAGATTTGCCAGGCCGTTTGAAGTATCTCCCGGGCTTCATTGGTTTCATGGTACTGCTGAGGGTGTTTCAACCGTTGTATCAGATACCTGACTTGCCTTGAAGAATTATCCCCGGGTACTTTATTAAATGCTTCCAATACTTTCTGGTTATCCAGAAGACTGCCATTCAATTCTCTTGCATTCAACGCCAGTTGGGCATAAAAAATAGCTCGCTCGAGCCACCAGCCACCGCGTTCATAGTCCTTGATTACCGCTTGCGGTGTGACTTGCTGATCGTTCAACAGCAGCCCCATCAGGCAACATTTTGCCCGGAAGCGTGCTATCCCCAGCCGACCATTCAGACTATCCGGGAAATCCTTGACCACCTCATCCGGTGTGACCTGCTGGCCATTCAATGGCAGCTTCTTCAGGCAGCATTCCTGTTTGAAGCGTGCCAGCTCCAATGATGCATTGGCTTCCTGATAATCCTTGACCACCGCCTCCGGTGTGACCTGCTGACCATTCAAAGACTGGCCCAGCAGGCAACATTGCTCCTTCAAACGTATTAGCTCCAGGGTTGCCCTGGCTGCCTGATAACCCTTGGACACCTCATCCGGCGTGACCAGCTGGCCATTCAACGCCCGGCTCTTCAGCCAACATTGACCCCTGAAGCGTGCCATCCCCAGCAGGCCTTCCGGACTATCAGGGAAATCCACCTCATCCGGCGTCACCTGCCGGCCATTCAACTCCAGCCCCCTCAGGCAACATTTTTCCTTAAAGCGTGCTATACCCAGTTTGCCTTCCGGACTATTCGGGAAACCCTGAACCACCTCATCCGGTGTGACCTCCCGGCCATTCAACGCCAGGCCCCTCAGGCAACACTGTTCCTTAAAGTGCGCTAACTCGAGAAATACCCCGACCGCCTGAAAATCCTTAACCACCACATCCGCAGTAACCTGCTGGCCATTCAACGCCAAGCCATTCAGGCAACAGTCCGCTTTGAAGCGAGCCAGCCCCAGTTTGCCTCTCGGATTATCCGGAAAGTCCTTAACCACCGCGTCCGGAAGAATCCTCTGGCCATTCAACAACACCCCTTTAAGACAACATTCCGCTTTGAAGCGCGCCAGCTCCAAGTTTGCCCTGGCGGCCCGATAATCCTGAACCACCTCGTTCGGTGTGACCTTCTGGCCATTCAACGCCAGGCCTCTCAGGCAACATAACTCCTTAAAGCGCGCCAGCTCCAGTATTGCACTGACTGACTGAAGCCCTTGAACCACGGCATTCGTTGTGACTTTCTGGCCCTTCAGCGGCAGCCCCCTCAGACAGCATTCCTCTTTGAAACGCACTATCGCTAATTTGTATTTATAATGTCGATCCGGCTCTCGATTGAATTCTTGAATGACCTCGTCCGGGGTAACTTTTCTGTTGTTCAGCCGTATGTTCTGCAAGCAAAGTTTTTGCAGGAAGAACCCACTTCTGAGGGACGTTGTATCTTTTTCAAAGGTTGAAAGTACATCAGCCGAGGTGATTTGACGTCCATGTAATGGTTCTTTATTCCAAAAGGCATCCTCTATAGATTTGCTACTACCCCGGATGTTGGCTTTGCTTCTATAGGGCCGATTGTATGAGACTCTTTTACCATTAAATGCGGTTCCGGCACGGTCAGGAACCACGCGTGGCCCGGCATGCCGGTCATCACGGCGAGCAGACTCTGAGCGGTGACAGGTTGATGATGCTGCTTTCAGAATTAAGCCTCCCGCACCTGGACAATAAATTCCGCAGTTTGACCTCGAAATAATTATTAGGTTCCATTGATGGCAGGTCAGTCAGAGTCAAAGCAGGGCAAAATTTGATTAAAACAATGCCACTTTGGGTTGTATAATCGGCTGCTAATGTTTTATCTCAGTCGTTTCCAATGCCAGCAGCCTCTTCCCCCAGCAACAGCTTCAATGACCGGTTCGGCGGTATTCGCCGCTTGTATGGCAACAGTGCTGTTGAACAGCTTCGTCAATCCCATGTCTGCGTCATCGGTATCGGTGGTGTTGGCTCCTGGGCAGCAGAAGCCCTGGCCAGGACGGCGGTGGGTAACATCACACTGATCGATCTGGACGACATCTGTATTACCAACACCAATCGCCAATTGCATGCGCTTACGGACACCATTGGTCGCTCAAAAGTTGAGGTGATTGCCGAACGCCTTACCCAGATAAACCCCGGGTGTCGATGTCAGACCATTGAAGACTTTATTACAGAAGATAATCTTCAGGAACTGATCACCAGCGAGTTTGACTATGTGCTGGATGCCATCGACAACTTCCGGATTAAGGCGGCGCTGATCGCTCACTGCAAACGTCACAAAATCAAAATCATCACCACAGGCGGTGCTGGCGGACAGATGGATCCCACCATGATTCAGATCACCGATCTGACCAAAACCTGGCACGACCCTCTGGCAAGAAAAGTGCGCAACCAGCTTCGTGACCGTCATGGCTTCAGCAAGAATAACAAACGAAAGTTTGGGGTAGACTGTGTGTTTTCCACCGAGCAGGCGGTTTATCCACAGGCTGATGGCACCATCTGCCAGACCAAACCAACCGGTGAAGGCTCAATGAAAATGGACTGTGCCAGTGGTTTTGGCGCGGCCACCGCAGTGACTGCAACCTTCGGTTTTGCTGCGGCTGCGCGAATTATTGAGAAGTTGGCCAAGGCTGATTAATCCCGGCTCTTCCGAAAGGAGTATGCAACTAATCAATGATCACTCTCCCATATCGAATGCCGACAGCTCGCTCAGCTGCCCCTCGGCATCCTGGATAAACCGCTCCAGCCAGGATTTCAGTTCCACCGGAGTCAGGCTATCCAGGCAGTACTGTGACCAGAAAATGATCTTTTCTTCACACTGCCCGATAATATGAGCAGGCCACTGCCTTCCAAACAGGTTGGTAGCGGCCAGAATTTTACTCTCGTCGTTCACTTCCCCAAGCTCACAATACAGCAAAAACCACTTATCCTCGTGGCAGGAAAGGTAAATATCAAGTTTGCCATCAACCTCCATGATGTAGAGCCCTTCCGGAGTGGGTTTCAGCTCAAGCCCAATAGTCAGCAGAACTTGTTTGACCAGATATTCAAATTGAGCGTTCACTGTCTTCTCCTGAGTAGGCGATATGTTTAACAGCAAAATTTTGATTCATTCTGAGCACAACTCCTCCATATCTTGATTTAGGCCAGAATTGTTCCACAAACCACTGTTTAAACGCCTGGCCGCTGGAAAACCGGAACTCTCCAAAATTAGGGTCAAAAAAAGTCACACTGCCATTGTCTGGATCAATATGAGCCGCCAGTGCATGATCATATTTACGACCACGAATACGAACAAGTTTCAGGCCAGACAAGCGGTTCCCATGATCAAGGATGGTCTCAGCCAGCTTTTGTGGAAAATTATCCTGGTAAACCAATATCTTCTGATCAGAAGTCAGATATTGGGACCAGGGCCAGGGGCTGCCAATAGCAGAGTTACCGACAACCTCAAAATGGGTCATCCCGTTCATACGCAGCCATTGGTCTGTGTAGAAATTTTGGTTGCTTGAACCCGCTTCTTGCAAAGCCCTTATTTTTTCAAAGACTTCCGGATTAATTTCCCCGTTTTGCTGATCATCATGTATTTCATCGAACAGAGAGGTACCCCGGGCGCGATGTTTTAACCAGTCCAAAGACAGGGCCCAGCAACAACCTGATCGCGTCGTTCTGTCCCATATCATATTTTCCAGCCATTTCCCCTTACCCTGAGAAAACACGGATGTCATTTCCCCGCCAGCCTTTACGACCGATTTCCGTACCGGAGTAATGCTTCGCCAGATCAGGCAATGAAAGATCTTGCTGCCCAGATTCACAGCCTTCTTGCCAACCGCCTTGATTGGGTAAAATAAGCTATTGGATGGTTTTCGGGACTGGGCAATAGAACAGAGTCTCGATTCAAGAGAGGGGGGCTCCAGAGGTCGTTGCTGAGCTTTAAGGGCAGATAATCTGGCGATACTTTCCTTCTTCTCATCATTACCATCCGGTAGACTGGCAGATAATGAATACTCCCCCAGTTTACCCGCTCCAGAAGCCCGGTCATCCATGCTTCCGTTACCAATGCCCGGGCTATTAACATTTGGGGGAGAAGAGGGAATGGAATCCATCGATTTTATTCTTCTTTAATTTCAGCAACATAATGAATCTGATGTCTTTTTCTATATAATCAGTGGTATTATCGGTCACCCCGGGTCAGGATTAAGTTCGATCAAAAATGGCCAGAGCCCAACTTAACGATAGCGATAAGCAATTGCCTGAATCTCCCTGACAATCGCCTTAAGCCCATTGCCCCTGGATGGGCTCAAATGATTGAACAGATCCAACTCACGGAACCACAGCTCAATATCTTCCTGTTCAATCTCTGCTGGTGTTTTCCCTGAGAATACCGCCAGAACAATGGCTATCAGCCCCCGAATCACTCTCGCATCGGAGTCAGCGATAAAGTACAGGCGCATGGTTTCATCGTCATAGTGATGATGCAGCCAGACACTGCTCTCGCAACCATGAAGTCGGGCATCATCATTTCTCCATTCCCCTGACAGCACAGGCAGCTCTTTGCCCAGCAGCATGATCTGCCGGTAACGCTCCTGCCAGCCTGAAAGCCCATTCAACCGTTCTGTTATCGAAGCAAGGTTCAGAGACTGCTGACGAAAAATCTCTGGCAGGTCAGTAGCCTCACTGATCATTGTCTGGGTCTTGCCCGGCTCTTCATCCTGATCACTGTTCATTTCCGGGTGAGCAATATACAGCGGTGAATGGTGGAGCTTGTCCATGGCATCCACAAAAGCCCTGGCTTCATCGATGGTGTTATAGAGGGCAAAAGAAGCTCTGACCGTTCCATTAAGGTTCAGGCTCTCCATCAGGGGCATGGCACAATGATGCCCGGTTCTCACGGCAATTCCCTGTTGATCAAGCATCAGCCCGATGTCCTGATTATGGTGTTCACTGGAGACAAACGACACGACGGGCGCTTTCCACTCTGCCTGACCAATCAGGCGGATACCGCTTATCTGGCTTAATCCCTCCTCCACCAGCTGACGCAGCTGATGTTCATGGGCCTGCATGGCGGCAACATCAATATCCGCTAAAAACTCCAGCGCTTTGCCTAAACCAATGGCACCGGCAATATTGGGGGTTCCTGCCTCAAATTTGAACGGCAGGCGATTAAAGCGCGTGCCGGAAAAGCTGACATGCTCAATCATCTCACCACCGCCCTGCCAGGGAGGCATGTTTTCCAACAGTTTTCTTCGCCCGTACAGCACACCGATTCCCGTAGGGCCATAGACCTTATGGCCGGAAAACACATAAAAGTCGGCCCCCAGCGCCTGAACATCCACTTTCTGGTGAGCAACAGCCTGAGAACCGTCCACCAGAACCAGGGCACCGGCATGATGGGCAAGCTCAATAACCTCTTTAATGGGAGTGATCGTACCAATGGCATTGGAGATATGGGTCATTGCCACCAGTCTGGTGTTATCCGACAGCAATTGCCGGAACTGTTGCATATCCAGATTGCCAGCATCATCCAGCTCAACCACCCTGATGGTTGCCCCGGTGACTTCAGTCAGCAGTTGCCAGGGAACGATATTGGCATGGTGTTCAAGGCGGCTCAGGATAATCTCATCGCCAGCCTTCAGCTGGCTTCGCCCCCAGCTGCTGGCCACCAGATTGATGGCTTCAGTCGCGCCCCGGGTCCAGATAATCTCTTCCGTAAAACGGGCATTAATAAAGTGGCGGGTGGTTTCTCTGGCGGCTTCAAACCCATGGGTCGTGCAGGCACTCAGGAAGTGCGCTGCCCGATGCACATTGGCATTCTGCTCCCGATAATAGCGGTCTAGCGACTCAATAACCGACACCGGCTTCTGTGTGGTTGCCGCATTGTCCAGGTAGACCAGCGGATGGCCGTGCACGGTCTGTGACAACAGGGGAAACTGCTGCCGGAGGTTATCAACATCCAGCACAGTGGGTTGAGTGTCGGGCTGGCCTTTCATAATGACCTCCATGGTGATCATGCCTCTGGGTTTCTGGCACTGCAAATAATGTTGTGCTATATAACCTGTACGTTAAACATTTAAAACTGATAAACCTATGATGCTTTCAGCCCCGAACCAAACAGTCATTCTTAACGTGGTGATTATTATCACCGCGGGTGGCTTTGTGGGCTGAATAAACAGCTGTTACAAAACCCCCGCACCGAAAGGTCCGGGGGTTTTTTTATACCTGATAAAGGAGAAAAGTCATGCTTAACCTGATCGTGCTATCTGTCACTATCCTGCCTGTCATTCTATCTGCAGCGATTACCCTCAACATCTGGCAGTCGGGGGATCATCGATATGAATGGTGCTGAAGCAATTGTCCAAACCCTGGTTCACCACGGTGTTGATACCGTTTTTGGTTATCCCGGCGGCACCATTATGCCGGTGTATGACGCCCTGCTTGACTCCCCTGTTGAGCACCTGCTCTGCCGCCATGAGCAGGGAGCCGGTTTCGCCGCTATTGGCTATGCCCGCTCAAGCCAGCGAACCGGTGTCTGTATTGCCACCTCAGGCCCTGGTGCAACCAACCTGATCACTGCACTGGCAGATGCCATGATGGACTCTGTCCCCATTGTTGCCATTACCGGCCAGGTACCCACCAGTGCCATGGGTACCGATGCCTTTCAGGAGATTGATATGCTGGGGCTTTCCATGGCCTGCACCAAGCACAGTTTCCTGGTGACAGAGCCGGACCTGCTCTGCCAAACTCTTCATCAGGCATTTACTCTGGCCAATTCCGGGCGACCGGGCCCTGTCCTGGTGGATATTCCCAAAGATATACAACAGGCTTCCGCCAACTGGCAGCCACCACTCGACCTGGTTGAGAACGGTTTCCACCCTGATAAGGCAGCCCATAACAGCGTTGATCAAGCGCTGGAACTTATGCGGTCAGCATCCCGCCCCATCGCTTATATCGGTGGTGGTGTGAATATGGCTGGTGCTACACCAGCGTTGCGTCATTTTCTGCAAATGACCGGCCTGCCCAGTGTCTGCACATTAAAAGGGCTTGGTACTGTACCTCCGGACAACGAGGCCTATCTTGGCATGCTGGGGATGCATGGCAACCGGGCGGCAAACACGGCAGTACAACTGTGTGACTTATTGGTTGTTGTGGGTGCCCGTTTCGATGACCGGGTGACTGGCAAACTGGACACGTTTGCCCCTGATGCAGAAGTTATCCACATCGATATTGACCCGGCAGAAGTGCACAAACGCAGAGCGGCACATGTCGTCTTTCATCAGCCCATGCCGTGGGTACTGAAAGAACTGTCCATCGCTTTACCCGTCAACGATTGGCCCGGCCACTGTCAGCAACTCAAAGAAGAACATCAATGGCGATACGACAAACCCGGTGAGGCAATTTATGCACCCCTTCTGCTCAACCAGCTATCCCGACAGCTGCCTGATAATGCCATTATCAGCTGTGATGTCGGGCAGCATCAAATGTGGGTTGCCCAGCATATGGCTTTTCACCACACCCGTAATCACCTGACCAGTGGCGGTCTGGGTACCATGGGCTTTGGTCTGCCTGCCGCCATCGGCGCTACCATGGCACGGCCGGATGACACTGTCATTCTGGTATCCGGTGATGGTTCATTTATGATGAATATTCAAGAGCTGAACACCATAAGAAGAAGACAGCTGCCGATTAAAATAGTCCTGCTGGATAACCAGAAGCTGGGCATGGTTCGCCAGTGGCAGGCACTTTTTTATGAAGGGCGTTACAGCGAAACCGATCTTTCCGATAACCCCGACTTTATTACCCTGGCCAATGCCTTTGGTATTGGCGGCAGAACCATCACTCATCGCGATGAGGTAACGTCAGCCCTGGATGAGATGTTGAGTGTGAGTGGCCCATGGTTGCTTCATGTGCGCATTGATGCCATGGAAAACGTATGGCCCCTGGTACCACCGGGAGCCGCTAACCATGAAATGTTGGAGCAACACCCATGAGTTTCCAGTTATACCTGCAATGCCATCAACAGCCTGATGTAGTGGAGCGGATACTCAGAGTTATCAGACACCGGGGCTTTACTCTGAGCACCATGAGCATGATGCCTTCCCGTTGCGGTGGCAGAATTGAGTTATCCATGACTGTTTCCAGCTCACGACCTGCGCATCTTCTGATTACCCAGGTTGAAAAACTCCATGATGTGCTGGCACTGAGATGCATTGATACAACGTCCAATACTGATGTCGGCAGCTATTGATTCATCCGGCCAGGCTGGCTACAGCCTGGCCGGATGAATCATGCCCTTACCGGCGAGTTCAGTGAGTCAGCACATCCACTTCACCATTGATAATAGCCTCCTGTCGTTCCATCTCTTTCAACTTGAGACGAAAGCGATTAATGATGAACTCCCTGAACCAGCGATGCGCCCGGTTATGCTCCCAATACTCCGGCCACACTACATAGTAGCTGACTCTGGGAGGTTTACCGGGCAGGGTTTTCATTGTCATATCCTGGACATAAGTGTTGTAACGAGCCGCTCTCTCCATTGTGATCAGAATATGGTGGGTGTCCTTTACCAGCTGCAAACCGATGGGCAGATTGGGTGTTTTCGCAACCACACGGATCTTCTCACTGAGGCCTTCCAGGTAGTCCCTGATGAAATGAGAACTTCCCATCCACGAAGAGTGGCGAATCACCGGGTACTGCTCAAAGTCTTCGATGGTCATCTCCTGATCAACGAGAGGATGATCCTCATGCACCAGGGCACAGATACTATCCTCCATTAATAGCTCATAACTGAAACCGGCAGGTGGCTTGCCAACATACCCAAGCACCAGATCGACCTGACCGGCCTCCAGCTTTTTATCCAGCTGCGGGCTGAACTGTAACAGTTCAAAATTAAAATGCGGTGCCTGTTTCCAGAACTGGTGCAGAATTTGCGGCAGGATTTGCTCAAGAACAATATAAGTCCCGGCGATGGTAAAGTTTTTTTCGGTAATCCAGGGGTCAAACTGCTGGTTCTCAAATATGGTGCTGGCTTCCGTCACCACACGGTTCACGTCGTCTTTCAACGCCAGCGCTTTCTCAGAGAGAAAGATACGGTTGCCCTGCCTGACCAGAATCGGATCATTCAGGGCTTCACGCAATTGAGCCAGGGTCCGGCTCATGGCGGACTGGGTAACATGCATCTGCTTCGCAGCCAGGGAAACACTTTGAGTATCGAGTAACGCCTTGAGGCCCGGCAAAAGGTTCAGGTTAAGTCTGTACAAGTTCATACTTTGGTAACAGGCACCCCAAAGATTGAAAGCACCATCTAAAACAAAAGAGCCTGATCAATCAGCTCAGAGAAAAAAAACAGCTGACCTGTAAAAGCCCAGGCCAATTTGACCACGAGACTATAGTTATACCACTTTAACTTCATCAGTATTATTCCCTATACATTCATCGCTAATCAGGTACACTGGAAACAGGAATCAGTGTCAGAGGACATTCTCAATCAGGCAAATGGCCATGTCTGAATACACGTTTGAAGTACTGGTCTCATGGCTAATTGAGAACGCTCTCTGGCTCTGGTGAATCTGGCCTTGGCGCCTGACAAACTACGGGTCAGGCATCCGCTGAAACAGCTTTCAGGAGGGTCTATGAGCCAAAACAAGTACAAGAGTATTCAAGATCTGGTAGATAACTATATTGCCTCTGGTCTTTCGGCCAGAGAATATGTTGAAGCCCGTGTAGATGCCGGAGATCTTAGTGCTGCCGAAGCCCTGAAACTGTTGTCTATTCTTCGGGAAGCACAGTCTATTACCTTTAAACTGGCTGAAGTCAGTGATGACGAGTTTTCCGGCCTGCACATGGTCCTTGTTCGCAAGGAAGAGGATGAGCTTGCGGATGACGCCTCGCCTCTGTTCAGTATTGAAATCGATGAAAGCCTGAACAGTAATCGTGATGATGTTATTAACCTGTTGCAAAAATTTGCCAAAGAGCTGGCTGTGCTGGCGACACGAGGAGAGCTTGAAGAAGCAGAAGCCATAGATACCATTGATGACAACCCTGAAGACTGGCTGGATCACCCCAACATTCTCCCCGCCAGTGAAACCCGTCACTGATAAGGAAGTGGTCTCACCCTGCCCTCTCAACACTTGAAAGAATAAGCCCGGCAAGTTCCGGGCTTATTTTTTGATGGATAAAAGTGAATAACTATTTCTGGTTATATAGCTCAATCTTTAGTCATCAACAGATTCATTGATCAAACCATTGAATGACCTGTGGATAACTGACTGCACCGCACTATTTTCAAGCCTCACAAAACCATGGTTATTTTTTGTACAACGCAGACAAATTGATCAGCGATTTCCCTGAAAAACTCCGTAACCCGTTCGCTTAAAATAGCTATTGATCTCTAAGTAAGGAATTTTATAGGGTTACATTATAATCACCTCAGTAATCAATCATCCCCGCCGAAACCGCCTCCACCAAAACCGCCGCCACCGTAATCACCTCCATCATAATCACTTCGACTGTGCCCACCACCACTGTACCCACCTCCACTGTACTCATCTTCACTGTAACCACCTCCACTGTAACCACCTCCACTGTACCCACCTCCACTGTACCCACCTCCACTGTGCCCACCTCCACCGGAACTATTTAAGCTGAGACTACTCACACCGAGGCTACCTAAACTGAGAACACCTGAATAGAAACCGGCAACATCATTTGCAACGTCTCCAATGTCTGCGGAAGAAACGACTAATTCAGAGGCAAGATCAACGTTGCCTAATGATAAGTATGCACTTATATCAAGAGACAGACTGGCAATACCCCCAACATCAATATCACCTGAAAAGCCGGAAGCGGGTATGGATAAATTTTCTGCACACGTAGACGGAGGACGATCTACACACAATTCACCAGAATCAGATCCATAAGCCGTATTGAATGTACGTTCCGGAGTGAGGAATAAAGCAACATACAGATACGGCATCCAAAAGCCGTCTACCAGAAAATATCTTTCGGTGGGTTTCATTTGAGTCAAGTCAGAGTAATAACTGCCAAGTTGCTGGTGGAGCAACTGCAATGAGAAACTTAATTCTTCCTTTTTCCGTTTCGCATTTTCATTGATTTCGCATAATTTACTTGACACCTCAGAGTTTAACTGGGCCTTGAGATTACAAATAGCCGTGGTTTTTATATTCTTATATTTGTTTTCTATCGTTTGATTAGCTTTGATTTTACTAATGATTTCAACTATAGCATCTGGCTTCTTAAACATTTTTTTATGACCATGCCACGACCTGTGTATTTCCTTAAAATATGATTCGATCACTTCTTCGCCCGTTTTTCTCATTTCGTCTGTGGGTGCCACTATCATAGCCTCCATGGCAAGCCGAACAGCTTTATTTAAAGTTTCTTGAAAGTTTGTTATGTTGATATCATTACGACTGCCAATATGTCTGAAAAGATAGTTAGCTTCTTTAAATTCCTTGCGGGCCATTATAAGTTTTTCATCAAATCGCCTGGTTAGCTCTGGGGTTGTGGCGGAGTATTGATTCTGATACTCAGTTTTGCGTAATTCAACAATCCCCTGAATCTGTGACTGACACTTTTCAATAAAATCATTTGCTGATTTCTCAGCAGCTTTATCAAACTGCTGGAAGATTTTCTTTTCAATAAGATTCTTATGAAGTTCTTTGAGCTCAATATGACATGGATCCTTTGCTAAACCTTCCAGACATAATTTGCTATGATCTTTATCAAAATCAGGGTTTAAGGCGAGCTGGTGAAAATGTTCAGCGCTGACAGCACAGGACATCACTTTTTCATATAAGCCATCAAAGAACTCCTTACGAATACTGGGGCTTAATTGACTGAATTGATTAAATGCCTCCAGAGCATCATCAAAGTTGTTAATAGATGCATGCATTTTGCTGAATATTCTTTTGGCTACCTCATCCTGGCCCAGTCCAGCAAAATATACTCTGTAAAAAGCCGCCTTACTATCAACTAATGATTTGGCCTCATTGCACAATACAGAAAATGCCTTTTTGAGCATTGTGTTTTCATCATCTTTAAAAAGGCTTTCCATTTTTTCATTAATTAAAAATAGTGAATCAGCACACACCATCTCTTTTGGTAAACGCTCTATTCTGTTTATCAAATGTTGAATAAGTGCTTTATGACCTGAAGTTGACAGAATGCTGATATAACAGTGATTATTTTCAATGAATTTTTTTAATAACTCCATAGTATCGAGTGAATCAAGATCACAGCCCATAGTCTTGACGGCCATGTCACTCAGTATTTCCTTCAACTCCTGATGAGCACCTGAGTGGTTATGTTCCCCCCCCTGATTCCTGATTGATCCGCCAGTAAAGCATGTATATCAACTGAAGAGTCTCGGCATTACCGGGGTGCTGGTCCTTGTCAAATAACGTTATTAATGACTCCTGTAACGAACTGAACGTATTGAACAATACCATAAACTCAGACAACTCTGATGCGACGAAGTCAAGCAAGGGACCAATATTGGAAAATGATTGGATAGCATATTTTAAATTATCTTCCAGAAGTGCATTTATTCTCTGTGTTTGCTCTCCAACTCTGGTCTTTAGCGCTTCGTATCTTGTGTTATTATGCCTGAGTATGGGTAACCGAAGGTTTTCATTGGTTTTGGACTTCAGATCTCTGAACCTGGATTTGTTGATTCTATAAGTATCTAACGGATTATTCTGAGCAGCAGAATTTGTAAATTCACGGCGATAGGTATCAATCTTGTCATTATTTTTTTGTAAGACCTAAGCTCAATCGATAAGATTTGCGAAGCAGGCATCGCAAGATAAATTTGTTAATCACTGTTATTTTTGAGCGTCTATGCAGCTCGATACCTTGTGGTGCTGGTGTTAATTCCGATGAATCAATGTTCACAAGTGGGAGCGTAGGGCTGGTCGTTTGTTCTTCTTGCTGTTCTGGATAGCGTGTCGAAAGGGTATTTTCAAATGAGGCGGGTATCATAATAGTATCCAACTTGAGAGGTCAGCCAGGCTTGCACACTGAGTCAAGCTGCTTTACTCAATTGTTGTTAAGTAGTAGAGCAGATGTTTTCATACATTTCTGATCGATTAGTCAGGTTGGACTGTGACTTTGCAAGAACGTTCCGTGATTTTCACATTATTTGAAATCTTTGCAGCATCTCTGATGAAAGCTGTCCTTCCAATTGAATGGATCAATGGAAGGACAGGGGCCCCGTAGGTGGCAACGGTATAAAACTCACCGATGTGATAGGGATAAATATCTGCCGACTCAATCCAACCTGGCCTCCTAGCGTGTATTCTTAGGGTAGACATTAAGCGTCTACTCCCCTCTTCGGGAAGTTAAAGATGGAAAACCACGAAGGACACGAAGAGCACAAAGAAGAGATTTTCTTTTCCTTCGTGCTCTTTGTGTCCTTCGTGGTTCCATTCAAAAGCCATTGAAAATGGAGGGTAAGCTTAATGTCTACCCTAAGAGCGTGTATTGGCAGACAGAATAGCCTCCACATAGGAAGCACCATTCTCAGAAAACCCACCCAGCAAATCGGTGATAACCGCTATCAACCGGTTATAGCCATCCTCCCCGGAAGTCTTTAACACCGTTGCCTGCAACGAAGACCTGGTATTCAGTTCAGAATATTCCACCATGGGATCATCAACGTAGTGTTCCGGCATGGTCTGTTCCAGCACCTCGTGAATATCGTGCGCTTTATCATAAGCCTGCCTGGAAATGACCGTAACAATATGATCATCCTCATAAACCCTGGCGGTTGTTTGTCTCGTTAATGCCTGAATGGTCGGGTGTTGCAGGTTTTTCTCTGCATAAGCCTGACTCATCACCTGGCTTTGAAAATCTTCAAGGACTGTGTGCCGGTTCGATGCCAGTTGGATCGCCTCTTTCTGCCCTTTTGGAAAACCCACAAGGTTCATTAGGCCAACCCACAGGGTTGCCATGGTATTATTGCCCGGTACCGGCATCACATGATACGGGTTGGAAAAATCACTGAGATAGTGGAGTCCCCATCCCATAAAACGCCATCCCCAGTAATCATGCCCCTTACTGAAGGCAAACTCGGAAAGCTGCTTAAAGGACTGGATGCGATACTCCGGATACGTCTGCTTTAAAAAACCACCCAGAGCATAAAGCACCGAGGACTCATGGTAAAAGCCCATGTGGAAAGGTGCCTGTGTACCATATTCCAGGTTTGGATTACCAAACGGCTGCTTACCAAACCCATAGATCTTGCCGTAGTCGGTATTGCTGTCGGTAAACAGGCCTATATCCAGCCCGTGATCCGGTTCGTCCGTGGCCGTTGTGACGATATCGATGGCTGAGGCCTTATCCCCCGGTTGTAGCTGAACCAACTGCACAGACCCCAGATGATCAAAACTGTTCAGTGTGCTCACTGACTGGGGCTTAATGGGTGGCGACAATCGTTTTTCCCCGGGAAGAAGCTGTAAATACAGAGGCCATTTGGTATTCGGGTTAACACGAATGGCATGGGCAAAGCGGGTACGAATATCCTCTTTGCTGCCCGTCGCCGTGAAGGCCAGATCTTGCGGACGGGGCGCATAGTGCCATAAATTTTCCTGCATCCACTGCTCCTGCTGATCCAGAAACGCTTCCAGCGCCTCTTCATTAGCCAGCAGAAAGCTTTCCAGACTTTCCACTGTCACCGGCGCAGCATCCCGAACCGGCGGCAGTGTCGCCAGCATCTGGTGAGTGACCAGAGTGTGGTTGGACCAGGAAAACGCCTGGGCAGAGATCAGCAAAGACAGCAGAAAACATAAGGTACGCATAGGCAGGCTCGGTAAAGTAACGTTTTTATTAAATTTATTGCGCGTATACCATAACGATAATGACGGGTTGATGGCAATCAGCTATCAACAACACAATAGGAAAAAATGACGGAACTTTAAAACAGTTTTATGGCCTGAGATATTGGGTGATGGGATATATATGGCATTATCTGATCAATCACTGAATGACCTAAAAAGCCCTCGTTATCAGTATGTATATAACCAAAACCATATTCCTCTCTGACTCTGTTGACAGGGTTTATGGCGCTCATCAAAAACATTATGACCCTAAACGATTTGCATCCGACGACAGTGAATTCATCCCGGATAAAACAGGCCTTAAAACCACTCTCAACGGTGTATCCGTTCGGGCGATCTATCACCCCCCTCACCTGTATATGACTAAAACGGGTACTTTTGATTCAGCCATTTATGACGGGGCCAGGAGCAATAACCCCTATGAATACCATATAGCTAAAGATGCCAAGATAATCATCCCCTCAAGCGTTTTTCCCATGTTCAGAAGTGAAATGAAAGATGGGGACAGACTGGTCATCAGCACCAAAACAATGAAGTACAAATATCAGATTGCTGAAGCCCATCATTCGCCAAAGAAAGAAGTAACAGGGATAGCCCTTCTTGGTTCAGAAGAACCGGCTAACACGACCGAAATTGAATACCTTAAGTCTCTGGTTGAAAAACATGTTTTAAAGCCCAAAGATACTGCATTCATCCCTACCATGCTGGCCATCAGTACCAGGGAGATGATTTATTTTTTTGATAAAGCCTACCGCTGTAAGGATAAATTATTTGACAGCGATTCCGGGCAGCAAACATTACTGACCATCGTCTCAAACCGCCAGCAGTGGGATGCTTGCTTCAAGCTACTTGAATTGGGGGCCACTCCCGATGCCGGTCATCACGGTGATAGCATGACGCCGCTTCATATGGCGGCAAAAGCGGGACAATCCGATCTGCTGGAAGCCCTGTTGCTTCATAAAGCCAACCCCAACATGACTACCGGGCCCTGGTCCTACAAGGGCGAGTGCAAGAGGATGACGGCATTAAGGTTTACCCTGCTGTATAAAGGCAAAGATGCAGAAGAAAGCGCAAACGTCAGAAAATCAATGATTCAAACACTGCTGGAAAGCGGTGCCGACCCAATGACCATCGACACTACAGAGTTAGCTGAATTCATTGAACCATTAGAATTAATGTTAGAGACCTTCCTGGTTGCCCCAACAAACTCAATAAAACACACCAGACTCCGGCAAAAATACCAACAATATCTGGAAAAATTAGCAATCGATCGTTCAAATATTCAAAAAAAACTGGCCTCCGGTTGCACGCGTAAGGAGCGGGCATCGTTGGAGAATCTATTGGGTTTACTGGATAAGCTGGTCAGCAAGGCAGAAACAGTGCCAACACTTCAGAACGTATGCCGTGCCGTCATTCGTCCCGAACTGAATTTCCCAATCCGCAGAAGCATCAAGGACCTCAATCTTCCCGGAAAATTCGAAAAATTCATCTCTGACAGATGATGAATTCTAATGAAAACCATTGTGTCTACGAGGGCTATAGCTGTTGATTTGCTATCCCACAAAGAGCACCAGCTCACATTAAAGACACAGGTTAAACTGGTTGTCCCATCACAGGTAACCACCAGACAGCTCGCTCTGACAGGAAGAAAAGCCCTGTAAAACAAGGGGAAAAAGATCAAGAAGGAAATGACCAGACAGGGTATAAATTTCTTGCATACCACTATGCTCTTTAGTACAAATAGACAGGCCGAAACACAGAACAATAAAAATAATACCAAGAGCACTTTCTAAACATCGTCGTATATATAGCCAACTGTGGTTCAAGTAGTCAGGTAACCGGTGATAGTGGGGACTATCTTTCAGGAATTCCGGGGCTGTAAAGGAATCCGGCTTACCCGCGCTACAGCGTCGTTAGAATGCTCCATTGGTGGAAAAAATAACTCTAATAATAAACGGCAAGGACACACCATCTCATGTTGACACCACAAAAACGACTGCAGCTCGCACCTGCAACCGCTGGTTTTGTCTTATCCGGTTCACTGCTTTTCGCTGCTTCTACCCAAGCTTATGAGTTTGAGGCAATGGATGGTGAAGTGCAGGGGACTCTCAATACTACCATTACTTTGGGGGCCAAGTATGATCTGGAAGGTTATGAAACACCGGATGGCTCTGAGAAAAATGAGAACGACGGTGATCGTTCTTTTGATAAAGGCTTTGTTAGCAAGGCTCTCAAACTGACTTCTGAGCTGGACCTGAAAAAAGATAACTACGGTTTCTATGGTCGTGCTACGGCTTATTACGACCATGTACTAATGAATGGCAGCAACAAGTGGGAGTCCAATAACGCTAAGGATTTTGCAAAAGGCTTTGACGATGAGACTGGAACATTTAACGGCTGGTCTGATGAAGTAAAAGATAATCAAGGCCGGGGGGTCAAGTTACAAAGCGCTTATTTATACGGTGACTGGACATTTGAAGGCGGCCAGAAACTCAGCCTTAAACTGGGTGATCAGACCCATAACTGGGGCGAATCCATTTTCTACGCCGGTGGTTTGAGAGATCTGAACGCCTATGATGTTGCACTCTCTTCCCTCCCTGGCTCTGATGGTGATCTGAACATTGCCCAGGGCATGCTGATGGCAGACCTCCAGTTCAATGATGAAATGAAACTGTCAGCCTTTGCCCAATACGACTGGGAACGATCAATTATGCTGGGGCGTGGTACTTACGGTTCTGGCTCAGATCTGTTTGTTCCGGGCTCTGACTTTGCCTACTATGAACTATCGGATTTCGGACTGAAAGGCCAGGATGCTGTACTGGAGCAAGCTGGTATTCTGCAAGCTGCCGACTACGGAAAGGTTGCCAATGTAGGTGGTGTCGAAGCGGCCAAGGATTCTGGCCAGTGGGGAGTGAAGTTTACATTCTCGCCAGAGGCATTACCTGATACCGAATTTGCCCTTTATTATTCTAACTATCATTCAAGTAATCCATTTATTGAAGCAAGAGTTTCACAAAGTGCTGCTCAGGAAGGCTTGAATCTAGTCGGTAGCCCTACAGGAGCTATAGCTGCGTATCTGGCTGGCGCAAGTAATCCAACTCTGGCAGGAGGCCAACTTGCCACTCTTTATATGCTTTCAAAAGGTGTTGATGCCCGAGTAATTTACCCAGAAGACATTAAACTCTGGGGTGCCAGCTTCAATACCAAAGTCTGGGGCTACACACAAATTGCCGGTGAAATCACCTATAGAGAAAATGCACCAATCTGGCTTGACCATCCAGACGATATCCTTGAAAGTACTTCGGCTGCTCTTGGAAAGATTTCTCAAGGTCAGGACTTTAAGGCTTCCAAGGCAACCGGTGCTATAGCAAGTACAGATCAGTGGTATCAAAACATTGAAAGAGTTCCAATGTGGGATGCCTCTTTATCTGTCATCCAACCATTTGGAGCTGTTCTTGGCACTGATCTGATGTACGTTGTTGCTGAAGCTGCGTTTGAGCAAGTAGCGGGTCTGAATGATAAATACTATGGCAAAATCTTAGGAAAGGGCGCTGGATCAGGAATCAATGAGGAAGAACGCCTCGACCGAAACAGCTGGGGCTACAACATGATGGTTGGTGCCAACTGGAATGATGTCGCAATGCAAGGACTGAACCTTGAGTCCACTTTCCGCTTTACTCATGACGTTAATGGCAACTCCCATTTTTCTGGTCGCTTTGAAGAAGGCGAGAAAAGGATCAACATGGGCCTGACCGCCAAATACGACGATATGATGGCCAAAGTGACCTGGGGTGGCGATGCCGACAACGTTCTGCGTAAAGGCACCATTACCGGAACGGTTGGTTATACCTTCTAACCTGGTTCCCAGGGTACTGAGGGTGTTGCGAAACCCTCGGTACCCCGGGAGGGCCTATCCAAACTCGCAGCCCATGCAAAATCCCCCATTAAAGCCGGACGATTCCCGACAAAAACCCAGGCCGATAAAATCCCCCCGCACAAAACCACCCTTAACCATCCGCCATTTATGCTGATATATTACAAAGAGCCTGTTGATGCCCCGTTGCCAGTTCAGCGAAACATCATCAGGCCCTGACAATGAATTCAATCTCCAGGGACAGAAACAGGTTATGGCAAACAAACCTCTGACCGGGCTGGCTGCCCGCCTGCTGGCCGATCAATTGATGGAAGAGGCCGACATTCACGACGCTGAAGCCGCTGCTGCCAAGGCCAACAAGCCGCTCGCCCGATATCTGCTGGAAAAAAAACTGGTCAACGGTAATGCCCTGACTCTCGCCACTGCCGAAGAGTTTGGCCTGCCAGTGATCGATCTCAGAGCCTTTGACAAAGAGCATTTCGTCAAAGACGTCGTCGAAGAAAAACTGATGCGAAAGCACAATGTGCTGCCGCTGATCAAGCGGGGCTCACACCTGTTTGCCGCCGTTTCTGATCCGTCCAACCTTCAGGGTCTGGATGAAATCCGCTTTAATACCGGCCTGACCATTCATACGGTCCTGTCGGAGCCCGAAATTCTGGAGAAAATGATTGATACTGCCCTGGATGATACCGGTGGCATGTTTGCCGACGACGATGGGATGGTCGGTCTTGAAGATCTTGACGTCAGTGCGGTTGATGATTCAGGAGATGATGGCCTGGGAACCTCCGGCGGCGACGGAGAGGATGATACGCCGGTGGTGAAGTTCGTCAATAAGATGCTGCTGTCTGCCATCAAAGGCGGTGCATCGGATCTGCACTTTGAGCCCTATGAAAGAACCTATCGGGTTCGTTTTAGAACCGACGGTGTGCTCCATGAAGTCAATCGCCCCCCGGTCTCCCTCGGGTCCAGGATTGCTTCACGACTGAAGATCATGTCGGCCATGGATATTTCCGAGCGCAGAAAGCCGCAGGATGGCCGGATAAAAATGAAGCTGTCGAAAAGCAAGGCCATCGACTTTCGGGTCAACACGCTGCCGACGCTCTGGGGCGAGAAAATCGTACTTCGTATCCTCGATCCTTCCAGTGCCAAAATGGGGATTGATGCCCTGGGCTACGAAGAAGGTCAGAAAGAGATGTATATGACCGCCCTGCACCAGCCACAGGGCATGATTCTGGTTACCGGCCCCACCGGTTCGGGAAAAACGGTATCGCTCTATACCGGTTTGAACATTCTCAATACCAATGAGCGAAACATTTCCACCGCAGAGGACCCGGTGGAAATTAACCTGGAAGGTATTAACCAGGTGAACGTTAACCCCAAGCAGGGTATGGACTTCAGCCAGGCGTTGCGGGCTTTCCTGCGTCAGGATCCGGATATCATCATGGTGGGTGAGATACGGGACCTGGAAACAGCCAATATTGCCATCAAGGCGGCCCAGACCGGCCACATGGTTATGTCCACCCTGCACACCAACAGTGCGGCAGAGACCCTGACCCGTTTGCAGAACATGGGGGTTCCATCATTTAACATTGCAACCTCGGTCAGTCTGATTATTGCCCAGCGTCTGGCACGAAGACTGTGCAGCCAGTGCAAAGTAAAGGTTGAAATCCCAAAGGAAACACTGCTGGAAGAGGGCTTTACCGAAGAGCAGGCGGATTCCGCCGAGATTTTTGGCCCTAAAGGCTGTGACAGCTGCAAGGGCGGCTACAAAGGTCGTGTGGGTATTTATGAGGTGGTGTCGATCACTCCCGGTATGCAGCAGATCATTATGGCCGAAGGTAACTCTCTGGAAATCTCGGAACAGGCCCAGAAAGAAGGCTTTAACAACCTTCGCCAATCGGGGCTATTGAAAGCGCTGCAGGGGGTTACCAGCCTTGAAGAGGTTAACCGGGTAACACAGGATTAACCAGACACTGCTGGTTTCCCGCTGCTCCATGAGGTGAAGCGGTAGGTATAAAAGCCTTAAACCACAAAGACACTAAGACACAAAGGAAGCCTTTTTTGTTTCTTGAGCGTAGCTCAGGCAAACCCAAAATAACTTTGTGTCTTTGTGCCTTTGTGGTTCAAGGCTTTTTGAGGCTTTTCGCAACACCCTCATCGCATGTGAACGAGGGTTTTGCCGCTTACACAGACTCACTCCCCAAAGACAGCAACGTGGCGTTTCCGCCAACAGCCGTGGTATTGATCGACAACGTCTGTTCGGTGGCAAACCTCTGCAGGTAGTTTGGCCCACCCGCTTTTGGTCCGGTGCCTGACAGTCCCTGGCCACCAAATGGCTGAACACCGACGACAGCGCCAGTCTGGTTCCTGTTGATATAGATATTACCCACCTTGACCCGCTGCTCAATAAACGTCGCCGTCACTTCGTTTCTAGTGTGAATTCCCAGGGTAAGGCCATACCCGGTACTGTTGATCTGCTTAATCACCTCGGGTAACGCTTTTGCGTCGTAACGAATCACATGGAGAACAGGGCCGAAGTGCTCCTTCTCCAGTTGGCCAATATGGTCAATTTCAACGGCAACCGGCGCAACAAAGCTGCCGTTAGCGCAATCCGCTGGCAGTTGGCATTCAAACAGCAGCCTGGCTTCTTGTTTCATTCGTTTGATATGTGCCTGTAGTAACTGGCGGGCTTTCTCATCAATAACCGGGCCAATATCGGTAGAATGAAGACTCGGATTGCCGATAGACAGCTCCTCCATTGCCCCCTGCAACAGAGCGATCACCCGGTCAGCAATATCTTTCTGCACATAAAGTACCCTGAGCGCTGAGCAGCGCTGTCCGGCACTGCCAAAGGCGGACAAAAGAACATCATTAACCACCTGCTCAGGCAGTGCGGTGGAATCGACGATCATGGCATTCTGGCCACCTGTTTCAGCAATCAACGGTATCATCGGGCCCGGACGATTCGCCAGCGACTGATTAATCAACCGGGCGGTTTCCGTGGAGCCGGTGAAAGCGACACCGGCAATCCGGGCATCGGCCACCAGCTGACGACCCACCGTTGCACCATCGCCGGGCAATAATTGAATCACATCACCGGGAATTCCCGCTGCCAGCATCAGCTCAACTGCCCTGCCCGCAATCAGGCCGGTCTGCTCAGCAGGTTTGGCAATCACCGTATTCCCGGCGGCAAGTGCTGCGGTGATCTGCCCGAGGAAAATAGCCAGAGGGAAGTTCCAGGGGCTGATACAGAGAAAAACCCCTCGCCCACAAAGCCGCAGCTCGTTAGATTCACCCGTCGGCCCCGGCATCATGATGGTTGATGAAAACCGCTCCCGTGCCTGACTCCCGTAATAGCGGCAAAAATCCACCGCCTCCCGCACTTCATCAATGGCATCGTGCACGGTTTTGCCAGCTTCCTGATGGCACAGGGCCACCAGCTCCTCACGGTTTTCCTCCAGTAAGTCTGCCAGTTTCTCCAGACAGTCTGCCCGCTGTTCTGCGGGTGTGGAATTCCAGCGCTCAAAGGCCGCTTCAGCAATGCCAATGGCTTCATCGGCCTGAGTTTTATCACTCCATCCCAAATGGCCTGCAATCTGAGAGCGGTCATAGGGGCACGTTATTTCAGAGGTCTCTGTTGACGGTACAAGCTGACCATCAATCCACGGCCCCTGAGTCCATTTATGCCCCATAAAGCTCTGTACTTTTTGCTGAAATGGCTGCCACTGACTGTCAATATCCACATTCACACCCAGTGAGTTTTTCCGTGACTGGCCGTAAATAGCCGGTGGCAACGGGATTTGGTCGTTCTGCAAACAAACCCGGCCTGTTAACGTCTCCACCGGATGCTGAACCAGAGCAGCAACCGGGGTTTTCGCATCCACCAGGCGATGGACAAAGGAGGAATTGGCACCATTCTCAAGTAAACGACGAACCAGGTAAGGCAGCAGATCCTTATGACTACCAACAGGCGCATAGATACGCACCGGACGACGATGATCAGTCAGGATGAAATTATAGAGCGCATCCCCCATACCGTGGAGGCGCTGGAACTCAAAATCAGCGGCACCTTCACGCTCTGCCATGGTAAGAATGCTGGCGACAGTGTGGGCATTATGGCTGGCAAACTGTGGATAGAGCGCCGACCTGACAGGCTCGGATAACAGAAATCTGGCACACACCAGGTATGCAACATCTGTCGCTTCCTTGCGGGTATAAACCGGATACCCGGTCAGCCCCTGTTGCTGGCAAAGCTTTACTTCACTGTCCCAGTAAGCTCCCTTTACCAGACGAACCGGAATGTGGTCTCCCTGCTCATGGGCCAGGGCAGAAAGCCAGCACAACGACGGCAGTGCCCGTTTGCCGTAAGCCTGGATCACCAAGCCGAGCCCACCCCAGCCACGGCAATCCGGGTGCCGGTAAACCCGCTCAAACACTTCCAGAAACAGCTCATGACGATCCTGTTCCTCAGCGTCCATATTGATAGCTACATTGCCCGCCCTGGCTTCACGAACCAGATCCACCAGCGCAGGCACCAGTTCACGGAACACACGCGCTTTCTGTGCCACTTCATAGCGTGGATGAAGTGCAGAGAGCTTGATGGAAATTCCGGCACGGGGGGAGTTTCCGTGGTCGGGCTCAGCGGCCACTGCTCTGATCGCCGCCAGGTATTCATCGTGATAACGCCGGGCATCCTCCATGGTCAGGGCAGACTCTCCCAACATATCAAAAGAGTAGGTATACCCCTTTTCCCGTTGTTTCAGGCCATTCTTTAACGCTTCTGAAATATTACGCCCCAGGACAAAATGACGCCCCATAATCTTCATGGCCTGGTTAACCGCCTGGCGAATGACCGGTTCCCCCATCCGGTTCACCAGTTTGCCAATAACCCCTCCGGCAGAACCATCCTCCCCGGCGTCAAGGTTGACCACCTTGCCGGTAAGCAGCAACCCCCAGGTGGAGGCATTGACCAGCAGAGAGTCACTTTGGCTCAGGTGTTTTTTCCAGTCAGCCACACTGAGCTTGTCGCGGATCAGGGCGTCGGCAGTCCGATCATCGGGAATGCGCATCAGGGCTTCAGCCAGGCACATCAGCAAAATACCTTCCCGAGTGTCCAGGCTGTACTGCAATAACAATGCATCAATCATATGAATGCCATTATCACTGCTCCTGACCTGCTCAATCATTCTGGTGGCTTGACTGGCTGTCTCAGGGTAATCTCCGGACTGTTCATCCAGGATCTGCACCAGTTCCTGTAACCATGAAGCCTCATCCACGGAGTAATGAGGAGAGATCATCGACCAGAGTTCGGCTGGCTTTTGCCGGACAATACCTGCGTTGAATGCATCTTTTGCCTGGAACATACCCTTCTCCATTTCCTTTCTCCAATTTGTGGCGTGCAGGATGAATAACCAGACTGCTGCCAATGATCCTGACCGTTGTATTTAGAATATCTATCGCTCTTCCTGAGTATTTAATATTACTCCCCGGTTCTGCACATCAATGCCAGGTTAACTACACCGGCATCAGAAATCGCACTCCTTAACTGATCACCCTGAACCAATCATGAATGTATTCTCATTTTGTAGACTGATAAAACCCAACGATAGTTCATCAAAAAGTTTATATTTTTCCTGAATAAAGAGAAAACAAGCAATAACCACAAGGCAAGATCATCAAAATATTGTTCAGATTCTCTTTTTATTACCTTTGACAAATACAGCCCCCCATAAGTCAATTGTCCTGTAAATAACCAGATCACTTAAAAACACCGGCAGGCAAAAACAATTAAAACAATATATCTTTATAAAACAATAATTACTAATTGATATAGAACCAATGACACTCCCACCTGTCGAATGTTGTTGCCATCTTGGCAAAATGAGATCTGCATAATTTTTAACCCCCAATTTCTCCATCAATTTAACAAGGATTAAATAATGGCGAACCCATTACCAGCATCGGGCACACAACAAATCTACACTCCACCGGCAGCGGGTGGGCTTCAGACCGGACAGTCATCTGGGCCGACTGGCTACTATGGTGGGCATAATGTCAGCACACGTGATCCGGCACTTCAATTGCGTGGTTCCGGAACAGGGGCTGCAGCCTTGCCCTATCAGCAACAGGGCGGTCAGCCCCCTTTCGGCTCCGTTGCAAAGCACCCCGCTACCAGTTACATGACGCCTCAATCTCCAGCGGGAGCGCCAACTGCCGCAGAAACTGCCCCTGCAACTCCGGAAGAGGCTAAGACTAACGGCGAGCAGAAAGCTGCTGAAGGCGAAAAGAAAGCCGCTGAAGGTGAAAAGAAAGCCGCTGAAGGTGAACAGAAATCAGCTGGCGGTAAAACCTTACTTGAACGCTTGAATTTGGGGAAATTCTTTAGCAATACGAGGCATGCAGGGGGGGCACCTGAATCAAAATCATCAGAGCAAGCTGCTGAAAAAGGAAAAACTGCTGAAAAGGAAAAAACGGCTGACTCGGAAAAGAGTGCTGAGCAGAAAGTGCCGGAAAAGGCCCCTGACCAGGGAGCGAAACAATCCGCAGCACCGCCCGCGCCTGCGCCCGCGCCTGCACCCGCTGCCCATCAGCCAGTAAGCAGTCAATCACCCCATACAGGCCATCAACAAGACCCACACCGTTCAGCAATGCCGCCATATACCCCGGCTCCCACACATACCCCTGCAACGCCCGGGCATGCGCAGACTCCAGCTTATGGGGCACATCCTCAGGCCTCGGTAACCGGGTCAACCCAACATGCTCAATTTGATAGCCGCTCCGTTCCTCCTGACAGCAAAGAGACTGCTCCAACACCGCAACGTACAGTTCTTGAGCAGAGAGTCGACAGCGACATTCAACAAATGCGTAGCTTAGTGGGTGAAGGTGTTTCTCATTATGGCCAGCAGGGACCTACAAGGGAGTGGCTGAACGCCGATGCCCTCCGGGATCTTAGTTTCCATCGCGAGCAAGCAGCTATGCATAATGAGCAAGCAACTAAATGTGAATCGTTCCTTGAATCTTCTTCAAAACCGGAAATACAAAAGCAGTTAACTGAAGAACTGGCCAGCCAACAAACGAATGAGGTCAGGACTGATGAGCAATCCAGAACTCAACAAATGGGCCAACAATCCGGACTGTCTCCCTCACTTCAGGATGCCCTGGGCCAGGAGGTATTTAAAATGGCCAAACAAGGTGCTATTGAAGGTGCTCATGAAGCCTTAAAGGCTCAAGCCAGGGGATTGGAGAATAAATACGGGCCACTCGGGCAGCGAGGTACCGACGTTTAATCTTCTGACGTTTAACCCTCAACGGTCGCATCTGCGGCCGTTCTCTTTTGAAGGCAGTCTGTGAAGGTTGGTATTATTTGCCGTACAAGCGACATAAATCGTCTATCCATGGCTGTATATCCCCAACCTGGGCAACAACCCAGTCAGGGTTATAACAGGTATCCAGATAACGATCACCCGGATCACACAACAGGGTAACGATAGATCCTTCCTGACCATCGGATTTCATCTGTGCAGCAATTTGCAAGGCTCCATATAAATTAGTCCCGGTACTCGGGCCAGCCTTGCGACCCAGTATCCTTTCCAGCCAGTGAATGGTTGCAATAGCGGCTACATCAGGCACTCTACGCATGTCATCAATCACACCGGGAATAAATGATGGTTCGACTCTCGGCCGCCCAATACCCTCGATACGAGAGCCCTGGTCAATCGTCAGGCTTGAGTCACCACTGGTGTAGTAGTCCATGAAAACAGAGTGATCGGGGTCCACAACACATAACCGGGTATTCAGCTTTTGGTATCGAATGTAGCGTCCAATGGTGGCCGATGTTCCTCCGGTTCCCGGGCTCATGACAATCCAGCTGGGCACCGGGTATTTCTCAGCCCGCATCTGTCGAAAAATGGAATCGGCAATATTGTTGTTACCCCGCCAGTCTGTAGCCCTCTCTGCATAAGTAAACTGGTCCATATAGTGTCCATTCAGCTCCCTGGCCAACCGCTGGGATTCGGCATAAATCTCACTGGAGCAATTGACCAGGTGACACTGACCACCGTAAAACCTGATCTTTTGTATCTTCTGCATGGAGGTCGATCTGGGCATTACGGCGATAAATGGCAAGCCCAGCAGTCGGGCGAAGTAGGCTTCAGAAACGGCTGTACTTCCTGAAGAGGACTCAATAATGGTGGTATTCTCATCAACCCAACCATTACAGATGGCATAAAGAAATAAAGACCTGGCCAGACGGTGCTTAAGGCTGCCCGTCGGATGCGTGCTTTCATCTTTTAGATATACCTCGACACCGTTGATTCCCGGTAATTCAAGCCGTATCAGATGTGTATCTGCACTGCGTTGAAAGTCCGCCTCAATTTTGCTGATGGCTTCATTAACCCATTGATGACCACTCATAACCTTCCCCCAAGTACGTCCATATAAATTTATCGGGTGGGAAAAACGTCTCATCAGGCGCTATTGATATGAATGCTTTCGTACCTTCCTCTATACCCAACACATTGTTAAAGATATTTTATGGCTTTGAACAGAGAAAAGTATTTCAAAAAACACCCAAAGAACCTTTTTTATAAAATAATCATCTCCCAAAGATAAAAATATTAAAATAAAATTTTAAACAGGGAAAAAAATACACCATTTTGCTATAAACAATTCTTACTTTTATATCTGGAATAGTCCTCGTTTATGCAAGTCTATCGGGTAGGTGGTGCGGTCAGAGATCAATTACTGGGTTTGCCTGTTAAGGACAATGACTGGGTTGTCGTTGGTGCAACGCCCGGGCAGATGAAGGATCTGGGCTATCAGCCGGTTGGCCGGGATTTCCCGGTTTTCCTTCACCCGCAAACCAAAGAGGAATACGCACTGGCCCGAACGGAGCGCAAAACCGGGCATGGTTATGCGGGTTTCAGCTTTTACACATCCGTTGACATATCCCTGGAGGAAGACTTACTGAGACGGGATTTAACCATTAATGCCATGGCAGAGGACCAGCACGGTAACATCATTGACCCATACGGAGGTCAGGAAGACCTGAAAAACCGTCGGCTTCGCCACATATCGCCTACTTTTCAGGAAGACCCTCTTAGAATCCTCAGGGTTGCCCGGTTCGCAGCGAGACTTGCCCCCCTGGGCTTTCAGGTGGCAAAAGAGACGCTGGAATTAATGGGCAACATGGTGAATAACGGCGAAGCAGCCCATCTGGTACCCGAAAGAGTATGGCAGGAAACATCCAGGGCCTTGATGGAACCAAGCCCTTCGGTCTACTTTCAAACGCTGGAAAGCTGCGGTGCTCTTCAGGCCGTATTGCCCGAGTTACGATCCCTGATCCATAACCAGACCTTATTGCACCTCACCATGGCCGCCCGGGACAACAACACAGCACTGATCCGGTTTGGCTGCCTGTTCTCGCCTCTGCTGCCTCAGGCCGAAGCGGAAAAAACCAATGGCATACTGACGGTTCAGGGTGTTTCATCCAGAATGCGATTACCCTCAGAATATGCCGATATGGCCCTTCTGGTCACAGAGCACGCCCAAAGTGTTGCGTCGGTTATTCACAGCAACGATGCAGAGTCCCTGATGACCCTGTTTGAAGCCACCGATGCCCTGCGCCGCCCTGAACGCTTTATTAGCCTGATTACGATTCTTTCCTATAGCTTCGCAACGGTTAAATTGAAAAAAAGCCAGATCATTGAACTATTGGCTGGCTGTTTATCCATTAAAGCCAGAGATTTGATGACTGAAAACATCACAGGAAAAGCCCTCGGCGAAGCATTAAGACAGAAGAGGCTTCAGCAAATTCAATCAAAAATGCATCTTAACAAATAAAATCAGCGATAAAAGCCACAACTATCTATGATACAGCGTTAAGAGCTATTGATAGTAATTTCAATCTCTTAACGCATTCCAAAACACATTCTAATTACTGACACTTCATTAATTAGTATTAAACTGGAACAAAACTCCAAATAAAGTGTCCAAATGTTCAGTCAATACTTTATTGATGTAATTAATCATACAAACTGAATAAGGACATAAACCATGGCAAACACAGGTCCAGTTGTAACACAGGTAACTCCGGCTCACATCCCACCGGTACCGCCGCCTCCACCGGGCGTCAAACCGTCTCCGGTTATTAATGCCCAGCCTGTGGCAACATCCACAACAACCCGGGTTGACAAGCAAACCCAAACGTCGCAGCGGCAGGCAAAACGTTTAGACCTGTCTGACAGAATTAAACGAGGCATCGCTGCTATAGGTGGCACACCGGCAGGGTCTGCGCAAAAATCTGTCCAGACAGAGCCTGCTCCGGTGAAACCTGCCAAGACGACTCCGGTAGAAAAAACCGCAGAAGGCAAAACTGCTGAAAAGCCAGAAAAAACTGCTGAAGGCAAAACTGCTGATGGCAAGACTGCTGAAGGCAAAACTGCTGAAGGCAAAACTGCTGAAGGCAAAACTGCTGAAGGCAAAACTGCTGAGAAAAAATCTGAGAAAACTTCTGAGACAAAAGAACAGCCAATTACTGTCATTCACAAGCTCAGCCTGGGCGAGCGTGTAATTGGTAAGTTGAAAGTCGTGGGCTCATTCCTTGTTGCCCCCTTAAAGCTCATCTTTAACGCAGTTAAATTTGTTACCAAACCACTGCAAGATTACGTGATTACCCCTGCTTACGAAGGGTTACTCTATGTATTCCATCCGGCCAAGTATAATGCCAGAAAGCTGGAGCAGAAAACCGCTGCACAGCAGGCTGAGGATGCTCTCAAGCAGGAAAAAAGTCAGGCATTTGACAAGCTCTGCATGACAGAGGCCAAGCAACGGCACAACAAACTTCGCGAGGACTTGAATTGCGCAAGGCTGGCCAACCACTTCGGTGTTACCGACATGGAAGTTAAAGACAAGGTAAAGAATCAAAAAGCTCGCGCTGAAGCCAACCACCTGTTCAATCAGCAACTGGCGGCTAACAAGCTGAAGCTGCACAAAGAAAAAGTACTCCACGAAGATCCAAAAACCGGTGAAAAATACTACTACACCCCGACCCGTACCCTGACGGTAGCTAATGAAAATAATCGGGCAACCGTGACGGTTAAAGAGAAGACCCCGGGCGGTAAGGTTGTAGATCATTTACTGGATGCTGACCATGCATCAGTAGCCATGAGACTGGGTAACGACCCTGCACTGGCCACCGCTATGTATAATTACAACAAAGAAATGGCAGCTTACGAACAGTTACTGGCAGCATTCATCAAGGACAATGCAAAATACCAGAAAGCCAAACAGAAAGCGGCGAAGAAAGGTAAAGCACTTGATCAAAAAGCGCCTGTTCACCCCGGCGAGCCTCCCAAACGTCCTGTATTTAAATGCACTGATGAGAACGTGATCGCAGCATTCAAGCTGGTCAGAGAACAATATCACGCCAAGCTTCACGCAGCAGTACAAACCCTTGGCAAAGACGTGGCGACAATGATGGCTGATTTTGATGCGGCCTACCCGAACAACGAGGATACCAAAAACTTCATCAATAGAGCGCCGAATCCTGAAGCCTATAAAGAAGAAGTTCAGGCATGGGCTAAAAAGTTAGAATCCACCCTTGGAGAAATGCAGAAAGAGCTGAAGCAGGCAGAAAAAGGTGGAACCAAGTCTGCGATTGAGTCATTAAATAAGCTCATCAGCGATCAGCAAAGGGATATCGATATCAACAAGCGCCACCTGGCAATCTATGCCAAAGAGTGCGAGAAGGCCTCGATCCAGCAAGAGCTTGATTACCTGAACCAGATGTGCCCGAACCTTCAGGAACACCGTACACAAGACATTGATGACTGGAAAAACGGTTCACTTGTTCGTGACCCTCAAGATCCTGATTTCGATAAAAGGGTATCAGACAAACGCGACAGGCTGGACATTGGGCGTTTGAAAAACTGGGTTCACAAAGATGCGGAAGGTAACATCCTGGATATCTTCACCAGAGATGCCGGTGGCAATGTCACTGGTGTCGACAGAGTCAGGTACGCCCTGGTTAACGATGTGATCATCCCCACGCCTGACAGGAAGCTAACCCCGGCTTACAACGGAAGAATGTCTGCCCCTGATTACCAGAATCAGGAAGGCATGAAGTGGAGCAAGATGCGCCAGGCTCCATATCAAGGCTATGTTGCCCAGAGAGATGAAAATGGCAAAGTCCTGAAAGACCTTGATGGTAAGGTCAAATGGGAAGAGGCACCTGGCCGACTCAGCAACCACTGGGTGGTTAAGTACAGTGACGTTGATGGCAGGCATGAGGGCTACGATAAGTCCCAAACCATTGTCAAAAACAGTGCGCTGGCCAGCAAACCGGAAGCTCCTGTTGTTGAACCCGAAGTTCCTGTTGTTGAACCCGAAGTTCCTATTGTCATTAAACCCGAAGCTTCTGTAGAACAACTTGACAGCCCGAAAGCCCTGGCAGCCGCGATCGGAGAAAAGCTCTTCGCTCTGACCGAAGAAAATGTGCATGCTCACAATGAGCTACCGAGCGCAAAAAGCAGCCAACCAAGAGTTCGTACAGTCGATGGTGATTTCTGCTTCTCTGAGAACAGTTCAGAGATGAATGACGATGGCGAGAGCGTTGCTGCCATGCCCAAGCATTTGTTTGAGCGTGAGGAGCGAGACATGGCGATCCGTGAATTAATTGAGCAAATGCCAACATTGAAGCCTGTAAGGCACGATCATTCCGGTCGCATTGATTTGCTGGAAGAGATTTGCGATGGCTCGCCAGAAGAGGTAGAGAGATTTCTCTCCGGCAGTAGGTTCGTTGCAGACGCAAAAGATGAGCTCTATAGCCACCACCCCGTCATTGATAGTAAATTAAATCCTGACGATGGTTCTGAATGCAATGACAATGGTTCTGAATACAGTGACAATAGTTCTGAATACAGTGACGAAGGAGCCCCCTTGATTAAGCAAATCTCTTTACCTCAAGGCCCAATACCCTCGCTGTTCACTGATCCCTCACCTCTATTGCGGCGTTTGGACCGTTTGAACAATGAGTTGGAGAAGATGAATAAAAACGCTAGCACTAGCACATAAGCGCAGGCTATTTTGCCATGTTTTTTTCAGGCTAACCCCTGAATACTCTGGCCGTCTTTTCAAGACGGCCTTTTTTTATGGTAATTATACCAATTCCCTCATACTCCTGTTTAACAGCTCTGTTACCAGGGGCCGAAACCAGGGTTCTTTAACCTGATTGATCAACTTTTCCACTACAAGGGCACCAGAACAGTCCAACGCCAGTAAAAGATCAATATCCGCAGCACAAAGGCGCTGTTCGCGATCCCTTCCCAGTTGCTCTTCAAGCCTCTTGCACCATTGCTGCAATGCCTCAGCACTCATATCTGACTCAAGGCAAACCACCCCGTTAATGTAGTCGGGAGCCTCAACACCAACCGCTTTCGTGGTCACCAGCTCACTGACCCTAACCTTACCAAATCGCTGCTCCAGTGCAGCGATCATCTGACGACACTGATACTCAGCGTTAATATTGGAACCAATACCAAGCACATAGACAGTCACTGTCATCTATTCCTGTCCCATCATCTGTGTACGGGTTCGCTCACACCAGACAGTAGCAAGCGCATTGGTCAAAGCCTTCGGCTTGCGAATGGTGACAGCCACTTTATCCACCGGATAATGCTCCATCACCTGAGTGATGATACCGCCAGCCAGTGCCTCAATCAGCTGATAACGGGAGGCCTCACAAAATGACCTGACATGTCGGGTAATGGCGTCGTAATCCAGCGCATCCTGTAAGTCGTCACTGGTAAAAGCGCGGGTAAAATCAGTCGTCAGTTCCAGGTCCAGCACCAATGGCTGTGGTGCTTCGTGCTCGAACTCATAAACACCGATAACCGCCCGGGTTTCAATGGCTTCTATTCGTACTTTATCCATGGGAGTTAAACTCACGCTCTTTTAATCATGAAAATAGTGGCGCAGAAAACGAAATCTATAGAGGCTGTCGCTAAAAAAAAGGAAATAAACATCAAACCACAAAGACACAGAGGCACAAAGGTAAAGATGGGCGCGACCTGCTCGACAGGTAACATCAGAACAAAAAACTTGGTGTCTCCGTGCCTTTGTGGTTCCCATCTTTAAAAGACTTCTGTGACTAGCCGACAGGCTCCAGCTCTTCCATAGGCCAGCGAGGCACAGGCACCACTTCAGGCCCATCGCTCTGACCAGCAAGCAGCCGCTGACAGCCAGCATAAGCGATCATGGCACCATTATCCGTGCAGAACTGAGGGCGGGCATAACGCAGTACCGCACCTTCTTTTTCCACCATGGATTCCAGGGCAGCCCGCAGTGACTGATTGGCACTGACGCCTCCGGCAATAATCAGCTGCTTCATACCGGTCTGCTGCAGGGCACGGCGACATTTGATGGTCAGGGTTGCCACCACCGCCTGTTCAAAGGCACGGGCAATATCCGCACGATCCTGATCCGTAGGCTCTTTGGCTATCGCTTCTTCACGGCATTTTGCCACGGTATTAAGGGTGTAGGTTTTCAAGCCACTGAAGCTGAAATCCAGTCCCGGGCGATCGGTCATGGGCCGTGGGAAACGAAAACGCCCTTCCTGCCCCTGTTCTGCCAGCCGGGCAATGGCAGGACCACCGGGGTAATCCAGACCCAGCATCGCAGCCACTTTATCAAAAGCTTCTCCGGCGGCATCGTCAACCGACTCACCCAGCAGGGTGTAACGACCAATACCAGCTACCTGCACCAGCTGAGTGTGTCCACCGGATACCAGCAGCGCCACAAATGGAAACGCTACGGGTGTTTCTTCCAGCATGGGGGCCAGCAGATGACCTTCCATATGGTGAACCCCCACCGATGGAATGCCCCAGGCCCAGGCCAGTGCCTTGCCAATACAGGCTCCCACCATCAGGGCCCCCACCAGCCCCGGGCCACGGGTGTAGGCTATGGCATCGATCTGATCTTTACTGATGCCTGCCTGCTCAAGTACCTGGTTAATCAGGGGCAATACTCTCTGGATATGGTCTCTGGAAGCCAGTTCAGGTACCACACCACCGTAATCGATGTGCATATCAATCTGACTGAACAGGGCATCGCTCAGCAGACCTTTCCCGCTGTCATAGAGGGCAATGCCGGTCTCATCGCAGGAAGTTTCTATCCCGAGAACAATCATTCAACCAACCTGTGAAACAATGTGTGCAAAAAAGAGCCAGTGAAATCCCCGAATCCGGATATTTCATAAAAGGAAAGAATCATACGTTAAGTAGTTGGCCAAATGGAATCGTATATTTCTGGCTAAGTGGGCAGTTACTATGCAAGGCACAACGCAGGGAGCATAGCCGTAGCTATGTGACCGGAGTTGTAACGCCGCACGACTGCATGGATGCAGGAGCTAGAGCAACGCAGGAGCAGTTGCCGAGAGTGACTGTCCACTTAACCAGAAATATATGATTTCATTTGGTTAACTACTTAAGTGGGCGTTTTTTGCATTTTTGTTGAATAAGCTTTAAAATTCGCGCCCTTGAAAAACTGCGACTAATCTGTCCTGTTAGTGTGAGTATTAACGTCCTGCTTTGGGTAAAGACCCGTCTTTTCAATGCACGATACTGATAATCACAGAGGCGATTTATCGCATTCGCGCAGCATTGGCTGTAATCCAGCCGTGAGTTTTTTAGCCTTCAGTCGCACTGACCGGGGCGGATTCATGGTCAACATTTGTTATTAAAAGGAAGGTGATCTCTGCATGCCTGCTGTTAAAGTTAAAGAGAATGAACCGTTTGACGTAGCCCTGCGCCGTTTCAAGCGCTCTTGTGAAAAAGCTGGTATCCTGGCTGAAGTTCGTCGTCGTGAGCACTACGAGAAGCCAACTACCGTTCGCAAGCGCAAGGCCGCTGCTGCTGTTAAGCGTCATCTTAAAAAACTGCAGCGCGAGCAGCGTCGTCGTGAGCGTCTGTATTGATCAACTGACCTTAACATCGGTTGCTTCAATCCTGTGATTTACGCGTTGACTACCATTGAGCTTTGAACCCGCCAACCTTAACATCAGGTAAAAAGGAACGTGTCATGAGTGATTGCATTGTCAGGGATCAACTGACAGAAGCCATGAAGGATGCCATGCGCAATCGCGACAAGCCACGACTGGGTACAATCCGTTTGGCCCTGGCCGAACTGAAGCGAATTGAAGTCGATGAAAAATCATTAGACGATCAACGTGCCCTGGCAGTCCTGGACAAAATGGTAAAGCAGCGTCGCGATGCCATTGAACAGTTCGAGTCTGCCGGGCGCACGGATCTTGCTGAACAGGAAAAGCTGGAACTTGAGGTTCTTGCTGACTTTCTCCCCACCCCGCTATCGGAAACTGAAATCACCGAACTGGTTGACCTCGCCATTAACAGCACCGGTGCCTCCGGCATGGCCGACATGGGCAAGGTGATGGGCATTGTCAAACCACAGGCGCAGGGTCGGGCGGACATGTCATCCATCAGCAAAATTGTTAAGTCGCGCCTGAGTTAGTATTAACCGCTGGTAGATAGCGGCACCTGATTACACCCACGATAGCTGTTGATTCCTGATTGCAAAACCGGCAGCTTAGACAAAAGTTTTAACAATATCTTATAAATACCGACATTCGCCCAGGTAAATGATAGAATGAGTCTTCAAATCACATTCTTTCCTTGTTTACGAACACTCCACCATGGCCGGACGGATTCCCCAGTATTTTATTGATGACCTATTAACCCGCATTGATATCGTCGATGTTATCGATCACCGGGTTAAGCTGAAAAAAACCGGTCGCAACTACTCTGCCTGCTGCCCTTTCCATAAAGAAAAGACCCCTTCCTTTACGGTGAGCCCTGACAAGCAGTTCTACTACTGCTTTGGCTGCGGAGCCAGTGGCAACGCCGTTGGCTTTATTATGGACCACGACCACCTGGACTTTCCTGAAGCGGTTGACACACTGGCAGGACAGCTGGGCCTGGAAGTCCCCAGGGAAGAAAACCCGCACCGGCAACGGGGCCCGGACCACAGCGAACTCTACAATCTGCTGGATCGCGCAGTGGACTTCTATAGCCGCCAGCTGAAACAGCATGAGCAATCCCCAAGGGCATCCCACTACCTGAAAAACCGGGGACTTGATCCGCAGACCTGCCAGCACTTTGCCATCGGCTTTGCACCGCCGGGCTGGGACAACCTGAAAAAAGAGCTGGCTACCTCACCAGAAAAAGAGCAACAGCTGATCACCACCGGCATGCTGGTCAACAATGAAGACCGCAATACGGTGTACGATCGCTTCCGGGAACGCATCATTTTCCCAATCCGGGATAGCCGGGGTCGCTACATTGCGTTTGGCGGGCGCGTTCTGGGTGATGAAAAACCCAAGTATCTGAACTCTCCCGAATCCCCGGTTTTTCACAAAGGCAAAGAGCTTTACGGACTTTTTGAAGCCCGGCAGGCCAACCGCAAGCTGAGCCGCATCCTGGTGGTTGAAGGGTATATGGACGTGGTGGCACTGGCTCAACAGGGAATCACCAACGCGGTGGCAACCCTTGGCACAGCCACCACCCCTGACCATATGCAGCGACTGTTCAAAGTGGTGCCTGAAGTCATTTTCTGCTTCGATGGCGATGATGCCGGCCGACGGGCGGCATGGCGTGCACTGGAGTCGACACTGTCCAACATGCAGGATGGTCGTCAGGCCCGCTTCCTGTTTCTGCCACAGGGCGAAGACCCGGATAGCATGGTTCGCAAGGAAGGCTCCGAAAGCTTTATTGAGCGAATCAAAAGCCAGGCCATCAGCCTGGACAACTTACTGTTCCGGGAACTGGAGTCAGAGCTGGATCTGACCACCATGGATGGTCGTGCCCGTTTGGCCAAACTGGCTCAACCTTATCTTGATAAACTGCCCGAAGGCTTGTTTCGTCAGTTGCTGGTGAAAAAGCTCTCAGACCGGACAGGACTCGACACACACTATCTGGAAGCTCACTTTCAGGAAAGTGCACGCACCAGAGAGTTATCCACAAGCCGGCCAGAGCCGGAAACCCGCAACATAAGCCAGGAAGCACAGGTTCATCATGGTCATTATGAGCCAGCGCCTTTCTACGATGCAGACTACGAAGAAAGACAGTACGCACCAGAAGAACACCTGAGCTATAGCACACCTGAGATTTCACGCAGGCCTTCCACCGGCCATCTGGCCAACTCAGCCAGACTGGTGACCTGTGGTTATGCCATACGACAGTTATTATGTAATCCGGAGTTTGCCCGGGAAGTTTCCGAGCCATTTGACCACCTGAAACTGGAAAACGACAGTGACAGTCAATTACTGATCGACCTGTTAACCATCCTGAAAAAAGAGCCATCCCTGAAAGCAGGCACGCTTATTGCCCAATGGTACGGCACAGAAAAAGGACAACGCCTGCACGCCCTGGCAGCCCTGGACCACGGCACCACCGCTCACCGGGATGAGTTTCTGGAAACCCTGGCCAGCATTCGCCGGAAAGCAGGATTAAACCATCAGAAGAACCTGTACAAATCACTTATCCAGAGCTTCCAGAACAAAAAGCCGGGACAAATTAACGAAGAACTTCGCCAGCAGTTCCGCCAACATCAGGAAGCGCTCAGAGAGCAGATGACGCAACAGCAGGCAACCGACATAACACCCGGCAAAAACCACGAAAAAAAAGGAGAAAGTTAATCTTTTTTTTGGTAGTGTCAGGCAAACGCAACCGATTCTTCGAATCGATGCATAAAAAAATAACTGCACAACAAAAAATATTAGGTATACTTGAATGTCACTGTGTCCCGTGGAACTGCATTATTGGCCACATTTCTAATTCAAACCCGGTCTGAAAACACCAAGGAAAGGTAACCCGCGTCATGGAATGCATTCCGGTACCTCGTCCAACCAAGTCGGGCCGCTGCCCTGTGGTACTATACCCAGTTTATGAGCTATAATTGCCTGCTTACGTTTTTTTGTCCGGTTCGTCAATATCCGCTGTTAAAGGGTTGATATGTCAGCAAATTCGCAACAACAATCCAGATTAAAAGAGCTTATCGCCCGTGGTAAGGAACAGGGGTACCTGACTTACGCGGAGGTTAATGACCATCTTCCGGAAGATATTTCCGATCCTGATCAGGTGGAAGATATTATCCGCATGATCAATGACATGGGTATCAGCGTCTACGAGACCGCTCCCGACGCCGATACCCTGCTCATGGCTGAAGCCGACACCGATGAAGCTGCCGCCGAAGAAGCAGCCGCAGCGCTTGCCGCCGTCGAACAGGAAGCAGGAAGAACCACTGATCCTGTCCGCATGTACATGCGGGAAATGGGTACCGTAGAGCTGTTAACCCGTGAGGGCGAAATCCAGATTGCCAAGCGCATCGAGGAAGGCTGGCGTGAAGTCATGTCGGCACTGGCTCAATTCCCCGGTTCTGCCCAGATTGTCCTCGACGAGTATGACCGCCTTACCGAAGAAGAAGGTCGCCTCACTGACGTTATCAGTGGCTATATAGATCCCGACGATGATACTGAGATCACCAATACCGATGATAACGATATCGAAATCGACGATTCACTTGATGACGATGACGACGATGGTGATGATGAAGACAGCGAAGAAGAGGGCGATAGCGGACTTGACCCGGAAGAGGCCAGAGAGCGCTTCACCCTTCTGAGAGATGCCCTGGAAAAAGCCACCAGGGCTATTGCCACTCATGGCCGTGATAACAGCCAGGCGGCACTTGAAGAACTGGCCGAGGCTTTCATGCCGCTGAAGCTGGTTCCACGCATCTTCGACATGCTGGTGTTCCGAATCCGCAATGCCGTGGAGCGCATCCGTGATAACGAACGCGCGGTCATGCAGCTGTGTGTTCGCAAATCCAAAATGCCCCGCAAGATCTTCCTTAAGGTATTTCCGGGCAACGAAACCAACCTTGGCTGGATCGATGAACTGGCCGCTGGCAGCGGCGGTTACATAGAAGCTTTGCAGAACTATCGCGAAGAGATTGTTCGTGCCCAGAAAAAGCTGGCCAATATCGAGAAAGAGTTTGATCTTTCCCTGGTCCAGATAAAAGACATCAACCGTAAAATGTCCCTTGGCGAAGCCCGTGCCCGCCGTGCCAAAAAAGAGATGGTTGAGGCCAACCTTCGTCTGGTTATTTCTATCGCCAAGAAATACACCAACCGCGGCCTGCAGTTCCTTGACCTGATTCAGGAAGGCAACATCGGTCTGATGAAGGCGGTGGACAAGTTCGAATATCGCCGTGGTTATAAATTTTCGACCTATGCCACCTGGTGGATTCGCCAGGCGATTACCCGATCGATCGCAGACCAGGCTCGCACCATCCGTATTCCGGTTCACATGATTGAAACCATCAACAAGCTGAACCGGATCTCACGACAGATGTTGCAGGAGATGGGCCGGGAACCCACACCGGACGAACTGGCTGTGCGCATGGATATGCCAGAAGACAAGATTCGTAAGGTACTGAAGATCTCCAAAGAGCCTATCTCCATGGAGACACCCATTGGTGATGATGAAGATTCGCACCTGGGTGACTTTATTGAAGATGCTACCATGCAGTCGCCTATCGACCGGGCAACCGGTGAAGGTCTGAAGGAATCTACCCGCATGGTTCTGGCTGGCCTCACCGCTCGTGAAGCCAAGGTACTGAGAATGCGCTTCGGTATCGATATGAACACCGACCACACGCTGGAAGAAGTGGGCAAGCAGTTCGACGTTACCCGTGAGCGTATTCGTCAGATTGAAGCGAAGGCCCTGAGAAAACTGCGCCATCCAACGCGCTCGGATCACCTCCGCAGCTTCCTTGATGAGTAATCATCAACCATAAAAAAAGCACCACACGGTGCTTTTTTTATGGCTTGCATCCAGTGTAACCAAATACTCAATGAGTTGAATCTACCCGATCTTATGCAGGCTTCATCAGCGTAAGCAGTTCCTCGACAGCCTCCTTCCTCTTGACCTCACACTCATTCACATGCCGGGTTGTTGATAACCAGTCGTTAACTCTGTGCTCAAAATCGTGGCGGCAAACATGGTGAGTCAATTTCATTTGAAGATTCTCAGTCAGCGCATGAAGACGTTGATATTCTTCCTGAAGCGGGTTAGGTCGGCAACCAGGTTTTCCTTCAGAGTGCAGGGCGATAAACTGTTTGGCTTTATTCAGGATAAACAGACAGCCTATCAGCAAACCATAAATACGCTCCCCGGTGTTTTGGGGGTTGTGAAACAGAATGGTTCGAGGCAGGTCGAATGCTGCGCCTTTGTGCAATTGCTCTGTCAGCTGATCAAGGTTATCCGTGAGATATTGCAGCGTATCGTTCAGCAATCTGGTTTCTTCAGCAAATAACAAACACCATACCGGCTTCTCAACGCCAGGAACGAGAACGGGCAATCGTGATGCCTTTCCATCGGTTACTCTGGCGTCAACATAAACCTGAAAACCCATTGCCTTTACTCCCAGATCACCGTCTTTAAGATCAATACTGTAGGCCTTTGGCAATTTCATCGCCTGACATTCCGGGACAGGCCAGATGATGACACTTTGAGGGATGTCTGACTCACTGTCGGTATTCAGTGCCTGCAGCTTGTCAAAAAGGGTTCTGACAGATGCTTCTTGCGTGCAGATAATGTCAATCTCATCAAATGATGAGTGGAGGTTCTGTAAAAAGCGTGCGTATGAACCGGTAACCAGAATGGGAGGATCAGTATAAGAATTATTGATTTCCTGAATAATCTCCAGCGTTTTCAGCGTTATTGAATTGAAATAAGTATCCCGACAAGGAAGTGGGCCTCCTTTGTCAAGATGGGCTGAACACCCGTTTCCATCTGTGGAAAAACAGTCAAACCAGGCGTTGTCAGTAAACTGTTCAGGTGATCCGGGGTGCTCTCTACTGACCGCAACAGAAGCCTCAGCTTGATAGTCACAGGCTGAGCACTCTTGATGACTATCACTACCACGGACAACGGCGTTTTCTCGTTTAAACAGCATATTATCCATTATATTGGCTGCACAGCTGCATTGTTCAAACCAGAAGCCCAGAGCATGGCGCATCTTGCTTCCTTCAGAAAAACGTTGAAGACACTCCAGAACCTGATTCTTATGAACGTATCGTCCATTAACCGACTGTCTTGTGATACAGCAATGCGCCAGGAAGAAGAAATGGATACGTGAACTCTGAAACGAGTTTCTCAGTCCTTTGATGGATTGCAATACCTGCTCTGCTGACACTCTCTGATGATCAATGGACAGCCCATAGTGCATAGCCATAAATTGCAATTGACATTGCAGTCGTTGTTGCTCGTCGTCTTTATGGGATGCGTTGTTTAAGATTTGCCAGGCCTCTTGAAGTATTTCCTGAGCTGCATTGTTTTCATCATAATGCCTGGGTTGTTGCAACTTTTGAATCAGATACCCGGCTTGCTTTACAGCATGATCGCCGGGTACTTCATTAAATACTTCTAACACTTGCCGGTTATCCAGACAGGCACCGTTCAATTCTCTTGCCGTTAATGCCAGCTGTACATAAAAATAAGCCCTTTCCATTAACCAGCCACCGCCTTCATAATCCTTAACCACTGCATCCGCTTCGACCAGCCGACCATTCAACGCCACTCCCCTGAGGCAACATTCCTGTTTGAAGTGCGCTATCCCCAGCCGGCCTTTCGAATTGTCCGGGAAATCCTTAATCACCGTATCCGGTGTAACCGGCTGGCCATTCAACGACAGCCCTCTCAGACAACATTCCTGTTTGAAGCGCGGCAGCTCCAGTGTTGCCTTGGCCTCCTCATAACCCTTAACCACCTCATCGGGTGTGACCTGCTGCCCCATTAACGGCACGCCGTTCAAGCAACATCGCTCTTTGAAGCGCGTCAAATCCAATGCTGCCCTGGCTGCCTGATAACCCTTAACGACCGCCTCAGGTTTGACCTGCTGGCCTTCCAACAGCAGGCCCTTCAGGCAACATGCCTCTTTGAAGCGCGCCTGTTCCAATGTTGCACTGGCAGCCTGATAACCCTTAAACACCACATCCGGTGAGATCCGCTTGCCATTCAATCGAAAGCCTCTCAGGCAACACTCCGATTTAAAGCGGGCCAGCTCCAGTGTCGCCTTGATTGCCTGATAATCCTTAACCACCACCTCCGGTGTTACCGGTCGGTCATTCAATGGCAACCCCCTCAGGCAACATTCCACCTTAAAGCGCCCCATCCCCAGCTTGCCTTGCGGGCTACACGGGAAAGCATTAATCACTGCATCCGGTGTGACTTGCTGGCCATTCAACGGTAGCCCCCTAAAGCAACATTCCGCCTTAAAGCGCGCCAACTCAAGTGTTGCACTGGCTGCCTGATAAGCCTTAATCACCGCATCGGGAGTGACTCGCTGGCCATTCAATAACAGGCCCCTCAGGCAACATTCCGCTTTAAAGCGCGCCAGTCCCATCTTGCCTTCGGGACTATCCGGAAAATCCTTAACCACTGCATCCGGTCTGACCGGGTTACCATTCAATAGCAGCCCCCTCAGACAACAGAGTTGCTTGAAACGGGCCAGCTCCATTGATGCTTTGGCTGCCTGATATTCTTTTATCACCACATCCGGCGTGACCTGCTGGCCATGCAAAAGCCGTCCCCTTATACAACATTGCGATTTGAAGCGCGCTATCGCTAATTTGTACTTATTTCGATTTGGCTTCCGGTTGAATTCCTGAATGACCTGATCCGGGAATACTTTTTGATTGTTATAAAGAAGGTTCTTTAAGCAAAGCCTTTCAAGGAATAAACCACCCCTGAGAGACGTTGTATCATTTCTATAAGCTGTGAGCACATCAGCCGGGGTGATGTGACGTCCTTGCAATAGTTTTTTTTGCCAAAAGGCATCCTCAATATCCTTGGCATCATTCAGCGCTGAGGCTGTATCTTTATGAGTCTGATAGACTCTTTTGCCGTTAAATCTGTTTCTGGAGCTGTCAGGAATACCGCTTGAGCTGACTTTCCGGTCAACTCTAGCTGGTTTTGGATGGGAGTCGGTTGATGATGCCTTCAGAATAAAGCCCTGCACGCCTGGACTATAAATATCGAAGTTTGACCTCAAGAAGATTATTAGGTTCCACCGCCATGTGGGTTAAACACAGTCAGACTAACCTTAATTCGTGAAAAAAGTGACTCTCATTTTTCTTGCGGGTCACAGAATAACTCCATCAGGGAGTAGCAGAAAATTCCAATGCACAACCAGATATTGAGAGAGACTGGCACTGAGGCCAGCCTCTTTGAAACGCTGATTACTCAGCCGCTGCAGCCTGCTGCTCTTTAATACGAGCAACTTCTTTCATGCTCAGCTTAATACGACCACGGTTGTCCAGATCCATCACAACCACTTCAAGCGTCTGTCCCATCTTGACGTAGTCAGCAACGTTCTCAACCCGATGATCAGCAATCTGGGAAATATGCACCAGACCATCCTGACCTGGCAGGATATTAACAAAAGCACCAAACTCAACAATGCGAGTGACCGTACCGTTGTAAATCTTGCCGATTTCCGCTTCAGCAGTGACGCCGTAGACACGGTCATAAGCGGCCTGACAGACTTCCCGGGTCTCACCATAAATTTTAACGGTGCCGTCGTCAGCAATATCAACCGATGCACCGGTATCTTCACAGATAGAACGGATAGTGGCACCACCTTTACCAATAACATCACGAATCTTGTCCTGATCAATCTTCAGGGTCATGGTCATTGGTGCGTTTGGCGACAGTTCACTGCGGGAACGGGCGATGACTTTATTCATCTCGGCCAGGATATGCAGACGCGCATGCAGAGCCTGGTCAAGGGCGATATCCATGATCTCTTCAGTGATACCGGCAATCTTGATGTCCATCTGCAGCGCCGTAACACCGTGGGCAGTTCCGGCCACTTTAAAGTCCATATCACCCAGGTGATCTTCATCCCCCAGAATATCGGTCAGGACTGCAAACTGCTCGCCTTCCTTAACCAGACCCATGGCGATACCGGCAACCGGTGCTTTCAGAGGTACACCGGCATCCATCAGCGCCAGGGAAGAGCCACAGACGGAAGCCATGGAGCTGGAACCATTGGATTCGGTAATTTCAGACACCACACGGATGGTATAAGGGAACTCTTCTTCACCGGGCAGTACCGCCTGAATACCACGACGGGCAAGACGACCATGGCCGATTTCACGGCGTCCCGGAGGCCCCATACGACCAGCCTCGCCTACAGAGTAGGGAGGGAAGTTGTAATGCAGCATGAACGGGTCACGGCTTTCACCTTCCAGGGCATCGACAAACTGCGCATCACGGGCTGTACCCAGCGTGGTGGTAACGATAGCCTGAGTTTCACCACGGGTGAACAGGGCAGAACCGTGGGTCTTTTTCAGAACGCCCACTTCTACCGTGATCGGGCGAACGGTTTTGGTATCACGACCATCGATACGTGGCTGACCGTTAATGATGTTGCCACGGACGACGGACTTCTCCAGCTTGCTGAAGTAGGTCTGAACATCATCCGCACTGAACTTGCCTTCGTCTTCGCCAACCAGCTCAGCTTCAGCTTCAGCGCGCAGTTCCGCCAGCTTGTTGCTGCGCTCCTGCTTGATGGTGATGCCATAGGCCTCACGAATTTTCTGCTCAAAGCCAGCAGCAACGGCTTCTTTCACTGCCGTTTTTTCTGGCTCTGGCTGCCAGTCCCAGGTTGGCTTGCCGGCTTCTGCCGCAAACTCTTTAATGGCAGCAATAACCGCCTGGTACTCCTGCTGAGCAAACAGAACTGCACCCAGCATTTCATCTTCTGTCAGTTCCTGCGCTTCAGACTCAACCATCAGCACAGCGTCACTGGTACCGGCAACCACCATGTCCAGCTCAGACTTTTTCATCTGCTCGAAAGATGGGTTGAGAATGTAACCGTCGTCTTCAGTGAAACCAACACGGGCAGCACCCACAGGACCGGCAAAGGGAATACCGGAAATAGCCAGGGCCGCAGAAGTGGCAATCATGCCCAGAATGTCAGGATCGTTCTTCTTATCCACCGACATCACTGTGATGATGACCTGAACTTCGTTCATGAACCCTTTCGGGAACAGCGGACGGATAGGACGGTCAATCAGACGGGAAGTCAGCGTCTCTTTTTCGCTGGCCTTGCCTTCACGTTTCAGGAAGCCACCGGGAATTTTACCCGCCGCGTACACCTTTTCCTGGTAGTGAACGGATAACGGGAAAAAGTCCTGACCATCACGGGCACTTTTAGCGCCCACTACCGTCGCCAGAACCTGCAGCTCACCCATGGTTGCCAGCACGGCACCGGTGGCCTGACGGGCAATCCGTCCAGTTTCCAGGGTCACGGTGTGCTCACCGAACCGGAAAGTCTTTATCAATGCTTTTGGAGCAATACTCACGTTATTTTCCTTTATTACCAAACGATATCACCCCACCTGCATCCACACTGTCATAGAGATGGATGCAATTCAGAGACCTCTGCATCGAAGTCTCTGAATTGCACCCCATGCAGACAGAGTGCAGGCATGGGTAATTCTTGTCCAAGACTACCAGAGAAAACAGAGCCCGGTAGTCGCAACCAGCAGAGAGTTAATGCCCGGGCTGACAACATTCTCAACCCGCAAATAACAAAACACCGCCAGCCACATGTAGTGCAGCTCGCGGTGCCTTGACTGTGGGAGGTGATATCAAGACACCACCATCCCATATAACTGTATCAAACGATTAGCGACGCAGACCCAGAAGCTGGATCAGGCTGCGGTAACGTTCAACATCCTTACGCTTCAGGTAGTCCAGCAGGTTACGACGCTGGTTTACCATGCGAATCAGACCACGACGAGAGTGATGATCCTTGTGATTCACCTTGAAGTGTCCCTGCAGACCTTCAATGTTAGCGGTCAGCAGAGCCACCTGAACTTCAGGGGAGCCGGTGTCGCCTTCAGTGCGAGCGAATTTCTTCAGGATTTCAGCTTTCTGTTCAGCAGTCAAAGCCATTGTTCAATCTCCAGATAATATGCAATACAGATAACCGGCATGACCGTGCATATTTACAGCCAGCCATTTAAACAAGCGACGAATTCTATCACTATGTTGTGAACGCGTCCAAAAAAACTACATAAATGGAATCGCATATTTCTGGCTGAATCAGCCTTTGACCAGACGCTTGGGTGCTACCAGGCCATCATCGGTAATTTCGCCGATACCCAGGAACACCACGCCTTCAACACCTTCAGCAACGCCATAGATGCGGACATTGCCGGATGTCGGTGCCTGAGGTACCTGGACCGGATTCCCCTGGGAAACATAATAACTGCTGGTTGCGCCCAGTTTGACCTGCGGCCAGTCACTGACAGCACTATCCTGAGGCAACAACAGATCATCAATAACACAATCACCGGCCTTATTGCGGATTTTCGACAACTCCCTCAGGCGCTCTGACTGCGCTTGTTCCAGCTTGTCACGACCCAGCACATCCGCCAGAGCGGACAGCTCGGCAAACTCAATACGCTGGTCGACATCCAGGGCCGACTCACGGGCTTCATCCCGCATGGCCGCCAGCTCATCCAGGGAGTGCGCCTGATGCTCGGTGTAAGGGCCTGCCTTGAGGCGCTTCAGCTCAGCAACATGACCAAGGCAGCCCAGGGCCTCACCAATATCTTCAACCAACGTGCGGATATAGGTTCCCTTGGTACAATCCACCTCGAACACACACTCATCCCCGTCAAAGTCCAGCAGCTCCAGACGATGAACGGTAATGGTGCGCGAAGGGCGCTCAATTTCAATCCCTTCCCGGGCATATTCGTACAACGGCCTGCCGTTGTGCTTAAGCGCAGAGAACATGCTGGGCACCTGCTCAACATCACCCCGGAACTGATGCAGAATGGCCTCCACATCAGAACGGGCGACCGTCACCGGGCGCTCTTCGACAATCTCCCCCTCACGATCACCCGTGGTGGTTCTCACCCCCATTTTCATGGTGGTGCGGTAGGATTTATCAGAATCCAGCAAATACTGGGAAAACTTGGTGGCCTCCCCCAGACAGATGGGTAAAACGCCCGTCGCCAGCGGATCAAGACTGCCGGTATGGCCCGCCTTGGCGGCATTAAACAACCGCTTAACCCGCTGGAGCACCTCGTTGGAAGAAGCGCCATACACTTTATCAACCACAATAATGCCGTCCACCGGACGGCCACGATTAGCGCGTCGACCTCTTCTGGCCATGACTTACTCCTCGGTACCTTCTTCTGAGCCTTTATCCGCTTTAGCGTCTTTGGCAACCGCCTGATCGATCAGCGAGGACAGGTAAGCCCCGCGCCGCAGACTGTTGTCATAGTAAAAGCGGAGTCGCGGGGTAAACCTCAGCTTGATGGCCCTGGCCAGCTGAGAACGCAGGAACCCCGCCGCCTGACTCAATATCTCCAGGGATTGATCAATTTTTTCCTGGTCATCCACCCCAAGAAAAGAGACATAAACATCCGCAAAGGCGAGATCCCGGCTCACTTCGACCACACTGACCGTGACCATGCCAAGACGAGGATCTTTCATTTCCAGCTGAATCAGCTGAGCCAGTTCTTTCTGAATCTGGTCGGCTACTCGCTGGGTACGACTGTACTCTTTAGCCATTGAATACTCACTCCGTAAACCACAATACCCAAAAGGCACAAAAGGCACAGAGACACAAAGCAATCCTTCCCTTTGTGACTTTGTGCCTTTGTGGTTAAAAAAAGCCTGCGGAAGAATCCGCAGGCTCTGGCGTCTATCTCATATACATAACGTCACACACATAACGAATTAAAGCGTACGCTGTACTTCAATCGTCTTGTAAACCTCGATCTTGTCACCAGGCTTAACGTCGTTGTAGCTCTTAACGGCGATACCACACTCCATACCGTTACGAACTTCGTTGACATCATCCTTGTAACGACGCAGAGACTCCAGCTCACCTTCGTAGATCACCACGTTATCACGCAGCACGCGGATACGATCGTTGCGGTACACAGTACCTTCAATAACCATACAGCCAGCCACAGCGCCAAACTTCGGTGAACGGAATACTTCACGAACTTCGGCGGTACCCACGATCTGTTCACGGGTATCGGAGCCCAGCATACCGGTCAGCGCTTTCTTAACGTCATCAATGATGTCGTAGATAACGCTGTAGTAACGCAGATCCAGCTCTTCGGTCTCTACCACTTTACGGGCAGAGGCATCGGCACGAACGTTAAAGCCGACGATAACCGCGTTGGAAGCCAGGGCCAGGTTGGCGTCGGTTTCGGTAATACCACCAACACCACCAGAGATAACCCTTACTTCGACCTCATCGTTACCCTGCTCTTCCAGAGAAGCAGTCAGAGCCTCCAGGGAGCCTCGTACATCCGCCTTGAGGACGATGTTGAGCGTCTTCTTATCTTCAGTACCCATTCTGGAGAACATATTCTCCAGCTTGGAAGCCTGCTGACGAGCCAGCTTGACTTCACGGAACTTACCCTGACGGAACAGGGCGATTTCACGGGCTTTACGCTCATCGCGAACCACCAGCATTTCGTCACCGGCATCCGGCGTACCATCCAGACCCAGAATCTCTACCGGGATAGAAGGACCCGCTTCTTTGATGGGCTGACCGTTCTCATCCAGCATCGCACGTACGCGACCGTACTGCTGTCCTACCAGGATATTATCACCCTGATTCAGCTTACCGCCCTGAACCAGAACGGTGGCCACAGGACCACGACCTTTATCCAGTCGGGACTCAACAACGACACCACGGGCAGGCCCTTCATCCGGAGCGGTCAGCTCAAGTACTTCGGCCTGAAGAATAACCGCTTCCAGCAGATCTTCAACACCTTCACCGGTCAGGGCAGATACTGGCATAAACTGCGTATCGCCACCCCACTCCTCAGGAATAACATCACGGGCAGACAGCTCGTTTTTCACCCGATCCGGATCCGCTTCCGGCTTATCCATCTTGTTCACGGCCACCACGATAGGTACGCCAGCCGCTTTCGCGTGTTGCACCGCTTCTTCGGTCTGCGGCATGACACCGTCGTCTGCTGCAACAACCAGAATAACGATATCCGTCGCCTTGGCACCACGGGCACGCATGGCGGTAAACGCCGCGTGTCCAGGCGTATCCAGGAAGGACACCATGCCACGATCCGTTTCTACGTGGTAGGCACCAATGTGCTGGGTAATACCACCGGCTTCGCCAGCCTGAACGCGACTCTTACGAATGTAGTCCAGCAGCGAGGTCTTACCGTGGTCAACGTGACCCATGACGGTCACGACCGGCGCACGGGGCTTGGCTTCGTAAGCAACATCTTCCAGCTGATCATCCACCAGGGTATCTTCGATGGCGTCCGCCTTGGTCAGCTTGTATTTGTGGCCCATTTCTTCAACCACGATACTGGCAGTATCCTGATCGATAACCTGGTTGATGGTTACCATGGAGCCCATTTTGAACATGGCCTTGATAACGTCCGCCGCTTTGATGGCCATCTTGCTGGCCAGCTCTGCAACCGTGATGGTTTCCGGGATGGAAACTTCACGAACAACCGGCGCTGTTGGCTTGGTAAAGCCGTGAGCGGCCATGGACTCAGGTGCCATGGTACGGGCAAATTTGCGACTGCCGCCACGGCGATCATCACGCTCGTTGCGACCACCTTTACCACGGCGTGGCAGATCGTCATTGTCATTACGACGATCTTTGCCCTTGCTGCCACGCTTGTTGCGGGACTTGCGGTCATCTGCCGGCGGCGGTGCATCACCGAAAGAAGGTGCTGCCGAAGGTGCCGGAGCGCCACCGGTGCGCTGACCACGATCACCACCCGGACGTGGGCCACGGTCACCACCAGAACGCTCACCGCCCTGACGAGCACCGCGTTCACCGGAACGGGAGCCACGGTCATCACCGCTGCGCGCGCCGCGCTCATCTTTCTGGCCACGATCATCCCGGCGTGGGCCGCGATCATCTTTACGCTGACCACGGTCATCCCGACGCTGGCCACGCTCTTCCTGCTTTTCGGGACGAGCCGCCGCTTCATCAGCTTTTGGTGTTTCTTCAGCGGCTTCGCGCTTGACGTAAGTGCGCTTTTTACGCACTTCCACGTTAACGACTTTGTTTTTGCCTGAACTGCCACCAGACACTTTCATGCGGCTGACCGTCTTACGCTTCAGCGTAATCCTGGTCGGTTCAGAACCGGTACCGGCATCACCATGAGTTCGCTTCAGGTGGGCCAGCAGCTGCTGTTTTTCTGCATCGGACACAGACTCTTTGGCGCTGCTTTTGGTGAGACCAGCGTCTTTCATCTGCTGCAACAACCGCTCCACTGGAGCGCCGACCACTGCTGCGAGTTGCTCTACGGTTACATCTGCCATTCACACTTCTCCTCTCAGTGGCCCGCTCAGTTACCCGCTTCTTCAAACCACGGTTTCCGCGCCGTCATGATCAGCTCACCAGCCCGATCTTCATCCATTCCGTCAATATCCAGAAGGTCATCGATCGATTGTTCAGCCAGGTCTTCCATCGTAACGACACCGCGACTGGCCAGCTCATAGGCCAGTGGCTGCTCCATACCTTCCATATTCAGAAGGTCATCAGCAGGCTGGGTACCATCGAGCTTTTCTTCCTGGGCAATGGCCTGAGTCAATAACTGATCCTTGGCCCTTGAGCGCAACTGTTCAACGATATCTTCATCAAAGCCTTCAATGGCCAACATCTCCTCAAGGGGGACGTATGCAATCTCTTCCATGGAGGTAAAACCTTCTGCCACCAGCAGTTCCGCCAGATCATCATCAACATCCAGTTTTTCCCTGAAGGCCTGAACCACGCGACCGGCTTCCTGCTGCTGTTTGGCGACGGCATCCTCTTCGGTCATGACATTCAGGATCCAGCCCGTCAGTTCACTGGCAAGGCGGACATTCTGGCCACCACGGCCAATAGCCTGAGCCAGATTATCTTCACTGACCGCAATATCCATCGTGCCTTTGTCTTCATCGACAACGATTGAAGCCACTTCTGCCGGCTGCATGGCATTAATCACGTACTGCACCGGGTTGTCATCGTAAAGCACGATATCAACACGCTCATTACCCAGTTCACCGGAGACCGCCTGAACACGGGCACCACGCATACCAACACAGGCACCGACCGGATCAATCCGGCCATCATTGGTTTTCACGGCAATCTTGGCCCGTGAACCCGGATCTCTGGCAGCACCTTTAATCTCAATCACTTCTTCTGAAATTTCAGGAACTTCAATACGGAACAGCTCAACCAGCATCGCTGGCGCTGTTCTTGACAGCATCAACTGAGGACCACGCCCCTCGGTGGACACTTCATGGAGCAGGGCCCGAACATGGGCACTCATTCTGAAGTTCTCGCGGGGCAATACCTGATCTTTCTTTAAAACCGCCTCAGCGTTATTGCCAAGATCAACAATAATGCTGTCACGGGTTGTCTTCTTGACGGTACCGGAAATCAGGGTGCCCATTTTGTCACGGTACTGCTCAACCATCTGCAGGCGCTCGGCTTCACGCACCTTCTGGACAATCACCTGCTTGGCTGTCTGAGCGGCAATACGGCCAAAGCCTACCGACTCAACCGGTTCTTCCCAGATACCACCAATTTCAAGAGACTCGTCGTGCTCCTTGCCTTCATCCAGAGTCAGATGCATGCCGGGAAACTCAAAATCCTCGTCAGTGACCACAGTCCAGCGACGGAATGTATCGTATTCCCCATTAGCCCGGTTGATCGCTACCCGGATATCCACTTCGGTTTCGTACCGTTTTTTGGTCGCTGTCGCCAGAGCGGTTTCCAACGCCTCAAAGATGACCTCGGGCGGTACTCCCTTCTCATTGGATACGGACTCTACGACCAACAGAATCTCTTTACTCATGCTCTGCCTCGCCTATGCTGAACCAGTCCATGCCTATGGAGCCTGCCGGACTCACTTCTGACCTGCGGCGAAAAGCCTGATCTGGTCACTATCCATGCTGCTTTTCGTCAAATAGCCGTGCTATTCTTCTCAAATCAGCATGAAAAATGTCTCAAATCAGGCTTTTCTCGCTACGGTCGGCCAAGTCCGACAGGCTCCTGCCAACACATCCCTGGCTGCTAAACCGGGATATCCGCCCGGCCTGAAGGATAATTCAGTCGAACTGTGGTATCACCTGCGCCTTATCGATGCTTTCGATTGGCAACAGAAGCTCATGGCCATCGGCCTCTATAACGACATCCTGATCTTCAATTCCCTTGATGATGCCCCGATACTTTCTGCGCCCTTCAAAAGGCACCCTCAGGCGTATACTGACCGTATGGCCAGTCATCATCTCGTACTGCTCAAGCCGGAACAGCGGCCTGTCTAATCCCGGAGAAGATACTTCCAGGGTATATTCGTCCGCAATTGGGTCTTCTACATCCATAACGGCGCTCACCTGACGGCTGACCTTTTCGCAATCTTCCAGGGTGATGCCATCTTCTGCGTCGATATAGACCCGAAGCACTGAATTCCGCCCACGGGAAACAAACTCAATACCCCAGAGACGGTAATCAAGCGACTCCACGATCGGCTCGATAAGTGTCTCCAGCTGCGACTGCTTACCTGCCACGACTGAATACCTGCCAAAAAAACAAAAAAAGGGCTATAAAGCCCCATATATTCGCACAATGACCAGAACGGCCATCACACATCAATTACTCGCTACCTAATAAAAAACCCCACAAAGGGGGTTTTCCAGGATTTGGTAGCGGGGGCTGGATTCGAACCAACGACCTTCGGGTTATGAGCCCGACGAGCTACCAGGCTGCTCCACCCCGCATCAAACTGTTCATCAGTATACTTCGGCAAGAGCCAGCTGACAACCTCTTCCCAATATCAAATGCACTGACCCTGAAGCGAAGAATCAGCTCTGGATTTGACTCACTAATCGTTACAAAAGCTAGCTACAAAACAGTAATGGTAAAACTCTACACCATAAAAAACCGCTCTATTATCTACCTTTTCCCAGTACTGTCAACTCACCCGAGCACTCCCTGCCATGGATGGAGAATTTTACCGATTCATCAGATTACACTGATCATGGGTAAAACCGGAGCGGTGCCTGCAATGATGGTTGTTGTAGTACTGAACTTTCCTGAACAGGAAACCTGTCTTTCACATTGGAAAATTTGTTGTTTGTATCATCTTTTGGACCTTTACCGCTTTTCTTCATTAACCCTTGATCATCATGCTCACAGCCTTGTCTTGTTTCACCACTGTACGCACCACACTCTCGTCCTGCGGCTGCATACTGTGCATTACGCCTGTCCTCAGGCACTGATCGTTGATTACCAGATGAAGTAATGGATTTAAGACTGCCGGGATGGGTTTCCAGATATTCCTTGTTGAGACAATTCTGCAAGAATTTCTGGTGTTCACCGAGGGCTGTAAAAATTGTTTCCAAAATTTTCTCCTTACTCAAACCAACAAGACCAGGATTTTGGTATTTTTTTTGTATCATCTGAACTAATTCCTCGGCTCTGGGTCTGCGTGTACGTAATGCTCTTAATTCATTCATTTCATCTTCTTTAATAACACCCTCCTGAAATAAGTAGCTCCAGTATTTTTTTGGCATAAGATTATCTAAAAGATACTCAATTTTACCTTTTTGATACCAGTAATCCTCAATTGACGGCTTATCCCGCTCTGAGGTGACTTTACCCACCGAAGAAGGACTGGTTTGAGAAACAAAATCAAAAGTGCCGGAGCCTGAAGGATGAGCAGCAGGGCCTGGTACATTGGGAATAAATGACTCACTATCATTATTCCGGGGTTGCACAGCAGGGCCAACCGCTCCTGACTGGACAGAAGCCACATGCCTGCACATCCGGGAGAATGTGCCAGAGGCGTTGTTTTCATCAGAACTATTGGGGCGCTGAGGTCTTGCCGGGTTATTCAAATCGTTCAAATTGAAACCGGCATACACTTTTACTGAATCCATCGTTTTAACTACTACACATATAAACAACTTCTTTAACCGGGTGATTGCCAGCAAAAGGAGGAGGTTGGACAGATCAAAGATATTCCTGCGAATAACCTGTCCACAGGAGCCATCTTCGAATTAGCGAATAAAGCATTAGTCAACAATTGCTACATAAAGTTCCCGACGGTAAACATATAAAATGACCAAATGATCAGAAACCAATAGCGACAATCCAAAACAGCTTGCTCAAAACGCTCTTCAGAAGGCGGAGTTGGTATTACTTTATCAGTACACACAAAACCAATAGAGCCATTGCCATCATCCCCAGGGCAACGATTAATCCGGACAAAAGTTCCGAAGCCGAAGGGCTGGCGAAAGAGGCTGAGCCACGAAGACCTGTAAAGGCTTCCAGAACGGTAATAAGAAGAAAGAATAAAAATAAAGCGGTTAACAGCTTGATGCTCCAAAGTCCGATCCGGAATTTTCTGAACATAACACCACCGGAATCACTGCCTTTGCCACAAAAGCAAGTGCCATTGAAAAAGCAGGGATGCTTCCCCGGGCTCTCGCATTGCCTTCCCGGCCCCTCTGGCAAGCATCGGCCAGAGCATTCCTCAGGGCAGTCCATTACCTGACCATATGCAGGATCATCACAGGACAGATCACAGTATGGTCGGTGTCGCGGATCATATTGGGAATGTGCCCCATGCCGGGCTGGGTGATTGGCGTTTTTGGTGTAGTTGGCATAATAGTCAAGACACAACTGAAAAAAGACCAGATCACTGTCCGGAAAAATGGCTTTACCACCGACAATCTTACCGTGACCAACTTGCCAGGCACTCTCTTTCCTGACTGTTTTTTTTGTGGCTTTCCAAGGCTGCCTTTTTCTGGCAACCGGCAGGAACCGTTGCATGATCCCGCCAGTCTGCCCAAAAACAACCAGACCACCCATCGTTTGAGGATAGTGGCTGCTGAATGGTGGTCGATGAGCAGGGTAACTGTTGGGCCAGTAGCGCCTCCGAAGCTTATGAGGACCGAATAAAAAAGGATGAAATAAAAAAGGGCGAATAAAACTCAGCAGAGGATATATACGACGAGACCTTAATGACCGGTGAACAATCTCATTCTGCCTGAGCAGATCTTTATTGTGATCCTGCTCACCCTGCCCGGCAGGAAACGCCAGAGACCGGCCACGCCCTTTATAACGCGCAATTGTAAACCCGGTAAAGCCACCCCGTTTGCCAATAACGGGAAACCCGAAAGAATGCCCCTGCCCTGAACGGTCAATTCCGTCAACCGCATAAAGCCCTGACAGGATTTCCGATTTACCACCAACACCAATCGAATTAGACATCTCTGAACATTTGCTGGCCAACGGCCACCCATTCATAATACTGGTATCTACTCATCAGAGCATTCGGAGCTCGCAAAAACCCATCAGGTTTTCTACTTTTTAGCCCATGAATATACTTTTATACAACGATCTCAATGCAGACCAGATACCCGGCTTTGCCAAAGTTCGCAAAGCTCTTGAGAACAATAATTTCCAGCAGGCGGATGTGCGCAAGATCGGGGATAACCTTTACCGCGCACGGCTGAACCGCAACGACCGGCTGTTATTCTCCCTGCACCGCTACAATGGCGAGTCCTATTGCCTGATTCTGGAGTATATCCGCAATCATGCCTATGAAAAGTCCCGTTTCCTGGAACGAGGGGTGACCATTGATGAGGAAAAAATTCCGGCGTTTGACGCTTCGGAAACCGAGTCCTCACCAGAACTGACTTATCTCAATACCGACCACGACCGCTTTAACCTGCTGGACAAGATAATCTCCTTCGACGGTGAACAGCAGTCCGTTTATCAGCTACCGCCACCCCTGGTGATTATCGGCAGCGCTGGTAGCGGCAAAACCGCTCTGACCCTGGAGAAAATGAAAAAAACGACGGGCGACGTACTCTATGTCAGTCACTCCCCCTTTCTGGTACAAAGCGCCCGTAATCTTTACTACGCTCACCACTACGATAATGAAGAACAGAATGTGGAATTTCTCTCCTTTCGGGAGTTCCTGGAAAGCATTCGGGTACCCGCCGGTCGGGAAGTAACGCTGAAAGACTTTGAAGGCTGGTTCCAGCGCCATAAGGGCAACAGCAAACAGAAAGACCCCCATAAACTCTTTGAGGAGTTCCGGGGCGTACTAACCGGCCCTTCCACCGAGTCACCCTGGCTTTCCCGTGCTGAGTACCTGAAGCTGGGGGTGAAACAATCCATCTTCAGTGAAGAAGAGCGTTCGGGTGTTTACGATCTGTTCGATAAATACCGGCAGTTCCTGGAAAAGGAACAGTTATACGACACTAACATTATTAGTCACAGTTACCTGGCCAGTGCCGAACCCCAGTACGACTTTATCGTGGTGGATGAGGTGCAGGACATTACCAACATTCAGCTCTACCTGGTACTGAAGACCCTCAGACATCCGGGCCACTTTATTCTCTGTGGTGACTCCAACCAGATTGTTCACCCGAACTTTTTCTCCTGGTCCAAGGTCAAGACCCTGTTTTTCGAGCAGCAGGGCCTGACCGGCGAGGGTGAGATAATCCGGATACTCCAGTCCAATTACCGCAATGCACCGGTGATCACCCATATTGCCAACCGGATTCTGAAACTGAAGCACGCACGCTTTGGCTCCATCGACAAAGAGAGCAACTACCTGGTCGACAGCATTGGCGAACACCGGGGGCAGTTGCAGTTGCTGGCCAACAGCCAAAAGGTCAAACAGGACCTGGACAGCAAAACCGCCCGCTCCACCCGCTTTGCCGTGCTGGTGATGCACCCGGACCAGAAAGCCGCCGCCCGTCAGTGGTTTAATACGCCGCTGGTCTTCTCCATCCAGGAGGCCAAGGGGCTGGAATACGACAATATCATTCTTTACAACTTTATTAGCGATGAAGAAAAGAGCTTCCGGGATATTGCCGCAGGTGTAGACCCGGCCGCGCTGGAAAAAGAGACGCTGGAATACGCCAGGGCGAAAAACAAACAGGACAAATCCCTGGAGGTCTACAAGTTCTATATCAACGCCCTCTATGTTGCCATTACCCGGGCGGTGAGCAACCTCTACATTATCGAAGCCAACCAGAAGCATCCGTTAATGCGGCTACTGGACCTGGAACGATTTACCGGTGACCTGCAGATGGATAAGCAGGACTCCAGCCTGGATGAGTGGCAGAAAGAGGCCCGCAAGCTGGAACTGCAGGGCAAACAGGAACAGGCTGATGAGATCCGCAGCCGGATACTGCAGCAAAAGCCGGTGCCCTGGCCGGTACTCGATCGCACCGCCTTCACGGAACTGCAGAAAGAAGCCACAAGCGGCAATAACAAGAAAAAGCAGCTGCTGGCTCTGGAATACGCCCTGATCCACTGGCATCGCCCCATGCTCAACCAGTTGCTCACCAGTGGCTTTAAACCCGCCACACAGACGGAAGAAAAAGCGGTCAAACAACTGCATCAAAAGCACTACATGACCTACGACCTCAATAATCCCGGCAGTGTACTGCGCGACACGGAGAAATACGGCATCGACCACCGCACCATCTTCAACCTGACCCCGTTGATGGTCGCTGCCCGTCTTGGCAATGCTGGCCTGGTCAGGGAACTGATGGAGCGCGGTGCCAACCCGGATCTGTCTGGCAGCCATGGTCTCAACGCCCTGCAGATGGCACTGGAACAGGCACTGATGGATGAGCGCTATGCCCGCCATAAACTGGCACCGGTCTACAACAATCTGGAACCGGACAGCCTGTCCATCCAGGCCCAGGGCCGGTTGATCAAGCTGGACAAGCGCCTGATGGGACTGTTTGTACTGAACCTGATGTTTGCCATGTTTTATCGCAAACTGGGTGAACTGGCAGGCAGAGGCGAGGGTTTCTCGGCCAAAGACATTACCGAATGGGTGCAACCCCTGCCAGACGAGGTCTTACCGGAACGCCGGAAAAAGCAGAGCTACATCAGCAGTATTCTCTCCGGCAATGAGGTCGATCGGGATGCGCCTTACAACCGCAAGTTATTCAAGCGCATCCGTCGAGGCCATTACATTATCAACCCCGGCATGAAACTTCGCCAAGGCGAGGAATGGGTCGCTGTGCACGACCTGTTAAACCCGGAAGACCTGGGTTTCAGACCAGGCTGGATGAACCTGGATAAAAAGGATCAGCTGATCTTTAAAGATCGTTTTGAACAATTCGACCAGAACCGCAGGAAAAACCTGACGGCCTATTGTGAGTACATTGGAAAACTGCAAGAACAGGCAGAAAAAGAACTGGAAGAACGCCGGGTGAAGTCCCGGCTGGACATCCAAAGCGAGGAAGTTACCACCGGATAGATGTTTTATCGCCTGTGATCTGCTGTACGCTACCCGTGCAACCTGAACAGTTATTGCGGGTGGTGCTCTTTTCTCATTCGAATCTATGGAACTTTTTCTTTACTACACACTCTTAAGCTTATGACCAGATCAAATTTAACAAATTTAATTCTTTGCGATCAAAGGATATCAATAGTTAAACAAAGTTTTTATGAACATCTCTTCTACTCAAGTTTCACATACAAACAATCTTTTTAAAGAGTTAATACGAAAAGATTCTGAAATAAAGAGTGCATATCAAGAATTCACAGGTCAAACACATGGAGAATTAATGCCGAGAAACCAATTTTTTGAATGGGTTGGTAAGAAAACTCTCCCTGAGAGGCAGGTACAAATAGTTCACCATTTTAAGAACCTTGGAAAGTTCAATGATTTTCATGTTTGCGTTCTGACTGATAAACCAATGAAAGTTATTGCCGCAGAATCCAAGTGTGATGGCATATCCGGGACGATGGAAATCATTACTGTCGACAAACTGAATGAAGACTTTTATAAAGCATTAAAAGATTCTAATGAGCCTGACTGCGATAAGCTCTATAAAGACTTTGTTAACAGTACGCAACTACACAACGTAGGGCTGGAAAACCAAGCATTACGAAGTGATTATTATCGGCTGGCGCTCCTCTATACATACGGTGGCATTCATAGTGATATAAATATACCTTTAAAGGAACTTGATTCATCGGCAAGTGCATTACAACACCCATTAATACCACTTAGGGGAAAGAATGGTCTACTAATACGCACTATTGATATTCCCGTTCCTGGATCTGGCGGGACAGTTCCCCATTGGGATAACTCCCTCATCGCTTCCCAAAAAAACAATCAGATTGTTCTTTCCATGATTAAACATATGCTTAATCTAGAGAATAAGCTGAAAGAAACACTAATAGAAAACTCAGATAATAGTGAGATTAAAAAGACCCTGACCCTACACGATGCAATGCGATTATGGCAATGCAAGGAAGAATATTATATCAAAGCATTTATTGAATTTACTAAAAATGCAATGAGAAATGCATATCCTGATTCATCTGAAGAATATTTAAACTCTATAGCATCTCAAGTAAAAGATAATTTAGTTCCAGCTTTGAAATCCACAGAATATGCAGTAGCTAAACAACAGGGACTTGTAACTGCCAGGCATTGTATTGTCACAAGAATGCTAGGAGGTGGTACTGACGCACTAACTCCTATAATCAGGGAACAATTAAGTAGCGAACAATTAATTAGAGAACAATATATTGCAATAGAAGACTTCACTAAATCTTTAAGATTTCCATTTCCAGATGACCAGCCATCTTACGCAAATATTAAGCCATTACACGATGGGCGCAACCACCGGGGACTACGCAGCTGGTATGGTCAATCAAATCCTGATTATGTCGATGATAGTAACATGTGAATGGTGGATTCAGTTCAATAGCACTGAATATCGATAATTAATTGGAGCATTTATGCACATCTCCCCTCGAGCCCTCCCTGCAAACAATCTTTTCCAGGAGTTGATACAAAAAGATTCTGAAATAAAGAGTACATATCAAGAATTTAAAAGTCAGATATATGGAGAATTAATTCCAAGAAATCATTTTTTTGAATGGGTTGGTAATAAAACGCTCCCTGAGCGACAAGTGCAAATAGTTCACCATTTCAAGAGCCTTGCAAAGTTCAATGATTTTCATGTTTACGTTCTGACTGATAAACCAATGAAATTTATTGCTGCAGAATCAAGTTGTGATGGAATATCAGGGGCGGTGGACGTCATTACTGTCGACCAACTGAATGAAGACTTTTATAAAGCATTGAAAAATTCAAAGATACCCGACTGCGATAAACTCCATAAAGACTTTGTTAATAGTACGCGACTACACAACGCAGGACTGGAAAATCAAGCGTTACGAAGCCATTATTATCGGTTGGCACTCCTCTATACGTACGGTGGGATTCATAGCGATATAAATATACCTTTAAAGGAGCTCGACTCTTCGGCAAGCGCAATACAGCCCCCACTGATACCGCTTAAGGGAAAAAATGGTCTACTAATGCAAACGCTTGATTACTCTGATGGATATGGCCCCACTGTTTCTATTCCAACTAATAGCCTCATCGCTTCTCTAAAAAACAACCAGATTATACTTTCCATGATTAAAAATATGCTTAAGACTGAAAATAAGCTGAAAGGAATATTAATAGAAGCCTCAGATGAAAATGATTTTAAAAAGACCCTAACCTTACATGATGCCATGCGATTATGGCAATGTAAGGAAGAATATTTTGTCAAAGCACATCTTGAACATCTGAAAACCATATATGAAATTGACAGGGCTGCTGTAAAAACTGCAAGGTCTACTATATCTGAAGAATCTGTAAACTCCACGATAGATAATTTAAAAGATCATATAATTCCAGCTTTGAAAATCAGAAAAAGACAAGGTTATGCAGAACTTAAACCGCAAGGCCTATTAACTGCCAGGCATTGTGTTGTCACGAAAATTTTTGCCGGTGGTACTTACGCACTAACTTCATTGCTTCAAAGACAATATAAAGGACCAGAAGACTTTATTGAATATTCAGGCTTTCCACTACCCAACAATCAACCCTCATACGCAAATATTAAACCAGTACATGATGCATCTGCCTTTCGGGGACTTGGCAGCTGGTATGGCAAACCAAACCCCCATTATGTCGATGATAACAACCTCTAAATATTGAACTCCGTTCTAAAGCATTAACTATTGCAATTCCCACGGCTCACCGTGACTGTCGCAAAGGCTTTATACCAACACCCTCTCACCCCGTGGGAAACGACCTTTTCTCACCCATCAGCCGCAACACTTCTTATACTTGCGCCCGCTACCACAGGGACAGGGGTCATTTCTTCCCACCTTCGGGTGTTGTCTGACCAGCGGCTGTGCAGGCTTCCCGGGAGAGGAAGATGGAAAGGGCCGTTGCTGACCCGGCAACCGCTGAGCCCCGGCTCGCGTGCGAACTGGTGGCTTGGGCTTTCTGGCTGGCCAGGGCCGCATCACACGCTGAGCGCCCTCTGGCTCCGCGTTGCTTCCGACAGGTGCTCTTTCAGCGGGCTTCTCCTGCGGCCGCGTACTGTTAAAGCTGGCCCAACCTTGCAACTCAGCCACACAATCATCAATCAGGGCAGAGCTTTCATAGGATGGAAAGCTTACCTCGCCGGAATGCTCCTGTAACATCGTACTTAACCGCTCCCTGCCCATAAATGAATCGGTCAGCAGTCCCCGGTCAAACACGCCCAGAACAGAAGTTTCCAGCTCGGCGGCTCCGGCAATGATGCAGTTAGAGACCAACCCGTCCCAGACCGGACTCCGCTCCTGCTCAAGCCCACCACTAAACAGCTGTTGGAAGTAGCTGACCAGCACTTCACGGGGCAGAAACCCATGGGAAACCAGAATCGTCAGGCAGGTCAAACAGGAAGATCGAACGCAAGGATGGACCGCTGTGTTTTCAATCAACTGCTTCAGTGGCTCCACGTTACATCCGTTAACGGTGTCACTTTCGCCATTTTCTTCACCGGCCATCACCGATGCCAGTATTCGCGCCAGGCTCTCACTGACCACATAACCAAGCAGTCGATTGACCGTCCGGGGTTTGGCAGACACTATCCGAAGCATCACCGGCAATGCCTTTGATTCCCGAAACTGAGCCAGCAGATAAAAGGCAAAAAAGACCAGATCCACACGCTGGCTTTCGGGTATCTCATCCCCCTGCCCGGCAACGCCTTCCAGATAGTCAAGCAGGCGCGGAATCAATTCCGTCCGCTGCTCACTGGCCGCCAGCAGGGTTTCCCTGGGCAGCTCACCCATCACATGGTTTGATAACCGGTTGATAACATCGTCAATATTCACGGGCACTTATCCTGTCTCTTGTCGCTATTTTTGTATAAGGATAGCGTTTAAACAGGCTGAGAGGGTTTGTCCCGGAAGAACTTACTTATTTCCACTGTTTCTAATACCTATCTCAGGATATTACCGAGCGGATTGCCGGTGACAGTTGCTGTTGAGATATTCATTGCCTTACATTTTTTTAGATAGTAGATTTTTTTAAAAAGTGAAACATAAGGAACGAGAAGAAGAAAACGAAGATACAAAAAAAAAGCCATCTCAGGCCTTTTTTATGTGACTATTGCCAAACAATAGTCATGAACCAAAATATTATTGGTGCCGAAGGCGAGACTCGAACTCGTACGCCCATACAGGTACTGCCCCCTCAAAAACGCTTGGCACTCTTGTTTTCCAACAGTTTAGCAAGTTATTTTTTGGGTAAAACGGAAGAAAGCATTGATTTCTTCTTGTTATTTCAGCCTGTTTTTTGGGAACTAAAAAGGTAAGGCAAATATGGGCTCATGACTACTCCACCAAAGCCCGCCACTCTGCCAGTTTCTCTTCCAAATCCGCAATATGCCCCTCCAGCCCCACCAGCTCCTCTTCGGAAATATGCAACCGGTCCCGAACATCATAGTTCCGTTTCACCCGCCGCTGCAGAACCGACAGCTCTTCCTCCGCCACCATCACCACCATGGAAGGAATAGAGGAATAACTGATCTTTCCCTGGTTGTTTCGGGGTGCCTGTTCCAGATGAATACGATCCATAGCAACGTCTCCCTTGATATCGCTTCTGCTGAACCGGAACGCAGCAGACGATTGAATAGAAGACAATAGTACTAAGTTAAGAATCCGTATCCCATCCTCCAATGCGGGAAAACTGGCATTGGCCTTGCCTAAGCGTTTGGGATGATGATAAGTATTGACACGTATCAATATTTGCAAAGTGCCTATGATTAATAATCGCGCACCGTCAGCAATCAGGCCCGCATTTCCGATGAGATCCGGTCAAGTACAGCACTTTGCCACGGAGACACAGAGAAAAGACAAAAAAGCTTTTCCTGTCGAGTCGCCCAAGGGAACCTCCCCCTCAGGCGCTCACAGAACCGGACTGGTCCTCCTCTGCGCTCTGTATCGGTACTCACAGCCTGTGCAGTTCAGCTGCCTGGCTGGCTCCCTTAACACCAGAACGACAGATTCCCACGTTCCACAAAAGAGCCTGAAATCAGTTCATGCCACCTATATCCCGGACACCGATCAGGCAGTAACTGGCTATCCCCTGAGCTCATGATGGAGCAACACAGCTCTCCATTTTTGATGTCATCAGAACACGTTTCTAGACGTCATCAGTGGTTCACTTGCGTTCATCTCCTGATCTCACACCTGACGCAGTCAAGCTGCGCCTTTTCCGTAACGCTCACCACGTCGGCTCTTTACCGGCGCAGCTTACGGTGGTTTGGTGGCTGCATCCAGAAGCCGCCACCGGAGGGCCTACCTCCATCTCAATTGCAGTTGCGAGCAGACCGACTCTGCTCTCGTGTCACACCTGTGCCTCCGTGGCAAGTATTTTCTTTACTGGATAACATCAGCAATGTGTCAGTTATTTCAGGACAGTGTTGCTAACTCCGCCTTCCCTGATCCAGCCTTTCGGCCAGCCAGGTTTTAACCACCGCTTGCCGGGCAATACCAAGCCTGGCGGCCTCGCGATCAAGGGCGGTGATCATCCACTCAGGAAAGTCGATATTGATTCGACGGGTTTCCAGGCCGGGGCGTTGAGCGCTGGACCAGTCAATATGTTCATCAATGCTGTCGTGGCCTTCATCAAAGGCCTGGTCAAATTCTTTGGCTTTCATAGGCGGCTATCTCTTTGGGTCTTGAGCGACGTACCGAAATAATTCGGGCTTTATCATTACGTGGCGTAAATACGGCAGTCCAGTGTTTTCCGGCGTATTTGGCAATCAGCAGGAAACGAGGTTCGTCAGAAATCAAGGTCTTGATGACCACTCGGTTTTCATCCAGCCAGAGGCTCTGAGCCTGATCGAAATCGATGCCATGTTTTTCCAGATTGCTAAAACTTTTTGCCGGATCATACTCAAACATGATTGTTTTGGTATCCAATATATATCTACAGGCCACCTTAAATATAGGCCAATATATACCTTTTTTCACTCCAGGTGTCTTGGATGAGCACTCTTAATTGTTTTAAGGCCTATGATATCCGTGGCCGTATGCCCGATGAATTGAATGAAGATATTGCCTGGCGGATTGGCCGGGCGACTGCTGAATACCTTAAGCCCAAGATGATGTCTTTCTACTCCTGAACTGAAAACCGCTCTGAGTGATGGGTTGAGGGCCGGTGGTGTGGAGGTGATTGATATTGGCCTTTGTGGCACTGAAGAGGTTTATTTTGCTACTTCGTACTTGAAGGCGGATGGGGCATTATGGTGACCGCCAGCCATAATCCGAAAGACTATAACGGGATGAAGCTGGTTCGGGAGTCGAGCAAGCCGATTTCTGGCGAGACCGGGTTGCGGGAGATTGAGTCTTTGGCTGGTGATTTTTTTGCCACGGAGACACGGAGACACGGAGTTTTTCTTTTAAAAAACGTGAGTTCGATGCAAGAAAAGACAAGGGAACCCCGGTTGTTTAACTAACGTGAGTTCGATGCAAGAAAAGACAAGGGAACCCCGGTTGTTTAACTATCTTTCGGTTGCAATCACCGATCAACAGATAGCTAACCGGAGGCTCCCATGTCTATGACCAGTGTATTCTGTGATGT
>NZ_JAGHQW010000312.1 GCF_017744115.1 Salinisphaera sp. G21_0 | reverse complement strand
AGTTCCTCCATGGATAGCCAATATCGGTAGCAATGATTTCAGCGCAGCACGAACAGCCACTCTGTCATTTCGAGGACTCTTGTGGGCAGCCAGATATTGTTGGAATTCGGCAATTTTCATGCGCCATGTTGCGGGCCCGGAGAAGAACAGAGCCAGTGCTTTCATTTGACTCGATTCTAAAAGATCTTCATCACTATTGTCGTCTCCATGTTCAGTGTTACAACCGTGCTGATTAAGACATTGGCGAAGTGTTTTCTCATTTTCAGTCAGTTTTTCTCTTGAGGGCAAACCAAAACTTGTAAATATTCGGCAAGAAAGTTTCAGAATATTCTTATTTTCATCCGAGGGTAGCCATTGAACGAACGCTTCCGCCTTTGCTTTGTCGGGCAAGCCTTTGCCATGACACATGGAGGAAAAGGCCCGCAGCAGTTCCAGGCTGAATTCGCCGTTCACCTTCCAGCACTCCCACGCTTTGAGCGCTTCCACCTTCGCTTTGTCGGGCA
>NZ_JAGHQW010000311.1 GCF_017744115.1 Salinisphaera sp. G21_0 | reverse complement strand
CTGTAGGAAAACTAAGTTATATCTCCGGTCAACATGTAAAAAACGGCGATTTTCACATTCAATTAATCCCGGAAAAGTACAGCACCAAAACCTTAAATCTGTTGGTTTTTAAAGATGGTCGGGCGCTGGCCAGTGAACCCGTTACTCCCGACAACGTGGTTGTCTATGACCTCGCCATCAGCACCAGCGGAGGCGGCGGTGGGCCAACAGGCGACCCGGCCACCATCAGCGGCAAGGTAGAGCGAGTTCTGGATAATCAGGCCGAGCCCGCAGCAAGGCAACTGGTGGCCATTGAGCATAAGCCCGATGGTACATGGGCGGTGACCGGCAATACGACCAGTGACGCTGAAAATGGCAGCTATACGCTGGATGTACTTACCGAAGGCGGTGATACTTTTGTGCTGGCGATGGACGAATACGGTGTTCCTTTCACGGCTACAGCTTCTGTGGTTCAGGGAGATTTAATTCATCCCACCGTACCCAATGGCCATGTTTACCGGGTTG
>NZ_JAGHQW010000310.1 GCF_017744115.1 Salinisphaera sp. G21_0 | reverse complement strand
GAGGTTGTGCCGGTCTTCAAACAGCTCCAGCAAATCTCGCCTCTGACTCTCGTTTAAGGGGGCAAGCCCCCAGTCATCCAGAAGGAGCAGGTCGGTTTTGGCCACCGTCGTCATGATCTTCAGGTAAAAAATAAAAAGGACACCCACTTTTTTTAAAAAGTGAAGAGAGTACGTCATTTATTCATTTTTTAAATGATAGTATTGATCATTGTAAGAATTTCTCATTCATACCAAACAGGAAGCGTATAAAAAGCACACAGCAACAGCTAGATAGAAGACACTGTAAAGACAATATAAGAAAGAGCATTCAGAAAATTCTGGCCACATTAAAGTAAATGAAAATACGTTGATCAGGCAGGGTAGAGAGGAAATAAAAAGGAAATAAAAAGGACACCCACTTTTTAAAAAGTGAAGAGAGTACGTCATTTATTCATTTTTTAAATGATAGTATTGATCATTGTAAGAATTTCTCATTCATACCAAACAGGAAGCGTATAAAAAGCACT
>NZ_JAGHQW010000030.1 GCF_017744115.1 Salinisphaera sp. G21_0 | reverse complement strand
CTCTGTACGGATGTGGTCGGGTTCATCAGGAAAGGCTTCATCAAACCCGCGTTTTTTAGCTGGTTGCGGTTTAGAAGCTTTTTCCAGTTTTTTGATGGCCAGGTCATTCCCCAACTCAGCCGCCTTGAGCAACCAGGCCTTCGCCTGGTCCAGATCTGCCGGGAAGTCCGCCCCACCATGCTCATACAGATGACTCAGGTGGAACATGGCCTCAGCGTTACCCAGGTCAGCCGCCTTGAGCAACCAGATTTTCGCCTGGTGCAGATCTACCGGAAAGTTCTCGCCACCATTCAGATACAGGGAACCCACGTCAAGCATGGCTTCAGCATATCCCAGCTCAACCGCCATGAGCCACCAGGATTTCGCCTGGTGCAGATCTTCCGGAAAGCCCTTGACACCTTCCTGGTACAGGTTGCCAAGTTTGACTGTGGCTCCAATATCCCCCAGCCCAGCCGCTTTGAACAACAGGAACCTTCCCTCATCCGGATCTGCCGGTAAGCCCTCTCCTCCCTCCAGGTACACCCTGCCCAGGTTGCCCATGGCGCAAGCATCCCCCAGTCCAGCCGCCTCACGGTACCAGTGCTCCGCTTTGCGCAGATCTACCGCGAAGTCCTCACCACCATAATGATACAGGTGGCCCAGATTATTCATGGCTACAACATTCCCCAGCTCAGCCGCCTTCAGGTACCAGCTCTCGGCTTTGTGCAGATCGGCTGGAAAGCCCTCGCCACCATCTGCATAGACGACGCCCAGGCCGCACATGGCTTTAATATCCCCCAGCTCAGCCGCCTTAAGGTTCCAACGCTCCGCTTTGTGCAGATCTATCGGAAAGCTCTTGCCACCATACACATACAGGTAGCCCAGACTGCTCATGGCTGAAATATCCCCTAACTCAGCCGCCTTGAGATACCAGTGCTCCGCTTTGTGCAGATCTACCGGAATGCCTTCGCCACCATTCTGGAACAGCCCCCCCAGGTTTCTCAGACTGATCGGGTCGGATCCTCCCCTTCCGGCCAGCAGCAGGGCAGCATCAAGTTGCTTATTGGCAACGGCCAGGGCCAGGGGAGTTTTACCCGCAGTTTGGCCCGCATCCACCTTCGCCCCCCGTTGCAGAAGGGCCTGGATGATCTTGATATCACCCTCCTTTGCCGCGTTGACCATCTGCTTCTTCCAGCCCCGGGGCAGGGGCAGGTTTTTCACCACCACCATATGTTTAATGACTTCCCGCCCGTAAGGGCAGGTCAGATGGTCTTTTGTCCAGCGGGAAAGGCACTTAAAGTGAAACTTATGCCCGCAGGGCTTGGCAATAGCGACGCTTCTGCCCACAAACTTCCGCTTTTTGGATGAGTAGAGGCCATCATGGCAGATCGGGCAGATTGGGGGCTCGGTGGGTACAACAACGGGTGCACTGGAGGGAACGCTGTTCATGCCAGGTAACGCCCTTACGTTTTTGGGATTGTTACTCTGACTGTGTTGATCTCAAAAATATCCCGCACCAGGTTCTGAAAATATCAAAAAACAGCTTTATAGATTTCATGAATTCCAGAACAGGTCAAAATATCCGAAAAAAAGCGGTTATACAGTTATAAAGTACACAATTTTATCGATGCAGGAGGTTTATAGATACAGATTCATTCAGGAAAGGCTTCATCAAACCCGCGTTTTTTAGCTGGTTGCGGTTCAGGGAGTTTTTTCAGGTTTCTCATGGCCGAGGCATCTCCCAGCCCAGCCGCCTTGAGAAACAAGGCTCTCGCCCGGGGCAGATCTACCTCAAAGCCCTCGCCACCTTCCCTGTAAAGGGAGCCCAGGTTGTTCATGGCTGAAACGTTTCCCAGCCCGACCGCCTTGAACAACAAGTGTTTCCCTTGCTCCGGATTCGCTGGCAAGCCCTCGCCACCGGACAAATACAGGAGGCCCAGGTTGTTCATGGCCACAGAATACTCCAGCCGAACCGCTTCCAGGTACCAGTGTTCCGCTTTGCACAGATCTACCGCAAAGTCCTTGCTGCCATGCTCATACAGGTAGCCCAGGTTGTTCATGGCCATAACATCCCCCAGCTCAGCCGCATTTAGGTACCATCGCTCTGCTTCATGCAGATCTACCTCAAAGCCCACGCCACCATGCTGATACAGTAAGCCCAGGTTGTACATGGCTGACTCGTCATCCAGCCTGGCCGCCTTGAACAACAGGAACTTCCCTTGCTCCGGATTCGCTGGCAAGCCCTCGCCACCTTCCAAATACAGGAAGCCCAGGTTGTTCATGGCACCAGTATGCCCATGCTCAATCGCCTTTAAGTACCAGAGCTCAGCTTCGTGCAGATTGACCGAAAAGTCCTTGCCACCATGCTCATTAAGGTAGCCCAGGTTGTACATGGATATGGCATCATCCAGCCTGGCCGCTTTAATGTACCATCGTTCTGCCTCACGGAGATCTACCGGAAAGTCCGCTCCACCTTGCTCATAGAGTTCGCCCAGGTTGTACATGGCAACAGTGTTATCCAGATCAGCCGCCTTTTGCAGCCAGTATTTTGCCTTGTGCAGATCTGCCGGAAAGCCCTCGCCACCATTGTTATAAAGGAGGCCCAGGTTGTTCATGGCTAAATCATTCCCCAGCATGGCCGCCTTCATATACCAGCGCTCCGTTTCATGCAGATCCACCTCAATGTCCTCGCCACCATCCTGGAACAGATCCCCCAGCTTGCACAGACCGATCGGGTCGGGTCCTCCCCTGCTGGCCAGCAGCAGGGCAACCTCAAGATGCTTGTTGGTAGCGGCCCAGGCCAGGGGGGAAGGCTCACCTGGCTGGCCTGCACACACGTCCGCCCCCCGGTTCAGCAGGGCACGGATGGTCCTGATATCGCCCTCCTTTGCTGCCGTGATCATCTGTTGCCGCCAGTCCGGGGGCAGGGTGAGGATTTCTACCTCTACATTCTCAATGACTCTGCGCCCCACGGGGCACGTCAGGTGACCATCGGTCCAGGGGGTAAGGCAGTTAAGGTGGAATTTATGTCCGCAAGGCCTGGCTATGGTGACGTGCCTGCCCGCAAATTCCGGGTCTTCAGGTCGGTAGAGATCATCGTGGCATATCGGGCAGATTGCATTCTCAGTGGATATGGCTTCTGCCGGACTGGAAGGAACGCTGTCCATGTAAGAGACTTTTTCACTTACGTTTTCTGGGTTGCTTACTCAGACCGGGGAAACGCCAAAAAGATCCAATAACCAAGCGCTAAAAACTCAAAAAAGGCCTACAGTTTGCGATACCTGTCGTGTTTTTTAACGACCGTGATGAGCATGAAGATTTGTACCTTGAGAAAAGACGACGATCACCAACTAAAGCGCCAATCTTCAGCGCACTAGGGCGTCAGAAACACAGGAGTTGCCAGGGGTGCGGGTGCATGCCAGTGAGTCCACCGCCCCCTGACCGCTATGGACCCCACCTTCAGAGGCTGTTGCAGGTTTGCTGCGTACCAGGTAACCGGCGTACCCCATATCACTGGTCAGGGAGTGGCCGTCCAGGTGCAGGGTGAACATGCCGATCTCACTGATCAGGTTATCTACCGGTTGTGCTTCACCATTTCGAACCACCAGTGCTTCATGAGAACGGTGTCGTGGATGCAGACGACGCATCAGTGACCAGGCCGAATACTCTTCAGACCTGAGGCTGCTCAGGCGAGGCAGGATATGATGGTCAAAAACACAGTGGCCGCCGCCTTCTCCCTGGTTCTTAAGCACCCAATCGTTGGTTTTCTGCCCGGCAAACCAATGGGCTGACTGATCATCCACTGGTCGCATCTCTCCCAGGAACGGCTTTACCCGTTGGGCCTCTGCCAGTGTCAGGCCAAACCGGGTCAGCTGTTCTTCGTTCATATCACAAAGCAGCATTTGTACCCGCTTACTGGTGGCCAGTTGCTGGCTGATGGTGGCGTTCACTGCCACCCGGTGCTGTTCAATAAGGATTCTGACCTTGCCCAGCTCGGAGCAACAGCGGACACCATCCAGATCATGGGCAACATAGTCGCAGTGTTGATAACCGGCCCGCAGGTAGATGGCATCGATACCGCCAAGCCCTTCCAGCAGCAGACGACTATTGTCTCCGGAAGTGAGCTGGTCGTATAGCTGGCGGAAGGTACGACGGACGGTTTTGACCCCCTCTTTCTGGATGGCTTCTTCCAGCAGGTGCTGGTCATAGACATTGCTTTCATCGGGCTGAACAACCATCAGGAACAACGGCTGGCCCTGTTCACCGGATTGGGAACGTACCATCGTCGCAGCGCCGGCAATACCCCTGGCCAGATGTTCTATGCCATGGTTTGGAATCATTTGAAGGTCATCTGCCTCGGACCAGGATTGAAAGGCCGCTGGCCACTGATACTGCAGATAATGGTGCAGCTCATGGGCCCGTTGACCAAAAGGCCCCATACCGGCAGCAATGCCATTAAATTCGATCAGTTTCGGGCCAGACTCAGCATCGTCCATAAAGTCTGTGCGCATCAGCAGCATGGGCAGCCGTCTGGCAGGCTTTGTGCTGCTGTGGATGTTCTGGTGCAGCTCCAGCAGGCTGGCAAAAAAGACATCACCACTGCACAGCGGCTCAATGGCATCCATAAGAAAACCATGGTCTTCTGAAACACCGTGAATCAGCTTGCCCATCAATGGCACAATGGATTTCAACAATTCAAAGCGTTCACGCCCGATCAGGGTGGGAGCAAAGCTGAAGGTACAGTGTCGTGCAGAATCTTTGGCGGTTTTTACCGCCATGCCGTGCATCAGTGACCACTCAATGGCGTCCTGAACGGCATAGTTGATTTGGGTGTTGTTCATCAGTGAATCCTCAGCCAACAGAACCGGTACCGGGTTGACATCAGTTTAAAAATAGAGACGGGGACGGACGGGAAAAGAGCTAAAAGATCGGTGAGCTGCCTTTAATCTGTTAATTACCTATGAAAAACCTTTCCGGGAGGGCAAAAGTGCCAACCGGTTTGTTTATTCCTTGAATGGATTGCCAGTAAACCTGAATTCAGGGCCATGACTTTAACGGTATAGCCCATTTTTTCCAAGTTCTTCCGGCTTTTGGCTGAGCTACCGGAACACCCTCGCCATCTTTTATGAGGCCAATGGTGGAAAAAATATTCGCTCCCGGCAGGAGCGAATATTCTTATCCGCTTTTATGCCGTTTCCACAGTCACTTTGAAGAAGGTGGCATAAAACAGTGGAATAACCACCAGGGTCAGAATGGTGGCAAACAGCAGACCAAACATAATGGTCACTGCCATGCTTTTGAAGAACGGGTCAACCAATAGCGGAGCCACGCCCAGTATGGTGGTCAGGGCACCCAGCAACACCGGACGGGCACGGCTGAGGGCGGCATCAATAATGGCATGATATGCCGGTTTCCCACATTTGATTTCCACATCCGCCTGGTCCACCAGAACAATCGCATTCTTTACCATCATGCCGATCAGGCTTAAAAAGCCCAGTATCGCCATAAATTCGAAAGGTGTCTGAAAGATCACCAGCCCGATAGTGACGCCCACCAGTGCCAGTGGTGCGGTCAGCCAGATGACCAGGGGCTGGCGCAGGGCGTTGAACATAAAGATGACCGACAGGATCATGGCGGCAAAACCATAAGGCGCAGAAATGACCAGCCCTTCATTGGCGTCCCTTGAGGCTTTGTATTCACCATACCAGGTCAGCTCGTAGCCGGGAGGCAGTTCAATCGCTTCGATTTTGCTGCGGATATAACTGAATGCATCCGCCGTCAGGATACCGGGTGCCGTTGCTTTATTTGCCCCGTTCTCACGCAAGGCGTGGAAATAGCAGAGTTCAAAGTTGAAAAAGCCGACGCGCAAAGTGATAAAAATCGAAAAAAACAAATATATTTTTCACGGCAAAAGGAATTGATGACGGCTTTATGTAGTCCAAAACAGTCTTACCAAAACTGAAATAACGAAAAAAAAACCATCTACCCTCCAAGCCGTGTGCCTTTGTTTTTTACTCATACGACAATGGCACTCTCAATGTCTAACCGAGACAACATTTATGGAGCAAATTGTGCAACCATTTTCTTCAACTCATGTACCACTGACAGATGTAACCAGTAATCCCTACCTTGACGAACCAGCAAAAACCAAACCCACAGGTACATTAGGAAGGTTTTCAGTTGCTGTCCAGTCAGGTGTTACCGCCTTCTTCAGCTCTCTCTCCCAATTATACTCCTGAGCATCAACGACACATCAACCAGCCATCTGCTCCGGTTGCCAATACGCTGCCTGCTGAAAATAGAAACGACAAAACAAGTTTAGTGGCGAATGTCTTACAAGCGGGCGGGTTGGCCAGCAAGGCACTTTCCTGCTGGGCACCCAATGTCAGTGCAGTGAGCGATGCGGTAGGAACACTCTGTTCTTCCTTTTACCTGGCTCATAGCCTGGACAATATGGCCATGTCTGGCAAGTCGGATAAAGGATCTACCAGCGGTGCGGAAAATGTGTCAACAAGCCATTCGCAAAAGATGACTGATAACAACCGGAAAGATGAAAAGCCGGGCAAGCCGGTAACTGCTTTTGGCACAACAAACAGTGTGTCCGGTCCGGCCATAGCAACTGTTACCCTGATGGCGATGGACCGGCTGGCAGGAGCTGCGGCTGAGTCCGATTTTAATAACACTACCTCGGACAACATGACACTGGGCGGCTCAAATCAGACTATCTCGACACCACCCAGCAACGCGACAAGCACCACGACAACTATGGCTACCTCGGAACCACCCAGCAACGCGACAAGCACCACGACAACTATGGCTACCTCGGAACCACCCAGCAACGCGACAAGCAACACGACAACTCTGGCTACCTCGGCGGAAGCATCAATGACATTCTCCGGCATGCCCCCGGCAACGGCACTGCCCATCACGTCGGCTGGAGTCCTCAGTACCGAGGTTGTCGTCAGCCTGGGTACAGCTTTCACGCTCCTTGCAGGCATTGGTCTATACCTTTTCTACCAATACCGTCATCGTCAGGGTGAGGCACAGCAACAAGCGGAACCCGAAGTACCTCTGGAACACTTAAGCCAGCAGGCCAATAACTGATTGAGCCCATTTATGCAGGTTATGCTGCCCGCATGGTGTGAAATAATCTTGAACAAAACGGATCTTGGCGTGATGACCAATATCTACCTCAGTCTGTTCCAGGGCATGCTATTCTGGCCCCAGGTGGTTAAGGAAGAACCGGTGCCTGAAGGCAAAGCGCTGGAAGAAAAAGTTGAGATTGTAGTGTCAACGGTGTTGGGTGCCTGTGCCAGAGTATCATAGCGCCGGGATCGGCGAACAGCAGTATGGGTGCCTGATAAGGCTCAGGAAGCCATGCGGGACCTCACCCGTGCACGGGATGACATGAAAGGTCAGGAGCGCAAGGCCCGACAACAGCTCAACGCCTTTGTCCTTCGCCATGGACACAGTTGGCCAAAAGGGAAAACTCGCTGGACACAAAGCCACTTCAACTGGCTTGAGTCCATGAGCTTCGACCAGAGCTGGCAGCAGATTGTCTTGCAGGAATATGTCGATGCCGTCAAAGCAGCGACCAAGCGGGTTGCAGGCATGACTGACCAGATCATGAAAGCATTGCAGGACTGGAATCTGTCACCTGTCGTTGATTCTCTGGTGGCGCTCAGGGGAATCGACAAAATTGCTGCTACAGTTTTGCTGGCAGGGCTGGGTGATATCAGTCGCTTTGACTCTCCCCGTCAGTTAATGGCCTTTCTCGGGGATGAACACACCAGTGGCGACAAAAGACGACAAGGTGGCATTACCCTGACAGGCAACAGCCATGCGCGACGAATGCTGGTTGAGTGTGCCTGGAGCTATCGTTTCCCAGCAAGGCAGACAATGCATTTGAAACGAAAGGCGGTCAATGCATCCGAAGAAGCGAAAGCTATTGCATGGAAGGCACAGAAGCGACTGTGTGGTCGATACCGTACACTGACACAGGCGGGCAAGAATACCAAATTTGTCTGTGTTGCCATTGCCCGGGAACTGGTTGGGTTTATCTGGGATGTTGTACGACAAGAGATGTCTAAGGTGGCTTGAGCGAATTTACGGGTATTCAGGATAAAAGCGGTTAATCAGGAGGTTGTTCAGACACGTTGATTCAGGGCATAGCTGGCCGGTGTGGAGAACCCTTGACCGGGCTATACAGGTACCAGCCAACGGGATAATCCCTAACGGGCATTCCTCGGCTGATGATCCCTGATCTTAGACAAAGGCCAGCTCCGCGACGCAGTGAAGTCCGGTGGTAACCAATCCACGTATATCAGCATGATCCACCGTCGCAATCTGCTGGCTATGCCTTGAACCAACGTGCCTGAAATTAATTTGGGAGCCAGGGGTTGACAGGTCAAAACATATCAGCCCGGATATTTCATAAACGTGCTGCCGCTCTCGCTTGTCCTTTGCCGCTCTGAGGGAGTTTTGCTCAGTCGACCGGACTCCCCGGTACGGCGCTCCCTCACAAAATCCCTCAGAGCGACAAAGTCCCGCGCGAGATTCGGGGCAGTTTATGAAATATCCGGGTTAGGTAGGAGGAAAACTATTTCCTGAAGTTGTTTTCGGGAGGCTTATAACTCAGAAGTCAACTTTTGAGTTTATAGTATTTGCGTTAGATAAATGTAAATTTCGCAGTGTACGTGTCGTGTTGCTTTATTTGCCCCGTTCTCACGCAAGGCGTGGAAATAGCAGAGTTCAAAGTTGAAAAAGCCGACGCGCAAAGTGATAACAATCGAAAAAAACAAATATATTTTTCACGGCAAAAGGAATTGATGACGGCTTTATATAGTCCAAAGCAATCTTACCAAAGCTGAAATAACGACAAAAAGCCATCTAGCCTCCTAGTGCAGGAAAGCGCTAATACACGCACACCCCGTTCATCCTGAGTGGAGTCGAAGGATGGGAGCACCGCACTTCGACTCCGCTCAGGATGAACGGTATGGATATCAACGCTTGCCTGAACCAGCCGTATGCCTTTGTTTTTTACTCATACGACAATGGCACTCTCAATGTATAACCGAGACAACATCTATGGAGTAAATTGTGCAGCCATTTTCTTCAACTCATGCACCACTGACAGATGTAACCAGTAATCCCTACCTTGACGAACCAGCAAAAACCAATCCCACTGGTACATTAGGAAAGTTTGCAGTTGCTGTCCAGTCAGGTATTACCTCCTTCTTCAGCTCTCTCTCTCCCAATTATATTCCTGAGCATCAACGACAAACCAGCCAGCCAACTGCACCGGTTGTCAGTACGCTGCCTGCTGACAATAAAAACGACAAAACAAGCCTGGCGGATAATTTCGTTCAGGGGGTTGGGCTGGCCAGCAAGGCACTTTCCTGCTGGGTACCCAATGTGAGTGCAGTGACCGATGCGATAGGAACAATCTGTTCTTACGTTTCTCTGGCGAATAGCCTTGATAATATGGCCGTGTCGGGAAAGTCTGGAAAGTCAGGTAAGGAGCAAGCCAGCGGTTCAGAAAATGTGTCAAAACACCATTCGCAAAAGGTCACTGATAAAAAACAGGAAGATGAAAAGCCAGACAAGCCGGTAACCGCTTTGGGCACAGCAAAACGTGTATCAGGTCCGGCCATGGCATCCGCCACCCTGATGGCGATGGACCAGCTGGCGGATGCTGCGGCCCTGCCAGCAGAAGGCAGGCCCGGGGCCTGGAACAACCCGATACCCGTTGAGGATAGCGCAACACTGGGCAAAATCGGCCGTAACGATAGCTATCCCATGGATGCTCACTATCAGCAGACTCGAAGCTTCAGCCATAACACCAGTGTTCCGGTTGGCAGTGACAGCAGGCCATTTCAGGGCCATTACGACGGTGGGTGCCATACCATATCTGAAGCATCAGGACGAAAACAGAACAGACCGGTCAACCGTTGCGGAAGCAGCATGTCCGGTGCCGCTGCTGCGACCCTGGCAATGGTCGCTCTGGACAGGCTCTCCGGTGCGGCTGCTGTCCCCTCTGCTGGAACACCGGGCTCACCGGACAACCCGATACCGGTGGGTGATAGCGAAACCCTGGGCAAAATTGGTCAGGATGGCTTCCCCCCTGACGCTTACTACCGCCAGACAAAAACCTTCAGCCATAACAGCAGCGTGTCAGTGGGGAATGATGACCATCCGTTCACCGGCCATTATAACGGTGACTGTTATACCATCAGTGATTCCCGTCGCTGCCTATTCCACAAACTAGGGCGTTATTCCGAGGTCCGCGACCTGCGCGTGGCCAATGCCAATATCAATAATACGGATAAGTTTTCAGCGGCACTGGCCTGTGAAATGGAGGGAAAATCAACGATACGCGATGTCCGGATCGAGGATAGCCGCATCATCAATAATAGAGAATCTGAACGGTTTGACCTAGCGTGTACCGGTGTCATTACCGGACTCCAGCAAAAAGATAGCGTGGTCGAGAGGGCCGAGGTGAAAAACAGTTCGGTCTCCACCTCAGGGGACTATTCCGCAGCAGGAATTGGCGCAGGTATAACTGAGGGTAAGATGCATCGCCTGAACGTGGAGGAGGCTCTGGTCACAACCTCAGGTTCACACTCAGATGCCGGTATCGGCGCTGGCGCAATGGAAGGACAGATTGAGCAGCTGACGGTTTCGGACAGCCAGGTGGAAACCCGGGGCAGCCATGCGCATGCGGGGATTGGCGGGGGTGAGGTCGATGGTGTTATACAACATCTGACGGTGTCGGGGACTAATGTCACCACCGACCAATATGGTGCAGATGCCGGTATTGGCGGAGGAATGGTAACCGGGAATATTAATAACATAACGGTGGTGAAGAGCGAGGTCACTACCAATGGCAGCCTGGCTTATGCCGGTATTGGTGGTGGGCAGGTTGGCCACTTCCGGCCCGGGCCGTTTGGCGGAGGCACACTTCGTAAGGGTTCCATCAATGACCTGGTTGCCCTGGAAAGCCACGTGAGAACCGAAGGAAATTTCGCCTCTGCCGGCATTGGCGGCGGGTATGTGCATGACCGGGTCAAAGGAACTACCGCAGTTAACTGCACGGTCTCAGCCCGTGGCAGGGGTGGAAATGATGGTGCTGCCATTGGTGCAGGCTTCAACACCGGCAAGGTGATCAATACCCGTGCAGTGGAGTGCACAGTCACCACGGATACTGGCGATAATGCTGGCATCGCTCACGGTGGTTTTGGTAGAGGCGCTGTGATTGAGGATGTCCGGTCACTCAACAGCCGGGTTAATAGTAAATTGGTCAATGTTGGGAATCTGACGATGCCGGGTTTATGCCGCACTGCCGACCCGCGTTTAGTCACCAGTGACTGTCAGGAGCATCCGGGTCCTGTTATGGATAACCCCTGGAATTGCTCAACAACGCCATTAATTGCGAAACGTGGGTCTGTCTGGAACCCTATTCCGATAAACGACAGCAAAACGTTCAATAAAATCGGCCTGGATGCTGATTATCCACCCGATGCCCACTACATCCAGACCGGTGATCTGGAGGGTTCTGAACTGAATAATGATAAAACTGTCGTTTTTTCCGGCCATTATGATGGACAGAAGCGTATCATTGATCAGCAAACAATGTGTTTATTCCCGGACCTTCGGGGCAGCGTTAACAATCTGCAAGTGGTTAATGCCCGGGTATCGGCAGAAAACGAAGCCGCAGCGGTGGTCGCCTGCACCATGGACGGCACCAGCCGGATCGGGAATATCAAGGTTGTCAACGCCAGCGTAACCATTCACGGTGATTCCCCGGCAGAGGGGGGTATTATTACGGCACAACAACTCAGCAGGGAAAGCCGCATTGAAAATATTGAAGTACACAACTGCACCGTTGAAACAAGGGGGAGAGACCAGCTTGCCGGTATGGTCGCGGGTGAGATCCGGGGGCAGGTTGATGACGTTACGGTACAAAATAGCCGGATAAGTACCCAAGGTTACAAAGCCCATGGGGGGATCGGAGGTGGGCTTATTAATGGCAAACTCAGCCATCTCACGTCGGTATGTAACAACGTGGAAGTCTCTGGCTCTGACGCTTTCGCGGGCATTGGCGGTGGCCAGATTGATCCTCGGGGTGAAGTCCGGGACCTGACGGCGATTAACAGTACCGTAAGAACCATGAGCGACGGTGCCAATGCCGGAGTTGGTGCCGGATACATAAGCCATGCCGGGAAAGCAAACACTATCACTGCACTGAACTGCCGGGTATTCACCATGGGCAATGGTGCCAATGCCGGAGTCGGTGCCGGTAAAGTTGGGCGCTATGGTGAACTCAATGCCATAACCGCCGTAAACAGCGAGGTGATTGCGGTTGGTGGAAATAGCAGTGCCGGTGTCGCTGCCGGTGTCGCTGCCGGCGGGTTTGCAGATAAATCCGATGCGAGATTGACTGATATCAGCAACGTAAACACCCGGGTTAATTTTCAGACCTACAGTGATACCAATATCAGCGCCGATACACTCTGTGCCTCAGCTGACCAGCATTTTGTCAGCTCCGATTGCCAGCTGAGTTCATCATTACCCGATGGCACATGCCCAATAACAACACCGATGACAACATTTACGGGCATGCCCTTAACCCTGCCCACGTCATCAACAATGGCTGCGGCTGCACCTGCCATTGCAACAGGCCTGAGCACTGGCGCAATTGCCGGTATTGCCGTCGGCGTTACTGCCGTGGTTGCCGTGGCCGGTCTTGGTGGTGTGTGTCTCTATCGCTACTACCATCGGGAAAAAGAGTCTGAACCACAGCAACTGCTGCAATTGGGTGATATATAGTTTCTCAAAAGGCTATTTTCGGATTTCAGCCTCCTGGAAATTTAAAACTTCCCTTGAGTTATCCCGTTCTCAGGGAGTAGGCTTGCAATAAGAATAAACCAGTGTGAAGCCACGCTGCTGACAAAACGTGCTGCTGACAAAAGCGGTAACAAAAGTGGTGACAAAATCTATGACCGATATTATTACAACAGCCCGCGACCAACTGCTGACTCCAGCCAATATCGGCGACAGTGAACTCAGCAGGATTCTGGATAACATTCTGGGGCACAATGTGGATGCCGCTGACCTCTATTTTCAATCCATGCGCCATGAGTCCTGGGTGCTGGAAGATGGCATCGTTAAGGAAGGCAGTTTCAATGTCGACAGCGGGGTCGGTGTTCGTGCCATGAGTGGCGAGAAGACCGGTTTTGCCTACTCCAATGAAATTATTCTCCCGGCACTGGAACAGGCTGCCGGTGCCGCCCGAAGTATTGCCCGGGTCGGTCAGCAGCAGCAGGTTCAGGCATGGCAGCGCAGCCAGCCACTGTCGCTCTACGGAACCGCTAACCCTCTGGATTCTTTAACCAGTGAAGATAAAGTTGATCTGCTGAAAAAGCTGGACCAGGAAGCCCGCAAGGCCGACCCCAGTGTGAAGCAGGTGACAGTGAGTCTGGCCGGTGTCCATGAGGTGGTGCTGGTAGCCGCCTCCGATGGCACGCTGGCGGCGGATATTCGCCCGCTGGTTCGTTTGAATGTCAGTGTTATTGCCGAAAAAGAAGGGCGTATTGAGCGTGGATCTGCCGGTGGCGGCGGTCGGGGTGACTACCTTCAGTTCCTGCTGAACGACACTGGCCTTGAGTATGCCCGCAAAGCCGTGCGCCAGGCGATGACCAACCTTGAAGCAGTGGCGGCTCCGGCAGGCTCCATGCCGGTGGTATTAAGCGCTGGCTGGTCCGGTGTGCTGCTGCACGAAGCGGTTGGTCATGGACTGGAAGGTGACTTTAACCGCAAGGGTTCGTCTGCCTATGCTGGCCGGATTGGCGAACGGGTAGCTTCTCCACACTGTACCATTGTTGATGACGGTACGCTGGGCGGTCGTCGTGGTTCCATGAATATGGACGATGAGGGAGTCCCCACAGAAAGCACCGTCCTGATTGAAAATGGCATTCTCAAAGGCTATATGCAGGATAAGCTGAACGCTCGTTTAATGGGCGTTGCACCCACCGGTAACGGACGTCGTGAGTCGTATTCTCACCTGCCCATGCCAAGGATGACCAATACCTATATGCTGGCTGGCAAGCATGACCCTGAGGAGATTATCAGTACCGTTAAAAAAGGCATCTATGTGGAAAACATGGGTGGTGGTCAGGTAGATATTACCTCTGGTAAGTTTGTGTTCTCCACCAGTGAGGCCTGGTTGATCGAAAATGGCAAAAAGACCGTGCCAGTCAAGGGCGCAACCCTGATTGGTAATGGCCCTGATGTGATGAACAAGGTGTCCATGGTCGGCAATGACCTGGAACTGGACCCGGGTGTAGGGGTCTGTGGTAAGGATGGTCAGTCTGTTCCGGTGGGTGTTGGTCAGCCGACGTTGAAGATTGATGAAATTACCGTGGGTGGTACGGCTTAATATTCTCTGCGGATTGTGCCCATCGTTTCAGTCAAAAACGGTGGGCAATTCCCGTTTATTTTTGTGTTCCAATAATAATTGGATATCTTCCGGCAAGGTTCTTCCCCCGGAAAGCTCCGGCAGATCGTCAATATCAAAAAAGCCGATATCAGAAATTTCAATATTCTCTTTTGGGGCTCCACCGGTCAATTCGCAGAGAAAAATCAATTTGTAGATATGATAGGGGCTTCTTGGGCGGTAGGGGTGTTGCTGGGTATCCCGAACAGCTACCAGCTTTAATACCCTGGCGGTATAGCCGGACTCTTCCACAATTTCCCGCTCGACCCCATAAGCGGGAGGTTCACACACATCGCCCCAGCCGCCGGGCAGAGCCCAGCATCCATCAGAGCGCTCTTTGACCAGCAGTATTTTATTATCGAGGAATACGCCACCACGGAGGTCAATCTTCGGGGTGGCGTAACCATGATCCGGCAGAAAGTAGTCGTTCACTTTTGCCGTGGGGGCTCCGGTGAGCAGTGCCGTCATATCATGGGCAATAGCCTGTAATTGCTGATATCGCTCAAGGTCAAACTCACCTCTGGAGAAGGTGAGTCCATTCTGGGCAATGGCCCGGATCTTTTCTGCCCAGTCGATCCATGGATTTTTATCCGGGGCATTCTTTTTCAGATCAACGTCAGGTTTATCAACCATCACCGGCTCCCTTTTAATCAGCTGTTCTTCTGTTCGTGTTGCTCTGCACTGTCGTCAGGTCCTAACAGAATAGCCATGTTCCGCCACTGTCTGGAAGATTCCATCATGATTTTAATAAACATGGTCAGCGGGACGGAGAGAATCATCCCTACAGGCCCTAACAACCAGCCCCAGAAGATCAATGACAGAAAGACGACCAGGGGCGACAATCCCAGCCCTTGTCCCATAACGTTAGGCTCAATGATATTACCGATAAACACGTTTATCGCCAGGTAGCCTGCCAGAACCAGCATGGCATCGCCATAGCCAAACTGCAGCAGTGTCAGCAGAATACCGGGAATAGCTGCCACGATGGAACCGACATTAGGGATAAAGTTAAACAGAAAAGCGACCAGCCCCCAGAGCACATAAAAGTTCACCCCTTTCGCCCAGAGCATGGTGCCAACCAACAGGCCAGTGATCATACTGATCAGCGTTTTCAGGGCCACATAACGATTAAATGAGTGGAGAAAGCGGCGCATGCTCTGTAATTCATGGTCCGGGGATGACAGGGCTATGCGCAGCTTACCCGGCAGCAGGGGAGCTTCCAGCAGCATGAAGATGGTGGCGATTAAAATCAGCAGGGCAAAACTCATGGTACTGCCGAGTTTGCCAAGCATATTGGTCAGCAGACTGACCAGCGCCGATGGGTCAAAGGAGTCCATAAAGGTTTTCAGGTCAACACGGATATTTTTCTGTGCCAGGAAGGCCTGAGTCCTGTTAAACGACTCAGTTAGCTGTTCACGATACCCGGGCAGTGCGGCAGTAAACTCCTGAACCGTGCTGGCAACATTACCCAGGAATAACAGGGCGAAGATGACAAAGGCTGTTAAGGTGAACAGGATTCCGACGATTCGGGGGACCCTGAACCGCGCCAGCAAATCAACCACAGGATTGGCCAGCAAGGCAAGCAGGGCAGAAAGCAGCAGGGGAATAACCAGTGTGCTGCCCAGTTTGATGCCCGTTATGATAATGATCAGTGCTGCCAGCCCCTGAAATATATGACGGACATGTGTCGTTTTGATGCCCCGCATCAGGTTAACCTCGATGATAATAATGGAGAGATTCAGTGGATTTCATCATAGTTAACCCGTGCGTGCTATTGATGAAAATGCTATTTATCAAGGCCTGTCAGCCAAGATACCTTTCTTTCAGGTGTTGTTGGAAATAACTGGCCGTTAATGGCTCGCCGGTCGCCCTGGTCATCAGTTCTGCCGTGGAATACTTTCGTCCCTGTGACCAGATGTTGTGTTTCAGCCAGTCAAAAATGGGTGAAAGGTTGCCCTGTTGAATCAGCTCTGCAATATCCGGCATGGTTTTTTTCCGGGCGGCAAACAGCTGGGCTGCGACCATGGCTCCAAGGGTGTAGCTCGGGAAGTAGCCGAACGACCCCATGGGCCAGTGAATATCCTGCATGCAGCCATTCTTGTGATCACCGGCTACATCCAGACCCAGGTAATCCTGCATTTTCTGCTGCCAGAGTTCGGGGATATCATCCACCTCGATGTTCCCTTCAATCAGGTCACGCTCGATTTCATAGCGCAAAATAATATGGGCCGGGTAGGTGATCTCATCGGCATCAACCCGGATAAAGCCCGGACGAACCCGTTTGTATATTTTTTCCAGATTATCCAGTGCCATAGCGGGCTGTGACGTGCCAGCGCAGAGGTGTTTGACGATCAATGGCTGGATCAGTGACAGGAATTCGCTGCTGCGGCCCAGTTGCATTTCAAAGAACAGGCTCTGTCCTTCATGGATTCCCATGGAACGGGGGAAGGCAATGGGGAGTTCACGGTTCTGTTCTGGCAGATTTTGCTGGTAGCGGGCATGGCCGGTTTCATGGATGATGCCCATCAGTGCTTCCACAAAGTTATCTTCTTTGTAGCGGGTAGTCATCCGGACATCTTCGCTGACACCACCACAAAATGGGTGAGTACTTACGTCCAGTCGGCCATGGTCAAAATCAAAGCCGAGCAGTTTCATCACCTCCAGTCCCAGTGCCTTTTGCCTGTCGATTGGGAAGGGTCCTTCAGGCTGAATGATGTTCACCGAAGACTGGCGATCCAGGGCATCCTGAATATAGCCTGGCAGCCAGGTTTTCAGGTCACCAAACAGCTGGTCAAGCTCCCGGGTATTGACGCCGGGTTCATAAAGCTCCAATAGGGCGTTGTAAGGGGAAACATGGCTTTTTTCTGCCCGAACAGCAGCTTCCTGGCGGGAGAGGTTAACCACCTCTTTCAGATTTCTGGCAAAACCCAGCCAGTCATTTGCGGGCCGCTGGCTGCGCCAGGCATGTTCACAGTTTGTGGATGCAATGGTTTTGGCTTTCACCAGATCATCAGGAATGGCACTGGCCTGTTGCCATTCAACCGCCATCTCTGCAATGGATCGGATGGTGTCTGGATTGGTTTCCTGAGCCTGTGCTTCCTGCAGCCAGGATGCCACTTCAGGTGCCGTCAGCAGCTGATGCAGAAGGGTGTTCAATTCCGCCAGCGCTGCACCACGGGCCTGATTGCCGCCGACAGGCATCATGGCGGCCTGGTCCCAGCCAGCGATAGCTCCCAGATGGGAAAGGTGATACATCTGCTGGAATCGGCTCACCAGATTCTCATAAGCAGTGGTCATCGTTGAACTCCATAAACGTTATTATGAGGTCCATTGTATGACGTGATAGTTCACAGGGACAGGCTGCTTTCCCCTATTGATAGAAAAGCTGATAAAAAAGCCGATAAAAAAAGCCGGTAAAAAAGGGCTCCACCGGGAGGTTAATTAAGTCCTTATTTTTTCTCAGTGATTTGAGGCGTATATAACTGCTCGTTTTTGATCTGGCCCGGGTCAGGTTGCATAGATAGGGAACAAAAAAGGCTTTTCGTTGTCCAAGTTAAGAAATATTCGCGATTATAAAAGGTAATGGTTATGGAAAGTATAAAGCCTTCTGCTGTCAGTGCACCTGATGTGGTAAGGGATGAAAATCAATTACCGGCAGCAGCCATAACCAATAATGCCAGCAAGACCATTGACTCCGTCGGTCCGAATGTTAGTAAAAGCAGCAAAAAAACACCCATGGAATACCCTGCTGCAAAAATGCCTGACAAAAGCCTGGCTAAGAGAAAGGTTATCCGTCATGAAGAATCATCCAAAGTAAAAAGTTGTGAAGAATTACTTTCTTTTTGCGTCAAGACTTTCAGAGATATGAAGTTTTCCTATGACTTAGGTGGCTTTACACCTAAGTCAATGAAAGATCTCGAGATTATGGAGCATTTTCGAGAGGATGTTGCTCTTTTTGAGGAGATGGTGACTAATGAAAGAGAGAAGGTGGGTAGAAAATCACGTGACCGAACAATTGCAAGAAAAAAATATGAAAAATATGAATTGCTTAGAGATCAGTTGTTTCTTTTGAAACAAGAATACTTCGCTCTGTGCCACAAACGCTTCAGACCTGTATCTCAAATAGTGTTAGATTTACACTATTTGTCGTCATTGCGTTATGGTGATGAGCCAGACGTAAACCAAATAGCACGTCTCGCAAAAAAGTATGGACAAACCATCAGTAGTAGCGAGCAGTTACTGTCGAATGCTCTCAATGGTGATCGCTTGTCACAGCACTGGCAGGTCTTCATGTCACAATCCATGGAGTTTCTGAATGTCTGTGCCGATATGGCCATTTTGAATGGCCAGATCCCGATCAAGCCTGATGGTCTGCTTGGAAAGGATGCGTGTATGCATAAACGGTATATTGACCTGATATCCGGTATCAATGACACAGTCGGTTTGTCTCTGATAAAAACCCTGGATGATGCTGTCAATCACTATCCACATTTGAAAGAAAAAGCAGACCTGAATCGTGGATTAGGTTCTGACGTTAAAGGATTCAGCAATTGGTTAAATTCAGCGTCGAACAAAGAAAAGCCGTTCGAGTGCTATGAAGTTACCCAGGTGATACAAATGATCAGTGCTTCACTGTGTATTGGCGAATATGACACAGCAAAAAAGCTGTTAAGCAAGTTTATCGAACTGATTGATGGTAAATATGCTGGCAAAAATGCTGACCTGGACGATATCGAATTGTTGTTTTATCTTGCTTCGAAGGCGTTAGCGTGCCTGGTTTGCATCAACTTGTCAGACATTGACAATAATGATCTTAAAAGTATCGAAGCAAGCAAAAAGTTGTTTAAAGACGTGACGCAAAAGGTTAAGCAGACGTTTTCCCTGTCTGAAGCTGAGTGCGCAAATCTTGATGAGTGTTTTCAAAGATTCATAGAAGGGCCCTACAGAGATGTTTTACTGATGCACGCCCTGAAGGCAGAAGAATCTGCCAGGCAATTAAACCTTCTGATCAGTGAAGAAGAATCAGAGAAAACCAGGAAAAAACAGGAGATCAGGGGGAAGCTTAAACGAAAAATGACCAGGGGCTATGGTTACCGGAAACCGGTGGAGCCAAAAGCACCTGTACCCGCTGCTCAGTCGACACCCCGGCAAGATTCACAAACCCCACCACGGGAAACACCTTTGCCACAGGGGGTGCAGGATGCGGTAAAGGCGTTTATTGCTGATCGACCAATGGCTGAGGTCATGGCAATGATTCAATCGGTGGTTGATGATCCCGAGAGTACGCCAGTGGTTAAGGCTGAGTCTTATTTCGCTCTTGCTGATATGCTTGACAGAAAAATAAATAAAGAATTCAACCGGTTTATTTCTCATACGTCCTTCATTTATTCCTATGCGCAGTTAATTCGAGCAGGTGTTATGCCATCGTATGATTTGGGTGTGGAATTCAAAAAGGCCATTCAGGACGTTACTGATATAACGAAGATTTGTGGTTGGCTTGACAGTGTCAATGATGTGCTGAGCACCTTGTCGGGATTAATTCTTCGTACTGATGGGCTGGACAAGGAATTTCTGGATGAGCTGGCATCTTTGCATGAGCGTGTCAGGGCAGAGGTAGGGCTGGTTAGTGAGATTGAAGCCACTTTTGCAGAGATAAAACTCATCTGGAGAGACCGGTTCCAGTTTTTGAAAAGAAACAACAAGTTGCCAAAAGGTCGAAGAAAACCTGTACAAGATCGGCAAGGTCAATCGGAAATGGCCACCTTCGATCTGTCAACATTGCAAGAGGTCTGGGGTAAACTGAAAAGTCAGGTAGCCCCGTTGAGAATGACACTGGAAAAAACCGGGGAGGAAATGGACAGGCATCTTATGTCCAGACCGGCAGCCTGTGAGCAATGGGAGGCTGGCGGTGACGATGATTCCTCACTTGCAGCCAATGATGATTCCTCACTTGCTGCCAATGATGCTTCCTCACTTGCTGCCAATGATGATTCCTCACTTGCTGCCAATGATGCTTCCTCACTTGCAGCCAATGATGATTCCTCACTTGCTGCCAATGATGATTCCTCACTTGCTGCCAATGATGATTCCTCACTCACTACCAATGATGAACCGGAGGTGCCTTCTGCGCTTGTCAGGCAGCAGGTTCAGCGGGCGCAATTAGCAGGCAGTTGTTACGGGCCTGAATACTGGTCAAAATTTACCCCTGAGGACTGGTTACCAGGCAGTGAGTTGCCCGACAGACATCCACTGACACTGATCGCCGAGGCATTGCACAGACCTCTGTCGGTCAGGGCTGGTGGGCAGCAATGGTTAATTAGTGAAGATGGCACAGCAACCATCAAGCCCGGAGCCATTCCGAAAAATTCGCTGAACCTGACGGTTGATGAACTGGCCGATCCACTGACGCCTTATAACAGCCGTGCTTTATAAATAATACTTTTCTTGAGGATCCATACTTGTGAGCAAGATTGATAGGACTCATGCCTGCATGCCAGTCCTGTATTGCTTTAAATCGAATTTTTTCTCTATGGGAATCTGAAACCGACGGCCGTCAAGATTCTTCATTACTGCCTCATCTGAGAAAGGCGGTGGTAATTAAATACGACATTTGTTGTATGTAACAGGTATAAAACAATATTCGTGATAGTTCACAGGGACAGGTCAGCCTGCACAATCAGGGAACAAAAGAGGTTTTACGTTGTCCTTATTAAGAAATTTTCCCGGTTATAAACTATACGGGTAGCAGTTATGGACTATGTACAGCGTTCTGTTGTGAGTGCACCTGGTGGTGAACATCAATTACCGGGGGGAGCTATAGCTGATAATGTCAGCAATAAGATTGACTCCGGCGGTTCTTTGGCTGAGATGCCCGGGGTTTTGAATGTAAGCCAAAATACTCCGTTGAAAATACCCGCCGAAGAAGTGCCTGAGAAAAGCTTGACTAAAAGAAAGGTTAAGCACCATGAAGAATTATCCTGTTCCAAAAGTTGCGATGAATTAATGACTTTTTTCAAGGCACATCTCCAAAATCTGGAGTTTTCCTATGACCTTATGGGCTTTACAGCAAAGTCAACTAAAGGCCTCAGGCTTATGGAGTGTTATCGAAAGAAAGTTGATCAGTTCAAAAAAATGGTGACTGAAGAAAGACTCAAGCTGCCTAAAATCCCGAGTAACCTGAGAAAAGACGCAAGAATAAATTGTGAAGAACTTAAATATCAACTCTTTGATTTGCAATTTGAGTACATGAATTTGTGCTTTAAACGCTACCTGGCGGTAATCAGGATAGTGTTTGTGTTGCAGTCGGTATCTGCAAAATATCAAAGCGATGAGCCAGTCGCATACCAAATGGCGATGTTCGCAAAGAAATATGGCAATTGCTTCAGTGATCTTGGCCAGGAGTCATACCTGAACTCCGTCAGTGATCTTGGCCAGGAGTCATACCTGAACTCCGTCAGTGATGATCGTCTGGCACAGCACTGGCATGTCTTCATATCACAATCCATGGAACTTCTGAATGTCTGTGCCGAGCTGACCAGTTTGCATGAACAGCTCCTGGGCAAGCATGAGAACTGTGATGTGCACATGAAATCAGTTTCCAATAGTCATAACGTTGTTGCTTTGTCTCTGATCAAAATCCTTGATGATGCTGTCAGTCACTACGCACAGCTGAATGACAAAGATGGCCTGAATCGTGGATTAGGTTCTGATGTTAAAGGGTTGAGCAATTGGTTAAAGACCGTGTCGAACAAATCAGACCTGTTTAAGTGCTATAAAATTTTCGAAGTAATACAAATGATTAGCGCTTCACTGTGTATTGGCGAATTTGTCCCAGCGTGCAAGCTGTTAAGGGAGTTCATCAAACTGATTGATGGCAAAATTGATGGCATAACTGCTGAATTAGACGATATCGAATGGTTGTTTTATCTTGCATCGAAGGCGTTAGCGTGCCTGGTTTGCATCAAATTGTCAGACCTTGGCAATAATGAGTTTAAGAATATCGAAACTATCAAGATGTTGTTAAAAGATGTGATGGAAAAGGCTGAGCGGATGTTTTCCCTGTCTGAAGCTGAGTGCTCAGAGCTCAATGACTGTTTTCAAAGATTCGTAGAAGGGTCCAGCAGAGACGTTTTATTGATTCATGCCCTTAGGGAGGAAGAATCTGTCAAGCAAATAGATCGCCTGGTCAGTGAAGAAGAGCGTGAGAACACCAGGAAAAAACGGGAGATCAGCGGGAAGCTGAAACAAAAAATGGCCAGGGGCTATGGTTTCCGGAAACCGGTGCAGCCAAAAGCGCCAGAACTCGCTGCCCAGTCGATAAACCGGCAAGATTCACAAGTCCCGGAGGAAGCACCTTTGCCGCAGGGGGTGCAGGATGCGGTAAAGGCGTTTATTGCTGATCGACCAATGGCTGAGGTCACGGCAATGATTCAATCAGTTGTCGATGATCCCAAGAGTACTCAAGTAGTCAAGGCCGAGGCTTATTTTGCTCTTACGGATATGCTTGATAAAAAAATGAATAAAGAATTCGACCGGATTGCCTCTCATACGAAGTTCATTTATTCCTATGGGCGTTTATTGCAAGCAGGTGTGCTGCCGTCACCGGCTTTGGGCAAGCAGTTCAAAAAGGCCATTCGGGACGTTACTGATATAACGAAGATTTGTGGTTGGCTTGATAGTGTCAATGATGCGCTGAGCACCTTGTCGGGATTAATTCTTCGTACTGATGGGCTGGACAATGAATTTCTGGATGAGCTGGCATCTTTGCATGAGCGTATCAGGGCAGAGGTAGTGCTGGTTAGTCAGATTGAAGCCACTTTTGATGAGATAGAACGTATCTGGAACGATCGGTTGCAGTTTTTGAAAAGAAACCACAAGTTGCCAAAAAGTCGAAGAAAACCTGCACATGGTCAGCAGGATCAACCGCAAATAGCCCCCTTCGATCTGGCAAAATTGCAAGAGGCCTGGTGTAAGCTGACAAGGCAGGTAACCCCGTTGAGAATGACACTGGAAAAAACCGGGGAGGATATAGACAGGCATCTTATGTCCAGACCGACAGCCTGTGAGCACGGGGGGGCGAGCGGTAATGATTCCTCAGTTGCTGCCAATGATGATTCCTCACTTGCTACCAATGATGATTCCTCACTTGCTACCAATGATGATCAAGAGTTGTCGTCTGCGCTTTTCAGGCAGGAGGTTCAACGTGCGCAATTAGAAGGACGTTGCTACGGGCCTGAATACTGGTCAAGCTTTACCACAGAGGACTGGTTACCAGCCAATGAGCTGCCCGAAAACCATCCACTGACACTGATCGCCGATGCTCTGCACAGGCCTCTGTCGGTCAGGGCTGGTGGGCAGCAATGGTTAATTAGCGAAGATGGCACAGCAACCATCAAGCCCGCAGCCATTCCGAAAAATTCGCTGAACCTGACGGTTGGTGGGCTGGCCGATCCTCTGATGCCTCATAACAGTCGTGCTTTATAAATACCGTTTCTCGTCTTAAGCGGAGTCGAAAGGCGCAAACTCCATCCTCTGAATACTGTGCCAATCACCCTTCGACTCCGCTTCAGGGTGAACGGAGATTGTACACATCATTCTCCTGATTCAATTAACTATGCGCCTTGTCAGGATCAAAGTGCTCACGCACTCTTTGCAGCAGCAGATAGAACACCGGAATCAGCAGGGTGCCAAAGATAGTGGCCGCCAACATACCGGAACTTACCGTGATACCGATGATCTGACGGCTGGCGGCACCGGCACCCGTGGCAAGTACCAGTGGCATTACCCCGAGAATAAAGGACAGGGCGGTCATCAGGACGGCACGGAAACGCAGGCCAGCGGCATTGATGGCTGAGTCAAAAATACTGTTGCCTTCCCGACGCTGAACCATGGCAAATTCCACGATCAGAATCGCCGTTTTTGCTGCGATACCGATTAACAGCACCATCCCGATCTGGGCATAGATGTCATTGGCCAGCACCGGATTCCACTGTCGCATGATATTGATCCCCACAAAGGCACCAAAGGTAGCAATAGGCACGGCGCTGATGATGGCCAGTGGCATGGTCCAGCTTTCGTACTGGGCGACCAGGAACAGGTAGGCAAACAGGAAGCACAGCGCAAACAGGATGGGAGCCAGGTTTCCTGCTTCGATTTCCTGTAAAGACTGGCCTGACCAGGAATAGGTATAACCCTGGGGAAGATTCTGTGCCAGTCGGGCCATTGCCTCAATGGCGTCACCGGAGCTGTAACCCGGAGCAGCCTGACCACTGATGTTGGCGGATTGATAGAGGTTGTAATGTCCGATACTGCTGGGGCCCAGCACGGGTTTCAGGGAAGCCACCGTGGTCAATGGCACCATTTGTCCCTGACTGTTACGGACATAGAACTTGCTGAGGTCAGCCGGTCCGGCCCGGTCAGCACTTTCAGCCTGCAGGTTGACCTGATAGTTCTGGCCAAACAGGGTGAAGTTATTCACGTACAGTGAGCCCAGCTGGGTTTGCAGCGTCATGAAAATTTCAGATAGCGATACATTCTGGGCTTTGGCCTTCTGACGGTCTACATCCAGCAGGTATTGTGGCACGTTGGCCTGCCAGGTTGAAAACACCCGGGCGAGTTCCGGCTGCTGGTTGGCCTGGTAAATCAGGCCGTTCATGACCTGGCTGAGCTCTTGGGGTGAGCGTCCCATGGTGTCTTGCAACCGGAAGTCAAAGCCACCGGATGACCCAAGACCCGGAATGGGTGGGAAGGCAAAAGCCATGATCTGTGCTTCTTGCAGTGACCACAATTTTGCCTGGGTTCTTTGCAGAATGGCGTCCTGATGCAGCTCGGGACTCTGTCTCTCTGACCAATCGTTCAATACGACAATGGCCAGCGCCGCATTACTGCTGGAACCACTGAAGATACTAAAGCCGGAAATGGTGATAACACTATCCACACCCTGTTCGGAGCGAATCTGGTCGGTGATTTCCCCCATCAACTCCTGGGTGCGATTTAATGAAGCCGCATCTGGCAGCTGAATGTTGACCGCAAAGAAGCCCTGGTCTTCATTTGGGACGAAGCCGCCAGGTGTGGTAGTAAACATAAAGCCGGTACTGCCCAGCATCACCGCCAGAAGGCCAACGCCCAGAATGGAACGGCGCAGTAAAAGTGTTACCCAGCCCTGGTAACCCCCGGTCAACTTGTGAATAAAGGTGTCTACCGGCTTCAGCCAGGCAATCTGGTCAAGACTTCCTTTTTTCAGTAATACCGAGCAAAGCGCGGGACTTAAGGTTAACGCGTTGACCGAGGAGATCAGTACCGCCACAGAAATGGTCACGGCGAACTGGGTATAGAGCCCCCCGGTAATGCCCGGCATAAACGCCACGGGCACAAAAACCGCCAGCAGTACCATGGTAGTGGCAACAATGGGGCCGGAAACCTCTTTCATCGCCAGGCGGGTGGCCTCTTTTGGTGCCATGCCCTCTTTTGTGATCAGTCGTTCAACGTTTTCAATAACGACAATGGCATCGTCCACCACAACACCGATGGCCAATACCAGGCCAAACAAACTGATGGTATTGATGGAGAACCCCAGTGCCTGCATGACCGCAAAGGTACCAATCAGCGACACCGGGATGGCGATGGCAGGAATGAGAGTTGCACGCCAGTTCTGAAGAAACAGGAATACCACCAGAATAACCAGAAATACGGCTTCAAACAGTGTTTTCACCACCTCATTGATGGACTCGTTAATAAACTCCGTGGTGTCAAACTTGATGGTATAGTCCATGCCCTGGGGGAAGTCCTTCTTCAGCTCTTCCATCTGGGCTTTCACGCCTTTGGCCACGTCCATGGCATTGGCATCCGGTTGCTGGTATATAACCAGAAATGCCGTAGGTTTTTGGTTCAGCCGTGCATCACCCTCATAGTTCTGGGAGCCAAGTTCCACTTTTGCAATGTCTTTGATGCGGACAAAAGAGCCATCCGGGTTTGCCCGGATAATGATATTGCCAAAAGCGTCAGGGGATTCCAGCTGTCCCCGGGTTCGAATCGTATAGGTAAATTGTTGATCAGGTTGATTGGGGGCTTGTCCAAGTTGTCCGGCGGCAACAATGGCATTCTGCTCATTAATGGCGTTACTGATGTCGGATGTGGTGACACCCAGTGCCGCCATGCGACTGGGGTTCAGCCAGATGCGCATACTGTAGGTCATGGCACCCATCACCTGAGCCTGCGCTACGCCCTTGATACGGGTCATTGGGTCTAACAGGTAGTTACTGGCGTAGTTGCTCAGGTAGACCTGATCAAACTTGCCGGATTCAGACACCAGGTTGACCCCGAGCAGCATGTTGGACGACTGTTTTCGTACATTTATGCCCAGTCGTCGAACCTGTTCGGGCAAACTCGGTTCGGCAGCGGCTACCCGGTTCTGCACATTGACCATGGCGATGTCCTGGTCGGTGCCGGAATCAAAGGTGACGGTGATGGACACACTGCCATTGTTGTAGGCTTTGGAGTCCATATAAATCATCCCTTCAACCCCGTTTACCTGTTCTTCAATGGGGCGCATAACCGCTGATTCCAGGGTTTCTGCATCGGCACCCGGGTAGGTGGCGTTGATGGTTACCTGGGGCGGCGTGATTTCCGGGAACATACTCACTGGCAGCGTTGTCAGCGAGATCAGACCGACCATGGTGATCACAATCGAGATGACGAATGCGAACTTGGGCCGGTTAATAAAAAACTGGCTGATCATCTCAGATATCCTGCTCCTGTGGCTTGGCGGAAGCGGGTGATGAAAGCGTACCGGTGGTTGGGTCTACGTTAACCAGGGTTGGCGATACTTTGCTGCCCGGACGCACTTTCTGAAGGCCCTGAACGATAATCTGCTCACCTTGCTTAAGGCCAGATTTTACCGCCCACATGGCATTGATACGACGACCGACTTCCACCTGTCGGGTTTCAACGACATTTTCCGGCGTTACAACCAGGACAAAATAGCCGGACTGATCCTGCTGAACTGCGGCCTGGGGAATCAGGGCCATGGGCGTTTTCTGATTGCTTTCTGCCTGCAGCGTGACGTAGAGGCCCGGCAGAATAATACCCTGAGGGTTCGGGAAGGTGGCTCGCAGGGTCAGGGTACCCATGGTTTCATCGATCTGGGTGTCGGCAAAGCTGAAGGTGCCTGGCTGGTCGTATTCAGTGCCATTTGGCAGTCTGAGAGAGAGTTTGAACCTGCTTTTTTCTTCGACCTCAACGCTGGCTTCCTGCGCCGTTATGGCTCCGGGGTGTTCTGCCAGATGGCTGATCAGCTGTCGTTCATCCACCTGAAAGGTAACATAGATTGGATCCATGCTGGTCAACGTAGCCAGAGGCTGGCTGGTGGGACCCACCAGATTGCCAACACTGTAGGTTGATTTGCCAATTTCCCCCGTGAAGGGTGCGGAAATTTGCGTGTAGCCCAGATTCAGCTGAGCCGTTTCCAGATTGGCTTCCGCTGCTTCAACAGCGGCGACCGCCCGGGCTTCCGAGCTGGTTTGATTATCGTAGTCAGCCTGACTGATCGCTCCCCGTTTTACCAGATCCCGGCTACGCTCAAGGTTTTTCCGGGCGTTAATAAGGGAAGCTTTGCTGCTTGCCAGCTGGGCCTCGGCACCTTTGAGGGCAGCTGCAAATGGTGCCCGGTCAATTTCGTAAAGCAGCTGGCCTTGTTCAACCATACCGCCTTCAGTGAAGTTTCTTTTGACCAGAAAGCCTTCTACACGGGCACGGATATCTACCTCATTGATGGCTTCTGAACGGCCAACGTATTCATAATAGTCGCCTACTTCCTGATTGATCACACTGAAAACCGATACACCGGGGAGAGGCATTTGATGTTGAGGCTGGTCATCTGAGCAACCGGCCAGAAGAAAAATAGAAGCGGCTAAAGCGCCTATCGGAAGCCATTTTCCGAGTTTATGATCAGTGTTGTTAGCAATCATTGATAGCTCCGTAATGGGGCAGATTCTTGCAGGACCCGCAAAAACAATGAGATGTGGCTGACATCAGTTTAAGCTCATCTCTATTTTGATGGCTGCCAATACCGCTATAAAATGCAGCCTGTTGATACCATACGTCCAAGACCTTTTTGGGGCGGGCATTAGCGTTGGATACACTGAGTAATGTTTGCATTGAGCACAATGCCTGCCGCTTATTTCTCTTGGCAAACCTCATACCTCAGGGAAGAAGGTCTCAGTGGCCTTGTATAACTTCAGGGGAAGGTATGCCAATAGGGAAATGCCCCAGCAAAGGGGCTGAGAGTATACAGGGTTATGGTATGTGACGGATAGTATGAGGTTTATCCATCTATAGCCATGTGGAAAACCGCTATTGGCGAATCCTTTACTATTTAAAATGAAATAAATAAGGGCTTTACACTGCTTTTACCGGATCTATTGACCCGATTGAGATGCAAGTCAATACACTGAGTCCGAGATTCAGGAACAGTGATCAACGTCGTTACTGTCCGGGGCTGATGTTGTCTTGCCGCTGTTTAACTAAGCATTCCTGTTTGATGAATGATATGATGTCCCGCGCTTTGGGCAAGCCTCTTTATTAAACCAATGAGCAGAGGCAGCCAGAAAACCCGGGCGGGGGGCAGACTGGCCATACCATCAGTTACTATATGAGCTGTACCTTTAACCCCGCTTTCCCCCAAGGCGGGGTATTTTTTTTTATGGAGCACATGCTATGAGTCACTCTATAAGTGCAGGCAAAACCAGTGCCAGGCTGTTGCTGATTGATGATGATATCGAGCTCTGTGAATTGCTGGTGGAATATCTGGCCACAGAAGGGTTTACGGTCTCTGCGGTTCATGATGGTGAAGCCGGGGTCGATGCCGCTCTGTCCGGGATGCACGACCTGGTGCTACTGGATGTAACCTTGCCGAAACTGAACGGTTTTGATGCCCTGAAGCAGATTCGCCAGCAGTCGGACATCCCGGTTCTGATGCTGACTGCCCGTGGCGATGATGTGGATCGGATTATCGGTCTGGAAATTGGTGCGGATGATTATTTGCCCAAGCCCTACAATCACCGTGAGCTGGTGGCCAGAATCAAGGCTATTCTGCGTCGTGGGCGCACACCATTGATTCCGGAAGGCACCAGCCGAACCCTGCAGATTGATGATATTGCCCTGAATCTGGCCAACCGTGAGGCCGCCATTGCCGGTGAACCACTGGAGTTGACGGCCACTGAATTTCTGGTGCTGAAATCGCTGATTGAAAAGGCCGGTGAACTGATTTCCCGGGATGACCTGACCCAGATCGCCCTTAACCGTAAGTTGACACTTTATGATCGGGCCATTGATATGCATGTGAGTAATGTGCGCAAGAAGATTGGTACCCGGCCTGACGGCAATCCAAGGATAAAAACCGTGCGTGGGTCTGGTTACTTTTATATTCTTCCGGGCTGATGGGGTTGCCAGTGCGAGTTAAAATCCCCGGGCTGGTGGTCTGGCCATGGCACAGTGTCTTCTGGAAGATTTTTCTGTGGTTCTGGCTGACCATGATTGCCATGCTGGTGACGCTGTTTCTGGCCTTTGCCATTACCGTGGACCCTTCGGACTTTCTGTCCGAGCGGCGGGCGCTGTTTCGTGAGCTGGAAATAGCGGCCCGTAAAATGGAGCTGCTCTCCCGTACTTCCGTGCATTTACCCATTCCCCGGTTCCCCGGCAGTGGTTACTACCTGTTCGATACCGAGGGGAATATTCTGGGCAGTGCGTCGATCTCTGAAGAGTTGATTTCTGCCTACAATAAAACCCGGAATCTCAGCGATCCGACCATTACCTTTCGCAGGGGGGTGGTGGTGGTCGGCCCACAGCGAATTACCCTGAATGATGCCCCCTATGAACTGTATCTCACCAAGGAGATGCCAATGCTGGTACACTGGCGGGTGCAACAGGTTATTGCACGTCAGTGGCATCTTATTATTCTGGCTTTGGGTGTCAGTTTCTTTCTCTGTGTGGTTCTGGCCCGATACCTGGTGGGGCCGATTCGGAACTTGCAGCGGGCATCCAGAAAGCTGGCCCGTGGCGACCTGAGAGCCCGGGTGGGCGGCAAGGTTGCCAGACGCCGGGATGAACTGGGTGAGCTGGCCAGGGATTTTGACCATATGGCGGAGCAGGTAGGGTCTCTGGTGTTCAGTAAAGAGCGGTTGCTGCGGGATGTGTCCCATGAGTTGAGGTCGCCGTTAACCCGGTTGCAGATCTCTCTGGCGCTGGCCAGACGGAAAACGCCGGATGCCGAGGCAGAGCATGCACGCATCGAACGGGAGATAGAACGCCTGGATCAGTTGATCGGGCAGATCATCCACTTTTCCCGTATTCAGCATAATATGGCCAACATGGCCTGCGAGAAAATAGCTCTCGAAGGTATGCTGAAAAAGCTGGTGGACGATGGCAGCTTTGAAGCCCAGGCCCGTGATAAGGCCGTGGTATTGAAAGAAACCGCTAACATTGAGCTGGTGGCAGTTCGTGAGTTTCTCTCCAGTGCTGTGGAAAACATCATCAGAAATGCGATTCGTTTCACTCCGGAAGGCTCGGAAGTTGAGGTGCGACTGTTGCGTGACAATGATGTGGCACTGATTGGTATTCGTGATTATGGGCCGGGGGTGCCTGAAGAGACCCTTGACGATCTGTTTGAACCCTTCTTCCGGGTGGATGAAACCCGGGGTAAGGAAAATGATGGAACGGGTCTTGGCATGGCCATTGCCAGTACTGCAGTATCACAACATAACGGCTCCATTGCTGCCCGCAATGCCCACCCGGGTCTTGAGGTCACCCTTCGCCTGCCGTTAAGGAATGGGTTGAGTGTCTGAGTTTGCTGACCTTCGCTGGGACCTTTCCTATGCCGAAGCCATATCCATGCAAACGACACTGGCCAGTCAGGTGATCCAACAGGATGACCTGCCTGAAATCACCCGTGTTGCCGGTGTTGATGTTGGCTTTGAAGATAACGGGCGGGTAACCCGTGCCGCCGTTGCGGTTCTGGCTTTTCCCGCCCTGGAGCTGCTGGATTACACCATTGCCAAAGTACCGACCCGGATGCCCTATATCCCCGGGTTGCTGTCATTTCGGGAGTGCCCGGCGATTCTGGATGCACTTGGCCAGTTGCGGATAACGCCTGATCTGTTGCTGTGTGATGGTCAGGGAATGGCCCATCCACGGCGCTTTGGCGTTGCCTGTCATGTTGGTGTGCTCACCGGGCTGCCCGCCATTGGGGTTGCCAAGAGCCGACTTTGTGGACACAGTGATACCCTGCCAGAGGGGAAAGGGGCCAGGGTTGAACTGCGGGATAATAATGAAGTGATTGGCAGCGTGCTGCGCACCCGAAGCGCAACCCGCCCACTGTATATCAGTATTGGCCATAGAATATCGTTGAACACGGCGGTGCATTATGTTGAATCATGTCTTACCCGCTTCCGGTTGCCGGAAACCACCCGTTGGGCAGATGCACTGGCTTCCAATCGGGGGCAGGCTGTTGCCAGGGCCAACCAGATTCTGGCTCGCTAACGTTTTCTGCGCTCTGGCACTTATTCTCCTGGGGGGCTGTGCAGGAAATGACCGGGAGGTCTACAGCCAGCAGCAGTTTCAGCAGCTGGTGGATAAAGGCTTTCTGTCACCACAGATTCGCAATCTGGATATGCTGCCGATGATGGCGGTGCAGCTCTATCTGGACACGCCGCAGATTTTTCTTCAGGGGGATGGCAAGCCCCTGATGTTCCATATCGATGGCAAGGTGGATGCGGATATCTTTGGGGGGATGGTCACGGAAAAACTGCCGGTGCAAATTACCGGCTTCACCCAGCTGAGATATTCCAGGGAAGATGAGGCCATTTATTTTACTGAGATAGCGTTTATGGAAGCCCGGATTGACCTGGAAGTGGCATTGTTCAAAACCATGATCGTGGACAGCTTTCAGAAGGCATTGCTGAAAGAGCTGGCCGGGATGCCATTGATCTCGTTGGTCAAAACACCGGAACTGGCGGCAACCATCGAATCACTTGCCAGACATAATGCTGATGGGCAGATTCAATTTAATATCCGGGAAGGCAGCCTGGTGATTGAACCGGTTCCGGGCCACAGTGATCGTTCTTCTGGCTAAAGCTTGTTCTGGCAGTCATCACTTTTCCCGGGAGCCTGTTGACGTTTTGTTACTGAGCTCACAACTAAACGTCAAAAGGTCCTATATACAGTTTTCATGCAAATGGTGTATCAGATCAATGCGTAAGCCCTATATTTTAATGATGTCCCTGATGAAGAGCAGACATCATGAACAGTATCAGCAATACGCCAGCACTCAGGATTGAAACACCGGCAAGCCAATCCCGCCTCTCCGACCCTGTTGACCAGGCCAGCGGAAAACAAGATACCAGTCCCCATTACCAGACACCGACTGCACATGGGAAACGTAAAATTACGGTTCGGGACAAGCTGGACCTGGTCATGGCTGTCAGATCCGGACGCCGCAATGAAGTTGAACGGCTACTGCATAAAGGCGTGAACATTCGCAAAGAATACTATTTGAAATATCAGGATTCCCCGTTGAAAACGGCGGTGAACCATCGTCGTATCAAGATCCTGGAATTGCTGCTGGAGCATGGGGCAAACCCTGACGATCATGCCGTTGGTGTCAAAACGCCGTTGAACTCTATCCTTAAGGAAAAGCCTATCAGTATTAAGGTCATGAAGGTATTGCTAAAACACGGTGCGAATCCTGACGCCAATACCAAGGGACGCTACACCCCGTTGTTTTGGGCGGTCTACCATAGGCATATCAATGCCGTAAAGCTACTTCTGCAGCATGGGGCAGACACTAATAGCAGAAGCTCGGGCTACGAAACGCCACTATACAAAGCGGTGAGATTGGGGGATATCAAGATCGCGAAGCTGTTGCTGGAGTCCGGTGCGGACGTTAATGGCAAGTCAGCCGGCTTGACCACCCCTCTGGCTATTGCGGTGCACACCGGGGGTTTAAGGAGTGTGAACTTGCTGTTGGATTATCATGCGGATGTTAATAGCGTCGATGGCGACAGGATAGCCCCCCTTGAGTTAGCTGCCTGGAAAAAGCGGGTTGATATTGCCTTTGAACTGCTCAGGTGTGGCGCTCGTGCGGATAAAAAGCTGACCAGAAAGTTGGTCAGCAAGGTTATCCGTAAATATAAGATAAACCCGAAAACCACACCGCTGTCGCTCAAAGGTGCCAGCTTACGTGCCATTGGGAAACATCTCAATGGACGTGATCCGAGAGTTTTGCCTTTGCCCGAGGCCACACGGAAGGAATTGCGATTACAGAGACGAGGAACAATATTTCCGTGAATCTCGTCTTCCGGGTTAACTCGAAGGCTTGAAGGAACCCATCATAATATTGAAAGTATCCATGACCGGATAGAGCGGGTAGAACGTGCGCGGGCTGGCAAAGTTTCGGGTCAGGTCATATTTAAAGTCGCTGAGAATAAAGTCCGGAACCTCCGGAACCCATTGGTTCCCCGCTTTCCTGAAGGTAAACACTTCGCTTCTGGTCTGATAGCCGGAGTATGACTCCGGGAAGATAGTTAGCACGGTTACAATCTCTCCATCATCATCTGCCCGCATACGAAACCTGGGGGTCACATGAATTTCGTAGGCCCGGGAAATACCCACATTAAATTTTGATTTGGAAATAATTCGCACATAAAAATCCTGTGGACTCAGTTCATTGGCCTTTGCCCGTCCTTCAGGAAAAATAATTTGAAACAAATGACTTGAGTGGTAGCGTTGCACCTGATGCTTTAACAGTTTTAATGCGTCTTCAGCAAAGAAGCTGGCGAACTCGTCAAAGTCAAACGTGTTCAGGTTTCGAACCATCTCAAGGACAGTAGATTTGAGCGCTTCTTTATCTGATTCAGATAGTGACGAATCCCGGTGCGGCATCGGTGATGTTATTTCTGCAAGGAGCGGTTTGTTTTTATCGTTGGTTTCTGCCCCACCAAGGCATGACTGGACAGTGGCGAAGACGGCAATCATGCCAATAAGACATAATTGAATGACTCTGGACACTTGAACCTCCTGACAAACCAATATGGACATAAGATAGCCAGTAATTCCAGTTTCTGCAGGTAGAGATGTGATTGCCAGAAAACATTATGGAAATGCAGATATCTGTAGCCATTGTTTTAATCAGGGCTATCAGGACGTTGTTGCTCCGGTTCCTGTTCTGTGCTCGCCATGGGGTTACTGACTGTTGCCATATCCGTCAGCTCTATCATCACCGATTCGTCATGGTCATCGGATTCATACCCGGTCAGCACATGGTATACAGGGCTGTCAGGACTATGCGGGTCAGGTTCTTCTTCAACGTTCGTCGCTATGGAGCTTCTGCTCACTGTCGCTATGTTCTCCTGTATGACTGACAACGATTGATAATGGCTCTCGGGAAAAGTTGTCAGCAGTCCCATGTCCCCCGGCCTCACTAACAACGGTTGGTAATCGTTCCGGGGAAGAGCAGGCAGCGGTCTTGAGTTTGCCTGAGATAACGGTTGCGTTGGGTATTGGTTCCGGGGGGGGAGTAGACAGCTCTCTCTCAACCCGGGGCCCATCGGGGGGGGCGGTATGGGGTCCTCAGGGTTACGGTCGGCATTAGTCGATGATCTTTGGCGGAAATAGCGGTAGGTGCACACACCGGTAACACCGGCCAGGATAAGAATCACAGTGCCCAGGGCGATATAAGCTATTACCTAAGTAGTACTTAGAGGTTCCGCTAGCGTTGATGAGGGGGCGAATGTGGTAGCGCCCGGACCGGAAAAGGTCATGTCGGATGCTGTGGCCACAGTTGATGGGGGCGTTGTAGTTGTAATTGAGGCAGAACCCGTACCGGCACTTGCGTCTATTCCCGCTGCTGTCACATTACAGTTTACCGCAGCCGTGTTGGTAACAGTTCCTCCGGACTTACGTCCCACAGCTATACCGGCATGTGCAGCTTTACCGGAAGTTGTCACCGTGCAGTTCAACGCAGTCGTATTGGTCACGGTTCCTCCGAAATTTATCCCTGCGCCAATAGCTGCGTCTGCACCTTCACCCTCAGTGGCGAGGCAAGCACGTTCAACCTGAATATTACTGACCATGGCGTTGCCTGATATTTTACAAGCCGCTACCCCGGTTGGCACGGTTGACTCTATATTGGCATCACTAAGGGTCAGGTTATCGATACGGCCCTCAAGGTTTTCTACCAGGCATTGGGAGAGCTTGCCAATGGTATGACCCTGACCGTCCAACTGGCCGGTAAACGGATGGGCTTCATTACCAATGGGGCGGGTTAACTGGCTACCATCAATATCCTTAGTCAGCCGATATTTTTTGCTGCATGATTCCGCATCATGGCAGGTCTTGCCCAGAGTCTCGGCATCCGCCACGTCAACCGGGGTGTCAGCGCCGGATGCTGTTGACGCGCCTGCAAAGGAAAGGCTCGCCAGAGCGCCCAGTGCCAGAGGCATGTTTGGCAGCTGGCCTGCCCGGAGTGTCGTGGTCACGGGGCTATCGGGCTGTGGTGGTGGGATCCGGGGCGCTTTTCCGGGGTTTTCTTTAGCTGTTTCCGGTGTTTCGCCCAGCGTATTTTCTCTGTGTGTGTCAGGCTCGGGTAGAAAATCGGCACGGGCTGTGAACGAATTAAACTGATCCCTGGCAAACCGACCCGCAACCGAAAGGTTGGCAAGATTGCTCAGCAGGCTAATGACTTCTGAGGGCAGGCCGGTATAGGCAGATATTGCCCGTCCAGCCAGTGCGGTGAACTGCAGGAAATGACTGGCCCGGCCATCAAGGCCCTGAGGATTCATGTCGGCAGCAGGGCTTACGACACCGGATACCGGAGGGCTGGAACTGGATAAATCAGAGAAAGGGTTCAACGACTGGAGAAGCGCAATCCCCCCGGATTGGATGGTCACACCCAGCCCTCTCCATCGACCCTCCGGTTCTGTGGGCGGGGGTGCCAGAGTTTGCGGGTCGATGGCTGTGCCTGTTGGGGGGGACGTCCGGTTGCCGTATCAAATCAATACCTTAATAACCAGGTTGTTTGCAGTTATATCAATTCACTGTTGTGTAACAATTGCTGATTTCTATACGTTAAATGGGGAGGAGATAATCGCCAGTGTTATCGTCATGGTAAGAATGGTTTGAGTTACATAGGCCTTTTTTTACTAAGAAAAGGCAGTTCTGTCACTTTGCATCCGCCAGACAGTCAAGTCCTGGAATTATTTTCAAGAACTTTTCCGTTGTTAATGTTGTCAAAATGTCGCACGAAACAAACGCTGGCCAACTCAGAGTATTCAAGCATGATCAACCACCATTTGGCTGTCCGGCCAGATTTCCCCCGACCGCTACCAGAAACCTCTGAAACATTGCCAACTGAGGCTTCGGTTAATTCTCTGTTGAGCACTCAGCAGTACCACCAGTTTGCCGGTAGCACTTTGAGAGAGCGAAACGTTGAATGCTCAGAACATTCGGAATCAGTAAAACGTGATGCTTCGGGAGGTACAAGCGACACTGGGCCGATAATTTGGTGGTATCGATATCCTGAGGATCCATTCGAGGAGAGAGACGATATCTACAAATGGATTGCCAGTGGGGCGAATGACAAGATTGTCGAACTGATTGATCAGGGGTTTAACCTGGATCAGAGCGATAGCTGCGATGAGCCACCGTTATTTTATGCCCTGAATTTCGGTACTCTGGAGACCGTTTTGCTGTTACTGAAACTTGGGGCGGACCCGAATTTATTTCGGGTTCGTCCCAGTTTTACCTCCATGAGCAGTGGTGATTACAGTTTACGGGAGACCGACAAATTATCACGGTTGGTTCTGCTGCTCAGTTATGGTGCCAAACTATTGGAGGATAACAAAGCTTTCGGTGACGTGTTTGAAGATAACCGGGTCTTCCGGCTTGCGGTCTATTACTTCTGGGAAAAATATCGTGAGGGTCATGCTGGTTCCATACCCAAACCACAATCGGTTGAAGAACTGAACCAGTTGGTTTTTAAGCTGCCTGTTCTGCAAATCATGGCATATATTTCCTTGTTTAATGACGAACTCGGGATCTTGCGCCGACCATCTGGCAACTTGCCTGCTAATTTACAGGAGTTTTTTGATTTTATTGGTGCCTGACTGTTGGCAGTGACATATCCGGGTTAACTGTCAGGAATCTCCCGGGGCGGCCTGAACCTTCTCAGATGGGGGTTCAGGAGTCATTAGACCACTTCATAAATAATGGTTCATGCCTCTGAACTTTTTCATGTTTTTTAAATCTACATCGCCTTAATTGATCTGCTATTCAGAAGGCAAAATATTTTGGAATTTGGTGTTACAGCGAGAGTAATAGACTATCTGGGTCTGCCCGGTGATCAGGTGCAGGATGCAAAACCAGCAGCCGTTTCTCTTCTTCGGGTGCGCTCAACAGATAATCTTCGTGGAGGAGGGGAAACCTGTAAAAACTACTTTGAAAATAAAGTGTATGAGCAGGCAGGGTCGAAGGTCAGTGAGGGTTCAACACCAGATAAATATGCTTCAAAGCAAGATGAGAGATGTTGTGTAGTTTATAAGCTGGCTTCAAGTTGGTCATATTTATTAAAGTACATGAGTCAATGCAATGAGGTAATGCCCGCCCCATCGTCAATCAGTGGTTTGGATTTACCGGATATGATGCACCCCTTTGATTTGAGAGAGCCCGCACTGGACTCCATCGCTGAGTTGAAAACGAGACTGTCACAACTGAAGGGCTGCTGGCAGAAGCTTAACCAATGGTTATTGGCGTCACCAGCCAGGCTTTTTGTGAAAAAAGAGGATCATACCCACCATGTTATGTTGCGGGTTGATAGTCAATTTATTCCGGGAACGCTGGACCTGCAGGAATTAGTCACCGGTGGAAAAACTGGCGGTGACCGGCGGGCAAAAGCGACAGAAAGTGCCCGCTGGCTGGTGCCTGAAAAGGTCTGGAGCTTTTCAGGGAAGGATCCTTTAGCCGATGTTGCAGGCCCGGGTAGCCAAAGTGATTACGGTAATAAACCATTCGTTAATATAGAGCGTCCGGCAGCGTGCAGCTCAACCGGTAATACGAAATATTCTGTAGCATTAAAGCCCGCAGACTATCATTTGTATCAGCCGGTCATGAAGAAGCTGATGACGGATATTTGTGGAAGGAACTTAAAAAAATTGAGCAGTTTGCAAGACAGGGTGCACTTTTTCCGGGATGACAGCCATGTTGAGCCACTGACAACGGATGAAAAAAAACTGCTGAAAGAGTTTGCTGAAGTGCTGGAGACTTCACGGATATGGTGGATAACTGAATCACCATCAGTGAGAAGTATTTTTGACCAGATTTTTCTGGCAGAAAAACATAAAAGCCCGCTGACAAAGGGTATGATGAGTGTGGTGACTAAATTTAAATCCCACGTCAATCTGGTGCGCAGTCTTAGTAGTAATAAAATTTTTGATAAACGACAGAAAGAATTTTTATCAGTAAGGCAGACTTCACTGGGGGAGCGTGATACAGGCCTGAAAACGTCTGAGCTGCCAAAGATAACGTTCACTCCTGGCAGTCCTGAACGTAAACCAAAAGTTTAATTATCTGGTGTTTACTTATGACTTATCCTACCGGGTCACCATTACCATCCGCTTCACAACCTGTTGTCACAGCCGATCAATTACCGTTGCCGCCAGATCAGCAAGCCGCCTGTTCTGCAGACGTAGCAAGCTTCGACGCACGGCACGCCACCCTTGCATTATCTGAGCGTCTGCAATTGAAGTATCAGGGGTATTCTGACCAGGATATCTGCGCCGCAGAAAAAACATTGCAGCAACGGTCAACCGAACCACTGACGGTAGATCGCATTCTTCAGGAGCTGACTGACAGACGTGTTGATATCACCACCATACTGAACAGCCTTGATGAGGCAGTTGACAACACTCCCGGCACTAATAGCAAGCTCCGTCTGGCAAGTCAGGTTATGGATTTCGCCCAGTCACTTAAAAAACGTGTGCACTGCGAATTTAACCAACATTTCTCCGCTGCGTGGCCAGACCGGCAAAAAGTGGCTGAGATTGTCAGCCAGTGGCCAGAGTCACTGAAGGAATCAGCAATCTATATCCGCTATGGGTGGCCAGTTTTGAAAGTTGGCAGAGGTGTGGATATTTTGTGTGATTTCAGGTCTGCCATGCAGGTTTGCAACAGTCCTGACGATCAATACGAGGGTCTTCATCCAAAGGTTCACCCTGATCTTTGGGCATGTTTTGATCCCGGGGAGTTCAAGGATTTTTCTGATGATGACTTTCGACGTGCTTTCAAAGAGAGTGCCCCAAAGTATCAGGCCCTGATTAGAAATCTGCCTGCAGATTTTCCGGTAATCAGTCGAAACGCGTACCTGGATTATCCGGTCTTTTTCCGTCTGGTGAGGGAAATCTGGCTTGACGCATTACATACTCGCAATACCGGAACCATGGAGAGAATCAGTCATTTGATGGTGTCATTTACGGATCAAATAAACCGCCATAGCCATCGCTTTGGCAGTTACAACAACCACATAAAAGCACTGGATGACCAGTTAGCGTGTAGCTATGCAATGAAATATGAAGAGTTGTCCGTTTTACCATTTCTGCTGGCAACGCACCCCCGTAGATGGAATGAAAACTATAGTTCTGTTTCCCGGCGGTTGATCCATTATGCTTTATCTGATCAGGAAAGTGAGCTGAAGACATGCCCTGTCACATGGGGAGCAGATCTGACACAGCAACTGAGTATCTGCTGTTGGGTAGAGTCAAAGTTGATTCCGGATACCATCATGACCCTGCGTTTTCTGAGTGATATTGTGCAGTATATTGATAAGGATAACCGTAGATTCGTTTCAGGCACTCTCTCGGATCAATTATACTGGACAGAGAGTGGCAGGCCGGGACGGTACTTTGATAAAGAAACGCATCAGCTGCTGTCACCCATCATCGCATCGGACCCGCAAACATTATATCCGATGGAGGGAACCAGGCAGGTGCTCACTGATTTTTTCAGTAGAAGTATTGGGTCGACCGGTGCTACTCCAGCAAATGGTTGAAAAGCATACCAATCACCGGTCAGCCCATTCACCAGTGCAGGAAGGCTACAGGTCCGGGAATAGACTGCCCTGCACGGCGCTCCCTCACAAATCCCCCAGAGCAACAAAGTCCCCGGCTTTGGCATCCTGCGTTGCCCTATCTCCCACATCCATGTGATCGTGCGCAAGATTCGGGGCAGTTTATGAAATATCCGGGTTAAAACAAAGATCAATGGTTTCTTCAACTACCATTTAATCAAATACTGTCGTTTTAATGCCAGACTCTTCGCTGAATATTCTTACCATGCTCAGAAGGGGTAATTCGTCTGTTTAGATTGTAAACGACGATAGATTATTAATATGGAAAATAACAGCTTGAAGATTACGATGACAGATTAACATCGTTTGTTCCTGATCACTCCTGTAATTAAATTTATAATACTTTCGTCGTAATAAAGCTCTCGGAATTTTTCTTTACCAGCGGCAGCTATTTATATTGAATTATTGTTTATCCTTTTTCTCCAGGCTTTTTCAACCATTTACCAATACGACTGTTTTATGAATGCCGTTGGCTGTTACTCTTATCCTGTATCCACTGATACTTCAGGGTCATTCAGTGATGATGAGTGTTCCATTTGCAAAGAGGATTTCCATGGCCGTAGTGTGGTACCCGTTGTCGTCAAAACCAAATGCGGGCACAGGTTTGATCTGGACTGTATTTCGAGATGGATCGGTTCCGGATTCGGGCAAGGGACCTGTTGCATTTGTCGCCAGGCAGTGTTGCCGCTGGTACGGGAGGCCGGTGCCTGTGTTTATGAGGACTCACCCTTCTGCGAAGCCCTCCCACTGCAAGCCTGTCGTACTGGTGATGTCGAGAAATTAACCGCGCTTTTGAGGCTGGACCCCAGCACTGCCCGGAAAACGTTCAGGTCTGCTGTTACTGGGCAGCAAGTTAATCTAATGATCGTCGCTGCCCAGAACAATAACGTCGCCTGCCTGCAAGCCCTGATGGCTTCCGGGGCGGATCCCAATACGGTCCGGTCTGCGGATGGTGCCACCCCTCTGTTAATCGCTGCCCAGGACAATAACACCGCCTGCCTGCAAGCCCTGTTGGCTGCCGGGGCGGATCTCAACGTCACCTTGGCTTCGGGTGCCACACCACTGTTCATCGCTGCCTGTCACAATAGCACCGCTTGCCTGCGCCTCCTGATGGCTGCCGGGGCGAAACTCAATGCCACTCAGGGTCCGGAGGGTGCCACCCCGCTGTACATTGCTGCCCAGAACAATAACATCGCCTGCCTGCAAGCCCTGATCACTGCCGGGGCGGAGCTCAATGCTGCCCTGAATACAGGTGTTACCCCGCTGTTCATCGCTGCCCAGAAGAATCACATCGCCTGCCTGCAAGCTCTGATCACTGCCGGGGCAGGGCTTGATGTCGCCAGGATTTCGGATGGTACCACCCCGTTGTTGATTGCTGCCCAGCAGAATAGCATCGCCTGCCTGAGAGCCCTGATCGCAGCAGGGGCAAAGCTCAATGCCGCCATGACTTCAGGTGCCACCTCGCTATTCACCGCTGCCCAGAATAATTACATTGCCTGCCTGCAAGCCCTGATCGCTGCCGGGGCCGATCTCAACGCCACCCGGACTCCGAATACTACTCCGCTGTTTATCGCTGCCGAGCACAATCATATCGCCTGCCTGCAAGCCCTGATCCTTGCCGGGGCGGATCTCAATGCCGCCCGGACTTCGGGTGCCACCCCGCTGTTCATCGCTGTCCAGAAAAATAACATCGCCTGCCTGCAAGCCCTGATCACTGCCGGGGCAGATTTCAACGCAGCCCTGAATTCGGGCACCACCCCGTTGTTCATTGCTGCCCAGGACAATCACATCGCCTGCCTGAAAGCCCTTATTACTGCCGGGGTGGAGCTTAACACCGCCCGAAATACAGATGGTGCTACCCCGCTGTACATTGCTGCCCAGAACAATAACATCGACTGCCTGCTTGCCCTGCTCATTGCCGGGGCGGATCCCGACATTGCCTGCACGGATGATGGTGCCACACCACTTTACATTGCTGCCGAGGAGAATAACATCGCCTGCCTGCAAGCCCTGATCTCAGCCGGGGCGGATCCTAACATTGTCTGCACGGATGATGGGAGTACTCCTCTGATGGTCGCTGCCGAGACCAATAACATCGCCTGCCTGCAAGCCCTGATTGCGGCAGGTGCATATCTCAACGCCCGGACTACGGATGGTCTCACCGCGCTGTCCATCGCTGCTGGGAGCAATAATATCGCCAGCCTGCAAGTCCTGAGAGCTGCCCTGGCCAGGAAGGAGGACTGAACGTAGGCTCCCAGAGGCAGAATCAAGCCAGCCTGTGTTCCCAACGCCTTTAAACAGTTGTTATTGCATTGAATTTTTTTGTTTATTGTTCATCTAACCCTGTCACTTATTAACACATGCGGGTATTTGTTCTATGGATGTCACTTCCGATTATTCATCCTCCGTTCCCATGGAGGTCTCCGGGTCGTCGGATGAGGCTTCTGGTTCCACTGGCCATGGGGCTTTTCATGGACGTGACGCAGTACCCGTGTTCGTAAATACCCGGTGCGGGCACCGCTTTGATCTGGATCGTGTTTCGAGGGATTTTGCCAAAGAACTGCTCGGTACACGTAAGTGCGCGGCTTGTCAGAATAATCCGATGCCTCTGGTGAATGAGCATAACGGTGAATATTACCGGGATGAACACTTCCCTGATCCGATATTTTTTTACGCCTGTATTCGTGGGGATCAGTCTTTGATTCGTTCCCGGTTGCTACAAGGGGTTAATGTTAATGTTCCTATGGAGCATGACTTAACCGCCCTGATATGGGCATCCCAGAACGGGCGCCTTGAGATCGCAAGGCTGCTGATCGACAGCGGTGCTGACGTCAATGCCGTTACGGACAAAGGTATCACAGCCCTGATGTCAGCATCCCTGATTGGGAGCCGGGAGATCGCCAACCTGCTGATCAACAACGGCGCTGACATCAATGCCGTTACCAACAAAGGCACCACTGCCCTGATGCTGGCAGCCAGCAGGGGGCACCGGGAGATCATCGTACTGCTGATGGACAGGGGAGCTGAGGTCAATGTCTGCCGGAGCAATGCCGACAATCTCAATGGCTGGACAGCCCTGATGTCGGCATCCGATAAAGGGCATGTGGAGGCTGCCAGGCTAATGATCAATAGGGGGGCTAAGGTTAATGCCGCTATGGAAAATGGCTCCACAGCCCTGATGTTGGCATCCGGGAACGGGCATTGCGAGACCGCTGAGTTGCTGATCGACAATGGTGCTGAGGTCAATGCCGTTATGGATGATGGCTCAACAGCCCTGAAGCTGGCAGCCAATAACGGGTACCGTAAGGTTGCCAGGCTGCTGATCGGTAACGGCGCAGACGTCAATGCCCGTGCAGACAATGGCTTGACTGTCCTGATGTCGGCATCCCTGTACGGGAAGCGTGAGGTCGCTGAACTGCTGATTGACCGCGATGCTGAGGTCAATGCCGTCAGTGAAGATGGCTTGACTGCCCTGATGTTGGCATCCCGGAATGGGCATCTGGAGATTGTCCGGCTGCTGATCGGCAGGTTCGCTGATGTTAAAGCCAGGATGGATGATGGTGCCAATGCCGTGATATTTGCAGCCAGGAACGGGCATTGGGAGATCGTTAAACTGCTGGTCAACAGCGGTGCTGAGGTCAACGACAGTATGGACGGTGGTTACACTGTCCTGATGTCGGCATCCTGGAGCGGGCAGTGGGAGGTCGCTGCGCTGCTGATTCACAAAGGTGCAGATGTCAGTGCCAGGGTGGATAATGGCTTGACTTGCCTGATGTCGGCATCCCGGAACGGACACCGGGAGGTCGCCGTGCTGTTGATCGGCAACGGTGCTGATGTCAATGACAGTATGGAAGATGGTTCCACTGCTTTGATATTGGCATCAGAGAGCGGGTGGTGTGAGGTCGCGGAGTTGTTGATCGAAAGTGGCGCTGAGGTCGATGCTGTAACTGACAGTGGCTTGACTGCCCTGATGTCGGCATCGGAGAACGGGCAGCGGGAGGTCGCCAGGCTGTTGATCGTCAGGGGAGCTGAGGTCAATGCCTGTATGGTTGATGGCATCAATGCCTTGATGTTGGCAGCCATGAAAGGGCAGTTGGGCACCACTGAGCTGCTGATCAGCAGGGGGGCCGAAATCAACGCCAGTAACAACGATGACTTCACTGCCCTGATGTTTGCGTCCCGGGGCGGCCACAGTGAAATTGTCTGGCTGTTGATCGACAAGGGCGCTTCTGTCAATGTCTGTATGCCCGACGGTTTCACTCCTCTGATGTCGGCATCCCGGAATGGGCACCAGGAGGTTGCCCGGCTGTTGATTGACAACAACTCTGAAATCGATGTTGCCATGGATGATGGTTCCACTGCCCTGATGTTTGCATGCGAGAAAGGACACCGGGAGGTTGCCAGGTTGCTGATTGACAGGGGTGCTGACGTCAATACCGTTATGCACACTGGCCTCACTGCCCTGATGTTTGCATCTCAGAATGGGCATGTGGAGATTGTCAGGCTGTTGATCGACAGGGGGGCTGAGGTCGATGTTGTTTTAGAAAATGGTACCACCGCACTCATGTTGGCGTCCCTGCGCGGGCATCGTGAGGTCGCCGAGCTGCTGATCGACATCGGCACTGAGGTCAATGCTGTTAGGAGCGACGGTTTTACTGCCTTGATGTCGGCATGCGAGAGTGGGTATCGGGATGTTGCCGAGCTGTTGATCGACAGTGACGCCAAGGTCAATGTACGCATGGGCAATGGTGCCACTGCCCTGATGTTTGCATCCCGGAATGGACACGTGGAGACTGTCAGGCTGTTGATCGATAAGGGCGCTGAGCTCAATGCCGGTATGGAAAATGGCATCAGTGCCCTGATGTTTGCAGCACAGAACAGGCAGTGGGAGGTTGTCGACCTGCTGATCAAAGCTTTGATACGGGAAGGGAGAGGATAAAATATGATGTCATTTGGTGAACTACTTGCTATTCGCCAGGCGACTCTCCCTCATTTTCCTGCTCTTTAATTTCCTGTACCCAGCGGAATACTTCGGCAACGGGCTCAATCAGCTCGCAGGGTATAAAATCGGCAATGTTTAGATGAAACAGGGCATGAGCCAGTGGTACGTTTTCAAGAACAGGAATGCCTTCTTTTTCAGCAATTTTGATAATAAACCGGGCATGACCACCACGACCTTTAACCGTGACAACGGGCAGTGGCGTCTTACCCTGGCGGTACTGCAAACCAATGGCCAGATGGGTCGGGTTTTTAATAACAACGTCTGATTTTCCGGTGTTTTCCGCCTGGTTGAGTATTTCCTGATGAATTTCCTTCCGCTTACCTTTGATTTCCGGGCTACCTTCACTCTCTTTATGCTCCCGTTTGACCTCATCCTTGCTCATCCGGTTCTGTTTCATAAAGTTGTAGCGCTCAAACATATAGTCGAGGATGGCAATTATCACGAAAGCAACCATGGCGTAGAGCAGCAGCTTTTTAATCAGATGGGCAGCGACCGGTAATATGCATGAAGTGCCGCAATAGGGCATGTCAACCATGTCGCCCACACTGCTGTAAATGACGTAATACACAACAAATGACAGAAACAGGATTTTGATCACCGACTTGAAAAACTCCACAAGGTTTTTCATGGCGAAAATCTTTTTCAGCCCGCCGACCGGGCTGATTTTTCCAATATCCGGTTTTATACCTTCAGGCGCAAACAGCAGGCCAAACTGCATGACGTTGCCGATAATGGCAGAAAACATGGAGACGGCGACCAGGGGAATCAGCAGATCCATGGTTAAACTGAGAATACCGTGGGTAACGATTTTGAAAGAGACTTCAAAGGGTTCGTTGTAGCTCAACGTGGGAAACACCACCATCTGCTTGATCTTGTCAATAAAGGTGTCACTCATGTACCAGAGCGTTGCCAGTACCGCGATAAGGTTAAAGGTGCCGGATACTTCTTTACTTTTGGCAACCTGGCCTTTTTGCCGTGCATCGCGGAGTTTTTTGGGGGTGGGCTGTTCGGTTTTTTCTGCACTCATTTCCAGATCACTCCCAATGATTCAAACATCTCAGGGATTCCCATCATGTGCTTTTGGGATAATTCCAGAATGGTTCCTATGTAAACCACCAGAATAGCAAGGGCAACGCCAGATTTAATGGGCATGGCCAGGATGAATACGTTCAGCTGGGGAGCCGCCCGGCTGATCAGGGCAATGCCAAATTCGGTAATAAACATGCAGATGATGACCGGCGCGGAGAGCCACATGGACAGTTTGATAATCAGGTCAAACTGGCCAAGGAAAAACGTTACTGCGTCCTGATTGATATTTGGGAAGTAGCTGAATACTGGCCAGACCTGATAGGTGAGCATCATGCTTTCCAGCATCAATAGAAACAGCCCACTGGTCATGATCATAGCAATAAAGGCCTGGCTGAACAGGATGCCCATCGGGGAGGTTTCCGCGCCGGAAAACGGGTTGAGGGTACTGGCCATGGAAGCACCCCGCTGGTTATCAATAAAAAAACCGGCAGCTTCCATGGCCCAGAATGGGATCGCCAGGACGAACCCCATGATGGCACCGATAAAGACTTCTTTGATCACGATGCCACCGGTGTCGTAGATTGACAGTGTTTCGTCGGGTTTGGCCTCAGACAGCATGGGGTGCATGAACAGCACCAGGCTCATGCAGATGCCGTTACGAATCATGGACCCGCCAAGGTTCCGCTTGTGCAGCATGGGCAGAACGGTAAACATGGCAACGATGCGGGGCATCCCCATTGACAGGATGTAAAACCACTCTTTCAGATCATCAATGGGCAGGATCATGGTCAGAGCCTTTCGAACATATCCATCACAGCCACTGAGAAGTTATAGACCTCGATACCCATCCAGCGGGATGTCAGGAAGATACTGATAATGACCGCGACGAGTTTGAAGGCAAATGGCAGTGTCTGTTCCTGAATCTGGGTCAGTGCCTGAATCAAACTGATAAGCAGACCAACCGCCGATGCCGCGATGATAGGAGGCATGGACAGTAACAGTGTCAGCCAGAGTGCCTGGGCTGTGAGTGTCAGTATATGCGGGTCATGCATAACTTAGCACCAGTCCGTGGATTAGCCGGGTCCAGCCATCCAGCAGTACGAACAGCAAGAGCTTGAAGGGCAGGGATATGGTCATGGGTGACACCATCATCATACCCATAGCGAGAAGGATGTTAGAGACGATCAGGTCAATAACGATAAACGGCAAATAGAGCAGAAAGCCAATCTCGAACGCCTTGGTCAGTTCAGTGATACAGTAGGACGGCATCAGAACCACCAGGTCATCTGCGCTCAGTTGTGCCTGGTACGCCTTTGGCCACAATATTCTTGCGGTTTTCAGAAAGAAGTTTCTTTCCCGCTCCGTGGTATTTTTTTTCAGGAAGTCCCGATAGGGTGCTATCAGCAGTTCCATGTTATTTATCAATTCTTTACTGTCTTCACCCTGAAAGCTGATATTCTCCTCTTGCGCGATATCCCATGCCTCAAAACCTACCGGTGCCATGATGTACAGTGTCAGGATAATAGCCAGGGCATTCATGGCGATATTGGGAGGAATCTGCTGCAGACCGGTAGCGTTTCTGAGAATGGAAAATACCACCACCAGTTTCAGGAAGGATGTACCCATCACCGCAAGAAAGGGCACCAGCGCCATCAGCGCCAGTGGGATCATCAGATAAAATGGACTGGTAAGAGTAATTGCGCCGCTTTCCATAGTCGCCTTTTCCAGTCTCAGAGTATGAACAAGAGACTTTGTTGTTTAGGTAGTCAGTCAGTCGACAATTCTGGTAATACGTGCACCCAGTCGATTATTTATTTGTACCAGCTGGCACTCGGCAATCAATTTGCCGCCGGCACGAACCTTAACCGGTTGTTCGATGGGACGATCCAGCTCAAACACATGGCCAGGCTGAAGAGACTGGACTTCCTGTGCGGTGAACTGCTGTCGCCCCACTTCGAATACCAGGTCAATCTCAATATCTGACAGGTCGATAGGCTCCTGTTCATGATGCATTTGATCGTCTTCCATTGAGTCCATCCTGTGCTTGATGGTGATGTGAGAACCCTCTGCTTCCCCGATGAAAGCCGTATCCGGGTTAACTCTGATAATCAGCTGCTGTCCGGTGACGTGGTAATTAAAAAATACAATGTCACCGACACCCAGGGCGCTGGTTTCCTCTTTAGACAGTTTTGCCCGTCCAAGTTCAAGACCTGCCCAGATAGGTATATCGGTGGATTGCTCCCGGATATGAGTGGGCAGCAGTTTGAGCAGCTCAAAAACAATGGGCGTGGTTTCCAGGTAAATGGGGTACTGTGTACCGCCTATCCGGATATTCATCGCCAGTTCTGCACGCTTTGATTTATCTTTATTCGGTGCCAGGTCGGTGAACTGGATGGCAATGCCAATCCCCTGCATCAGATGCTCCAGCAGGTTTTGCAGCCTGTTTCCCAGGGCGGCCAGCATCAAGTCTTTTGGCAGTTTCAGCAGTATCTTGCTGTTCAGATTGTCCGGCATGATCAGGTCAATGAAGGCACTGCCGGTGTACAGAGAAACGGGCTGGTGATTGATTTCCAGCTGCATGCAGATAGCAGGCATGGTTTCCGGGGCGATACTGCCCAGGGAAATGTCCCACCTGTCCTCATTAACCGGCAGTGCAAGCTCTGTCTGGCGGTTGCTGAGGATTTGGCCAAGCAGCAGCTGCGACGGTGAGACAGAGGGTAGATCAAGAGTTTCTGCTGCCATGGTTCAACCTATGCCCGGTCGTTTCTGGAAGAGTTCTGGTCGTTATCATCTTCTGCCGCGTACTGGTTACGGGAGCGACCATCACTGTCCTGGTTATCGCCACCTGACATGTTGATATTTACCTGAACCTTGTCGTTGGAAAATCGCTCAGCCAGCATTTTCTGCAGGTTGGCTTCATGCTGGGCCAGAAAATTTCCAGCTTCTGCTGATGTGGTGTTCATGGTGACTGTCAACTCGCCACCGTGTCTCTGGATTCTGATCTCGGTACCCGGCAGCACATTGTCTTTCAGGGATATGCGAACCTCAGCCCCATTCACCGCATCCTTGGCAGAAACCTGTATTTGATCGGCCATCTTCTGAAGTGCCGTATCAACTTCTTTTACGCTACTGGTCTGCTGGATCTCACGAATCTGGGTCTGAAGCTGGGTATCGGCTTTAATCGGGTTCTGGGTGTTATTGACCATGACCTGCTCAGAGGTGTCTTCGCGGGTATTCTTGAACATGTTCTCATTGCTCTTCTCTTCCTGAGAACCTTCGCGAGAACCTTTTTCCTGGCGTCCCCTGATGGCATTCTTAGAACTTTTGTTCCGCTCGGCCAGCAGGCTTTCCAGACTTTCCAGGCTTTGCTCCTTATCGCCACCCGTTTTTTTCTCTTTGCCACGCTTTTCTTTTGCCATGCGATCCGCAAAGTCGTTAGCCTGCTTATCGGATACATTGCGACTTTGCTGGTTAGCATCATTCTGTTGCGGGGGTGGAGTTGGCTGAGTGTTGGTTTGATTCACGCCGTGCGTTGACATGATGATTAACTCCTATTCCTTGGATTTAACGGTAAATTCTTCCATTTCCAGATCTTCAAGACGTTTGGCCTCTTTCTCAGCCTCTTCATCCTGAACCTTGCAGAACTCCTCAAACTTCTCCACAGCCATCTTGGCTTTAAAGTGAGCCTGTCTCGCTTCTTCCAGGATCTGCTCCGCTTTGACTACCTGTTGTTGTGCTTCTACCACCCGTTGTTCTGCATCGGCAATGGCCTGTTCCAGAGAGGCATCTTTCTCCCGTAACATGGCAACTTTCTGCTTCAGCAGATCCAGATCATGCTGCTGAACACTGGTGTTCATAATATTATCGTATAGCCGCTGTTCTTCTTGACTGCGCCATACAATATACTCTTCCAGATCCTTTTGACGTTGTGCCACTTCCTGCTTGCGTTGTTCGACCTCCTGATGGGCAAGATCCAGCTCATGCTGACAGCGCTTCACCTCCCGTTCAGCCGATTCCTCCCGTATATTTTTAACCTTCAGCAGATCATGCAGCATCTTCTCAGTAACCTACGATTTGCTGTAATTGGGCAATTGTCTGGTCAAGGGGCATCAGTTCATCCGTTCTCTGCTTGAGAAAGGAGCGGATGGTTTCAATTTTCTGAATTGCCTCGTCGGCCAGTGGGTCAGCACCCTGTTTGTATTCCCCGACTTTTACCAGTAACTCAATATCTTCATATTTGGACATCAGGGCTCTTGCCCGACTGACCGCCGCCCGGTGGTCTTCGGTAGTAATGGCATTCATGACACGGCTGGCACTGGCCAGCACATCAATCGCCGGGTAGTGCCCGGATGCGGCCAGCTTTCGGGAGAGAATAATATGACCATCAAGAATCGAGCGGGTTTCATCCGCTACCGGCTCTGTCATGTCATCCCCTTCAACCAGCACGGTATAGAGTGCCGTAATAGAGCCTACATCTGACATCCCGGTACGTTCCATCAGCTTGGGGAGGGTGGCAAATACCGAAGGCGGGAAACCCCGGCGGGTCGGTGGTTCTCCGGCGGCCAGTCCGATTTCACGCTGGGCACGGGCAAAACGGGTGACAGAGTCCATGAGCAGTAGAACCCGTTTGCCTTTATCACGAAAAAACTCAGCAACGGCTGTTGCGGTGTACGCGGCTTTGGAACGCTCCATGGAGGATTTGTCGGAGGTTGCCACAATAATAACCGATTTCTTAACTCCCTCCGGGCCAAGGTCGTGCTCGATAAACTCCCGCAGCTCCCGTCCCCGTTCACCGATCAGGGCCAGCACGGTAACATCCACTTCCGCTCCCTTAACCAGCATGGACAACAGGGTACTCTTACCACCACCGGCCGCTGCAAAGATACCCATTCTCTGCCCTTCACCACAGGTTAGAACGCCATCAATGGCTTTAACGCCCAGGGGAATGGGGTGGTCAATAATTCTTCGGGTCATAGGGTCGGGGGCATCGGTATATACCGGGTAATGAGCTTCAGGCTCAATACCATTAAATGCGTCAGGGTTTAATGGGTTGCCCATACCGTCCAGCACATGCCCTAGCAGGTGAGGGCCAACAGCTACATGATGTACTTTGCCGGTTGGAATAACTTCAGTGGTGGAGGAGATCCCCATAATTTCACCCAGGGGGGATAGCACTGTCTCATGTCCCTGGAAACCGACCACTTCAGCGTATGAATTCCGGTCACTGTCATCAGGGTTATTGGGGGATACCAGCTCGCAGAGCTCACCGATTTTGACACCAGGTACCGCCGCTTTGATGATCATGCCCTGAACTTCAGTAACACGGCCACGGATATCAATCAGCCTGCCGCTTTCCACGGTACTTTGCAGTGCATTGGTGAGATAGTTAAAAGTTTGAGCCAACTTGATGCCTCCATTATTTTTCTTGCTATGGATATGCTGCTGTCGAGATCCTTCTACTCTCCATATCCAGAAATGCAGCATTACCTGCCCTGACAGCATGGAGTTATTATCCAGACGCGGCAGAGTATAGTTGCTCTACTCAATACGTGGCTGAAAAACTGGATAAAGGATTCCCGAATCCATTACAGGCTGCTATTTCTCTTTTCGGCCTGATGATTTCGAGCTGAAATGGTGTTGGTAAAATAAATGCAGATAGGGGACGTAAAATAAAAGAAGGGCTGTGAAAGCCCTTCATGGTATTGAGTATTTTGGGAGTTACACCATCATTCCCATATCGCCCGGGCCTCCGGGTGCCCCTCCGGGACCGCTTTGGGGACGGGGAGGTGTGGATGTTGAAGAAGTCTGGTCCTGCTTGGACTCATCCAGCTCACTGACACACCATTCCAGAGTGTTGACGAACTTTTCCAGGGTGGACTCAAATAAGCCGTAATCGCAGGAAGCCTGCAGGGAGCGAATCAGCAGTACTTCAGTTTTGTCATGGTTCAAAGCCAGAAAGGCACCCTGCATGCTATGGTGCTGGAGGTTCAGTGAACACATTTTTTCCAGCAGTGTGGTTTTCTCCGGACTGTCATGGGTAATCATGGGTCTGACAGAAGCAACAAATACCAGTGCCTCATCATCTTCCAGATACTCCATGTTCACAATCAGGGTATCGTCAAAACACAACCCGCAGGCATCGTGTTCGTTTAATTTGAGTTCTCCCAGGCCGATGCTCTGGGCAAAGTGTTGTAGATGCTGTTCTACATTCTGCTTGAAAGACATCAGGCCCTTCCCTCCAGTGATTTATTTTTCATAATTGAACAATTTATTTTTGATAGGCTATTTATAGCTTAGACACTATATATAGCTCAGACATTCGCCATGGGAAAAAATTCCATAGATTTAATCGGCGGATTATCACATTTCATAAAAAGCTGAAATAAATTCGCAAATCAGGGGATGAAAAGCCTGCCGTTTTACTTCATGATGCCAAATCACTCAAGATTGTCAGGTTTGGTAGATAGTTTGTGATTGATGACACCATTTGGATGAAAGAAGCCCTGCTGGAAGCTGATAAAGGCCGTACCCTGGGCGAGGTTCCCGTCGGTGCTGTCGTAGTTAAGGAGGGTCAGATTATCGCCCGGGCGTGTAATCAACCTATTTCATCCTGTAATCCCATTGCTCATGCTGAAATTCTGGTACTTCAGTCAGCGGCTGCAGCCATTGGCAACTACCGTCTGATGGATTGTGACCTCTATGTTACGCTGGAGCCCTGTACCATGTGTGCGGGTGCTATTGTCCACAGTCGGATTCGTCGCCTGATCTACGGCGCAACAGAACCCAAGGCCGGAGCCATTGTCAGTGCCGCAAGGGTTCTTGAGCAGCCTCAGATGAACCACCGGGTAGAGGTTACCGGAGGTGTCCTTCAGGATGAATGCAGTTCGATGATCAGCGAGTTTTTTCGTTTTCGCCGTCAGCAGATTCGTGAACAGCGAGGAAAGCTGCCTTTTGTTGATAAATAGCCGGTGACTGCTGGTTTCCGAAGGCCGGTTTCGATTATTATAGGCAGCTTTTGATCATCCCCCTGTGTTGAGAGGCTATAGCATAAGGACTGGCTTGTAATCCAATCAGGAAGTAGTCACTCATGCGGGCTTCCTGATGTTTATTATTAGCTCATCCGGGCTGTAGCTCCTCACTAGCTGTTAATTGGCCCGAGGACAGACCAGAACATGCTGATACTGCGTGGCACCCCTGCACTTTCCCAGTTCCGCCGTCAAAAGCTGCTTGCTCAGCTGCAGAGCCAAGTGCCAGAGATCTCCTGTGTTGTTGCTGAATTCCAGCATTATGTGAAAATCCAGTCGTCCTGTGCGGAAGGTCTGAGTGAGAGGCAGTCTGATATTCTGGCCAGACTGTTGACTTACGGCCCAAAGATTCAACAGATAGAGCCTGACAGCTTTTCTTCCAGGGCAGAATTTCTGGTGGTTCCCCGTCCGGGTACGATTTCCCCCTGGTCCAGTAAAGCATCCGATATTGCTCACAATTGTGGCCTCGGTATGATCCAGCGAATCGAGCGAGGTGTTCGGTTTGTGGTGTTTGCGGATGCCCGTTTATCGGGGGATCAGGAAACCCGGATTGCAGATTTGCTCCATGACCGGATGACCCAGGCCGTCTTCCGTGATGAGGGTGAAATTACCAAGCTGTTTGCTGTGTCCGAGCCAGCTCCAATGACCACTGTGTCCGTTCTGGAAGGCGGCAAAGAGGCACTGGCTGCGGCTAATCTTTCCCTGGGCCTGGCACTGGCTGAGGATGAAATCGACTATCTGGTAGAGAGCTATCAAAAACTCCAGCGGGATCCTACGGATGTTGAGTTGATGATGTTTGCCCAGGCGAACTCGGAACACTGTCGGCATAAAATTTTTAATGCCTCCTGGAGTATTGATGGGGAAGCTCAGGATCTTTCCCTGTTCAAGATGATCCGAAACACTCACGCCTTGCACAGTGAAGGGGTGCTGTCAGCTTATAAAGATAACGCCTCGGTCATTGAAGGTTTCCAGGCAAAGCGTTTTTACCCGGAACCTGACAGCCGTGAATATGGTTTTAATGAGGAAGATATTCATATCCTCATGAAGGTAGAAACCCACAACCACCCGACGGCCATCGCGCCATGGGCGGGTGCCGCCACCGGTTCCGGTGGTGAAATTCGCGATGAAGGTGCCACCGGCAAGGGATCCAGGCCCAAGGCCGGGCTGACCGGGTTTACCGTATCTAACCTGAAAATTCCCGGCTACGAACAGCCCTGGGAACAGGATTATGGCAAGCCAGACCGCATTGTCTCGCCGCTGGAAATCATGATCGATGGCCCATTGGGCGGTGCCGGTTTTAATAATGAGTTTGGTCGTCCAAACCTGTGTGGCTATTTCCGTACCTTTGAGGCCAGTGTCAAAGGCGTTGCAGGCTATGAGGTTCGTGGCTATCACAAGCCCATTATGCTGGCCGGTGGTCTTGGCAATATCAAAGCTGAGCACGTTGAAAAAGGGGAGATCCCGGTGGGTGCCAGGCTGATTGTCCTGGGCGGTCCCGCCATGCAGATTGGCCTGGGCGGCGGCGCGGCCTCGTCCATGACCTCCGGTGAAGGTCAGGAAGATCTGGACTTTGCCAGTGTACAGCGAGACAACCCGGAAATGGAGCGCCGTTGCCAGGAGGTAATCGACCGTTGCTGGCAGCAGGGGGACAGGAACCCCATCGCATTCATTCACGATGTGGGAGCCGGTGGACTATCCAACGCACTGCCTGAACTGGTCAGTGATGGTGGCCGCGGCGGTCACTTTCAGTTGCGTGCCATTCATAATGATGAACCGGGCATGTCGCCGCTGGCGCTCTGGTGTAATGAGTCCCAGGAACGCTATGTGATGGCGGTGGCGGCAGAAGACCTTCCCCGCTTCGAAGAAATCTGTCAGCAGGAACGCTGTCCTTATGCCGTGGTGGGTGAAGCGACCCAAGAGCAACGGCTGCTGCTGGATGACAGCCACTTCAATAATCACCCGGTGGATATGCCGCTGGATGTGCTGCTGGGTAAACCACCCAGGATGCACCGTGAGATTCAACGTCAGTCGTTCGAGCGTGATCCCCTGGACCTGAGCGACATCAAGCTGCTGGAAGCGATGGAGCGGGTATTAAAACTGCCATCGGTGGCCAGCAAGAACTTCCTGATCACCATTGGCGACCGAACCATTACCGGCCTGGTTAATCGTGACCAGATGGTGGGCCCCTGGCAGGTACCTGTGGCTGACTGCGCGGTGACCGCAACGGCTTTTCAGGGCTATACCGGCGAAGCCATGTCCATGGGGGAGCGTACACCGCTTGCCCTGATCAATGCCCCTGCTTCCGGTCGAATGGCGATTGGTGAGGCGATCACTAATATTGCTGCGGCCCGTATTGGTAAAATCGGCGATATCAAACTGTCGGCCAACTGGATGGCAGCAGCAGGTCATCCCGGTGAAGATGAAAACCTGTTTGATACGGTTAAAGCCGTGGGTATGGAGCTTTGCCCGGCACTGGGTATTGCTATTCCGGTGGGTAAAGACTCCATGTCCATGAACACCCAATGGCAGGAAAATGGTGAAGATAAGCGTGTTACTTCACCACTGTCGCTAATTATCTCGGCATTCGCCCCGGTCCGGGATATTCGCAAGACGGTGACGCCCCAACTGAGGACGGATCAGGGTAATACTGATCTGCTGTTGATTGACCTTGGCCGTGACCATAACCGACTGGGTGGTTCAGCACTGGCCCAGGTGTATGGTCAGGTAGGCGACTCGGCACCGGACGTTAACTCTCCGGAAGACCTGAAAGGATTTTTTAATGCCATTCAGGAACTGATGGATAGGGATCTGCTGCTGGCCTACCACGACCGCTCCGACGGTGGCCTGTTTGCCACCCTGATTGAGATGGCTTTTGCTGGCCATACCGGTATTGCTGTTGATCTGGATAAGTTGGCTGGCAACAAGTCCATGGTTCTGCCAGCTCTGTTTAATGAAGAGCTGGGTGCCGTTATCCAGGTGCGTCACCGTGAGAAAGGTCTTGTTAAGGATATCCTGGCTCAGCATGGTCTTGCTGCCTGTTCTCACACCATTGGTACCCTGGCTGCTGGCCAGCGGGTATCGTTCCGGTTCAATGGTTCCGAGCTGGTCAGTGAAAGCCGGATCAAGTTCCAGCGCTGGTGGGCAGAAACCAGCTATCGCATTCAGGCGCTGCGGGACAACGCAGAGTGTGCACGACAGGAGTTTGATAACCTGCTGGACGATCATGATGATGGGCTTCATGCCTCTCTACCTTACGATATCTCCCTGGATGTGGCGGCACCTTATATCAACACCGGTGTTCGTCCAGCCATGGCCATTTTGCGGGAGCAGGGCGTCAATGGTCAGATAGAAATGGCCGCAGCCTTTGACCGTGCCGGTTTCAAAACGGTTGATGTGCACATGAGTGATATCCTGTCCGGTCGACGCACTCTGGATGAATTTAAAGGTCTGGTGGCCTGTGGTGGCTTCTCTTATGGGGATGTTCTGGGGGCTGGAGAAGGCTGGGCCAAGTCGATTCTCTTTAATGAACTGGCCCGTGATCAGTTTGCCCGCTTCTTCGATCGTCGCGACAGTTTTGCCCTGGGTGTATGCAACGGCTGTCAGATGCTCTCCAATCTGCATGACCTGATTCCCGGTGCTGACTACTGGCCTCACTTTGTCCGCAACCAGTCTGAGCAGTTTGAGGCCCGGGTGGCGATGGTTGAGGTTCAGAAGAGCCATTCAATCTTCTTCCGGGGGATGGAGGGTGCCCGTATGCCAATTGCTGTCGCTCATGGGGAAGGGCATGCCGAGTTTGCCGATCCGTCTCACCTGGAGCGGCTGGCGAACAGTGGTCAGGTGTCTTTGCAGTTTGTGGATAACCAGGGCAGGCCCACCACACGTTATCCGTACAACCCCAACGGCTCGGTGCAGGGAATTACTGGCCTGACTTCCGCCGATGGCCGGGTAACTATTATGATGCCCCACCCTGAGCGGGTATTCCGTACGGTTCAAAACAGCTGGCATCCGGAACACTGGGGTGAAGATGCTCCGTTGATGAGAATGTTCCGGAACGCGAGAGTCTGGGTTGGTTAACAGGAAAGCTCTTTCCTGTTAACCCAAAAAGGAGTTAAAGACATGAATTTGAGACGCTATTGGGCCATATTGCCCATCACTTTTGCTCTGTTGTCAGGGTGTATGACGGACAGCACAGGGACAACCTATTCAAGCAGTGAGGCCCGGCGAATTCAGCAGGTCAGTTTTGGCACTATTTCCGAGCTGCAATATGTAAAACTGGAAGGCACAGAAGGTGCTGTGGGTACTGTGGCCGGTGCAGCCATTGGTGGTATTGCAGGATCCGGTGTTGGTGGTGGCAGAGGCAGTGATATTGCGGCTATCCTGGGCGGAGTTGCCGGTGGTGTGCTGGGGAGCAGGGCTGAAAAGCAGCTGACCACACAGCAGGGCATTGAAATGACCATTCGGCTTGATGGCGGTAAATATATTTCAGTGGTTCAGGCCGTCAACCCAAAAGCGCCTTTGCAGGTGGGTGATGCGGTAAAGGTTTTAACGCAGGGTAACACGACTCGGGTTGTTCGAACGCGATAGTTTGGTGGAGCGGGGGCTCGTCTCCGCTCTTGAATAAGTTTTGGAAGCTTTCCGGCTATGGGTGAGGATGGGCATGAGTAACAAGACAATTGCAATAGTGCTGGCGGCTCTTCTGGCTCTGGGTGTGACTGGCTGGTTTTTGCTGGCTAAAAAGGATGAGCCTGAACCATTGCCCGTAACGGAAGTCATTCCGATACAGCAGGAGGTCATAGACACGCCGGTGGAAGAGCCTGCTTACTCTTCAGGCATGGAATTTGACGAGTCTTCCGAAGAAACCCGAATCATTCTGGAAACGCCGGATAACGGAGAGTTGAGCAACCTGCTTTTGGAAAAAGTACTTCGTGACGACAAGGTAGTGGACAAGCCTGCAACCGGGAAATGATGAAAGTGTGAGACATATCTCACGTTTTTTCGCGTAATCACTGCTATTGCCATCACGAGTGTATTGATAACGTAAACCTTGCATGGATGCACTTGTCACACGGATGTGACCCCGCCAGCTCTGCTGGTGGGTTTTATTTCTCTTCTTAACTTTCCTTTTCTCCGAACTATTCCTCCCTTTGAAGCACAGTTATCAGGACTGGTTGCAAAGCCATTATCATTTTTTTACTGTGTGACAAGAAAAGTAAACCTTCATAAATGTTTCATAGTGGTGTGTTAGCTGCACTGGGTTCCGCTTGGTTAGCAGCCAGACAGAGGTAAGTAGATGCCTTTATTAATAGAGCCGGAGATGCTGGCTACCCTGTTGAACGATCAGCACCTGGTGGTTCTGGATGCTCGATTCAGTCTCGCCGATCCGAAACAGGGGCTGGCTATGTATCACCAGGGACATATTCCGGGAGGGCTCCATGCTGATCTTGAAGCAGATCTCTCCGGTTTGATTATTCCCGGTAAAACCGGCAGGCATCCACTGCCCGAGTCGGCAGACTGGCAGGCAACACTCCGTCGTTGGGGAATTGATAAGCACTCTCAGGTCGTTGTCTATGATGATGGCGGTCATGCCATGGCCGCAAGGGCCTGGTGGCTGTTACGCTGGGCGGGAATCTCTCAGGCTATGATTCTGCATGGTGGCATGAAAGCCTGGCAGGCGGGCCGTTATCCTGTGACCAACGATGTGTCTGGGGTGGCAGAAAGTCAGGCTGATTTTACCATGGGACATATGCCAACGGTTTCAGCGCAGGATCTGATGGCGCAGATAGAAACTGAAGGAAATAGCCTCAGGTATAAACTGATTGATGCCAGGGCTTATGAACGATTCTGTGGAGAAGAAGAAACTCTGGACTCGCAGGCTGGGCACATTCCCGGGGCGGTATGCCATCCATTCGCCAAAAACCTGGATGAAGATGGCCGCTTTCTTTCAGCGGATCACTTGCGGGAACTATTTACTGCACTGGTTAGCGACGACTCCCGGCCTGTCTTCTACTGTGGTTCCGGTGTTACCGCCTGTCACAATATTTTTGCCATGGAGCTTGCGGGCTTGCCAGGTGCCACACTGTACCCCGGCTCATGGAGCGAATGGATAACAGACCCCCGGCATCCTGTCGCCAGAGGTCAATAGCTTAGTGTCATTCAGGGCAACCCACGGGATTTTATCGGGCTCAGCTCACGGATGTGTTTCTGCTGAGCCAGCCTGCCAACAATCTGATGCTGACTGGTAAAACCGGAAACGCACATCTTGATTTCATACTGATCTTTTTTGCTGTTCAGCTCAGCAACAAAACTTTTCAGGTGTAACCCATTCTCGCTGCTGCACTGGAGAATTTGTTCAAGGCTGCCGGGATCACTGGTGGTGATCAGTCGAAGGTTCAACTCGTTCACGCTGTCATTTCCTGTCAGTGGCAAATGGTCATAAAAAAGCCCCCGGACCGGTTAGGGTGCGGGGGCTCGTTTCTGCTTTTCAGCTATCCACGATAACCCCCCCGGAGCATCATAATGGTGCCGGGTTTCATGTTAATCATGGCAAGCAGTGAAGAATTCATAGTGATAAGTATGTATACGTATTATTGTTCGGTCAGAACTTGTAACAAACCAGATAGGGTCTGTAAAGTCTTAAATTCGGCTAATCAGCGATAATTCTTGATATATCTTCCATAATTATTCATGAGAAAACCTCTCAGCCTTGATGATGTATTCAGGTAGAATAACTGTTTTTAGCGAGTGTGAAAGAGCTGGTGACTTAATGAATTCATGGACTGTTGATAGCTGGAGACATATGCCGTTGCTCCAGCTGCCGGAATATCCCGACCAGGAAAAATTGAGCCGGGTTGAACAGGAACTTGCTGTCATGCCACCGCTGGTTTTTGCTGGTGAAGTGAATGAATTGAGAAACCGGCTGGCAGAAGCGACCGAAGGTAAAGCATTTCTGCTGCAGGGGGGGGACTGTGCAGAAAGCTTCCTGGAATTCTCGGCCAATAACATCCGCGACACGTTTAAAGTCATGATGCAGATGGCGGTAGTGCTCACCTTTGGGGCTGCCTGCCCGGTGATCAAAGTAGGGCGTTTGGCCGGCCAATTTGCCAAGCCAAGAACTTCTGGCACTGAAACCATCAATGGTGTTGAATTGCCGATCTATCGCGGTGATATCATTAACGGCACCGAGTTTACCCCGGCGGCTCGTAATCCGGACCCCCAGAGAATGCTGCAGGCCTATCACCAGGCGGCTGCCACCCTGAACCTGCTGCGAGCTTTTGCCCAGGGTGGCCTGGCCTCTCTGGAACAGGTGCATGCCTGGAATCTGGACTTTGTTGCAAACAGCCCACAGACCGATCAATACCGCAACATGGCTGACCGAATTGATGAATCGCTGGATTTTATGAGAGCCTGCGGCATTTCAGCAGAGCATTCATCCACCATCCGTGAAACCGCATTTTATACCTCCCATGAGTCGTTGTTGCTGCCTTACGAGCAGGCGCTGACCCGCCGTGATAGCCTGTCCGGTAACTGGTATGACTGCTCAGCCCATATGCTCTGGGTGGGTGACCGAACCCGTCAGGTCGATGGTGGTCATGTTGAGTTTGTCCGTGGTATTCAAAACCCGATTGGCTTGAAAGCAGGCCCAACCCTGCCACCGGATGACCTGATTCGACTGATTGACCGGATCAACCCGGAGAATATTCCCGGCAAATTGAACATCATTGTCCGCATGGGGGCTGACAACCTGGAGAAAGGCTTGCCGCCATTGCTGAAAGCTGTTCAGCGTGAAGGGCGCAATGTGCTCTGGAGCTGTGATCCAATGCACGGGAATACCTACAAGGCCAGCAATGGTTATAAAACCCGTGAAGTGTCGAAAATTCTCTCAGAAGTTGAGCAGTTCTTCGCGGCTCATCGCGCCGAGGGAACCTATGCCGGTGGCGTTCACTTTGAAATGACCGGCCAGAATGTGACAGAGTGCGTGGGCGGTGCCAATGCCGTGACGGAAGATCATCTGGGCAATCGTTATCATACCCACTGTGATCCTCGCCTGAATGCCGATCAGGCGCTGGAACTGGCATTCCTCATAGCTGATACCTTGAAAAAGTGCCGTAAATTGAGAGATAGTGCATAGCTGAGGCTCAATCATGAAAGACCGCTTGACATCATCCAGGGTGATATTACGACATTAACTGTGGATGCCAGTGTTAATGCGGCCAACATAGATTCTGATTAACCAGCCCAAGGCAGATTGGTATCAACAGCTTTTAGCCAGCAAGTTTAAAAAATAGACATGGTTTACTGATAGCTGTTGACTTATCGTTCAAAAACAATATGATAGGGTTCATCTAACGGGGTATAGCGCAGTCTGGTAGCGCGCCTGCTTTGGGAGCAGGATGTCGGGAGTTCGAATCTCTCTACCCCGACCATTTTCCTTTCTTTGCTTCTCTTCTTAAAAGCTTTACTCAATTCTTCTCTGCTGCCATTGACAGTTTCGTCTGCATGTCTAGAATAGCTCTGGCTTCGGCGTGTAGCGCAGCCTGGTAGCGCATTTCGTTCGGGACGAAAGGGTCGGAGGTTCGAATCCTCTCACGCCGACCAGGGAAATCAAAGGGTTACGAGTATTAAACCCCAACCAATGTAACTATTCGCTAATCCCAGTCACGCAGGGATACCCCGCCCCATAAGACCTTCAGACTGGATTGACCTTAGCTGGCAGGCGGGTCATGGATTCGTAATTCGTTGAGGCGACTTTCATCCATCAGCCAGGGAATCCACTGACTTAAATCTTCTGGCGGTTGCCGGTCATTGGCAATGCAAGCTTCAAGATAACCTGTCAGCCACAGCTTCTGATTTATTTTCCAGAGCTTAAGGGTCGTCAGAACAGTAAAGAGCCACGCAGCCAGTTCTGTACTCCACTCACTTCCGCTACCGTAGTAGTTTTTTCTTCCAACCACCGGGCCGCGTAATGTCTGCTCAGCGATATTGTTGTCCATAGGGACATCCGGATTCTGAATAAACCGGACAAGCCCTTCCCAATGATTTGCCAGGCTCTCCAACACTTTCCTTGCCTTTGGAGCCAGCCTTGGGCGTGTCAGCTCCTGGTCCCGCTGAGAGGTTATAAGCTCAACTTGCTTTTCCAGCCTCAACTGTCGTGTTAGCCACTGCTGCGGATCATTCCGAACCAGAAGTCGCTGCTCGTTTAAGTAATACAAACGACCAATTCTATTTACCCAGACTGTGCTCCATTTATACAGATCCGAGTCGCCACGACAGGCATCAATGAAGTCTCTCCTGACATGAGCCCAGCAGAATGCCAGAAAAATCAGCGGATGGTCTTTGGCCAATTTTTTGTAGGCTGAATACCGGTCGCAGACAAGTGTTCCCTCACCTTCTCCAATGATTGACCTGCCATTTGAGATCAATGCATTCCTGCTTGGTCAAGCTGACTTGAACAAGACTGAAGGGAGTGCCGGGTTGACCCGAAGTGCATTCAGGTTCAGGGGAGATATCAAGCATCTGCCAAGGATAGTTGAATACATGACTTTTGATGCTTGAATTATGGTTTTAGCGAAGAGTTACACTATTAACTCTGCTGGGGATTGTCCGATTCTGCAAGGTTTTGTCTTATTCCGCAATCACTCAACTCAGTGTGAGTGCACACCACACTGAGTCAGCAGCAAAGTCATGACATGACTTTACTTGTATCCCCGGATTTTTCAGAATGCGTTGTTACACCGAGAAAGGGCTGATCATTCTGTCCTGTTTCTTTTGGACAGGCTGTCGAATTAGAATACTTTGTATCTTACGGACGATACATTATGACCAGCAGCCAGTCTGATACCTCCGGCTCTTCAACGCCTGACTTCGGTAACGACCTCAATAAAGAGCACCATCAAAAAGAAGTCGCTGTGTTTAACAGTCCAGAATTACAGGCTTTGCTTGCGGAGATTATTGCCCTTGATCTGGAAACCACAAGCCAGGGAGCTATCCGCCATATCGGAGCTTATTATAATCCGGTTATCGGTCACCCTGAAGCTCCGGTCCTCAGTGACCGGATACAGCAGTTTGAGTACCAGGGAGGCAAGCGAAAAGAGGTGATGGCTGCCTTGCAGGGGCTGGATGCCTTTTGTCAGCCTTGCCGTTTTGTCCTCGGCCATAATCTGATCGGCCATGATTTGCCGGTATTGCAATCTCTTCAGCCCGGTTTGCAGCTATTGTCCAAACCGGTGATTGATACCTTATTCCTGTCTCCCCTGGCTTTCCCCCGTAATCCTTATCACCGATTGGTGAAAGATTATAAACTGGTCAAAGATGCCATTAATGACCCGGTGGCGGATGCCCGGCTGGCACTGTCTATCTTTGTCGAGCAATATCAGAGTTTCTGGGAGACTGCACAGAACGAGCCTGACCTGATTCGGTTCTATCATTTCTGCTTTGCCACTGGCCAGCCACAGGATGAGCATTCTGGGCAATCTGGTGATGAGCTGCCGGAGGTTATCGGGGCATCATTCGAGGGGATGTCTGCGGTTTTCCAGACATTGATTGATCGGCCGTTTACCGCTGGCCCGGACGTGTTACAGGCCCTGGTGCGGTTATGCAAAGGTCTGGTTTGCCCAAAGTAGATCCGTCGTGTGGCTATACGGCACTTGCCCGAAACCCGAATGCGGGTGCTGTTGCCCTATTGTGTCGCCTGGTTGAAAGTATCCGGAGGCAATTCGGTGATACCGGGTTGGGTCCGTCATCGTTTTCCGGAGATACCCAATCTCCTCAAGCAGCTCCGGGATCAGCACTGTGGTGATGAGTCGTGCAGTTACTGTGCAGAAAATCATGACCCGGTGAGGCAGCTTCAGCGCTACTTTAATTATCCGGATTACCGCAAAACCAAAGAAGGGCAACCGCTGCAGCGGGATCTTGTGCTTGAGGGCATGAATGACCAGCCGTTGCTGGGTATTTTGCCTACTGGCGGCGGTAAATCCATTTGCTTTCAGATTCCCGGTCTGGTGCGTTATTACCGCCGTGGTTTGCTGACGGTGATTATTTCGCCGTTGCAGGCATTGATGAAAGACCAGGTGGATAACCTGAAAAAGAAAACCGGCTCCATAGCCGTTGCTGCTATTTACGGTATGTTAACGCCTCCGGAGCGCGGGGCTATTCTGGAACAGGTGCGCCTCGGCGATATTGGCCTGCTGTATCTGTCGCCGGAACAGTTACGAAACAAGTCGGTAATTAAGACCCTTAGCCAGCGGGAAATAGGCTGCTGGGTATTTGATGAAGCCCATTGCCTGTCAAAGTGGGGGCATGACTTTCGGCCGGATTATCTTTATGCGGGACGATTTATTCGGGAGCAGTCGCTTAACAGTAAACAGCCACTGCCTCCGGTAGCCTGCTACACCGCAACCGCGAAACACGATGTGATAGATGATATCCGTGACCATTTTTCCAGCCATCTTGGGCAGTCCCTGACCCTGTTTCAGGGGGGCGTTGAGCGTTCCAACCTTGCTTATGAAGTGCACCTGGTTACCCATGCGGCTAAATATGGCCGGGTGTCGGAACTGATTATGGAGCGCCTGCCGGAGAATGGTTGTTGTGTTGTTTATTGTGCCACCCGTAAGAATACCGAGGAGCTGGCGCAGTTTCTGTCGAAGGCACTTAATCAGTACTCTGAAGAAACGCAAAGGTCGCTGACCGTTAGTCATTTTCATGGTGGCCTGGACGTTCCCGCCAAAAAAGTGATTCTGGAAGGTTTTATCCTTGGGAGGATTGACATTATCTGTGCCACCAACGCTTTTGGCATGGGGGTGGATAAAGATAATGTGCGGCTGGTGATTCATGCGGATATTCCCGGCTCTCTGGAAAACTATCTGCAAGAGGCGGGGCGTGCCGGTCGTGATGAGCAACCTGCCGAGTGTATATTGCTGTTTGACCATCAGGATATTGAAACCCAGTTCAAGTTGGGGGCTCTGTCTGAAGTTCATCTGAATGATATTCAACAGATTTTGCGTGGACTGAGGCGACTGGAAAAACAGCCGGGGAAGGATATTGTGATTACGTCCGGCGAGCTATTGCGTTCCGATGACGTGGATACTTCTTTTGACCTGGATGACCGATCAGCAGATACCAAGGTAAAAACGGCCATTGCCTGGCTGGAGCGTGGTGGTTACCTGGAAAGAAATGAAAACGCCAACCAGGTGTTCCAGGGCAAACCCCTGTTCAGTACCCTGGAAGAGGCAGAGGAAAAGCTGGATACCTTACAGCTGTCCGACACTAACCGGAAAAAGTGGATAATGGTGCTCTCGGCCCTGATTAATGCCGATCCCGATGAGGGCGTGAGTGCGGATCTGCTGGCGGAGGATATTGGCCGTCACCTGAAAGCGCAGGATAAAGCTACCCCGCTGAATACTACCGATATCATGACCATACTTAATCAGATGGCGGATGTGGGGTTGGTCTCCAACGGGTTATTGATGACTGCTTTTCTCCGGCCCAAGGGGCGAAATAATGCCCGGGATGTCTACCAGAAATTGTGCCGGTTAGAAAAGGCCATGCTGGGTAGCCTGCGGGAAGCCCATCCCGATGACCATGAAAAAGAACCCTTTCCATTGGATTTGCGCCAGTTGAATCAGGTGCTGGTGGACCAAGGGCTGGATTATGCCAATCCTGACCTGTTGAGAAATCTGCTGAAAAGTCTGGGCGAAGATGGTAAAGGGCTGTCGTCGTCCATAGGCAGCGTTGAATTCAGGTACATCTACAAAGATCATTACAGCCTCAGGCTATGCCGTAGCTGGGCCAACATTCTGGCAACCATGGAAAAACGACACGCTCTGTCCCAGCATATCCTGATTGCACTGATCCGATCGGTTAAAGATTCTGAGCAGTCTTCCCGGAGTGAGGTGCTGGTGGAGTTTTCCCTGGAATCACTGCTGGACAGTGTCAAACAGGATATGACGCTGGATATTCGTGAAGGCAAAGAGCTGGCAGCGCTGGAGCGTGGACTGCTTTTTTTGCACGAGCAGGGTGCCATTATTCTTCAGCAGGGGTTAGCTGTTTTCCGCCAGGCCATGACGTTGAAGATGAACAATGAAGCCCGCAGTCGACGCTATAACAAAGGAGATTACGATCCGCTGTTCCGTCATTACAAGGCCCGTATATCTCAGGTTCATGTAATGAATGAGTACGTGAAGCTCGGGTTGGAAAAAATGGCTTCGGCGCTGCGTCTGGTTCAGGACTATTTTCAGCAGGATAATGCCAGCTTTCTGAACCGTTACTTTAAGGATCGCAAAAAGTTGCTGGAGCTGGCGACCAGTGAGCAGTCCCTGAAAGATATTGTTGAGTCACTGGGTAATCCGCAGCAACAGGCGATTGTTCAGGCTCCGGTGGATCAGAATATGCTGGTGCTGGCGGGGCCCGGTTCCGGGAAGACAAGGGTGGTCGTCCATCGCTGTGCTTATCTGATGAGGGTTCAGCGGGTTCGGCCGTACAGTATTCTGGTGCTTTGTTATAACCACAGTGCCGCAGTGACGTTACGCCAGCGGCTTTATCAATTACTGGGCCGGGAAGCCCGGGAAGTGACGGTGCAGACCTTTCACGGCCTGGCCATGCGTCTGACCGGAACCAGCTTTCAGGCTCCGGATATTGGGGGTAATGGCAATCGCAGTCCGTCTGCTGGCAAACAGCAGAATAATGTCTTTAATTTTGATGAGCTGATTCCCGGGGCAACAGCATTGCTAAAAGGTGAAACCCTGTTGCCGGGCATTCTGGGTGACCAGGCCCGGGAGCGCCTGCTGGCAGGTTTTGAACATATTCTGGTGGATGAGTATCAGGATATAGATGCCCAGCAGTATGAGATGATCTCGGCCATTGCCGGGCGCACCCTGGAACAGGGAGAGCAGAAACTGAGCATCATGGCCGTGGGGGATGATGACCAGAGTATTTATGGTTTTCGTCAGGCCAGCGTCGAATACATACGACAGTTTGAACAGGATTATCAGGCACAGCGGCATTACCTGGTGCAGAACTATCGATCTTCCAGTCATATTATCAATGTTGCCAATGGCGTGATTAACCAAAATAACAATCGCATGAAAACCCGGCAGGAAATTCGTATCAATGATGCACGACAACACTTGCCCGAGGGCGGCAGTCTCGACAGCCTGGATCCTGTGGTCCGGGGGCGGGTGCAGATACTGGTTTGTGCTGATATTCGCCAACAGACCCTGGCCGTGGTGCAGGAGTTACAGCGTCTGAAAGAGCGGATGCCGGATCTGGACTGGGGTCAATGCGCCATTCTGGCCCGTCACGGTATTGCCAAAAAAGAACTGACCCATATTCGCAGTGCCCTGGAACAGGCGGGGTTGCCTGTGAGCCTGCCGTTGGAGAGTGGCCAGAATCTGCCTCTTTTTCGGATTCGTGAATTTGATGAAACGCTCCGATGCCTGAATGAACACTGTGACAATGTGGCGGATAGCCATGGCATACGACGTTGGCTGGAAGCACTGTCCCTGCCTCCGGGGCTTTGGCGGGAGAAAGTCATGGCACTGGTGGATAGCTGGGAAGAGGAAACCGGCGGTGCTGAATTACCGGTCAGTGCGCTGGTGGCTTATATTGTCGACTATCTTCGGGAAACCCGGCGGGAACAGAGACTGGGAGACGGTATCCATCTGGGTACGGTACATGGTGCCAAGGGCATGGAGTTTCCGGTGGTGGTTATGCTGGATGGGGGATGGTTGTCTTATCATTCCCGGCGGTCAGGAACCATTACCATCGCGGCTGATGCCGATGCCATAGAAGAAGAGCGTCGGCTATTTTACGTGGGCATGACCCGGTCAATGGAGCAGTTGGTGATCTGCCAGCGTCGGGATGTGCATAATCCATTGATTGATGACCTGGGTGATGGGTGCCTGACTCGTGCAGTGGATCCCTCTGGTGATTACCCACAGCAACAATTCTATCTGATGGGGTTGGCTGACCTCTATTTGAGTTACGCTGGCTTAATGCCGGAAGCACACCCCATTCATGGGGTACTTGCCGGATTGAATGCGGGTTGTACAGTAACCCTGAAAAGGGATAAAGACGCCATCCTGTTGTTAGCCGATGGTCAGGCCGTGGCAGCGCTGTCCAAAACTATGATCCGGAATAATCCCTCCCTTGTGCATCAGCTTGATCAGGGCAATGGTTCCCCGTTACAGGGGAGTGTGATTGCCATAGTTCGACGGCGTCTGGAGGATTCTGAGGAAGCTTTCCGGGGCATGCATAAATGCTCGCAATGGGAGGTGCCGGTTGTAGAGCTGGTGTTGATCAATGAAGACCGGGGCAGTTATTAGAAGAATTACTTCTTGTCTAATGGATTTTTATAAAAATGAAACTATAATTTCATTTAATTGGCTTCTATGAAGGTTTAGTTTCATGTCTTCTCGCTCTGCTGTTGTTTTTCCCAAGGATCTTCGGCTGTTGAAAACACTGGGCGAGAATATTGCCCTGGCGATGAAACGCCGGAAGATCACCCAAACCCGATTGTCTGAGCGTACCGGTCTGTCTATGCCGACCCTTCGTAATATCACCCGGGGTGAACCCGGTGTTTCCATTGGTCATTACCTGGTAGTGCTTTCAGCACTAGGGTTGGCTGAAGATTTAGCGAAGGTTGCATTGGATGATGAGTTTGGCCGTAAGTTACAGGATATTGAACTGCTATCATCCCGTCGCAAAAATAACGAACGTCATTCAGATTCCTTTTAAAGGGAAGGTGCCAGTTATGAGTAAGTCTGTTTGGGTTTATGCCCATTGGCATTCGATGGAACAGCCCGAACGGGTGGGCATTTTAGAGGTTGATCTGGTTCGGGGTGTAGAAGTTTACCGGTTTGCTTATGCCGAAAGCTGGTTAAGTTCACCATTTGCGGTACAGATAGATCCCCAGTTGAAGCTGTTCTCCGGTGATCAGTTTAATAATGATGCGCGCAATTTTCGGGTCTTTATGGATTCGTGTCCAGATCGCTGGGGGCGTTTATTGATGCAAAGGCGCGAAGCGGTTCTGGCCAGGCAGGAAGGGCGGCGTGTTCAGCGGCTCAATGAATCGGATTACCTGCTGGGTGTGCATGATATCTGTCGTATGGGGGCGCTGCGGTTTAAATTGTCCGACAGTGGTCCTTTTCTTGATAGTAATGAACGGTTGGCTGCCCCACCATTTTCAAGTCTGCGGGAACTTGAGTATGCGGTTAGTCAGATTGAGCTGAACCAGGATTTGGATAACCCGGATTATCTTAAGTGGCTGTTTATGCTGATTTCTCCCGGGTCGTCGTTAGGTGGCGCACGTCCCAAAGCCTGTGTAAGCGATGGCGATGAGCTTTGGCTGGCGAAATTTCCAAGCCATTATGATGGTTATGATGTGGGTGCCTGGGAGTATCTGGTTTATCGCATGGCAACAGATGCCGGTATTAACATGGCACCCTGTAAAATCCAGCGTTTTAATAGCTCACACCATACTTTTCTTACCCAGCGCTTTGATCGTTATGGGCAGGTGCGGCGTCACTTTTCATCAGCGATGACTCAGCTGGGTTACTATGATGGTGATGATGGAGCAAGCTATCTGGAGCTGGCACAGTTTCTTATTGAGCAAGGGGCAAACACACAGGCTGATCTTGCTCAGCTCTGGCGGCGGCTGGCGTTTAATATTCTGGTTTCCAACAGTGATGACCACCTTCGTAATCATGGGTTTATACTGGCGGACAATGCGAGTTCAGGCTGGTTGTTGTCACCGGCTTACGATATTAATGTGATTCAGGGTGCAACGGGTCTGCATCTCAATATTGATGACTATTCCAATGAGTTGAGTCTGGATCTGGCGCTGGAAGTAGCCCCTTATTTTCAATTGTCAGCGACACAGTCCAAAGAGATATTGACAGAGCTGCGTAGTGTGACCGACAACTGGCAACAATACGCGAATGAAATTGGCATTAATCGTCAGGAACAACAGTTACTGGGATTAATGCTATTTTGAAACTATATTTTTATTTTGGTTTTAATAAAGAACTTATAGTTTCATTTTATACTTCTTTGTGTTGCTGGATTTCCAGTCAGAAGTTCACTTCTATCAGCGTTTTAATCGAGCCTTGCAAAGCTTGATAATTCCAGATAAATGATCAGTAAAATCCATTTTAGTCCGACTATAAATCCATAATGGTCGATTTTATAATCCATATTAGTCATGACTGGATTACTATGGACTACATACCAAGAGCCATTGAGCGTAAATTGCGGGAATGCCTGCAGGATAAGCCGGTGGCCATTATCACCGGTCCCCGGCAATCTGGCAAAATGACCCTTGCGCGACATCTGCTGGAGACACTCAAGCCTGAGGGTTCCGGCAGTTATCTGACCCTGGACGATGAAAATTTCCTGACGGTTGCCCGCAATGACCCTATTGGTTTGCTGCGTAATCAGCCGCGTCCGGTCATTATTGATGAAATTCAGCGGGCTCCGGAATTGATTCGCACGATCAAACTGCTGGTGGATGAAAACCGTCAACCCGGATCTTTTATCCTGACTGGCTCCGCCGATCTGATGACGCTGCCGGCACTGGCAGATTCACTGGCTGGTCAGGCAGAATTTTTTACCCTGTACACCTTCAGTTAGAGTGAGTTGAAGAGAGGCCTGCTGGTGGGCAGAAAGAGCATGATATTATCTACCAGCTACTGTCTGTGGATTTTACTCCCCCGACCGGGTGCTGCTTGAGCTTGATCAGGTCATTTCGGCCATAGCTTGTGGTTGTTATCCGGAAGCAATACAGTGTTCTGCAAATCACAGGACACGCTGGTTCAGCTCTTATACCGATGCAATTATCCGGCGGGATATAAGAGAAGTTTTTCAGTTGCAAAAGCTGGATGAAATGGCGCAGCTGATTAAATCACTGTCTTCTACTTCTGACGCGCTGAACTATGCACGTCTTGGTAAAGCGATAAAGATGGATAGCAAATCTGCACATATATACGTTGCAGCCCTTGAAAACCTGTATCTGGTAAAGCGAATTCCCGGGTGGCATCGGAATGAACTCAAACGGGCAATTAAGCAGGCAAAAGTGCATTTTGTAGACACTGGATTGCTGTGTTTCCTGCGCGGCATAAATGCAGCGGCGATTAAAGCTGACAGAAATCTTATGGGATCGTTAATGGAAGCCTGGGTCTGCTCCGAACTATTGAAGTCTATCGCCATCAGTGATCAGGACTGCCAGCTTTTCCACTATCGTCACAAGAGTCAGCGAGAAGTGGACTTTATCCTGTCAGGACATAATGGTCAGGCCACAGGCATTGAGGTCAAGGCAGGCATGGCGATCAAAAAAGAGATGTTCGCGACTCTGGAAATGCTCATGGCAACAGGCAGTATTAAGCGGGGGGTAATTGTTTACAACGGTGATAGAGTGCTGCCCTTTTCGGATAAACTGGTGGCTTTGCCGGTGGGGTGTCTGTTTTGAATATAAGTTGTATGTCGTGCAAAAAACAGTGAGAACAAAATCATTGCGTGGCATAAAGACATCAAAGGATTACAGAACCCGGTGAGAACAAAAATAACCACTTAACCAGTTGATTTTACAGGAATGCTCATTTCGTTCGGGACGAAAGGGTCGGAGGTTCGAATCCTCTCACGGCCCGGGTTCTGTCACATTTGCCGCACCAACATCGCTACGAGGCTGTCCGGTAATTGCATTTTCATAGCAAAAAAAAGCCCCATGTAATTCAAATTATTCTTACCACTGCCATAAAACTGGCTACCGTTATCGCTTACCTATTAACGCTTTACCGATGTAGAAAAAAAAACAGTTGCGTGTCAGAAATGGTCAAACATCACTGACCTGTTTGCTTCTTTGTGTTTGCCCTATAAGACAATGGATTAATATCTCCGCAAACAGCTTTATTATGAGGTAATGATTTTGATACGGCAATCAGGCGTAAACCCGGCAGGCATGGTCATCGACCCGCAACCTGTAACAACCCCCACTACAGAACCGGAGGGTCGATGGAGAGGGTGGGAGGTGATCCAATCGGGGGCCAGTGCATTTGTTCGGTCACTGCATCCCTTCTATGATCCATTCAATAGCCACCGCCACCTGCCAGTGCAGGATGTTGCGGACTCTGCTGCTGGCATTGATCTTTGGGGCGTTGAGACCAATAATTTCCAGCAGTTCACTGCACTGGCAGGACGGGCGATAGCAGCTTATTCCGGCCTGCCTTCAGAAATCAATAGCCTGCTGAGCTATCTTGCCAACCTGGCGGTTGTGGGCCGGTTTGCCATCGATCAGCTGAATGCGTTCAATGCTTTCGACGGTTCGATACCTGAGCCTGGCACACACAGGGAAAATACACCGGACGAGACTTTGGAAAACACGAAAGTCAAAACCAGAAAAGCCTCACAGAACCAACGACAACAGCCTGGTAAATCCGCCGCCCCAACGCTACGGGCCAGCCAGTTGCCAAACACACCCTTGGCACTGGGGGCTCTGGTCGGCCTGTCCGCGGTCGGTGCGGCATCAGCATCCGCCACTGACACTGACTCCTGGTCTGAGGTGCGGGATGCCGAGGACCTGGGCAATATCTGCCGTAATGCGGAATCATGCAGAAAACAATATCGCCTGATTGAGAATATCAACGTTACCCAATTGCTCCAGTCCATTGGCACTGAAGCCAATCCATTCACCGGCAAGTTGGACGGCAATTATCGTACTATTGGCAATTTATCGAATTGCCTGGTAAAACACCTGTCCGCTGGGGGCCGTATCGAGAACCTGACCCTTAGTGATGCCAACATAACCTCAAAGGATTCGGCCGGGGTAGTGGCTTGTGAAATGTCTGGTGGCAAAGCCATGATCAGTAATATTCGGGTTGAACGTGCTGACGTTTTTATCGATGTTTATGAAGAATCCGCAGCTATTGGCGTGGGCTCAGTAAATGGCGGAGGAACTATTACTAACATGACTGCGGTAAACTGTAGTGTTACAGCAGAGGGTTCTTATGTACATGCCGGTATTGGTGCGGGAATTTCGAAAGGTGGAATCGTTAAAAACATAATGGCGGTGAACTGTCATGTTAATGCAAAGGGAAATTCTTCAAATGCCGGTATTGGGGTGGGATATCAGCATGAGGGAGGAACGGTTACAGACACGACAGCGTTGAACTGCACGGTGACAACCGACAAAATTGGAGAGCTTAAATTTCGGGGTGGTTTTGGGGCTGGTATTGGGGCTGGAGTATCGAATGAAAGTACTGTTAACCACACGACAGCGGTGAACTGTCATGTTAAAACAAAGGGAAATCATGCAAATGCCGGTATTGGGGCTGGATCATCGTGGGACAGTACTGTTAACCACACGACAGCGTTGAACTGCAAGGTGATAACCTCAGGCAGTAAGGCAAATGCCGGTATTGGGGCTGGATCATTATTATCGTACGGTAGAAGGAGCGTTGACAACACAATGGCGGTGAACTGTAGTGTTACCACCAAGGGAAAGGATGCAAATGCCGGTATTGGCGTAGGAAGCTTAGATGAAAGAGGAAGCTTAGATGAAAAAGCAAATATCGCCAACACCAGGGTGATCATTAGCACTGTCGAAAGTAAAAATGCCAATGCGACTATCTCGGGAGGAGATAAACCGATTATTTGTAATGTCACTGTCATACCAAAAGGCACTGCCGAGGGGTGTCATAATGATTTCTGTACAGTTATTGCCCCCGACTTAGCAAAACTAAAGCGCCAAATCGTTAATTATTGTCCTGTTAGTTGTAATGTCCCTGTTAATGGCGAACAAAAAGGCACTGCCGAGGGGTGTCAGGGTTGGCAGGGTGATGTCTGTACAGAAATTGCCCCCGACTTGGCAAAACTAAAGCACCAAATCGATAATTATTGTCCTGACACACCAATCACAGGGACGCTGGCCACAGCACCAGACACCACCATGAGCTTTTCCAGTTCGGGTTCTGTCACCACGACAACGCCCCCAACCACCGAGGCCACAGCACCAGACACCACCATGAACTTTACCAGCCCGGGCTCTGTCACAATGACAACGCCTCCAGCAAATGGGTCCGAGGTACCAAAAATGACCTTCTCCGGCCCGGGTTCTGCTACATTTGCCGCACCAACACCGCCAGTGGCATCACCAAGCCCTGCCGTTATAGCTTGTATCGCCACCCTGGGCACGGTGATTTTTTTGCTGGTCGGTGTGATCGCCTACCGCTATTACAGCCAAAGGTCATCAACTAATGCTGGTCGTAACCGCGCGGAACCCATGCCGCCCTCACCCAGCGGCCGCCTCCGTGCTGAGGGACAGCTGCCTACTCCTCCCCGGAATCATTACCAACCGTTGTCGTTCAGGCCGAGGAACAAGAGACCGCTGCCTGCTCCCCCAAGCCATTACCAACCGTTAACATTCAGACAAGGGAACACGGCAACAGGGGGCAGCAATCCCCTGATGGGTAATGAAAAAGAACCCGCCCCCCCTGACATCCCTTTGTACTACGAACTGATCGGGTATGAATCCACTGATAACCATGGTGAACCGGTGGCGGACGGGCAGGCCGGTATAGCAACAGAGGGCAGCAGCTCCGTGGCGAACACTGGAAAACCCACCCGACCAGGCAACCCTGTGTACCATGTACTGACCGAACATGGGACTTACTC